>NZ_JBYTDE010000008.1:0-350684 GCF_058791075.1 Curvibacter sp. EU05-FHT14A10
AGTTTAGCGGGGACCCCCCTGGCGCGAGCAGCGCAGGGAACCACGAAGTGGCCCTGACTTCGGGTCGCCTTTCTTTGGGGTACTTTGCTTTGGCGAAGCAAAGAAAAGTGCCTCGGCCGCCGGGACGAACCCCCGGCCTCCGCCCTTCAACAAAGAGCAGAAGGCACCGAGCGAAGCGGCAACAAAGAACCCACAACAGGTGGACAAGGCAAATCAGCCATTCCCGCAACAAACCCAAAAGCTGGCTTCAAAAACAAAAAGCCGGGCAAGCCCGGCTCTTTCAACCCGCGACCGGCGATGCAAACCACATCGCCAGCCAGCGTCGGCGATGCCCCTGCATCACCAGTTGTTGTCGTCCGACGACGACCCACCCCCACTGTCCCACGAGTCGCTGCCGCCACTGCCGGCATCAAACGAGCCATAGTCTGGCGGGTTGTCGATCGGGCTGTAGCCGCCGCCACTGCCCAGGTTGCTGCCACCACCGCCACCGCCCGAGTCGCGGTTGCCGCGGTCCTCGTTGCCGTGCTCCAGCACCTTGGCCAGCCCGTAACCGGCCGCGGCGCCGGCCAGGCCGCCAAGCACCACGCCACCGATGCCGGGGCCGCTGCTGGGCGGGGCACCGTAGCCGGGTTGGCCGTAGCCTGCCTGGCCGTAGCCGGGTTGGGCCACGGGGCCGCGACCGAAGGCGGTGTCAGCCGCCATGCCCGGGGCCGGGCTGGGCGAGGGCAGCACGCGGGTGGCCAGCTTCCAGACCACGAACAGCACACCGCCCGCGATCAGGATGTAGCCCCAGGGAAACGAGGAACCCGGGTTGGCCGGGGCCGGCGCACTCTGGCTCACCACGGCCGGGGTGTTGTGGGTCGGGGCCGGCTTGGCGGCCGGGCTGCCCAGCGAGGCGCCAGGGGCGTTTGACGACAGCGAATCGGTCTTGGGGATCTTGGCGAGCAGGTCGTTGAAGCGCTGCGGGCTGGAGGCGAACTTCAGCGAGGGGTCCAGGCGCTGGGCCTCTTGCAGGGCAGCGCGGGCCTCGATGTTGCGGCCTTCGCGGGCCAGCACCTCACCGAGTTCGTACTGGGCCTTGGCGCTTTGAGGCTTTTCCTTGATCACCTCGCGCAGCAGGGTTTCGGCCTGCCGGTACTCGCCGGCGTTCACGGCCTGTTCGATGTCCTTGGGGGTGGGCAAGGCCCAGGCGAAGGACGCCGCCAGGGCCAGCGCCAAGCCGGCCAGCAGGCGCCGCCCGTGGGCGCCGGTGCGGCTCGCGGCAGAGGGTTCAAGGGCAGTCAGCATCATGTTCAAGAGCTCCTTCAAGCGGCTGGCAGCGCGTTCTGTGCGTGTTGCCCAAAATTGGGCTGCCGGCTTCAAAACGCCATATGGTGCCACCTGGCTGACAAACAAGGCCTCGAAAAGCCCTTCAAGGTTGAATCAATTTGATACAGCGAGCGGCGCCGTGGCGCTCAGGCCCAGCATCTGGCGGGCTTCGGCTGGCGTGGCCACCTCGCGCCCGGCGTCGCGGGCGTAGCGGGCCAGTTGCTCGATCAGCGGTCCGTTGGACTGCACCTTCTCGCCGGTGGGCAGGTAAAAGGTGTCTTCCAGCCCGCTGCGCAGGTGGCCACCCAGCTCGGCGGTACGGCGGTGCACCGGCCAGATCTCGGCGCGGCCGATCACGGTGCTCTGCCACTGGGCGCCGGGCAACTTGAGCTTGAGCAGGATGGGCAGCAGATCGGGGTCGGCGGGCATGCCCGACTCCACGCCCATGACAAAGTTGTACTCGGGCAGGCCACTGTACATGCCGGTCTGCACATACATCTCGACGCAGCGCACGATGCCCACGTCAAAGCACTCGAACTCGGGCAGGGTGCCGGTTTCGCGCATCACGTCCAGAAAATCCTGCACCTTGGCCGGGGGGTTGTCGAACATCATCGGCGGCCAGGCCCACTGGCCGTTGCTGCGCACCTTCAGGTAATTGAGCGAGCCGGCATTGCAGGCCGCCATCTCGGGGCGGGTGGCGCGCAGGCAGTCCAGCGGGCCCTGGTAGTCGGGGCCGACCACGCCGGTGGTCTGGTTGATGATCAGGCCTGGGCAGGCCTCGCGCATGGCTTCGGTGCAGGCCAGCGCCACGGCCGGATCCCAGCTGGGCAGGTGCCCTTTGCCCGGGCTTTGCTGGCGAAAGTGCACATGCACCACCGAGGCCCCGGCGTCGTAGGCGCGGCGCGCCTCGGCCGCGAGTTCGGCGGGGGTCACGGGCACATGGTGCTGGCCGGGGTCGGTCAGCACGCCGGTGATGGAGCAGGTGATGATGGCCTTGTCGCTGGGGGTCATGGAAGTCTCCTGAGGTGACGCCGGCACGGCGAGGCCATGCCGTCGGGTTATGAAACGATGTAGGCGGCCGTGCCGGTCGACATCAAGGTGCCGTCGGGGCCGCGGAACTCCATGCGGGTCGAAGCCACCCGTGAGCCCAGGCGCAGCACCTCGGCATGCAGGGTGAAGAATTCGCCAATGGCCGGGCGCAGGTAGTCGATGCGCAGGTCGATGGTGCCCAGCTTGGAAAAGCGCTTGAGCCTTTCCAGAGGCGGCTCGTCCATGTGGCGTGCGCCGATGGCCGCCATCACGGCCAGGCCGGCCAGGGCGTCCAGGCCCGACGCGATCACGCCGCCGTGCAGCCGGTTGTAGCTGAAGTGGCCGATCAGCTCGTGCTTCATGTCGATGCGCGCGGTCACGTTGTCGGGCTTGAGCGAGGTGATCTTCAGGCCGAGCACGGTGTTGAAGACGATCATCTCCTCGAAGATCTTCTTCAGGCCGGTTTCAAACTCGGGCTCGAAGGCCAGGGGCAGGGGGGCTGGGTGTTTGCTCATAAGCCCCATTGTCGTGCGGCCAGGTCTTTCATGATTTCCTCGGCGCCGCCCCCGATCATCATCACCTTGACCTCGCGGTAGATCCGTTCGCTGACCGTGCCGCGCATGAAGCCCATGCCGCCGAGGATCTGCACCGCCTGGTCGGCACAGAACTGCATGGTCTGGGTGCTGTGGTTCTTCAGCAGGCAGACCTGGGCCACCCAGTCGGGGCCCGTGTCACCTGCGTCGGCGCGGGCCGCCACCTGCTCCAGCCAGGCCGCGGTCGAGTGGATGCGCATCTGCATGTCGACCAGCTTGTGCCGGATCACCTGGCGTTCGACCAGGGCGGCGCCAAAAGTCTTGCGCTGGCGCGCCCAGGCCAGGGCCTCGTCGTAGCAGGCCTGGCTGAAGCCCAGTGCCGCGGCCGACATGCCGAAGCGCTCGGCATTGAAGTTGCCCATGATGATGCGAAAGCCGGCCCCTTCTTCGCCCAGCAGGTGGCTGGCGGGCACGCGCACGCCGTCGAAGTGCAGCTGCGCCGTGTCGGAGCACAGCCAGCCCATCTTCTGCAGGGGCTGGCGCGTCAGGCCGGCGCTGGCGCCGGGCACCACGATCATCGAGAGGCCCCCTGCACCCTTGCTGCCGGGCTCGCCGGTGCGCACCGCCAGCGTGATCCAGTCGGCCCGCAGGCCCGAGGTGATGAAGGTCTTCTCGCCATCGATCACATAGTGGTCGCCCTCGCGCCGCGCCGTGGTGCGCAGGGCGGCCACATCCGAGCCGCCGCCGGGCTCGGTGATGGCCAGCGCCGCGATCTGCTCGCCGCGCAGCACCGGCGGGATCACCTGCTCGCGCAGGGCCTCGCTGCCGTGGTTCAGGATGGGGGGCAGGCCGATGTTGTGCGACAGCAGGCTGGCCAGCACGCCACCGCTGCCGCCGTGGCGGCACAGCGCCTGCCACAGCGACAGGCGCAGCGCGTAAGGGGCCGGGGTGCCGCCATAGGCCTCAGGGTAGCCCAGGCCCAGCAGGCCCAACTCGCCAGCGCGCTGGTACAGGCTGCGCGGGAACTCGCCTGCCGCGTCCCAGTCGCCCACGTGCGGGGCAATTTCGTGGCGGGCAAAGCGGGCCACCAGATCGCTCAGCGCAGTCCGGTCGGCCTGCAGGGTGTCGTCGGTGCGTTCACTCATGGCTGGGCCTCCTGGGCTGGGGTGTGGAGCGGTTCCAGGCGAAGCAGGCACTGGCCGGGCCCCACCTGCTGGCCTGGGCTCACCAGCAACTCGGCCACCCGGGCCGGGCCGGCCGCGGCCAGGTTGTGCTCCAGCTTCATTGACTCGATCACCACCAGCGCGTCGCCTGCGGCCAGCACCTGGCCCACTTCGGCCGCGATGCGGATCACCCGGCCATTGAAGGGCGCGCGCAACGCCAGGGCCTGGGCTCCGCCGGGCCCCCGCCCGGGGGGCTCGAACGAGGCATCGTCCAGCCACAGGTCTGCGCCGGCCACCTGCACATGCCAGCGCCGGGCATCGAGGGCCACGCCCTGCACGCTCAGGTGGCGGCCTTGCAGGCTCAGCAGCCAGCCGCCACCGGGCCGCGTCTGCAAGCCGATCTGCAGCGGGGTGGCCTCGCCCTGCCGGGCCTGGGCCTGGCCGGCGCCGGTTTCGCGTACCTGCCAGTCGTGCAGCCGTTCGCGATGGCGCACGCGCAAGGGGCGTTCCAGCGCGCAGGCCAGTGGGCTGTGCAGCCCTTGCCGCCCCCACAGCAGCAGTGGCCAAGCACCGTTCAGGTGCGCGGCCTCCTGGGTGCTCAACTGGGCGCGCAACTCATCACCGTGCTCAGCCAGGAAGGGGATCAGGGCCTGACCGGCGCGGAACTCCGGGTGGTCCAGGCAGGCAGCCAGAAAGGCCCGGTTGCTGGGCAGCCCCAGCAGCACGGTGGCGGCCAGGCCCTGGCGCAGGCGGGCGATGGCCTGATCCCGGGTGGGCGCATGGGCGATCAGCTTGCCCAGCATCGCGTCGTAGTGGGGGCTGACCTCGGTGCCCACTTCAAGCGCATGGTCGAAGCGCAGCCCGCCCCGGGCGTCGGGGTTCTGGAAATGCAGCACGCCCGGCGGTTCGACAAAGCCCAGCACGCGGCCGGTGTGGGGGCGGAAGTGCTCGTCTTCGGCGCACAGGCGCACCTCGATGGCATGGCCCTCGAAGCGGATCTGCGCCTGTTGCAGCGGCAGGGGCTCGCCCCGGGCCACACGCAACTGCCACTCGACCAGGTCCAGCCCGGTCAGGGCCTCGGTCACCGGGTGTTCGACCTGCAGCCGGGTGTTCATCTCCATGAGGTAGAAGTCGTCACCGTCGAGCAAGAACTCCACCGTGCCGGCGCCCACGTAGCCAGCCGCCCGGGCCAGCGCCACGGCGCACTCGCCCATGCGCTGGCGCAAGCCGGGGCCCACGGCGGGGCTGGGGGCTTCTTCGATGATCTTCTGGTGGCGCCGTTGCACCGAGCAGTCGCGTTCGCCCAGGTGCACGGCGTGGCCGTGGCGGTCGGCAAACACCTGCACTTCGACGTGGCGGGGCCGCAGCAGCGCCCGTTCGATCAGCAGGCCACCATCGCCAAAGCCGGCCAGGGCCTCGCTGTGGGCGCTGGCCAGTGCGGCGGCCAGTTGCGCCGGGGCGCTCACCAGGCGCATGCCGCGTCCGCCGCCGCCGGCCACGGCCTTCACCATGAGGGGGTAGCCGATGTGTTCGGCCTCGGCGGCAAAGCGCTCGGGGCGCTGGTCTTCACCGGCATACCCAGGCAGACAGGGCACGCCATGGGCCTGGGCCAGGGCCTTGGCACCGGCCTTGCTGCCCAGTGCCCGGATGGCTTCGGGGGGCGGGCCGATCCAGTGCAGACCCGCATCGCGCACGGCCTGGGCAAAGTCGGCGTTCTCGCTCAGAAAGCCATAGCCCGGGTGCAGCGCGTCGGCACCGGTGGCGCGGGCGGCCTCCAAAAGCCGTTCTACCCGAAGGTAGCTGTCGGCCGAGCTGGCGCCCCCCAGGGCAAAGGCCTGGTCGGCCTCACGCACGTGCAAGGCCTGGGCGTCGGGTTCGGAGAACACGGCCACCGTCTCCAGGCCCAGGGCCCGGGCGGTGCGGATGATCCGGCGGGCGATCTCGCCCCGGTTGGCGATCAGCAGTCGTTTGAACATCAGGCCCTCGTACTTCCATCTGGGGCGCGCCAGGGCGCGGGTTGCTTGCGGGCAAAGGCCTGCAGGCCGGCGGCCGCCTCGGGGCCGCGCAAGGCACTGGCGAAGGCCTGGGCGGCCTGGTCCAGCCAGGCCGGCAAGGGCGGCTGCCCGGCTTGCAGCAAGGCCTTGGTGGCCGCCACCGCGCCCGGGGCGGCGGCACTCAGGGCCAGCAGGCGGGCCGCCAGGCCGGCTTCCAGGTCAGTCACCACCTCGGTCACCAGGCCGTCGGCCAGGGCCTGGGCGGCCGAGTGGCGCTCGCCGCCGAGCAGCCAACGGCGGGCCCGGGCGTCGCCCAGCCGGCGCAGCACAAAGGGGGCGATCTGGGCCGGCACGATGCCCAAGGTCACCTCGGGGGCGGCCAGCACGGCGCCCGGTGTGGCCAGCACCCAGTCGGCGCAGCACACCAGGCCCAGGCCGCCGCCCATGGCGGGGCCGTCCACGGCGGCCAGCAGGGTCTGGGGCAGGGCGCACAGCGCCTCCAGCAACTGCCCGAACTCGCGGTTCATGGGCACCAGCGGGTCGGGCTGGCCGGGGGCCAGAGCCTGGCCCAGGCTGCTGGCAAAGCCGCCCAGGCTGCCGCCAGCGCAGAAGCTGCCGCCAGCGCCGCGCAGCACCACGGCGCGAAGGGGGGTGTCTTGCGCGGCCCGGGCGCACGCTTGCAACAGGGCTTGCACCAGTTCGGCCGTCAGCGCGTTGCGGCTGGCCGGGTCGTTCAGCACCCAGTGTTCCACCCAGCCCGGGCCCAGGGGCTGGCGGTCGATCAGCAAGTGGGACATGGCGGGTGCCTCAGCTGCGTGCACGCTTGGCGATGCCCATGACCTTGGCCAGGATGCCCAGCATCACCTCGTCGGCGCCGCCCCCGATCGAACCGAGTCGGCCGTCGCGGTACAGCCGCGACACCTTGTTTTCCCAGGTGAAGCCCATGCCGCCCCAGAACTGCAGGCAGCCATCGGGGATGCTGCGGTTCAGCCGGCCCGCCTTGAGCTTGGCCATGCTGGCCAGCTCGGTCACGTCCTGGCCTTGCACGTACAGCTCGCAGGCGCGGTAGGTGAGGGCGCGCAGGCACTCCAGCTCGGTCTTCATCTCGGCCAGCTTGAACTGCACCCATTGCTGGTCGGCCAGGGTGGCGCCGAACATCTTGCGCTCCTGGGCCCATTCGATGGTGGCTTGCAGGCAGTTCTCCAGCGATTGCAGGCAACTGGCGGCCGCCCACAGGCGCTCTTCCTGGAACTGCTGCATCTGGTAGATGAAGCCCTGGCCCTCCACGCCGATCAGGTTGCGTTGTGGCACCCGCACCTCGTCGAAGTAGATCAGGCCGGTGTCACTGCTGTTCATGCCGATCTTCTTGATCTTGCGCGCCACCTCGATGCCGCGGGTGAGGCGGCCGTTGCGGCCTTCGCGCATGGGCACCATGATCAGGCTCTTGTTTTTGTGCATCGGGCCTTCGCCGGTGTTGACCAGCATGCACATCCAGTCGGCCTGCAGGCTGTTGGTGATCCACATCTTCTGGCCGCTGATGAGGTAGTCGTCGCCATCCTTGCGCGCCACGCTCTTGATGCCGGCCACGTCGCTGCCGGCGCCGGGCTCGGACACGCCGATGCAGCCCACCACATCGCCTGCGATGGCCGGGGCCAGGAATTCGCGTCGCAGGGCGTCGCTGCCGAAGCGCGCCAGCGCGGGGGTGCACATGTCGGTCTGCACGCCGATGGCCATGGGCACGCCGCCGCAGTCGATGTGGCCCAGGGTCTCGGTCATGGCCAGGCCGTAGCTGTAGTCCAGGCCGGCGCCGCCATAGGCCTCGGGCTTGGTCAGGCCCAGCAGACCGAGCTGGCCCATCTTCTTGAACACCTCGTGGGCCGGGAAGATCTCGGCTTCTTCCCATTCGTCCACATGGGGGTTGATCTCGGTGTCGATGAAGCGCTTGAGCGTCTTCTGGATTTCGCGGTGCTCATGGGTGAATTGCATGGGGTGTCTCCGTTTTTGTCGTTCATGAGAGGGGCGCGGCGGGCCTGGGGTGGCATGGGGTGGCCGTGGGGGGATGGGCTTACATGCGGGCCACCCCGAACTGCATCGGCCGCACGGGGCGGGTTTCGGCCTCGGCGCACAGGGCCAGGCACTGGGCCAGCACGGCGCGGCTGTCGCGCGGGTCGATCACGCCGTCGTCCAACAGCAGGGCGCTGGTGTGGAACACATCGGCCTGGGCCTCGAACATGGCCACGATCTGCTCGAACTGGGTCTGGGCCTGCTGCGGGTCGGGGGTCTGGCCTTTGCGCGCCAGGGCCGCCTCGGTCACGATCTGCATGGTGCGGGCCGCCTGCTCGCCACCCATCACCGCGGTGCGGGCCTGCGGCCAGGTGAACAGAAAGCGGGGTGCATAGCCGCGCCCGCACATGCCGTAATTGCCGGCGCCAAAGCTGGCGCCGCATTGCAGCGTGATCTGAGGCACTGTGGCGTTGGTCACGGCCTGGATCATCTTGCTGCCGTGCTTGATCATGCCGCCTTGCTCGCTGTCCTTGCCCACCATGTAGCCCGTGGTGTTCTGCAGGTAGACGATGGGGTGGCCCAGCTGGCACATCCACTGGATGAAGTGCGTGGCCTTGTTGGCACCGGCCACGTCGATGGGCCCGTTGTTGCTGATGAAGCCCAGTGGCCTGCCCTCGATGCGGGCCTGGGCGCACACCGTGGCGGCGCCGTACAGGGGTTTGAATTCGAGCAGGTCGGAGCCATCGGCCAGGCGGGCCATCACCTCGCGCATGTCCACGGGCTGGCGCAGGTCGTCCGAGATCAGGCTCAGCAGGTCGTCGGCTGGGTACAGCGGCGGCGGGGCGCTGGGGTCGACGGGGGCGGGGGCCCAGGCTATCCCGGCCAGCACCTCGCGCGCCAGGGCCAGCGCGTGGCGGTCGTCCTCGGCCAGGTACTCGCCCAGGCCCGAGGTGCTGCAGTGCATCTCAGCCCCCCCGAGCTCTTCTTCGGTGGCGATCTCGCCGGTGGCGGCCTTGAGCAGGGGCGGCCCGGCCAGAAAGGCCCGTGAGCGGGCGCGCACCATGATCACCACGTCACTGAGGCCGGGCATGTAGGCCCCGCCAGCAGTGCCCGAGCCGTGCTGCACAGTGATCACCGGGATGCCGGCCGCCGACAGGCGCGCCAGGTTGCGAAACAGGCTGCCGCCATGCACAAAGCCTTCCACGCGGTAGCGCATCAGGTTGGCGCCGGCGCTTTCCACCAGGTGCACAAAGGGCAACCGGTTCTGCAGGGCGATCTCCTGCACGCGCAGGATTTTTTCCAGGCCCATGGGCTGGATGGCGCCGGCCTCGATGCCGGAGTCGCTCGCCACCACCATGCAGCGCACGCCGGACACCTGGCCGATGCCGGCGATCATGCCGCCACCGGGCACCGAACGGGCCGGGTCTTTCACGTCGTGCAGGTAGCCTGCCAACGAGGCCAGCGGCAGCCAGGCGCTGCCCGGGTCGAGCAGCAGGGCCACGCGTTCGCGTGGCAGCAACTGGCCGCGTTTTTCGAACACCGGGCGCGAGCGGGCCGAGGCGGCGGCCGCCCGGTCTTCCAGCGCGCGCAGCGCGGCCAGCCGGGCCAGCACGGCCTCCCGGCGTTGCTGGGCGGCCGGGGCCTGGGGGTTCCAGCGGGTTTCGTACCGGCTCATGGCTGTGGCTCCTGCTGGGTGGTGGGGGCGGTTGAGGGCGGGGGCGCTGCGAACACGCGCGGCACCTGGGCCCGGTGAAAGCCATCAAAGGGGTGCACGGCGGCGCGGTCGCGCTGGGCCGGCGTGGGCACTGCCATGGGCCAGCCCAGGCGGGTCTGGGGCCGGGCACCGTCGACCCGCAGCGTGCTGCCGCTGATGAAGCTGGCGGCCGGGCTGAGCAAAAAGACGATGGCGGCCGAGACCTCGGCCTCGTTGCCGAAGCGGCCCAGGGGCACGGTCTGGCGCATGGCGCGCAGGTGCTCGGCGGCCTCGGGCGGGTAGTGGTCCATGCCGCTGGAGGCGATGTAGCCCGGGGCCACGGCGTTCACGCGCACGCCGTCGGCGGCCCATTCGAGCGCGGCGGTCTCGGTCAGGCTGACCATGCCGGCGCGCGCGGCGCCACTGTGGCCCATGCCCGGCATCGAGCCCCAGATGTCGGCCACGATGTTGACGATGGCCCCCCCATGAGCGGCCATGTGCTGGCGGTAGCACTCGCGCGCCACCAGGAAGCCACCGGTGAGGTTGGTGTTGACCACCGCCTCCCAGCCTTTGGCCGAGATGGCCGCCAGCGGGGTCATGTACTGGCCGCCGGCGTTGTTGACCAGGCCGTCCAGGCGTCCGTGGCGGCTCAGCACCCGCTGCACCATGGCCACCACCGCGTCCTCTTGGCGGATATCGCACAGCTCGGTGCTGGCCTGGCCCCCGTCGGCCTCGATCTCGGCCTGCACGGTGGCCAGTTTGGCGGCTTGGCGCCCCAGCAGCACGACCTGGGCGCCCAGGCGGGCCAGTTCGTGGGCGGTGCAGCGCCCGATGCCCGAGCCGCCGCCGGTCACCAGGATCACCTGGTCCTGAAACAGTCCGGGCGCGAAGGCCGAACGGTAGTGCGGGCCGGGGGGTGGGGTGGGGGTGTTCATGGCGTCTCCCGGGTGAACAGGGCCAGGGCCTGATCGGTGAGCTGGTCCAGGCTCATGCCGCGTTGCGGGTCGAACCACTGCACCGACCAGTTGAGGGCCCCGAAGATGAAGAGGCGCGCCACGGCCGGCTCGGCCTGCAGCGCCCCCTGGTCGGCCAGGGCCTGCAGCACGGGCATCCAGAGGTTTTCGTAGTCGTCCTTGACGCGGGCGATGCTCTTGCGCTGAGCCGGGCTCAGCGAGCGCCACTCGTACAGCATCACTGGAATGAAGTCGCTGTGGGGGCCCAGCAGGATCTCGAAGTGGTGGCGCACCAGCACGCGCAGGCGTTCGCGCGGCGGGGCGCTGGGCGGCAGCAGGGCCAGGGCGTTCTTCTGGCTGTGCAGGGCCAGCACCATGCCCTCGTCCATCACGGCATGCAGCAAGGCGCTCTTGCTTTCGAAATGGTAGAAGGGCGAGCCGCTGTGCATGCCCGCCGCGGCCGCGATGTCTCGGGTGCTGGTGGCATCGAAGCCCTGGCTGCGGAACAGGCGTGCTGCGCCCTCGATGAGGGCGCGACGGCGGTTGCCGTCGTCCAGCTCGTCCACGGTCTTGCGCGGGCGGCCGCGCGGCCGCCGGGCTTCGGCGACCTCGGCCGCAGGGGTGTCAACCAGCGGGGCGGCGGGTGCCGGTGCGGTGGCTTTGGGGGGGGCTTTCGAGGGGGCGCGTCGGCGTGCAGGGGCTTCCATGCACGGCACGATAACAAAACCTTTTATTTATAGCAAGCAGTTGCTTTGTGAAAATAAATGGATCAAAGGCGGGGCTGTTGGCTCAGTTGCCGCACGGTCTCTTGCAGCACGCGGGCATCGGCGCTGGCCCGGTGGCGCTGCAGCTGCAGGCGTTGGGCCACTTGAAGGCGCGTGGTGTCCCAATGGGCCAGGCGGGCCTCGTCCAGCAGCACGAAAAGGTTGTCCAGCCGAAAGCTGGGCAGCAGGTCGGCCGCTTCATAGAGGCGGCCCAGCCAGCTGTAATCGTGGGCCCAGCCATCGGTGTAGACCGTCAGGCCGCGCAGGCGCCGGTTGAGCAGTTCGGCCAGGTCGCGGCACGATCGGCCATGGCGCTGCAAGGCCTCCTGCGTGATGTGATGTACCTGCTCGGCGGCAGGGTCCCAGTGCAGCCAGTCCGGCTCGGGGCGGACCAGGCTGCACCAGGCCTCACCATCGGGCAGCACAAAGCCAACCTCGATGGGGTAGCTGCCGCGTCCGAATCCGGAAGCTTCGATATCGATCACTGCGGGGGCCAGGGTGGCCTCCTCCAGCGTGGCGTCTGCGTGCATGCCGCGCTCCTCCCTTTGTTGGTGTGACGGGCCGCCGCAGCGGCCCTGCTCGGGGGTTAGCAACTTTGAGGCCTGCCGGCTGGGGGCATGAGGTGGTCGCGCAGGGCGGGGCGTGGGTGGGGCTGCTGGTCAGGGTTGGAAGCCTGATTTGCGCACCACCGGCGCCCACTGGGCGGCATAGGCCGTGAGCATGCGACGCGTCTGCTCGGCGCTGCTGCTGACGGGCTCCATGTCGGCCGCGGCAAAGCGGGCCTGCAGCTCTTTCTGGGCCATGGCGGCGGTGACGGCCGCGCCGATGCGCTGGGCCCGTGCGGCTGGCAGGTTGGCCGGCGCGTAGAGCACATTCCAGCCCAGTGCCGACAGCTTGAGCCCCACATCGCGGAAGGTGGGCACGTTAGGCAGGGAGGCCGCCCGTTCGTCGCTCGACACGGCCAGGATGCGCAGCTTGCCGGTCTTGTGCAGGGGCTCCAGCGCGTCCAGCGTGTCCACGGCCACAGGCACATGGCCTCCCATCAGGTCGTTGAGCAAAGGGGCCGAGCCGCGGTAGCCGACGATGGGCAGGCTCAGGCCGAGTTGTTCGCCCAGCATCAGGGCAAAGAAATGGGGCAGGCTGCCGGTGGCTGGCACGCCGGCCGCTACCTTGTCCTGGTTGGCTGTCATCCAGGCGCGCAAGTGGGCGAACTCGCGCACTGGCACGCCTGCGCCCACGGCCAGGCCGAAGGAATAACGGGTGATCTGGGCCACCGGGCGGTAGTCCTTGTCGGGGTCGTAGCCCACGTCCTTGAACACCAGCGGGGCCACCAGCATGGTGGCGGGGTTGGCCAGCAACAGCTGATTCTGGCCCGAGCTGTCGCGCCACAGCTGTTGGGCTGCCAGGCGGCCACCGGCACCGACGTGGTTCTCGACGATCACGGGCACGCCCAGGCGCGGGGCCAGGGCGTCGCCCAGCAGCCGGGCGGCACGGTCGGACGTACCGCCAGCCGGGTAGGGCACGACGATCTTGAGGGGGCCGCCTTCGAGCGGCGCTTCGGCGCGGGCGGGGCCGATCAGGCTGGCGGCACCCAGCAGGCTCAGCGCTTGCAGGGTCTGACGGCGGTCTAGGTCTGGACGGGGCTTGTGCATAAAGGCTCCAGGATTTCAGTGCAGCCAAGAATGTAAGCGCATGTCACCCGTCTTCCGGGCCGGGATAACCAGTCCCTGCAGCACCCGCTCAAGCCTTGCACTAGAGCTCGAAGCCCATCCACAGCAGCATGCCTTCCAGCAGGTCGCGCACCAGGCCCGGTGGCTGGGCCCGGTAGGGCCGAGCCCCCTGGCGTTCGCGTTCGAACCAGGCGGCAAAGCGCTGCACGTCGTGGGCGGACTGAAAGGCCACCATCAGCTCGTAGTTGAGGAACAGGCTGCGGCTGTCCAGGTTGGCCGAGCCGGCCAGTGCCAGTTGGTCGTCGACCACGGCCAGCTTGGCATGCAGCATGCCCGGTAACAGCCAGACCTGACCGCCGGCCTGCACCAGGGCCCGCAGCGCCCGGGCCCGGGCCAGGTCCGACAGTCGGTGGTTGGATCGAGCCGGCAGCAGCAGTTCGACCTGGACCCCCCGACGTGCCGCCAGGCACAGGGCATTGAGCAGGGCCGGGTCGGGCACGAAGTAGGGGGTGACCAGGCACAGCCGGCGGCTGGCCCGGTAGGCCGCCGTGAGCAACATGGCGTAGACCGTGTCGTCGGCCTGGTCGGGGCCCGAGGCCACCCACTGGGCCTGACCGGTGGGCGCACTGGGGTTGTCCCCCCGAGGGTGGCTTGGACTGGGCGGCGCGCGGCGACCGCTGGCAAAGGCCCAGTCGTGTTCGAACTGCCAATGGGCCAGCGCCACCAGCGGGCCTTGCAGGTCAAAGCTCAGGTCGCGCCAGGGTGGCTGATGGGCCTCTCCCTCGAAATACTCGGCCGCCAGATTGCGACCGCCGCACCACAGGCGGGCCTGTGGCCCGCCGGCGTCGGCCACCACCAGCTTGCGGTGGTTGCGCAGATTGATGCGGCCCTTGAGGGGCGAGTGCAGCGGCGGAACGAACAAGACCAGTTGCCCGCCGGCCCGGGTGAAGCGGCTGAGTCGAGGGCGTCCGGCCATCAGGCTGCCCAGGCCGTCGAGCAGCAGGCGCACGCGTACACCCGCCACCGCCTTGGCGCACAGGGCATCGATCAGGGGGCTGCCCAGGGCGTCGTCCTTGAGGATGAAGGTGGCGATGTCCAGGCTGTGGCGGGCGCCTTCGATGACCTGCAACAAGGCTTGCCGGGCCTCGTGCCCGTCGGCGTGCACCTGGAGGCTGTGGTAGCCCGCAGGGCCGGCCTGGCCCAGGGCGAGCAGGGTGTCGCAGGCCCAGTGCGCCGGGGTGTCGCTGCTCGGCGGGGCATCGCCTGCCGTTGGGTTCTTGGGCGCCGGCGTGGGGCGCTGGCGCTTGCGGGAGCCAAAGGTCAGGTAGGCCGGCAAGGCCACGTAGGGCATCAGCAGGATGAAGAACACCCAGGCGATGGCGGCCGTGGGGTGGCGGCGCTGGCGCATCACATGCGAGGTGACCACATAGATCAGCACCGACACCACCGTGACCAGGCCGTGCAGGGTCAGCCAGTCGAAGGGGGTGAGAACGAAGAGCATGAAAGGGGCCCAGGGTTGCGGCGCATTCTAGGCGCGGCCTGCGGCGGGGCACTGCGTTATCACAACTGCTTGCGTTTGGCGGGTCGCCTTGCGGGGTTTTCTACAACAGGCAGTAGTCGACCGGTTGCAGTGGAGGCGGCAGATCGGACTCGCCCAAGGCCTCGCGCAGGTGGATCTCGATGTGGCGGCACAGGGCGTCCAGCGGCAGGTCATTGGCCAGCAGGCCGAAGGGCTCTTCGATCTCGTCGCCCAGGGCGTCCAGGCCGAAAAAGGTGTAGGCCACGATGGCTACCACCACCGGGGTCATGAAGCCCAGGGTGTCCACCAGGCCGAAGGGCAGCAGAAAGCAGTAGGCATAGGCCGTGCGGTGCAGCAGCAGGGTGTAAGAAAAGGGCACGGGAGTGTTCTTGATGCGTTCGCACGAGGCTGCGGCCGAGGTCATGGCCGACAGGGTGGCGTCGATGTGCACCAGTTCGTTGGGCCCCAGCAGGCCGGCGCGGCGGCAGGCGGCCAGGTCGGCGCCCATGCGCATCATCAGGGCCTGCGGCTTGTTGCTGCTGGGCGCCACGGCCGTCCATTCTTCGGCGGTGACCAGGGCTTGCAGTTCGCGCGGGTCGCCCCCGTTGCGCAGCAGCAGGCGCAAGGCATGGCAGAAGGCTGCGGCGCGCAGCACCATGATGCGTCTCAGGTCGGGCTGCCCGGCGGGCGGCGCGTCGATCAGGTGCAGGCACTGACGCGCCAGGTTGCGGCTGCGCAGCACCAGTTCGCCCCACAGCTTGCGGGCTTCCCAGTAGCGGTCGTAGGCGGCGGTGTTGCGAAAACCCAGGAAAATGGCCAGCGGCAGGCCGATCAGTGAAAACGGAATCGCTGTGAGCGTGACCTTGGTGTGGAACAGGGCCCCATGGGTCACGGTGACCACCGTGGCCAGCAGGATGTTGAAGGCCAGCACGCGGAAGATGCGCGGCATGATTGAGCCGCGCATCAGCAAGAAGAGCTTGAGGCCGTTGGGCCGGTCGCGGACGATCATGCGGGCCACCCGCCGGGCTGGTGGCCCGGCTGGATGATGTGCGGCACCCAGGGCTGTGTCATCGTCACATTTTGCCTGTTTCGAGGAAGCGGCTGTGCCAGCTCAGGGCCTCGTTGAGCAGGTGCGGTGTGTGCAGGCCGGACGAACTCTTGGCTGCGCGGTCCAGGTAGTCCTGCAACTGGGGCCTGAAGCTGGGGTGGGCACAGCGTTCGACGATCAGTTTGGCTCGTTCCGTGGGCGCCAGGCCACGCAGGTCAGCCAGACCCTGTTCGGTGACGATGATCTCGACGTCGTGCTCGGTGTGGTCCACGTGCGACACCATGGGCACGATGCACGAGATGGCACCGTCCTTGGCCACCGAGGGCGTGACGAAAAAGGACAGGTAGGCGTTGCGGGCAAAGTCGCCCGAGCCGCCGATGCCGTTCATGATGCTCGAGCCCATGATGTGGGTGGAGTTGACGTTGCCGTACAGGTCGGCCTCGATCATCGCGTTCATGGCGATCACGCCCATGCGCCGCACCAGCTCGGGGTGGTTGCTGATCTCTTGCGGGCGCAGCACGATGCGTTCTCGGTAGAAATCGATGTTCTGGTTGAAGTCTTCGGTGGCCTGGGGGCTCAGCGACAGGGCGGTGGCCGAGGCAAAGCTCAGCTTGCCTGAGCGCACCATGTCGAGCATGCCATCCTGCAGCACCTCGGTGTAGGCGGTCATGTTCTCGAACGGGCCCTTGTTGAGCCCGGCCAGCACGGCGTTGGCGATGTTGCCCACGCCCGACTGCAGCGGCAACAGGTTGTCCGGCAGGCGGCCTTGCTTCACCTCGTGCTTCAGAAAGTCGATGATGTGCGCGGCAATCTGTTCCGAGACCGCATCGGGCGCTGCAAACACCGAGTTGCGGTCGGATTGGCGGGTGCGCACGACGGCGATCACCTTGGATGGGTCGCAGCGCAGATAGGGTTCGCCAATGCGGTCACTGGGGTGGGTCAGCGGAATGGGCTTGCGGTTGGGGGGCAACTGGGTGCCGTAATAGACGTCGTGCATGCCTTCCAGTCCGGCGCTTTGCAGTTCGTTGACCTCAAGGATGATCTTGTCGGCCTGGTCCAGCCAGGTCTTGTTGTTGCCCACCGAAGAGGAGGGGATCAGGCGGCCGTCGGGCAGAATGCCCGCCACCTCGACCACGGCCACATCCAGGTGGCCCAGGAAGCCGAACCAGGCCATCTGGGCCACGTGGGACAGGTGCATGTCGATGTAACGCACCTGGCCGTTGTTGATCAGCTTGCGCAGGGTGGGGTCCGACTGGTAGGGCAGGCGTTTTTCGATGCCATTGACCTTGGCCAGTGCGCCGTCCAGTTCAGGCGCGGTGGAGGCGCCAGTCCACAGGCCGATGCGGGCCTCGGTGTGGCCTGCCGCATGGCAGGCCGCCAGGCGTTCGGCCAGTGCCTGGGGCACGGCCTTGGGGTAACCAGCGCCGGTGAACCCGCTCATGCCCACGTTGGCGCCCAGGGGAATCAGGGCGGCGGCTTCTTCGGCGCTCATCACCTTGGACAGAAGTTCGGGGCTGCGGATGCGATCAGTCGGGCTCATGCGGTCAGGTCTCCAGTCGGTTTGCTGGCGTCTGGGATTGCGCCAGAAGCGCGGGAGTCTAGCAGGCAGAAACTTACAAATTAGTAGAAACCCTTGCTATTTCCTGAACAACATTTGACCAAATGTGCTTTGTCGAAAAAACGGATTAAGAGAACAAAGGATTAAATTTTGATGAAAATAATGAATCTTAAGATTGTTTTGTCGTCGGACAGCGCAGTCTCAACTTGATTTTTCAGTGGTGATGCATCAACAAAAAAGGTTTCCATGTCACAGTCCTTGAAGCCGTTCCGATTGACTTGGCGTCGTCGCCTGACCCCCTGGCTCCTGGTCAGCGCGGGCTGGGCGAGCGTGTTGGCAACAGGTGCCCACGCGGCGGAGCCCGCCGCGCTGCAGTCGATCGAACGGCTGGATCTGCCGCGTTATCTGGGCACCTGGTACGAGGTGGCCAAGTTTCCGAACCGGTTCCAGAAACAATGTGTGGCCGACACCCGTGCCGACTACCAGAGCAACCCTGATGGGACGGTGCGCGTGGTCAACCAATGTCGCCTGGCCGACGGCCGTGTCGACAAGGCCATGGGGCAGGCCCGCCAGATCGGCCCGGCCGACTCGCCCCGCTTGCAGGTGCGTTTTGCGCCGGCCTGGTTGTCCTTCATTCCGGCGGTGTGGGGGGATTACTGGGTGATCGACCTCGACGAGGCTTACCAGTTGGCGGCCGTGAGTGAACCGCGCCGAGAATACCTGTGGGTGTTGTCGCGCACCCCCAGCGTACCGGCGCCCGTCTATGAAGCCTTGCTCAAGCGCCTGGCGGCACAGGGCCTGGAGGTGGGGCGCCTGGAGCGCTCCCCGCAGGGCGCTGCGCCCTGAGAGCCTGTTCAATGTCTGCGCGACCCGAGAGAGGCTTTGAACAGGCGCAGAGCGCCCCGGCCTAGCTCAAGGCTTCACGTAGTCCGAAACCACCTTCCAGCGCCCGTCCTGGATCTGCGAGAGCCGGCTGAGGGTGTTGCCCAGGCGTTTTTGCGGGCCAAAACTGGCCTCAGGGCTGCCGAAGATGTCGGGCGGGATGACCATGGTGTCCATGGCCTTGATGAAGCTGTCGGTGCTCAGGTTGGGGCCGGCTTTCTGGGCCGCACGGATGAACGCGTCGATCGCGTTGTAGCCATAGACCGAGAACACGGTGGGGTCTTCGTTGAACTTGGTCTTGTATTTGTTGGCCCAGAAACGGATCGGCTGCGCGGCTTCGTCCAGGTAAGGGTGCTGCACCGTCATGGTGGCGTACAGCCCATCCATGGGTTTGCCGCCCAGTTTGTGGATCAGGTCGGTGTAGGCGGCGCTTGAGCCCAGGAAGGTGGGGTTGAAGCCGATCTTGCGCGATTCGCCAATGGCGCCGATGGTCTCGCGGATGATGGTGCCCAGCACCACGAAGTCGCAGTTGGCGGCCTTGAGCTTGGCCACCTGCGACGAAAAATCGGTGGCGCCACGCTTGTACGAGGTTTTTTCTGCGAAGTCGGTGCCCATGGCCTTGAGGGCTGCCTCACCCCCGCGCAGCACCTCCAGGCCGAACTCGTCGTCCTGGTACAAGGCACACACCTTCTTGGCCTGCTTTTCCTTGATCAACTGCGGTGCGGCCAGCCGGATCTGGTCGTAATAAGTGGCGGCGAATGAGTACTTGAGCCGATGGAAGGGCTCGTACATCTCTCGCGCGGCGGTGACCGGGAAGAAGTTGATCACGTTCTTGTCAAACTGCACCGGCATGGCCGCCAGGTTCTGGGCCGTGCCGATGTGCGCCACCATGGCAAAGATCTTGTCCTGATTGACGAGTTTCTGGGCCGCCAGCACCGCCTTCTTGGGGTCGTAGCCCGAGTCTTCGACCAGCAGCTTGATCTTGCGGCCGTTCACGCCGCCTTGCTCGTTGATTTCGTCCACCCGCAGCATCATGCCCAGGCGGTCTTGCTTGCCGAAACCGGCCAGCGGACCGGACAGGTCTTGAATCGATCCAAGCACGATGGTGTCCTTGCTCACCCCCTGGCTTTGGGCCAGGGCGGCGGTGGCGCTGAGGGTGAGCACGGCGAAGGCCGGGGCGAAACGTCTCTTCATGCGGGTCTCCTTTTTGGGTGCTTCCGTTATACGGCTCGCCCCTGTCTGCGCCACCGGCACTTTCCCTAGGACGGATGGGGGTGTGGGGCGCTTGTCGATAATGGGCGTTTTGTCTGAGCTCTCCACGCATGCGGTTTTCATTCCCTGACTCCCTCCGACCGGTCCGCCTGGGCAGCGCCTTGCGAGTGCATTGGCGCCGGGTGCTGGCCTGGGGGGCGCTGGCGCTGGTCCTGTTGTCGGTGCTGACCGTGGTGGTCGGCGTGCTGATGTACCCGAACCTGCCGGACACCAGCGCCCTGTCCAACTACCAGCCCAAGCAGCCGCTGCGCGTGTACACCGCCGACGGGGTGGAGATCGGCGGCTTCGGCAGCGAGCGCCGGGTGTATCAGCGCATCGACCAGATTCCCCAGCTGATGCGCGACAGCCTGCTGGCGGTGGAGGATTCGCGCTTTTACCAGCACCACGGCATCGACCCCATCGGCATCGCTCGGGCGCTGACCTCCATCGTCACCGGCGGGCGGCTGCAGGGGGCCTCCACCATCACCCAGCAGGTGGCGCGCACCTTTTTTCTGAACCGATCACGCAGCCTGGGGCGCAAGTTCAAGGAAGCCTTGCTGTCGCTGAAGATCGAATCCCAGCTCAGCAAGGACCAGGTGCTGGAGCTGTACATGAACCAGATCTACCTGGGCTCACGCGCCTACGGGTTCGAGGCGGCCGCACAGACCTACTTTGGCAAGACGCTGGCCGCGCTGACGCCGGCCGAATGCGCCATGCTGGCCGGCCTGCCGCAGAACCCCTATTTTGTGAATCCGATCCGCAATCCCGAGCGGGCCCGGGCGCGGCAACTGGTGGCGCTGTCGCGCATGCATTCCCAGGGGGTGATCAATGATGCACAGTACGAACAGGCCAAGGCTCAGAAGCTGCTCATCCGCAAGCTCAACGAGGTGGATGTGCACGCCGAGTACGTGGCCGAGATGGCGCGCCAGCAGGTGTATGCCCAGTTTGGTGAGCTCAGTTACACCACCGGTCTGAAGGTTGAAACCACGCTGCGTGCCGATGAGCAGGAGGCCGCTTACAAGGCCCTGCGCCGCACCTTGATCGAGCGCGAGCTGCGCCAGTCCTGGCGTGGCCCCGAGGGTGAAGAGACCTTGGCGACCGGGCTGTCCGACACCGACCCGGCCGTGGCCCAGAGCCTGTCTGACTACGACGACGACGATGAACTGCGCGTGGCCATCGTGACCCAGGCGGCGTCGAAGGCGGCCACCGTGGTGCTGGCCTCGGGTGAGGTGTTGCACCTGGAGGGCGCCGCCCTGCGTCAGATCCAGCCTGGCCTGGCACCCAATGCCAGCAACAAGTTGCGTGTGCGCCGCGGCGCTGTGCTGCGGGTGCTGCAGCAGGGCAAGGGCTGGGTACTGACCCAGTGGCCCGAGGCCGAGGGGGGGCTGGTGGCGCTGGACCCGGCCAATGGTGATGTGCGGGCCCTGGTGGGAGGCTTTGACTTTCACCGCAACCAGTTCAACCACGTGACCCAGGGCTGGCGCCAACCGGGCTCCAGCTACAAGCCTTTCATTTACGCCGGTGCCATGGAGCGTGGTGTGCAGCCCGAAACCCTGGTCAATGACGCACCGCTGAGCCATGTGGGGGATTGGTCGCCTGAGAACGACGACGGCAGCACCGACGGCCCCATCACGGTGCGCCAGGCGCTGATCCGCTCCAAGAACCTGGTCTCGATCCGCCTGCTGCAACTGCTGGGCCCCCAGGCCGCGCGCGACTGGACCAGCCGCTTCGGCTTTGACCCCGAGCGCCAGCCCGACAACCTGACCCAGGCCCTGGGCTCGGGTTCAACCAACCCGATGCAACTGGCCGGTGCCTACGCCGTGATCGCCAATGGCGGCCTGAAGGTCAAGCCCCAGTTCATCCGCCGCATCAGCGATGCGACAGGCAGGGCGGTGTTCGAGGCGCCCGAGATCACACTCACCGAGGCCGACCGCGTGGTGCCGCAGCGCAACACCTTTCTGATTGCCAGCCTGCTGCAGGACGTGGCCCGGGTGGGCACCGGGGCCCGCGCCCAGGCCGCACTCAAACGCCCCGACTTGTATGGCAAGACCGGGACCACCAACGATGTGGTGGACGCCTGGTTCGCTGGTTTCCAGCCGCGCATTGCCGCCGTGGCCTGGGTGGGCTACGACACTCCGCGCAGCCTGGGCAGTCGGTCTTCGGGGTCGGCGTTGGCCTTGCCGGCCTGGATCGATTTCATGAGCACCGCGCTCAAGAACGTGCCGGTGCAGGAGCTGCAAGCCCCCGAGGGCGTGGTGCGGGTCAATGGCGACTGGCGTTACAGCGAATGGGCCGAGGGCGGTTTCATCCGCTCGCTGGGGCTGGAGGATCAGATCGTCAGCCCGGCCCTGGCGCTCAGCCCGCCAGTGCCGCTGGTGCCTGTGGTCGGCCCCGGGCCCGTGGTGCCCGTGGAAGTGCCGGCCACCGCGGCCCGCTGAGCGGGGCCTGCACACCACCGTTTTACAATCTCGCGGCCCGGTTCGCCCTGGCCGACGGTGCCAACGCTGGGAAGACTCTGAAGCCCGGAGCCTGGGCGGGTGGTGCCGACGTCACTGATGTTGAAGGGTTCTCAGTCTTGTCGACGACAGAAAAACAAATGGCGCCCAGCCTGGCGCCCCAAGCGCAGCACCGCTTTCTCTGGATCACCCATGCCCTGGGCGGCGGGGTGGAGCGCCATGTGGCCGATCTGCGCGCGCTGCTGGCAGGCCGCGCCCGGGTCGATGTGCTTCGACCGGCCGGTGCCGGCCTGGTGCGCCTGGAGCGTGCCGAAGGCGGTGAAGAGGTCTTGAGCGCGGCGTCCTGGCCCCGGCTGGCCGCGGTGCTGGGTGGGCAGGGCTACAGCCGGCTGCACATCCACCATGTCGACGGCTTCGAGGCCGAGGTGCTTGACTTGCCGGGGCTGCTGGCCCTGCCTTACGACGTCACCTTGCACGACTACCTGACCTATTGCCCCCTGTACAACCTGTCCACGGCCGAGGGGGGGTATTGCGGCGAGCCAGATCTGGCCGGTTGCCAGCGCTGTCAGAAGGCGCGCCCTCATGCCTGGGGCCTGCCGGTGGCCACTTGGCGCGCCCTGATGCACCGCCTGCTGGCCGACGCCGACCGGGTGTTGGCCCCCTCGAACTTTGTGGCCGAGCGGGTGCAGAGTCATTTTCCCGATCTGCGCCTCACCGTGCTCGCCCACCCACCCCGGGCCGAATGGCTGGCTGCCCCGGTGCGCAGCGCCCGGGTGCTGTTGATCGGTGGCTTGACGCGTTTCAAAGGGCTGGACGTGCTGCGCCATTGCGCTGAGGCGGCTCGCCAGCAGATGCTGCCATTGGAGTTCACCTTGCTGGGCGCCCCCGAAGCCCCCATCGACGAGACCCCGGTGTTGCCGATCCAGCTGCGTGGCCCCTATGACGATGCGGACCTGCCGCACCGATTGGCACTGGAACGCGCTGATGTGCTGTGGTTTCCCGGCCCTTACCCTGAGACCTATGCCTACACCCTGGATGTGGCCCTGGCCTCGGGCCTGCCCATCGTGGCCAGCGCGCGCGGCGCCTTGATCGAGCGCCTGGCGCAACACCCCGGCGCACACCTGTTACCGGCCGACAGTCCAGCCGAGGTCTGGAACCAAGCCTTGCTGCAAGCCGTGCGAGCGCACCAGCCGGCCCCGGGCGAGGCCGAGCCCTGGCTTGACCTGCCGGCCCAGGCCCGCCTGCGCCAGGCCTATGCCGACAAGCTGATGCAGCCACTGGCGGGCGTGATGCCCGGGGTGCCGCAGCATCCGCTGCCTGACCTGTCGCCATTGCGGGCCACGGTGCCTGCCGGTGTGGACCTGCCCTTGCAGGCCTTGTATGACTACGGGGTGCGCTGTGGGCATCGCCAGGCGCGCGAAGTGCTGCAACAGCGGCTCGCCGAGGTGGCCGCGCAGCAGGCCTTGCTGGCCCGTGCGAGTGAAGCGGCGGGCAGG
The DNA here is from genome assembly GCF_058791075.1 of Curvibacter sp. EU05-FHT14A10. Taxonomy (NCBI): domain Bacteria; kingdom Pseudomonadati; phylum Pseudomonadota; class Betaproteobacteria; order Burkholderiales; family Comamonadaceae; genus Curvibacter; species Curvibacter sp. EU05-FHT14A10. The sequence goes on from NZ_JBYTDE010000008.1 coordinate 23,322, forward strand.
CCATGGCAAGAGGTATTCAGCAGTTATCTGGACGATGTTCAGGCGCTTCGTGGCGAGGTGTTGCAGGCGCAGCGACACTTGAGCGAGGCCCAGGCGGCCACCCGTGCCCAACAGGAGGAAACCCGTCGAGTCGAGCGCCTGTTCGAGTCGCGCGGCCAGGATCTGGTGCGCAGCCAAGCCCGCATCGAGGCGCTGGAGCAAAGCACCTCCTGGCGCGTCACCCGGCCACTGCGCTTCGCGAGCCGGGTGTTCAAGGCCTTGCGTTCGCGGGCGGGCAGCGCCCGTCGTCAAGGCCGGCGTGCCGTCGAGCGCCTGCCCATGATGCTGCGCATCTTGCGCACCGAGGGGCCGGCGGCCCTGGTGCGGCGCATCAATGACAAGCTCAATGCCCCGGCCTACCAGGCGCCCCAGCGCCCGGCGCCGGCGCAGGCCGAGATCGCGCCGCTGAGCCTGGCCACTTGCCCGGCAGACAAGGTGCCACGCTACTCGATCGTGATCCCGGTCTACGAGCAGCACCTCTACACCTTCAACTGCCTGAAGAGCCTGGGCGAGCACACCGACCTGTCGGATGTCGAGATCATCGTCGTGGATGACGCCTCGCCCAACCCGGCGGCCCAGGCACTGCCCGACCTGCAAGGCGTTCGCCTGGTGCGCAACCCGCAGAACCTGGGCTTCATCGGCAGTTGCCACCATGGTGCCGACCTGGCCCGCGGCGACATGCTGGTCATGCTCAACAACGACACCCAGGTCACGCCGGGCTGGCTGGCCGCGCTCCAGTGGGTGTTTGACACCCGCTCGGACGCCGGCCTGGTGGGCGCGCGCCTGGTCTATCCCAATGGCACTTTGCAAGAGGCCGGCGGCATTCTTTGGCAGGACGGTTCGGCCTGGAACTGGGGCCGCGGCGACGACCCCGAGCGCCCCCCCTACAACTACCTGCGCGAGGCCGACTATTGCTCCGGCGCCTGCCTGGCCATCATGCGCAACGACTGGGTGGCGCTGGGCGGCTTCGACCGGGCCTACACACCGGCCTATTACGAAGACACCGACCTGGCTTTCCGTGTGCGGGCCGCAGGCCAGCGCGTGTACTACCAGCCTCAGTGCACCATCGTGCATTACGAGGGCATCAGTTCAGGCACCGATGAGACCCAGGGGGTGAAGCGGCACCAGGTGATCAACAAAGAGGTGTTCTTCAAGCGTTGGGAGGGCGTGCTCAAGCACCACCGCCTCAACGGTGTGGAACCCCAGCGCGAGGTGGACCGCGAGGCCCGGGCCCGGGTGCTGGTGGTCGAGGCCTGCATGATCACCCCCGATCAGGATTCGGGCTCGGTGCGCATGCTGGCCATGCTGGAGCTGCTGGTCGAGCAGGGTTGCAAGGTCAGCTTTGTGGCCGACAACCTCGAATGTCGCCAGCCTTACGTGGCCCAACTGCAGCGGGCCGGAGTCGAAGTCTGGTTTGCGCCCTACATCAACTCGGTGGCCCAGTTGCTGGAGCAGCGCGGCAAGCTGTACGACACCATTCTGTTCTGCCGTCACTACATCGCGGCGCCCTACATGGCGCGCATTCGCGAATGGGCACCGCAGGCCCGCATCGTGTTCGACACGGTCGACCTGCACTACCTGCGCGAGCAGCGCCTGGCCGAGCTGGAGAACTCCTCGGCCCTGATGGGCACGGCGCTCAAGACCCGTGAACAGGAGTTGGGCGTGATCCGGGCCTGCGACGTCACCCTGGTGGTGAGCCCGGTCGAACTCGGTGTGCTGGGCCGGGAGGTGCCGGGCGCGGATGTGCGCATCCTGTCGAACATCCACGAGGTCGAGCCCGCCGGGCCGAGCTATGCCGAGCGCGAGGGCCTGCTCTTCATCGGTGGCTTCCGGCACCCACCCAACATCGATGCGGTGGAGTGGTTCCTGTCCGAGGTCTGGCCCCGGGTGCATGCGCGTCTGCCCGAGCTGATTTTCACCGTGGTGGGCAGCCACATGCCCGCGCGCATCCAGGCCATGACGGGCCCGGGCGTGAACATCGTGGGCTATGTGGAAGACGTGAACCCGCTGATCGCCCAGGCCCGCATCTCGGTGGCGCCGCTGCGTTACGGTGCGGGCGTCAAGGGCAAGGTCAACCAGGCCATGGCCCACGGCCTGCCCGTGGTGGCCACCGGCGTGGCCTCCGAAGGCATGGGCCTGCGCCCGGGTGTGGACCTGCTGGTGGCAGACGACCCCCAGGCCTATGCCGACGAGATCGTGCGCCTTTACGGTGATGAAGCACTCTGGAACGGCCTGGCCGCCAATGGTCGCGCCAACATCCAGCGTCATTTCTCAAGGGCCAATGCCGCCAAGACTCTGGCCGGGCTGGTGGCGCCCAAAACCCCGCACTGATCACGCGGGCTGCCCACTCCTTTGTGGCTCCCAGGCTCGTGGCGCCTGGGCTGACCGCAAAGGGGTCAATACATCGCCTCAATCCGCTCGGCGTATTTCTTCTGCACCAGTTGGCGCTTGAGCTTCATGGTGGGGGTCAGCTCTTCGTCCTCGGCGCTGAGCTGGGTGTCGAGCAGGAAGAACTTCTTGATCTGTTCGACGCGGGCGAAGCGGGTGTTCACCTGGTCGATCACGCCCTGGATCAGCTGCTGCACTTCGGCGGCTCGGGTCAGGCTGGCGTAGTTGCTGAAGGGCACGTCGTGGTCCTGGGCGTACTTCTCGACGTTCTCCTGGTCGATCATGATGATCACGGTCAGGTAGGGGCGGCGGTCGCCGATCACCACCGCATCGGTGATGTAGGGCGAGAACTTGAGTTCGTTCTCGAGTTCGCTCGGGGTGATGTTCTTGCCACCGGCGGTGATGATGATGTCCTTCATGCGGTCGGTGATGCGGTAGTAGCCGTCGGCATCGACCTGACCCACGTCGCCGGTGTGCAGCCAGCCGTCGGGGGTGATGGTCTCGGCGGTCTTTTCGGGCAGGTTCAGGTAGCCCTTGAAGACGTTGGGGCCGCGCACCAGGATTTCGCCGGTGGCGGGGTCCAGCCGCACTTCGTTGTAGCCGGCAGCCGGGCCGATCGAGCCAGGTTTGATGCGCGTGGCCGGCACGCCCGTGGCGGCGCCACAGGTCTCGGTCATGCCCCAGACCTCCAGCATGGGGACGCCGAGGGCCAGGTACCACTTGACCAGTTCAGGTGAGATGGGGGCGGCCCCGGTCACCAGGAAACGCGCGCGATGGATACCGATCAGCTTGCGCACGTTGTCCAGCGCCAGCCAGCGCGCCAGTGTGAACTGGGCTTTGAGGGCCGTGCTCACGGGCCGGCCGGCCAGCACCCGGTCGGCGATGCGCGTGCCGACGCCGATGGCCCAGGCATACACGGCCTGCTGCAAGGCGCTGGATTCCTTCAACGCGATCATCACGCCTGAGTAGAACTTCTCCCATACCCGGGGTACGGCGGTGAACACGGTCGGCGCGATTTCGCGCACGTTTTCGGGCACGGTCTCGGGGTTTTCGACAAAGTTGAGCCGGGTGCCGGTGTACAGCGAAAAGTACTCGCCGCCCAGGCGCTCTGCGATGTGGCACAGGGGCAGAAAGCACATCGCCTCGTCGTGCTCGTCACGCGCGATCAGGGTGTTGTAGCCACGCACGGTGTAGACCAGGCCGGCGTGGGTGTGCATGGCCCCTTTGGGCTTGCCGGTGGTGCCCGAGGTGTAGACCAGGATGGCCAGGTCCTCGGGGCGGCAGGCCTGAACGCGGCGCTCCAGCTCGCCCGCGTGCTGCTGCAGGTGGGCGCGGCCGCGCTCGCGCAGCGCGTCCAGGCTGATCACGCCGGGGTCTGCCAGTTCGCGCAGGCCCTTCATGTCAAAAACCACGATCTGGCGCAACAGGGGCAAACGCTCGCGCACCTCCAGTGCCTTGTCGAGCTGTTCGTCGTCTTCCACGAACAGCACGGTGGTGCGCGAGTCTTCGCACAGGTAGTGCACCTGGGGGGCGGCGTCCGTGGGGTAGATGCCATTGGCCACGCCCCCCGCGCTGAGCACGGCGAGATCGGCCAGCACCCATTCGATCACCGTGTTGGACAGGATGGAGGCGGTGTCGCCGGGGGCGAAGCCCAGGCTCATCAGCCCGCCTGCGATCTCGCGCACCGCCTCGGCCGTCTGGGCCCAGGTCCAGCTGCGCCAGATGCCCAGCTCTTTCTGTCGCATCCACACCTGCGGGCCACGGCGCTCGACCGCGTTCCAGAACAGGGCCGGGATGGTGTCGCCCGGCACCACGATGTCGGTGCTGGCTTGCAGGCGGTCGGGTTTCCAGAGTCCGGTCATGGCTTACCTCCAGTTCTTTTTCTTTTTCCAGCGTCGCTCGCCGCGCACGCCTTCGTCTTTGAGACCGAGGTAGAACTCCTTGATATCGTCCTTCTCGCGCAGGCGTTCGCAGCTGTCTTCCATCACGATGCGCCCGCTTTCCAGCACATAGCCATGGTCGGCGGCGTTCAGCGCCATGTTGGCGTTCTGCTCAACCAGCAAGATGGTGGTGCCGCGTTCGCGGTTGATGCGCACCACGATCTCGAAGATCTCCTTGGTCAGCTTGGGGCTCAGGCCCAGGCTGGGTTCATCGAGCAGGATCAGCGAGGGCTGGGCCATGAGGGCGCGCGAGATGGCCAGCATCTGCTGCTGGCCGCCCGAGAGCAGCCCCGCCTCCTGGGTGGCGCGTTCGCGCAGGATGGGAAAGTAGCCATACACTGCCTCGATGTCGCGCGCCACCGCATCGCGGTCGTGCCGGGTGTAGGCGCCCATCAGCAGGTTGTCGCGCACCGAAAGCAGCGGGAACACCTCGCGCCCTTCGGGCACATGGGACAGGCCCAGGCGCACGATGGCCGAGGGGTCGCGGGCCGTGATGTCCTGGCCGCGGAAGCTGATCGAGCCCTTGCGCGGGTCGATGATGCCGGAGATGGTTTTCAGAATGGTGCTCTTGCCCGCGCCATTGGAGCCCAGCACGGTGGCGATCTCGCCTTCGCGCACCTGCAGGCTGACGCCCCGGATGGCCTTGATCGGGCCGTAGGCGCTTTCCACATTGAGCAGTTGCAGCAGCGCCGGTGCCGCGTCTGCGGTCGGGCTGGGCAGGGCGGAGCGGGCGGTGTCTGGCTGGGCCAGGGTGGCGCTCATGCGGCTTTCCTTTCAAACCGGGCCCCGGTACCGGTGGGCCGGCGCAAGTTGCTCACGTCATCGATGGTGCCCAGGTAGGCCTCGACCACGCCCGGGTGGGTCTGCACCTCGCGCGGGCTGCCCAGGGCCAGCACCTCGCCCTGGTTCATGGCCAGCACCCGGTCGGACACGCGTGAGACCAGGGTCATGTCGTGTTCAACCATCAGCACCGTGATGCCCAGCTCTTTCTGGATGTCCTGGATCCAGTAGGCCATGTCTTCGGTTTCTTCGACGTTGAGGCCCGACGACGGCTCATCGAGCAGCAGCAGGCGTGGCTCGGTGCACAGGGCGCGTGCCAGCTCGACCACCTTGCGCACCCCGTAGGGCAGGCCGGCCACCAGGGCATCGCGGTGGTGTTGCAAGTCCAGCAGGTCGATCACCTCTTCGGCCTTTCGCCGGGCCCGCAGTTCGGCCTCGCGGGTGCGGCGGGTGAAAAACAGATCGCTCCACAGTCCGCTGTCGCGGTGGGTGTGCCGCCCGATCAGCAAGTTGTGCAACACGGTGGCGTGCTCGAACAACTCAATGTTCTGGAAGGTGCGCGCAATGCCCAGTCGGGCGATCTGGTGTGGTGGGCGATCGGTCAGGCGCAACGGGCCCTCGGGGCCGGCGTAGTCGATCTCGCCGCTGGTGGGGGTGTAGATGCGGCTGATCAGGTTGAACACCGTGGTCTTGCCCGCGCCATTGGGTCCGATCAAGGTGAAGACCTCGCCCTGGCGCACCTCGAAGCTGACCTTGTTGACCGCCAGCACGCCACCGAAGCGCACGCTGAGATCTCGGGCCGATAGAAGGATGTTGCTGTCCATCGGTGGCCTCATTTCAAACGGTCGGACTTCTGGAAGGACTTCTGGCGCTTGAACATGCCCTTGCGATAGAACGGGAACATCTGCAGCCAGGTGCGCACCTTGAGCCAGCGCCCATACAGGCCCAGGGGCTCGAACAGCACGAAGGCGATCAGCACCACACCGTAGACCAGGCCTTGCAGGCCGGGGGCCTGGGCGATGGCATCCGGCAGCGAATCTTTGGACAGGGCGATCACCTGTGGCATCGAGATCAGGAACAGGGCCCCCAGAAACGCACCATGCACCGAACCCAGGCCGCCGATCACGATCATCAGCAGCAGGTCGATCGACTGCAGGATGTCGAACTGGTCGGGCGAGATGAATTGCAGTTTGTGCGCATACAGCGCCCCGCCCATGCCTGCCAGGGCGGCCGACAGTGCAAACGACAGGCTTTTGTAGCGGGCCAGGTGGATGCCCATGCTCTGGGCTGAAATTTCCGAATCGCGGATGGCCACGAAGGCCCGTCCGGTGGGTGAGCGCAGCAGGTTCAGGATGCCCAGTGTGCTGGCCACGGCGATCACCAGGCAGACAAAGTAGAACGATTCGGCGCTGTCGGCCTTCCAGCCGAAGAAGTCGGGGGCCTGCACATGCTTGCCGGCATTGCCCCCGGTCACGCTCTCCCAGCGGGCGAACACCTCCTCGACGATGAAGCCGAAGGACAGCGTGGCCATGCCCAGGTAGATGCCCTTGACCCGCAAGGCCGGCAGGCCCACCAGCAGGCCCGCGGCGGCCGACAGTGCGGCGGCGCAGGCCAGGGCCAGCGGAAACGGCCAGCCCAGGCCGCACAGCGCGGCCTGCGTATACGCCCCCACCCCCAGGAAAGCGGCATGCCCCATGGAGAACAGGCCCGTGAAGCCTGCCAGCAGCATCAGTCCCAGGCCCACGATGCCGTAGATCAGCACAAAGGTGAGTTGGGCCAGCCAGTACTCGGGTACCAGCCAGGGCGCCGCCAGCAAGGCCAGCAGCAAGAGCCCGTACCAGAAGCGGTGGCCGCCATGTTTGGCCAGGCGGATGTCCTGGTCGTAATCGGTCTTGAACAGAAAGCGCATGGTGGGTCAGACTTTCTTACGCAGCTTGTCGCCGAACAGGCCATTGGGCTTCAACATCAGCATCAGCAACACCACGATGTAGGCCGCGATGTCCTTGAAGCCTTCGGGCAGGTAGAAGCCCGACAGTGATTCGACGATGCCGATCACCAGCCCGCCGACAATCGCCCCGGGCAGGCTGCCGAAACCCCCGACCACGGCCGCCGGGAAGGCTTTCAGGCCGATGAACCCCATGTTGGCGTGCACGAAGGTGATGGGTGCCAGCAGCAGGCCTGCCACCGAGGCCACGGCCGCGGCCAGCCCCCATACCAGGCCATTGAGTCGTTTCACCGGAATGCCCATGTAGTAGGCCGCCAGCTGGTTCTGCGAGGCCGCCTGCATGGCGATGCCCAGCTTGCTGTAGCGGAACATGGCAAACAAGCCGGTGCACAGCACGGCGGTGGCGGCGATCACCACGGCCTGCTCGGCGTTCAGCACCAGTCCGCCCAGGCTCAGGCTCAGGTCCTTGTAGGGCACGGGCAGGGTGTGGGTTTCTGTGCCGATGTTCGGGATCATCGTGACCAGGCCGCGCAGCACGTAGCCGATTCCGATGGTGAGCATCACCACTGAAAACGCGGGCTGCCCCAGGATGGGGCGCACCACGGCGCGCTCCAGCACGATGCCGAACAGGCCCATCGCCACCAGGGTGGCCGGCACCGCGAGCCAGAAGGGGAAGCCCAGCACCGTCATCAGGCCCAGGCCGCAGAAGGCGCCCAGCATCATCAACTCACCCTGGGCAAAGCTCACGGTTTCAGTGGCCTTGTAGATGAGCACAAAGCCCAGCGCGATCAGGCCGTAGATGCAGCCCTGAGAGACCCCGCTGATCAGCAGTTGCACGAATTGCACATCGGCTCCCCAATGATTTATGCCAAGCGATTGCTTGGCATAAATAATGTAGCGGTGCGGGCCGAGGCCACACACTCGGGGCTAACCCTGAGCATGTGCCATGCATGTGCCATGCATGTGCCATGCATTTGCCAGCGTCGGCCTGCAGGCGCATGTTGAGGCCCGCAGCCGGGCTCTGCCTATCGGGGAAAAGGCGCTATCGCAGTGAGCGCGCCTGAGGTAGAGGAGGCGGCTTCAGCTGCGCGGAATCTCGCGCGGGCGGCCCTGCTCATCGATGGCCACATAGGTCAGCGTGGCATGGGTCACCTTGATGTACTGGCCCTGTGACCGGAAGCGCTCGGCAAACACTTCGACCCGCACCGTCATCGAGGTGCGGCCGATGCGCTCCATCGAGGCGTAGAACGACAGGATGTCGCCCACCCGCACGGGTTGCTTGAAGATGAACTCATTCACCGCCACGGTGGCCATGCGGCCCTGGGCGTAGCGCGCCGGCAGCACCGAGCCGGCCAGGTCGACCTGGGCCATGACCCAGCCGCCGAAGATGTCGCCGTTGGCATTGCAGTCGGCTGGCATCGGAATGACCTTGAGCACCAGCTCCTTGTCTTGCGGCAGGGGTTCTTCAAAGGCCCGCTGGGCACTGGGTTGGTCGGACATGGGCACAATCTCTTGGTTTCACAAGCTTGGAATTGTCCCCTATGCGCCGCTCTGGCGAATCCTCACCCCCTGCGTCCATCCCTCAAGGTGACCGTTCACCCTCCCGCGACTGGCAGACGCTGGCACGGCTTTTCCCCTACCTGTGGCAGTACAAATGGCGTGTGCTGGCCGCACTGGGCTTCATGGTGGGGGCGAAGCTGGCCAATGTGGGTGTGCCGGTGCTGCTCAAGTCGCTGGTGGACGCGATGTCGTTCAAGCCGGGCGATCCGCAGGCTGTGCTGGTGGTGCCGGCCGCCTTGCTGCTGGCCTACGGGGGCTTGCGCTTGTCGACCTCGCTGTTCACCGAGCTGCGCGAGCTGGTGTTTGCCAAGGCCACCCAAGGGGCGGCGCGCAGCATCGCGCTGCAGACCTTCGAACACCTGCATGCGCTGAGCCTTCGTTTTCACCTGGAGCGCCAGACCGGCGGCATGACGCGCGACATCGAGCGCGGCGTGCGCGGCATCGAGTCGCTGATCTCGTACTCGCTCTACAGCATCGTGCCCACGCTGATCGAGGTGACCCTGGTGCTGTCCATCCTGGCCGTCAAGTTTGATGTCTGGTTTGCCTGGATCACCCTGGCTGCGCTGGCCTTCTACATTGTGTTCACGGTCAAGGTCACCGAGTGGCGCACCCAGTACCGGCGCCAGGCCAACGAGTTCGATTCGGCGGCCCACACCCGGGCCGTGGATTCGCTGCTCAATTACGAGACCGTCAAGTACTTCAACAACGAGACCTTCGAGGCCCGGCGCTACGACGAAAGCCTGGAGCGCCTGCGCCGTGCCCGGCTGAAGGCTCAGACCACGCTGTCCATGCTCAACACCGGGCAGCAGCTGATCATTGCGGTCGGCCTCGTGGCCATGCTGTGGCGGGCCACCCAGGGCGTGGTCGATGGCCGCATGACGCTGGGCGACCTGGTGATGGTCAACGCCTTCATGATCCAGCTCTATGTGCCCTTGAATTTTCTGGGCGTGATCTACCGTGAGATCAAACAGAGCCTGACCGATCTCGACAAGATGTTCACCCTGATGGAGCGCGAGCGCGAGGTGGCCGATGCGCCGGGCGCCACGCCGCTGCAGCCTGGCGAGGCGCCCGAGCTGCGTTTTGAGAACGTTCACTTCGCCTACGACCCCCAGGGCGGACGCTCGATTTTGCAAGGCGTGAGCTTTGTCGTGCCGGCTGGCAAGACCGTTGCGGTGGTGGGCCCTTCGGGCTCGGGCAAGTCGACCCTGGCGCGGCTGCTGTATCGCTTTTATGACGTGCAGCAGGGCCGCATCACGATTGGTGGGCTCGATGTCCGCGCCGTGACCCAGGCCAGCGTGCGTCAGGCCATCGGCATCGTGCCGCAGGACACCGTGCTGTTCAACGACACCGTGGCCTACAACATCGCCTATGGCCGCCCCGGCAGCAGCCAGGCCGAGGTGGAGGCGGCCGCCCGCGCGGCCCGCATCCACGACTTCATTGCCGCATCGCCAGCGGGCTACCAGACCCTGGTGGGCGAGCGTGGCCTGAAGCTTTCGGGCGGCGAGAAGCAGCGGGTGGCGATTGCGCGCACGCTGTTGAAAAACCCGCCCATCCTGATCTTTGACGAGGCCACCTCGGCGCTGGATTCGGCCAACGAGCGCGCCATCCAGGCCGAGTTGAGCTCGGTGGCCCGCAACAAGACTTCGCTGGTGATCGCACACCGGCTCTCCACGGTGGTCGATGCGCACGAGATCCTGGTGATGGAGGGCGGCCGCATCATCGAGCGCGGAGCCCATGCAGATTTGCTGGCCCAGCAGGGCCGCTACGCCCGCATGTGGGCGCTGCAGCAAAGCGGTGAGTGACCCGCACCCGGCGCCGATTTGAGTTTTCATTCCTTTGTTTTTTGAGTTCATGCCATGAATCCGACCAAGCCCTTGTTGTTGGCCCTTCACTTCTTGTCTGAAGAGCACCGAGCCCAGATGGGCGAGCTGCTGCAGGTGATCTACGCCCCCAGCCCGGCCGAGCGCGCCGCCGCCGTGGCTGAGCACGGTGCGCAGGTGCAGGTGGTGCTGACCGTGGGCGCGGTCGGTCTGACCGCCACCGAGATGGACCGCATGCCGCAATTGCAACTGATCTGTGCCCTCGGCGCGGGCTACGAGATGGTCGACGTCGCCCATGCGCGCCAGCGTGGGGTGGTGGTGGCCAATGGCGCCGGCACCAATGACGACTGCGTGGCCGACCACGCCCTGGGCCTGCTGCTGGCCGCCGTGCGCGGCATCCCGCGCCTGGATGCGCTGACCCGCCAAGGGGTCTGGCGCGAGGCCATCCCCCTGCCACCCAATGTGTCGGGGCGTCGCCTGGGCCTGCTGGGCCTGGGCACCATCGGGCGCAAGATCGCGCGCCGGGCCGAGGGTTTTGACATCGAGGTGGGCTACCACAACCGCAGCCCGCGCGAGGGTGTGAGCTACCGTTACTTCGACCAGTTGCAGGCCTTGGCCGACTGGGCCGACTTCCTGGTGGTGGCCACCCCGGGCGGCCCTGCCACCCGGCACCTGGTGAACGGGCCTGTGCTGGACGCGCTGGGCCCCCGCGGCGTGCTGGTCAACATCGCGCGCGGCAGTGTGGTCGACACCGCTGCGCTGGCGCAGGCCCTGCGGGAGGGCCGCCTGGGCGCGGCCGGCCTGGATGTGTACGAAAGCGAGCCCCAGCCCCCGGCCGAACTGATCGACCTGCCCAATGTGGTGCTCACGCCCCATGTGGCCGGCTGGTCGCCCGAAGCCGTGCAGCGCTCGGTGAACCAATTCCTGGCCAACGTCAAGGGGCATTATTCCGGGCAAGGCGTGGTGGCGCCGGTCTGATCACGGTGCTCTGGGGCGGCTCATAATCGCCCCCCATGGAAACCAAATGGCTTGAAGACTTTGTCAGCCTGGCCGAGACCCGCAGTTTCAGCCGGTCGGCCCAATTGCGGCACGTGACCCAGCCGGCGTTCTCGCGCCGCATCCAGGCGCTGGAGGCCTGGGCCGGGGCAGATCTGGTGGATCGCAGCTCCTATCCCACGCGCCTGACACCGGCCGGCGAAACGCTGTATGCGCAGTCGCTGGAGATGCTGCAGTCGCTGCAGACCACCCGCGCCATGCTGCGCGGCCACACCAGCGCGGGCAAGGACGTGGTCGAGTTTGCGGTGCCGCACACGTTGGCCTTCACCTTCTTCCCGACCTGGGTGACCACCCTGCGTGAGAAATTCGGGCCACTCAAGAGCCGCCTGATTGCCCTCAACGTGCACGACGCGGTGCTGCGGCTGGTCGAGGGCAGTTGCGATCTGCTGATCGCCTACTACCATCCCTCGCAGCCCTTTCAGATCGATCCCGATCGCTACGACATGGTGAGCCTGGGCGAGGAGGTGTTGGCCCCCTACGTGAAGCCCGATGCCGATGGCCGCCCCATGTACCTGCTGCCGGGCCGCCCCGGCCAGCTCTTGCCCTACCTGGGGTATGCCCCCGACGCCTACCTGGGGCGCATGGTCGAGCTGATGCTCAAACAGTCGGGCACCGCCATCCACCTGGACCGCGTGTACGAGACCGACATGGCCGAAGGCCTCAAGGCCATGGCGCTGGAAGGTCATGGCGTGGCGTTTCTGCCCTACAGCGCGGTGCGCAAGGACCTGCGGGCGCGGCGCCTGGTCAGTGCCTTGCCGCCCGACGCCCCGCCGCTGCAGATCACCATGGAGTTGCGTGCCTACCGCGAACGGCCCTCCGCCCAGGCGGCCGGACGCGAGGCGCCCAAGGACCGTGCCGAAGCCCTTTGGCGCTATCTGGTGGCCAACACGGTGCGTCCAGATGAATCGGCCGCAAGATGATCGGGCGCCTCATGCTTTTTTTGCATGAGGGCCATTTAATCCGGCATTGGCCTTGGGTCTGGCGCTTCTCTACAGTCTGGGCCCACCAACCTGCCGCCTGTCCAAGACACAGGCGTGACAGGTTCTTAGAACAACAGGACCATCACCATGCGTCACGGTGCCGAGACAAGCCACTTCTTCTTTCATGCAAACCATTCATCTGGATACCGGTGCGGCCCGCGCTGCGATGGCCTGAATGGTCTACTTTTCCCCTGATTTGTCCTGATCCCTCGCATTGGGCGTCTGCCCTGGCACAAAGGCTGCTTGCCTGGATCATCCCCATGCCCAGTCCTGTCATTGAGTTGGCGGGCTTGCATGGCGGGATGGGTAGCGCAACCCGGAGTGGCCAGGAAATGAGTCCTTCAGTGCATTTTTTGCATGCTGGGACGCCGGGTATTCCCTGGGTGCTGGTTCCCTAAAATTTACCCTTCCCTTAATCTCATCGTTCCCATTCCTAGGAGATTCCATGAAGAAACATTTGCTCGCTTTTGCAGTCGCCGCCCTGGCGACGGGCAGCGTCCTGGCCCAAGCCAATGACACGTTGGCCAAGGTCAAGGCGTCGGGCGCCATCACCATGGGTGTGCGCGATTCCTCGGGTGCACTGTCCTACACGCTGGGTGATGGCAAGTACGTGGGCTACCACGTCGAGCTGTGCCAGCGCATCGTCGGCAACGTCGAAAAGGCCGTGGGCAAGAAGCTCGAAGTGAAGTACGTCTCGGTCACTTCGCAAAACCGCATCCCGCTGGTGCAGAACGGCACCGTGGACATCGAGTGCGGCTCGACCACCAACAACGTGGCCCGCCAGAAGGACGTGTCGTTCCTGGACACCGCCTACGTCGAAGAAGTGCGCATCGCGGTCAAGGCGGCTTCGGGCATCACCGGCATCGCCCAGCTCAATGGCAAGAACGTGGCGACCACCACAGGCACCACTTCCGTGCAATTGCTGCGCAAGCATGAGCGCGCCACCGGCGTCGACTTCAAGGAAGTCTTCGGCAAGGACCACGCCGACAGCTTCCTGCTGCTCGAATCGGGCCGCGCCGATGCCTTCGTGATGGATGCGCAGATCCTGGCGGGCAACATCGCCACCTCCAAGAGCCCGGCCGACTACAAGATCGTGGGCGAAGTGCTGAACGTCGAGCCCATCGGCATCATGGTGCGCAAGGACGACCCGGCCTTCAAGAAGATCGGCGACGACACCATCAAGGATCTGGCCAAGTCGGGTGAGCTGGCCAAGCTGTACGACAAGTGGTTCGTGCAACCCATCCCGCCGAAGAACACCCGCGTGGGCCTGCCGGCCAGCGAGGCCACCAAGGCCGCCTGGGCCAACCCCAACGACAAGCCCGCCGAAGACTACGCCAAGAAGTGATGGCGTTTTGCGGCGTCCGCCTGCCCCCTGGGTGAGCTGACGCCCGCCCCGGCTGGGCCTCTGCCTGGCAGCCTGGTGGCTGCCATGGCCGATGTGGGCCTGGCCGGTTCCCTGTTTTCAATTTTCAAACTGGAGAAGCCTGTATGGCCATGAACTGGCAATGGGAAGTCTTCCTGCAAGACCCCGGCGGGGCTTACCCGACCTACTGGCAATGGATGCTGTCGGCCTGGGGCTGGACCGTGTCTGTGGCCTTGCTGGCCCTGGCAGTGGCCCTGATCCTGGGGTCGGTGATCGGCACCATCCGCACCCTGCCGGACAGCCCCTGGCTCACCCGACTCGGCAATGCCTGGGTTGAGCTGTTTCGCAATATTCCGCTGCTGGTCCAGATCTTCCTCTGGTACCACGTGATCCCTGCATTTGTGCCGGCCCTCAAAGAGGTGCCGAGCTTCATCCTGGTGGTGCTGGCCCTGGGCATCTTCACCTCGGCGCGGATCGCCGAGCAGGTGCGTGCCGGCATCCAGGCCCTGCCGCGCGGTCAGCGCTATGCCGGCATGGCCTTGGGCTTCACCACGCCGCAGTACTACCGCTATGTGATCTTGCCGATGGCGTTTCGCATCATCATCCCGCCGCTCACCAGCGAGACCATGAACATCTTCAAGAACTCGTCGGTGGCCTTTGCCGTCTCGGTGTCTGAGCTGACCATGTTCGCCATGCAGGCGCAGGAAGAGACCTCGCGCGGCATCGAGGTCTACATCGCCGTGACCGGCCTGTACGTGATCTCGGCCTTTGTGATCAACCGGCTCATGGCCTTCATCGAAAAGCGTTCGCGAGTCCCCGGCTTCATTGTCCAGGGCGGCACCGGAGGGGGACACTGATGAATTTCGATCTCTCGTTCTACAGTTGGGACCTCATCAGCAAGTTCGTCGCCAAGGGCTTCTACTTCAGCATCCTGCTGACCGTGGTGTCCACCATTGGCGGCGTGATCTTTGGCACGGTGCTGGCGCTGATGCGCCTGTCAGGCAAGAAGGTGCTGGATGTACCGGCCACCATCTATGTCAACGGCATGCGCAGCATTCCGCTGGTCATGGTCATCCTGTGGGTGTTCCTGCTGGCGCCGTTTGCCATCGGGCGCCCCATCGGGGCCGAGGTGTCGGCCACCATCACCTTCATCGCCTTCGAGGCGGCCTACTTCAGCGAGATCATGCGCGCCGGCATCCAGTCGATCCCGCGCGGGCAAGTCTTTGCTGGGCAGGCACTGGGCATGACCTATGGCCAGAACATGAAGCTGGTGATCCTGCCGCAGGCCTTCCGCAACATGCTGCCGGTGCTGCTGACCCAGACCATCATCCTGTTCCAGGACACCTCGCTGGTGTATGCCATCGGCGCCTACGACATGCTCAAGGGCTTCGAGACCGCGGGCAAGAACTACGGCCGTCCGATCGAGGCCTACGTGCTCGCCGCCGTGGTCTATTTCGTGATCTGCTTTGCCCTGTCCACGCTGGTCAAGCACCTGCACAAGAAGATTGCCATCATCCGCTGACGCGGCATTGAGAGTGAGAAATTTCCATGATTGAACTCAAGAACGTTTCCAAGTGGTATGGCAGCTTTCAGGTGCTGAACGACTGCTCCACCAGCATCAACAAAGGCGAAGTGGTGGTGGTGTGCGGGCCCTCGGGCTCGGGCAAGTCCACCTTGATCAAGACCATCAACGCGCTCGAACCCTTCCAGAAGGGCGAGATCTACGTCAATGGCACGGCGGTGCATGACCCCAAGACCGACTTGCCCAAGCTGCGCAGCAAGGTGGGCATGGTGTTCCAGCATTTCGAGCTGTTCCCGCACCTGTCGGTGACCGAGAACCTGACCATCGCCCAGGTCAAGGTGCTGGGCCGCAGCCCTGACGAAGCGAAGAAGCAGGGGCTGAAGTACCTGGAGCGCGTGGGCCTGATCGCCCACAAGGACAAGTTTCCCGGTCAGCTCTCGGGCGGCCAGCAGCAGCGTGTGGCGATTGCCCGTGCTCTGTCGATGGACCCGATCGTGATGCTGTTTGACGAACCCACCTCGGCGCTCGACCCCGAGATGGTGGGCGAGGTGCTCGATGTGATGGTGGGCCTGGCCAAGGAAGGCATGACCATGATGGTGGTCACGCACGAAATGGGCTTTGCGCGCAAGGTCAGCAACCGCGTGATCTTCATGGACGTGGGTGGCAAGATCCTCGAGGACTGCTCCAAGGACGATTTCTTCAACAAGCCCGACGAACGCCAGCCCCGCACCAAGGACTTCCTCAACAAGATCCTGCAGCACTGAGGCCGGCTGCGCTGCGAGCGCTCCAAAAAGAAAGCCCCGCCGGGATTCCGGGCGGGGCTTTTTGTATGGGCCCGCGGCCTTGCAGGCCGCAGGCCTGAGATCACTTCCGCGCCGCGATGGCCTTCTCGGCCTGGGTCACCAGATCGGCGCCGACGGTGTTCTTCCATTTGTCGTACACCGGGCGGGTGGCCTTCACAAAAGCCTCGCGCTCGGCCGCGCTGAGTTGCACCACGTTCACGCCGTGGCCCGCGATTTCCTTGAGCAGCGGCTTGTCGGCCTCGACCAGGCCCTTGCGGGCCAGGGCGGTTTCTTCTTTGCCGGCATCCAGCGCGGCCTGGCGAACGATCTCACGGTCGGCCGGGGTCCAGGAGTTCCAGATGTCCTTGTTGACCACGAACACCAGCGGGTCGCAGATGTAGCCCCACATCGTCACGTACTTCTGGCCCACGGTGTGCAGCTTCGCGGCCGTGAAGATCGAGATCGGGTTTTCCTGACCATCCACTGCACCGCTGGCGAGTGCGGGCTGGGCATCGGCCCAGCTCATCTGGGTGGGGTTGGCGCCCAGGGCGCTGAAGGTGTCCAGGAACAGGGGCGAGCCCACCACGCGGATCTTCAGGCCCTTGAGGTCTTCGGGCTTCTTGATCGGCAGCTTGGAGGTCGAGATCTCGCGGTAGCCGTTCTCGCCCCAGGCCAGGGGCATCACGCCAGCCTGATCCAGCACCTTGAACAGGTTCTTGCCGACATCGCCCTGGGTCAGCGAGTCCACGGCAGCGTAGTCGGGCATCAGGAAGGGCAGCGAAAACAGGTTGAGCTGCTTGACCTGGGGCGACCAGTTGATGGTCGAGCCCACGGCCATGTCGATCACGCCCTGGCGCAGGGCGCTGAATTCACGTGTCTGATCGCCCTGGATCAGCGACACACCCGGGTACAGCTTGATGTTGATGCGACCCTGGGTGCGTTCACGCACCTTGTTGGCCCAGATCTCGCCGCCCTTGCCCCAGGGGAAGGCCGGGCCCAGCACCAGGGACATCCGGTACTCGGACTTGTAGTTCTGCGCCGAGGCCGTGCCCGGCAGCGCCGCCAGGGCCACGCTGCCCACGGCCAGCGCCAGCAAAGTGCGCTTGAAAGTCTGGAAAGTGTTTTTCGTCATGAAGGTCTCCTTGGGTCGAATCGAATGGGACAGATCTGAATCGGTATGAACGAGCGGGTGGGCGGCTTTCAATAGCCCATCTGCCTCGGCAGCCACAGGGCCAGCTCGGGGAAGGCAATCACCAGCACCATGATGAGGAACATCGAGAACAGCATCCAGCCCACCCATTGCACGGTCTCTTCCATGCGCACCTTGGCAATGCGGCAGGACACCATCAGGTTGACCGCCAGCGGCGGGGTGAACTGACCCAGTGCCACCTTCAGCGTCAGGATGACGCCAAACCACACCGGGTCCCATTTGTAGTACTGCACGATGGGCAGGAGCAGGGGCACGAAGATCAGGAAGATCGACACCCCGTCCAGGAACATGCCCACCGTGATCAGCAGCAGAATCAGCAGCGCCAGCACGCCATATTCGCCCAAGCCCGAGTTCACGATGGCCCGGGTCACGGGGTCGATGATGCCCAGGGTGGACAGCGAGTAGGCAAAGATGCCGGCCAGCGACACCACGATCAGGATCACCGCCGACAGCTCGCCCGACTCGCGCAGGATCACGAACAGGTCGCGGAAGCGGATCGTGCGGTGGATGAACATGCCCACGAACAAGCCGTAGAACACGGCCACCACGGCGGCCTCGGTCGGCGTGAACCAGCCGGCGCGCATGCCGCCCAGGATCAGCACCGGGGCCGCCAGACCCCACACCGCTTCGCGCAGGCTCTTCCAGAAAGCGGGGCGGGGCAGGCTCGATTCGAGGGCGCCCATCTTGTGTTTGCGTGCCATCCACACGGCGGGCACGATCAGCGCCAGGCCGGCCAGCACACCGGGCACCATGCCGGCGGCGAACAGGGCCGGCACCGAGGCCCCGGGCACCAGCACCGAATACACGATGAAAGCAACGGAGGGCGGGATCAGGATGTCGGTGGCCGCCGCGGCACCCACCACGCTGGCCGAGAAGCTGGCAGGGTAGCCGGCGCGCGACATGGCCGCGATCATCACGCCGCCCACGGCGGCGGCATTGGCCGGGCCCGAGCCCGAGATGCCACCCAGGAACATGGCCACGGCAATCGCCACCAGGGGCAGCATGCCGGGGCCGCGCCCCACGATGGCCACGGCGAAATTGACCAGCCGCAGGGCCACGCCCGAGCGGTCGAAGATCGAGCCCACCAGCACAAACATGGGGATCGCCAGCAGCGGGTACTTGCCCAGGCCGGCATAGAAGTTCTGCGGCACGGCCAGCAGGCCAAACCATTGGGCGTCCAGGTTGGCGGCAGCGATGGCGGCCGTACCGGCCAGGCCCAGCGAGGCCCCGATGGGCACGCCGGCCAGCATCATGGCCAGGAAGGCGATGAACAACAGGGTGGCAATCATGGTTGGGCCTCCACCTCGGCCACGGCACCGCGCAGGCGGCGCAGGAACAGGCCGAAGGCCCGCAGGCTGATGGCCGCCGAGATGATCGGCATCCAGATCGAATACCACCATTGCGGCACCCCGATGCCGGGTGAGGTTTCGCCGAAGCGGTAGTCGTCCCACACCACGCGCACGCTCAACACGGCGATCGCGCCGAACAGCAGGGCCACCATCAGGGCTCCAAAGCAGGCCAGGCCGCGCCGGCGCGCCATCGAGCCGCTGTCCGAGAAATACTCGATGCGGATGTGGCGGTCGCGCGCCACCGCAGCCGAGCCGGCCACCAGGGCCAACACAATCATCAGGAAAACCGAGAACTCCTCGGTCCAGGCAAACGAGGAGTTGGTGAAATAGCGCACCAGCACATTGGCAAAGGTGATCAGGGCCAGGGCCGCCATGATCAGCACGGTCAGCCAGTCTTCGATGGCCAGGGGCACGCGCGTGGGTTCGTCGGCTTCTGGTTCAGGCAGGTTGGCGGGGTCAAGCTCGGGCGGCTTGGCTGGAGAAGAGGACATGTTGGGCAACAGGGTTGGCAAAAGAACGCAGGAACGCGGCACGCGGATGGCGCGCAGCAGAGGGCCGGTTCGCTGCAGGGCCCGGATAACAGCCTCGGCGACGACCGCGGGCCATGGTAGCGGTGAATCCACCAGGCGCGCATCGGTATTATCGTCTTACCATTTGTAGCGTCTTGTGCCCGTTGGCACCCCGGTGACCCCGGGTTCATTCCACGCCATTTACAGGTTGAAACACTGGAGCGGCCTTCCGCTTCTAAGATGCTTGTTCATGAATCCAATCCGACTTCACCCCTTGCGCCGCGGCGTCCTCGCCGCAGACCCCCGAGCCCGGTGATTCGTTCGTTCGTTTTGGCTGAATCGCCGGGCCCTCAGTGCGGCCTGGCCTTGAAGCCCAGCCGCCAGCCACCGAGCCGGCCGGTCCACGCCGGTGACTCTCTGTCTGAATTCTTGCCTGAGCGAACTGACCATGGATTCCAAACCTTTTGCCCCCCACCCCTCGCCAGCGGCCGAACACCGCGTGTTGACCGAACTCGACGAGGTGCGCCTGCGTCGCCTGCGTGAGCGCCAACCCCTGCCCGAACCCCTGGCCAGCGCCCTGGCCACCGTGCTTGACGAGTCAGACGTCGTGCCATCGCGCGACATCCCGCGCGGTGTCGTGACCATGCAGTCGCGTGTCACGGTGAAACCTGTCGACGGGGGGCCGCTGCGCCACATCACGCTGGCCTACCCCGCCGAGGCCCGGCCTGAAAAAGGGCAGTTGTCAGTGCTGTCGCCCGTGGGGCTGGCCCTGCTGGGCTGGCCGGTGGGCCAGCAGGTGCAGTGGCAGACCCCCGATGGGCGCGAGGCCTGCTGGGTCATCGTGTCGATCGAATACCAGCCCGAGGCGGCCGGGCATTTCACGGTCTAAGAGCCCAGGCAGGGCTCTGGTGCGGGGCGCCCCTGGCCCAGGAGTGCGAAAATCCCCGCCCATGACCGACCTCCTCAAGATCACCCGCCCCGACGACTGGCACCTTCATGTGCGCGATGGCGACGCGCTGAACACCGTGGTGCCACACACGGCCGCCCAGTTCGGGCGCGCCATCATCATGCCCAACCTCAAGCCCCCGGTGACCACGGCCGAGCAGGCGCTGGCCTACCGTGACCGCATCCGCGCCGCCGTGCCGGCCGGCTTGAACTTCGAGCCGCTGATGACGCTGTACCTCACCGACAAGCTGCCGCCCGAGGAGATCGTGCGTGCCAAGGCCGCCGGTGTCGTGGCCTGCAAGCTCTACCCCGCCGGGGCGACCACCAACAGCGACGCGGGCGTGACCGACCTGCGCAAGATCTACCCCACGCTGGAGGCCATGCAGCGCGAGGGCCTGCTGTTGCTGGTGCATGGCGAGGTCACCTCGTCCGACATTGACCTGTTCGACCGCGAAGCCGTGTTCATCGAGACCCAGCTGATCCCGCTGCGCCGCGACTTCCCCGAGCTCAAGATCGTGTTCGAGCACATCACCACCCGCGAAGCCGCTCAGTATGTGCAGGAGGCGGACCGTTTCACCGGCGCCACCATCACCGCCCACCACCTGCTGTACAACCGCAACGCCATCTTCACGGGCGGCATCCGCCCGCACTACTACTGCCTGCCCGTGCTCAAGCGTGAAACCCACCGCCAGGCCCTGGTGGACGTGGCCACCGGTGGCAACCCCCGCTTCTTCCTGGGCACCGACAGCGCACCGCATCCGGCCCACCTGAAGGAGCACGCCACAGGCTGTGCCGGCTGCTACACGGCGCACGCCGCCATCGAGCTGTACGCCGAGGCTTTTGACCGCGTGGGCCGGCTGGATCAGCTGGAGGCCTTCGCCAGCTTCAATGGGGCCGACTTTTACGGCCTGCCGCGCAACACCGGCCACATCACCTTGAAGCGCGAAAGCTGGACCCCGCCCGAAAGCTTCACTTTCGGCCAGGCCGAACTCAAACCGCTGCGCGCTGGCGAAGCCCTGCCTTGGCGCCTGGTCTGATCGACATCGACTGGGCCGCCCCCTGGCTGGCCCCCTGGCGCGCTGTGGGCGAGCCGCTGGCCGCCTCAGTGCTGGCCGGGGCTTCGGTGGCCGGTGCGCTCAACCAGGCCGCCCTGGCGGCCGGGCTGGCGTGCCGCTTCCAGCCGCAGACCCAGGCCGCCGGTGCCGCCGCCTATGAGCAGGGCATCCACGATCAAGGCCTGGTGCCGACCCGCGACAACCTTCACGACTTTTTCAACGGCCTGGGTTGGTTGCATTGGCCCCAGGCCAAACAGCGGCTCAACGACCTGCATGTCCGTGAGCTGGTCCAACCGACCCGGGGCCCGGCCGACAGCCGCTCCCTGCGCGGGCCGGTGCGAGACGCCCTGACGTTGCTGGATGAGAACGGCGCGCTCTTGCAGGCCCCCGATCCCCTGTGGCAGGCCCTGCAGGAGCGCCGCTGGGTCGATCTGTTCGGCCCCTTGCGACCCCTCTGGGGGCAGGCCCGCCTGTTGTTGTTCGGCCACGCCCTGTTGGAGCAACTGGTGCGACCCTACAAGGCCGTCACGGCCCATGTCTGGCACGTGCCGGGCGACTGTGACGGACAGGCTGCCGCCCTGGACGCCTGGCTGGCGACCGATCTGACACCTGCCAAGCTGGCCACCAAGCCCTTTGTGCCCTTGCCGGTGCTGGGCGTGCCGGGCTGGTGGGCGGCGAACCAAAGCCCCGACTTCTACCTCGACAGCCAGGTTTTCAGGCCCTTGCGCCCGACGGTCGAGCGGCGCCTGCCCGTCGCCGCGGCCTGACCCGGGCGACGGTGCCCCCGGCCGGATGCGGCCCTTCCCGGCTGTCCGGAACTTTTCCCACTAAGATCCCTCTTCGGAACAAGGCCTGCGCAGGCCTGCAAAAGCATTCGATAACAAAGCACATTGCGCATGGGCCTGGGGGTTGGCGGCCATCGAGTCGCCCCCACCTCAAGACCTGACCGACAACCCTAGATGGAGCTTTGATGAAACGTATTCTTTTGCTGGTGCTCACCAACGTGGCCGTGGTCGTGGTGCTGGGCATCGTGGCCAGCCTGCTGGGCGTGAACCGCTACCTCACGGCCAATGGCCTCAACCTGGGTGCGCTGCTGGGCTTTGCCCTGATCATGGGCTTTGGCGGCGCCTTCATCTCGCTGCTGATCAGCAAGCCCATGGCCAAATGGACGTCGGGTGTGCGCGTGATCAACCAGCCCCAGTCGCCTGACGAGGCCTGGATCGTCGACACCGTGCGCCGCTTTGCCGACAAGGCCGGTATCGCCATGCCCGAGGTGGGCATCTACGAAGGCGAGGCGAACGCCTTTGCCACCGGTGCCTTCAAGAATTCGGCGCTGGTGGCCGTGTCCACCGGGTTGTTGCAAGGCATGACGCGTGAAGAGGTCGAGGCCGTGATCGGCCACGAGATTGCCCACGTGGCCAATGGCGACATGGTCACCATGACCCTGATCCAGGGCGTGATGAACACCTTTGTGGTGTTCCTGTCGCGCGTCATCGGCTACGCCGTCGACAGCTTTTTGCGCAAGGGCGACGACGAACGATCGGGCCCGGGCATCGGCTACATGATCACCACGATCGTGCTCGACATCCTGCTGGGCTTCCTGGCCTCGATGATCGTGGCCTGGTTCTCGCGCCAGCGCGAGTTCCGTGCCGATGCCGGCGCAGCCCAGTTGATGGGTCGCAAGCAGCCCATGGTGCATGCCCTGGCGCGCCTGGGTGGCATGGTGCCCGGCGAGCTGCCCAAGAGCGTGGCCGCAATGGGCATCACCGGCAGCCTGGGCAAGCTGTTTTCCACCCACCCGCCGATCGAAGAGCGCATTGCGCGCCTGCAGGCCAGCTGATCCTTCTGGATCATCTGCCGGCTCATCACAGGGCCTGGGCGCTGGCCTTGTCCCATTGCGCCGGGTCCAGCCGCCAACGGGCTCTCGGGGCCCGCAGTGCATGGGCTTCGCGGTAGGCCGAAGGCGTGCACCCGCTGTGGCGGGCAAACACCCGTCGGAAGGCATGGGGGTCGCTGTAGCCGCAGGCCAACGCGATGGTGGGCACGCTCTCCAGGGTGATCTCCAGCATCACGCGGGCCCGGGCGCAGCGCATCCGGTGCAGTTGGTCCAGCGGGCTGCGGCCCAGTTCCTGGCGGAAATGCCGCAGCAGGGTGCGTGGGCTCACCGCCGCTGCGGCGGCCACGGTGGCCAAGTCGTAGGGCGCCTCCAGGTGCTGTTCCAGCCACGCAATGGCCCGCGCCAGCGTGCTGTCGCGGGTCTTGCGAATCTGGGCGCTGGCCTGGGCCGCGGCCCGGCTGCGCTCGGGGTCGAACTCGAAGGCCTGGCGGCACAGCTGGGCCAGACCGGGCCCGGTGCTGTGTTCCAGCAGGGCGCAGACCAGCCCACCCAACTGCTCAGCCCCGGCCGCGCTGAACCAGGGCGCCTCGACCACGCAGGCCTGATCGGCGACCAGCCGCACCTCCGGATGGTCGTCCCGAAACGCTGATGCGTAGAACCAGGGCAACACGAGCGCGCGGCCCCCAGCCCGCCCGGTGGCGGCGGCCAGCCAGGCACTGTTGCCTTGACAGGCCAGCAGGCCACCGGCGTCCAAGGCCTGGCGCAGTGCCGTCACCAGAACGCCTTGGTCCTGCACCAGAGCGCGCACGCTGGGGATGTCGGCCGCGAGCATGGGGGGCAGGAACACGGCGTGTTGAACCACGCCTTGTCCGGTGGGTGGGGCGCTGCCCAGGTAGTCTTCAAAGCGAGAGGCCAGGGTGACGGGCACCGGGTGTGTTGTGGCCTGCGAGGCCGCTGGCGGCCAGGCGCCGCCTTCGGCCGTGAGCAGGCGCCAACTGATGGGGGGCGCCAGCACCCCCAGGCGAAGCTGGGCCAGCATGCGCGCCGTGCGCAGCAGATCGATCAACGTCAGGGCGCTGCCCAGCGTGACCTGGGGCAGCAGCGGGATGTCCACATGCAGGCCTTGGCGAGGCGACAGGGCGGTGGTCGGTGCAGGCGGGCGGGTGAGGGTGGGCGGCATGGTTTGGCGAAGGGCCGGTGGGCGCTGCGTTAGCAGCTTGGCCGGTGGCTATTTTGGCTGTAGCAATGGCGATTCCAGCGCCCTCTGTGTGACACAAGCCGCCCTAGCATGGATGTTTTCCAACAGTCCAAGGCGAAACCCCCATGAAACTGCGTTCACCGTCCTCGTCCCATCGTGCCGCTCTGGCGGCTGTCTCCAGTGCCCTGCTGGTCCTGGCCTCGGCCGCGCAGGCCCAGGGGGTGGATGCCCCCACGCTGCAGGCGCTCGATGCACAGATCGCCAAGGTGTCGCCTCAACTGGTGAGCTGGCGGCGCGACATCCATGCCCACCCTGAGCTGTCGGGACAGGAGCAGCGCACCGCAGCCCTGGTGGCAGAGCACCTGCGCGGTCTGGGGTTGAGCGTGCAGACGGGCGTCGGTGGTACGGGTGTGGTGGCCACCCTGCAGGGCGCCCACCCGGGCAAGCTGGTGGCCTTGCGTGCCGACATGGACGCGCTGCCCGTGCCCGAAGGCACGGGCCTGCCATTCGCCTCCAAGGTCAAGGCCCAGTACCTGGGCAAGGAGGTGCCGGTGATGCACGCCTGCGGGCACGATGGGCACACCGCCATCCTGATGGGCGTGGCCCAGGCCCTGGCGGGCATGAAAGACCAGATCCACGGCTCGGTGCGCTTCATCTTCCAGCCCGCCGAAGAAGGCGCTCCGAGCGAGCCGGATGCCAAGGGCGTGTCACCCAGTTTTGGCGCCAAGGCCATGATCGAACAGGGTGTGCTCAAGGATGTGCAGGCGATCTATGGGCTGCACCTCACCGCCAATATTCCTTTCGGTGTGGCCGGCTACCGCAGTGGCCCATTGATGGCCAGTGCCGACGACATCTACATCAATGTGCTGGGCCGGGGGGCGCATGGCTCGGCACCCTGGGCCGGGGTCGACCCCATCGTCGCCGCCAGCCAGGTGGTGCTGGGGCTGCAGACCGTGGTGAGTCGCCAACTCAACATCACTGAAGAACCGGCTGTGCTCACGATCGGCGCCATCCATGGCGGCACCCGCTTCAACATCATCCCCGACAAGGTTGAGATGCAGGGCACCCTGCGCACCTTTGACGAGGCCATGCGCAGCGATGCTCAAAAGCGCATCCGCACCACGGCCCAGTTGATCGCCGAGAGCAGCGGAGCCAAGGCCGAGGTGCGCTTTGGCCCGGTGGCCTACCCGGTCACGGTGAACTCGCCTGCGCTCACCCAGGCATCGGTACCCGCCCTGAAGCAGGCCATGAATGGTCAGGCGGTCGTGGTGCCCAAGATCAGCGGCTCGGAAGACTTCTCTGAATTCCAGAAAGTGGTGCCCGGCTTCTTCTTTTTCCTGGGCGCCACCCCCAAGGGCCAGCAGGCCGCCACGGCGCCGTCCAACCATTCGCCGCGCTTCGACTTCAACGAAGAGGCGCTGCCCATGGGCGTGCGCTCACTGAGCGTCCTGGCACTGGATTTCCTCAACCGGAGTTGAGGCGGGCTGTTGCTGCGCGGAAATTCCGCTTGGCAGCGTCATACCGCTGAACTATTCTGGTGCTCCGTTGGTGATTTACCCTGGAGCATCGGTATGGCATTGCTGGCTTCGTCCCGGATTCGCCTGGCCCCCCGCCTGGCCCTGGCTTTTGGTGTGGTGTGCCTGGTGATGTCGCTGGCGGCGGCCATCGGGGTGTGGCGCCTGGTCCAGCTGCAAGGCATTGCCGATGACCTGGGTGGGGACTCTTCCGAGCGCGCCTTGCTGGCGCGCGAGTTGCACGCCATCGTGGTCATCAGCTCCAGCCGGGCCGAGACCCTGTTGTTGATTGACAACCCCGCCTTTGCCGCCCGCATCGATGCCGACCGCAAGGCCACCTCGGCGCGCTCAGCCGAGGTGCGCAAGCGCCTTGATGCGCTGGCCACCGATGCCGCCTCGCGCGATCTGTTCACCGCCATCGACCAGGCCGGCAACGCTTTTCGCGAGGCCCGCGACAAACTCGTCAAGCAGAAGGCCGCGGGGGAGGCTGTTTCAGAGGATTCGATTCGCGGGTTGCTGCGCCCGGCGGCCGATCGCTACGCCGCCGCTGTCGATCAATTGGCCGAACACCAGCGCCAGCGCGTGGCCGAGGCCCGGGCCGCAGCGCTCAGCAGCCAGCGCCAGGGCATCAGCTTGCTGGTGACGGGCTCGGTGGGGGGCTTGCTGCTGAGCGTGGTCAGTGCCCTGTGGCTGGCCCGCTCGATCCTGCGCCCGGTGGACCAGGCCTCGGGCCTGGCGGCGCACATCGCCCAGGGCGACCTGACCCAGCCCGTGCCGGCCGAGCAGGCCGGCCAGCGCGACGAGGTGCTGGCCCTGTTGGCCCGCCTGGGCCACATGCAGGCGCGTCTGGTCGAGCTGGTGGCCGGCATGCGCAGCGCCAGTGCCCAGGTGGCCAATGCCAGCCAGGAGATTGCGGCGGGCAACAACGATTTCTCGGCCCGCACCGAGCAGACTGCCTCCAACCTTGAAGAGGTGGCGGCCAGCATGGAGGAGTTGCTCAGCACCGTGCAGCACAGTGCCGCCTCGGCCCAGCAGGCCGAAGGCCTGGCGGCGTCTGCCAGCCAGGTGGCTGTTCAGGGCCGGGAGGTGGTGCAGCGCGTGGTGGCCACCATGGATGCGATATCGGGCTCGTCGCGCCGCATCGCCGACATCACCAGCGTGATCGATGGCATTGCCTTTCAGACCAATATCCTGGCTCTCAACGCGGCCGTCGAGGCGGCGCGGGCCGGCGAGCAAGGGCGGGGCTTTGCCGTGGTGGCCGGCGAGGTGCGTGTGCTGGCCCAGCGTGCCGCCACTGCCGCCAAGGAGATCCGCGACCTGATCGCCAGCAGCGTGAATGAGGTGGGCACGGGGGCGCAACTGGTGCAGCAGGCCGGCACGACCATGGGCGACATTGTCGATTCGGTGGCCCGGGTGGGCACCATCGTGGCCGAACTGAGCCACTCGGCCCGTGAGCAAAGCACCGGGCTGGGCCAAGTCAACGAAGCGGTGGTGCGCCTGGATCAGATCACGCAGCAGAATGCCGCCTTGGTCGAGGAGTCGGCTGCGGCCGCGCAGGGTTTGCGCAGCCAGGCCCAGCAACTCGCAGAACTGGTGGAAACCTTCCGCCTGCCGGCCTCGGCCGGGGCGGCGGCTCAGCTTCGGCTGGGCTGAGGTGTCGCTTCAGCGTGGGGGCACGCCCAGCAGGCTTTTGGCCACCGCCTCGCCCACCTTGATGCCGTCCACCCCGGCCGACAGGATGCCACCGGCGTAGCTGGCGCCTTCACCGGCAGGGAACAGGCCGCGCGTGTTCAGGCTCTGGTAATGCTCGTCGCGTGTCATCTTGAGCGGCGACGAGGTGCGCGTCTCGACACCGGTCAGCACCGCGTCGTGCAGGTCAAAGCCCTTGATCTTGCGACCAAAAGCCGGAAAAGCCTCGCGCATGGCCGTGATGGCGTATTCAGGCAGGGCCAGCGACAGGTCGCCCATCTTCACGCCGGGCTTGTACGAGGGCTCCACCGAACCCAGTGCCGTGGACGGGCGCCCCGCCACCAGGTCGCCCACCAGCTGTCCGGGGGCTTCGTAATTGCTGCCGCCCAGCTCATAGGCGCGCGATTCCAGTTGCCGCTGCAACACCACGCCGGCCAGAGGGTGCACGCTGCCGTCGGCAGGCGCCTGCCAGCGTTGTTGATCGCCCAGCGCCCATTCAAAGGCCGCGGCATCGCTGGGGTAATCGACCGGGTCGATCCCGACCACGATGCCGGCGTTGGCGTTGCGCTCATTGCGCGAGTACTGGCTCATGCCGTTGGTGACCACGCGCCCCGGCTCGGAGGTCGCCGCCACCACGGTGCCGCCCGGGCACATGCAGAAGCTGTAAACCGCCCGCCCATTGCTGGCGTGGTGCACCAGTTTGTAGTCGGCCGCGCCCAGCAGCGGGTGGCCGGCGTGGCGACCCCAACGGGCCCGGTCGATCAGACTTTGCGGGTGCTCGACCCGGAAGCCGATCGAGAAGGGCTTGGCCTCCATGTAGACGCCACGCTGGTGCAACATGGCAAAGGTGTCGCGCGAGCTGTGACCCAGGGCCAGCACCGCGTGCCGGGTGGGCAGCTCGTAGGTCTGGCCGCTGGCCACGTCCAGCACCTTGAGGGCCTGCAGGCGGCGGCCCTGAGGCCCTTCGTCCACCGTCACATCGACCACACGTTGTTCAAATCGGATCTCGCCACCCAGGGCAACGATCTGCTCGCGCAAGGTCTCGACCACCTTCACCAGCTTGAAGGTGCCGATGTGGGGGCGCGCCACGTACAGGATCTCTTCGGGCGCGCCGGCCTGCACGAATTCTTCCATCACCTTGCGGCCCAGGTGGCGCGGGTCCTTGATCTGGCTGTACAGCTTGCCATCCGAGAACGTGCCGGCACCGCCTTCGCCGAACTGCACGTTCGACTCGGGGTTGAGCACCTTCTTGCGCCACAGGCCCCAGGTGTCCTTGGTGCGTTCACGCACCGTCTTGCCGCGCTCCAGCACGATGGGCTTGAAACCCATCTGGGCCAGCACCAGGGCCGCAAAAATGCCGCACGGCCCAAAGCCCACCACCACCGGGCGCTCGTTGGCCTGGCTGGGGAAACCTTCAGGCGCGTGGCCTGGCGGGTGCCAGACCATGTCGGGCGTGGGCAGGATGTGTGGGTGCTGGGCATGGCGGGCCAGCAGGGCGGCCTCGGCGCCGGGGTCCTGCAGGTTCAGGTCGACGATGTACACCGTCAGCAGTTCGGGCTTGCGCGCGTCGAAGCTGCGCTTGTGCACGTGCAGCGTGGCAATGTCGCTGGGGGCAATGCCCAGGATCTGGGCCGCCTGGTCGCGCAGCGCCTGCTCGGGCTGGGTGCTGCTGTCCTCGGGCAGGGTGGACAGGGGCAGCTTGAGTTCGGAAATTCGGATCATGGTCGGGCCGGCTTGTGTTGATCAAGCAAAAGGCAATGCGGGGCCCGGATTTTAAGGGGCCGTCCCGCCGGCCGCCAAAAAGCGCCGGGCCTCAAGGCCACGGCGCTCCTGGTTCAGGATTCGATCCTGGGGACTCACGAGGGCAGGAAACCGTCCACCGACAGATAGCGTTCACCCGTGTCGTAGTTGAAGCCCAGCACCTTGGCGCCAGCCGGCAGTTCGGGCAGTTTCTGGGCGATGGCGGCCAGCGTGGCGCCCGAGGAGATCCCCACCAGAATGCCTTCTTCACGCGCCGAGCGACGAGCGTATTCGCGGGCCGCCTCGGCTTCGACCAGGATCACACCGTCCAGCAAGCTGGTGTCGAGGTTCTTGGGAATGAAGCCTGCGCCAATGCCCTGGATCGGGTGCGGGGCCGGTGCGCCCCCCGAGATCACGGGTGAGGCTGTGGGTTCGACCGCATACACCTTGAGCTGGGGAAACTTCGCCTTCAGCACCTGCGCCGTGCCCGTGATATGGCCGCCGGTGCCCACGCCGGTGATCAGCACGTCCAGGCCGTCCGGGAAATCGGCCAGGATCTCCTGCGCAGTGGTGCGCACGTGCACCGCGATGTTGGCCGCGTTCTCGAACTGCTGCGGAATCCAGGCCCCCGGGGTCTGGGCGGCCAGTTCTTCGGCCCGGGCAATGGCGCCCTTCATGCCTTTTTCGCGCGGGGTCAGGTCGAAGCTGGCACCGTAGGCCAGCATCAGGCGGCGGCGCTCGATCGACATGCTGTCGGGCATCACCAGGATCAGCTTGTAGCCCTTGACGGCGGCCACCATGGCCAGGCCCACGCCGGTGTTGCCCGAGGTGGGTTCGATGATGGTGCCCCCGGGCTGCAGGCGGCCCGAATTCTCGGCGTCTTCGACCATCGCCAGCGCAATGCGGTCCTTGATCGAGCCCCCAGGATTGCCGCGTTCGGACTTGATCCACACCTGAGCCGAAGGGCCGAACAGGCGGTTGATGCGCACATGGGGTGTGTTGCCAATGGTCTGGAGGATGTTGTCGGCTTTCATGCGGTCTCCACGGTGGTTGGGATGAGTTGGCGGATAGGGGCCGAAGCCGGCCCGTCACCTGCGCATTCTGCCGTGCTTGATGTCGACTTGTCGGTCTAAGCTCATGTCTTGCCGTCATAATGGCGCCCGTGAAGTCAGCCAGACCGCCGCTGGTGCTAGCCGAAAGGGCGGCGACGCAAGTCGCCGTGTGGAAACACCGCACTGGAGGAACGTCCGGACTGCACAGGACAGCGTAGGAGCTAACGGCTCTCCACCGCGAGGTGAGGATCAGAGCAACAGAGACGAGTTTGGTCGATCCGGCCCAATCAGGGTGTTCTGTGGGGTAGCGGCGCAAGCCGCGTAGGGGTGGGCGAAAGCCAGCCCCATCACGCGCAAGCGTGATCCCCACAGCCACCTTGGTCGGTGCCCGACCAAGGTGAAACGGGCAATCTCTACGCGCAGCAATACCAAGTAGGCCAACGTTGATGTGGTTCCGCAGAGTTGGCGGGTAGGTAGCATCGAGCCGGGTGGGTGACCCCCGGCCAAGAGTAATGGCGGTCACACCGTGCGCAAGCACGGTGCACAGAATCCGGCTTATCGGCTGACTTCACACTTTATTTCATTCATTTCCACCTTGCGAGATGATTCCGAATGCCACCGGCGAGACCTTGGTTTCGCCGGTTTTCTTCTTTTTGGATTCTGCTTTTGCCATCTTTGTGCGCTGTCCGTGGCGAAGGTCTGTGGCCGGATGCCTGGATTGATTTTGATTATCTCGGTGATGCCTGTCTCATGATTCGGTGCTGAATATTCAGCTTCTAAAATCATTTTCCCTTCATTTGATTGGATTTTGATTTCATGAGATTTTTTGTGCTTCGATCTGTAAGTGCTGTAATTGTTTCTGCTTTGGTGGCGGGCTCGGTTTCGGCGGATGTTTTGACGCGTGATAATGGCGCGCCAGTGGGGGATAATCAAAACTCCCAAACGGCTGGCGCTGCAGGGCCTACTTTGCTGCAAGACGTCCACCTGATTCAGAAGCTGCAGCGTTTTGACCGTGAGCGGGTGCCAGAGCGCGTGGTGCATGCGCGCGGTGCTGGTGCCTACGGGGTGTTCAAGGCCACGGCAGATGCCTCTGAACTGACCCGCGCCAAGGTGTTCATGCCCGGCCAGGAAACGCCGGTGTTCGTGCGCTTCTCGACGGTGGTGCATGGTCAGCATTCGCCCGAAACCCTGCGTGATCCACGCGGATTTGCCACCAAGTTCTATACCCCTGAAGGTAACTGGGATCTGGTGGGCAATAACCTGCCGGTGTTCTTCATTCGCGATGCCATCAAATTCCCGGACATGGTGCATTCACTGAAGCCGGCCCCCGACACCAATCTGCAGGATCCGAATCGGTTCTTTGATTTCTTCTCGCATGTGCCCGAGGCTACCCACATGCTGACGCGGCTATATTCTGATTATGGAACCCCCAAGGGCTACCATTTGATGGATGGCAACAGCGTGCATGCCTACAAAATGGTCAATGCACAGGGCCAATATGTGTATGTCAAGTTCCATTGGGCATCGGTGCAGGGGCAGCACAACCTGACTGCCGGCGAGGCCAGTGCCCTGCAGGCCCAGGATTTCAACCACGCCACGCGGGCCCTGATGCAGGTGATCGAAAGCGGCCGATACCCGCAGTGGGATCTGTACGTGCAGGTGCTGCGCCCTGAGCAACTCAACAGCTTTGAGTTCAATCCGCTGGATCCGACCAAGATCTGGACCAGTGTGCCGGAGCGCAAGCTGGGCACCATGACGCTGAACCGCAATCCGGCCAACGTGTTCCAGGAGACCGAGCAGGCCGCGTTCGCGCCGTCCAATCTGGTGCCGGGCATTGAGGCTTCGGAAGACCGTTTGCTGCAGGGCCGCGTGTTCTCGTACGCCGACACCCAGATGCACCGCGTGGGCGTGAATGCGCTGCAACTGCCGGTGAACCGCCCGCGCGCCGAGGTGGTCTCGAACAACCAGGACGGTGCCATGAACGGTGGCCAGCGCAGTGGCTCGGTCAACTACGAACCCAGCCGTCAGGTGGCGGTGAAGGAAGACCCGCAATTCAAGTCCAGCGCCTTGCCCCTGGCCGGCAGCACGCAGCAGGCGGCCATCGGCAAGACCCTGAACTTCCGCCAGGCCGGCGAGTTTTACCGCAGCCTGAGCCCGGCCGAGCGCAAGAACCTGGTGTCCAACCTGGCTGGCGATCTGGGGCAGGTGAAGAGTGCAGAAACCCGCGACACGGTGCTGGCTTTCTTCTACAAGGCCGATGCCGACTACGGCCGGGCCATTGCCCAGGCTTTGTCGGTCGATCCGGCCATGATCCAGCGCCGGGCGGCCCGCCTCAGCGAGTAAAGCGACTGGCGCGAACGAGGGGCCGGCTCAGAACTTCTCGTGCGGGCCCATGAAGCGCCACTGGCCGGGCTCCAGCCCGGCCAGACCCACCCGGCCCAGTCGGGTACGGCGCAGCGCCAGCGGCCGCAGGCCGGCCCTGGCACACAAATCCAGCACCCCTTGGGCACTGCTGGCCTTCAGGGCAAAACGCAGCCGGGTGCCTTGCGGCCCGCGCGCGTTCAGGCTCAGCTTGCCCACCACAGGCACCTGGGGCCAGAGCCGGGCCTGTTGCAGGCGGGCGGCCAACTGGTCGATGGCCTCGTTGGTCAACTGGCCCGGCAATTCCAGCATGAATTCCTGCTCGATCTCGGCTTCGTCTTCCAGCAGGCGTCGCCGCATGCGGCCATCCTGCGTGAACACCACCAGGCCGGTGGCCAGCCCCCCCAGGCCGGCAATGGCCTGCTGCTGGGTGAAATGCCGCTTCAGCACCCGCACCGGAAACCGGCTGATCGGGGCGCTTGCCTGCAAGGCCAGCGCATCGCAAGGGGTCTCCGGGTCGGGCCGGTACCACAGCAGGGTGGCGGGCGGCACGGTCTCGGGACGGGCCTGCGGGTCGACCAGCACCTCGTCGGCACCGGGCGTGACCCGGTGCTGGGGCTCTTCCACGATCTGCCCGTTGACCTTCACCCAACCTCCCTCGATCAGCAATTCGGCTTCGCGGCGTGAGCAGGCGGCCTGGTCGGCCACGTGTTTGGAGAGTCGGATGGGGTCAGTCATGGGGGTGGGGCTGGGCTGGGGCGGGGCGCCGAGTTTACGCGCCCATGCTGACTTGATTGTTGGAAGAAAGTCGCGACTTTCTTCCAATGGGCTGCAAAAAAGTCGCAATTCCGGGCCTCAGCCCAATGTTGCATCCAGGCTGCGCAGGCGCTCCACATGGGCCAGCAGTGAGCGTTTGGCCACCGGCCACAGGCGGGTAGGCACGTCGGCGTAGGCCAGTTCCACCCATTGTTCAGGGGTGCCCTCGGGGCGTTCGCGCATGGCGGCCAGCACCTTGGCCTCGCGTTGCAGGCGGTGCGCCTTGAGCTGGGCGATGGCGGCCCGCGCCTGGCCCAGCACATAGCCATGGGCCGGCAGGATGAAGTCCACGCCCGCGCGTTCGCAGGCTTGGTCCAGCAGATCCAGCGAGTTGATGTAGTCGGCCATGTTGCCGTCAGGAGGATCGACCACCGTGGTGCTGCCATTGAGGATGTGGTCGCCCGAGAACAGCAGGCCGTCCTCCAGCAACAGCAGGCACAGGTGATTGGCCGCGTGCCCGGGGGTGTGCAGCACCTCCAGGGTGTGGCGGGGCGCGGCCTCGCCAGGGGCTTGCAGCAGCAGGCGTTCGCCATGGGCCAGGGCTCGTTCGGGGCTGAATTCGCTGGCCGCGCGGGCGGTGGGGGCCGAGGCCAGGCCGAGGATATCGGGCACCGGGCGCCCATGGCGCCGGCACAGGGCCTGCAGCGGGGCGGCGCCGGGTGAGTGGTCGGGGTGTGAATGGGTGCAAACGATGTGGCGGATGTCACCGCCGGCAGCGCGCCACAGCTTTTCCAGGTGCTCGGTATCGGCCGGGCCAGGGTCGATGGCGATGTAACCGGTGTCGGGGTCGCCCACCAGGTAACTGTTGGTGCCCGGGCCGGTCATCACGCCCGGGTTGGGGGCGGTCAGGCGTTGCACGTTCTTCAGCAGGGCCACCGGGCGATCGGTCTGCCAGGCCAGTTCGTGCACGATCTGGCCGTCGGGGCAGACCAGGGCCAGTTCGCCGTAGGGCTGTTCGTGCTCCATGTAGCGGGCTTCGTGCCCATTGAGCAGGCCAGCGCGTGGGCAACTGGTCCACAGCGGCTGCTCGCTGGCGCAATCCGCCAGCACGGCGTCGACCGTGGTGTAGGCCTGCAGCCGCTCCAGGGTGCGGATGGTCGGGAAGATGATGAAGAACTGGCCGGCCGCATGGCGGGCCAACGCCTCGGCCGGGCTGACCCACACCGGTTCGAACTGTTCGGCCTCGTCGGCCACGGGCGTCTGGTCGGCCGGCATGCGGGCCACCAGAAAGGGCACGTCAAAGCGCCTGGGCAGGTCGCGGTCGGTGATCCAGTGCGCCAGCACAAACACCTGGTCGGCCGCCATCCGCAGGCCCAGGGCCTGACATTGGGCGGCAAAGGCTTGGCTGCGGTCCAGTTGGGCGATGGTGCTGGCATCGGCAAGCCGGCCGTCGGCCTGCCAGGCCAGCAACACGCCCAACTCCTCGAAGCTCTCGCGGATGGCCGCGATGGCCCGCGTCAGGTTCAGGTCGCTCTGGCCCGGGCGGCGGCGCGCCTGGGCGTGAGAGGCCGCGTCCAGCGCATCGATGCCCCCCCCTGGGAACACATAGGCGCCCGGGGCAAAGCTGGCGCTCATCGAACGCCGGGTCATCAGCACCTCGATGCCGGGCTGCCCATGGGGGCTGGTGGCATCGCGCAGCAGCAGCACGGTGGCGGCGGGGCGCAGGGGGGCGGGTTCGCGTGAAGGGTGCAAAAGCTGGCTTGAACGGGTCATGCGGGCCATTATCGGCAGCGGTGTCGGGGGCGTTGACACCTTCAGGACTGGGGTTTCCCCCAGGACCATCAGGTCGGCACGGTGTTTGCTCGCGACACGGCAGGGCATAAGCAAAGATGTTCCAGGCATGTGCATCTGGTCACAATGCTGCGATTCCTTTCGATTCCGTTTCACCCCTTGTCGATTTTTCGGGAGAGCCTTGATGACAAAACCCCTTCGCCGCGCGCTGTGGCGCCATGGCTTCAACTGGCTGGCTGCCGGCCTGATCGGCGTGGCCGGGCCGGTGCTGGCCCAGGGCGACTGGCCGCAGCACGCGTTGACCGTGGTCATGACCTTTCCGGCTGGTTCGGGCGTCGACGTGGTGGCGCGCCACATCCAGGAGCCCCTGGGCAAGCAACTGGGCCAGCCGGTGGTGATCGACTACAAGCCCGGTGCGGCAGGCAACATTGCCAGCGAGTTCGTGGCGCGGGCCAAGCCGGATGGCTACACCCTGGTGTTCGGCACCGCGGCCACCCATGGCAGCAATGCCGCGCTGTACAAGAAGCTGTCCTTCGACGTCGAGAGCGACTTCGTGCCGGTGGCCCCGGTGCTCGATGTGTCCAACGTGCTCACCATCAACCCCGACGTGATCAACGTGAAGACGCTCAAGGAGTTCGTCGACCTGGTCAAGGCCAACCCCGGCAAGTACAACTTTGCCTCGACCGGCAATGGCACCGGCACCCACATGGCCTTTGCCGAGTTCAATGCCCGGGTCGGGCTGGACATGATCCACGTGCCCTACAAGGGCGGCCCCGAGGCCATGACGGCCGTGCTGCGGGGCGAGACCTGCTGCATCATGAACCAGGTGCAGACGGTGTTGAACCAGTACAAGGCTGGCAAGGTGCGCCTGCTGGGGGTGACCACGGCCAAGCGCGTGGGTGCGGTGTCCGAGGTGCCCACCATTGCCGAAAGCGGGCTGCCGGGCACCAAGGGCTTTGACAGCTCGATCTGGTTTGGCCTTTTTGCCCCCAAGGGGACCGATGCCCGCATCGTGCAGCGCCTCAACAGTGCGGTGCAGGCGGTGTTGGAGAACCCAGAGGTCAAGGCCAAGCTCGAAAGCGCGGGCAACAGCGTGCGCCTGGAGAACCCAGAACAGTTCAAGGCCACCGTCAAGGCCAATCGGCACAAGTGGGCCGAGGTGGTGAAAGCCGCCAACATCACCCTGGAGTGAGCCCAGGCCCGGCGCCCCGGCTTTCGCCGCGGCGCCGGAAGCCCCGATAATCGGGGCATGCAGATCCGCTTCACCAAGATGCAGGGCGCCGGCAATGATTTCGTCGTGCTCGACGAGACCGCCGCCCGCCTGCCCCTGAGCCCGGCGCACTACCGCTACCTGGCCGACCGCCACTTCGGCGTGGGCGCCGACCAGATCCTGACTGTGCGCCCCGGCCCCGCACCCGGCATCGATTTCGAATACATCATCCACAACGCCGACGGCGGCGAGGTGGAGCAGTGCGGCAACGGCTCGCGCTGCTTTGCCCGCTACGTGCGCGACAAGGGCCTGACCACCAAGGATGCGATCCGCGTGCACACCCGCGCCGGCATCATCGAGCCGGTGCTCAATCCCGATGGCCGTGTCACCGTCGACATGGGGGCGCCGGTGTTCGAGCTGGCCGACATCCCCTTTGATGCCACCGATCTGCAGGCCCGGCCGCACGGTTCTTGGCAGCTGTGGCCGTTGGCCCTGGCCGGCCAACCCGCGCTCGATGCGGTGGCGGCGGCCGTGGTCTCCATGGGCAACCCCCACGCCGTGACCCTGGTGGACGACGTGGACACCGCCCCGGTGGCCAGCGTGGGGCCCCTGGTGGAAAGCCATCCGCGCTTTCCGCGCCGGGTCAACGTGGGCTTTCTGCAGGTGGTGTCGCGCAGCCAGGTGCGCCTGCGCGTGTTCGAGCGCGGCACGGGCGAAACCCTGGCCTGCGGCACCGGGGCCTGCGCAGCGGTGGTGGCAGGCATTCGCCTGGGCCTGCTTGACGCCCGTGTCGACGTGCAGACCCGCGGCGGGCAACTCACCATCGAATGGGCCGGCCTGGGCCAGCCCGTGCGCATGACCGGCCCTGCCGTGACCGTGTTCGAGGGCCAGATCGATGTGCCCGACAACCTCTGATTTCCTTCTGACCGTCTTCTTGAGCCCGCCCTCCCCATGACCGCAATCCAAACCCCTGGCATGAACCCGATCACCGAAGACGACATTGCCAACTACCTGGCCAATTCGCCTGATTTCTTCGAGCGCCACGCCGAGGTGCTGGCCAGCGTGCAGATGACCAGCCCGCATGGCAACCGCGCCGTGAGCCTGCAGGAGCGCCAGGCTGAGATGCTGCGCGACAAGATCAAGACGCTCGAAGGCCGCATCATGGACATGATCCGGCACAGCAACGAGAACGCCATCATTGCCGACAAGCTGCAGCGCTGGGCCCTGGGCCTGTTGCGCACCGAAAGCCCGCTGGAGCTGCCCGAGCGCATCGCGGCCGATGTGCGCGGCCAGTTTCAGGTGCCCCAGGTGGCCATCAAGGTCTGGGGCGTGTCGGCCGCGCACGCAGAGCAGTCCTTTGCCCTGGGCGTGAGCGATGACGCCAAGACCTTTGCCTCGTCACTGACGGCGCCCTTCTGCGGCGCCAACCCAGGCTTTGAAGCGGTGCAGTGGCTGGCCGATCCGGCCGCCGTGGTTTCGCTGGCTCTGCTGCCGCTGCGCGTGGGCGCCATCGGCAGTGCCTCGCCAGCCTTTGGCATGCTGGTGCTGGCCTCGCCCGACCCGCAGCGCTTCCACAGCGGCATGGGCACCGACTTCCTGGAACGCATGGCCGAGCTGGCCAGCGCGGCCCTGACGCGCCTGCGCGACTGAGCGGGCCTGTGGACGTCGGGGATCGCGCTCTCCAGCCCCAGGGCCAGTCACTGAGTCAGCCCTTGATTCAGCGCTACCTGGACCATGCGCGCTACGAAAAGCGCCTGGCGGCGCGCACCCTGACTCTCTACACCGAACACCTGACGCGCCTGCAAAGCCTGGCCGACACGGCCGGCCTGGCCCTGCCGGCCGTGCCCCCGGCCCAGGTGCGCCGCTGGGCCGCCCAGTTGCACGGCGCCGGCCTGGGCGGTCGCAGCATTGCGCTGGTGCTGTCCTCGTGGCGAGGCTTTTATGCCTGGCTTGGGCGCGAGGGCCTGATCGCCAGCAACCCCGTGGCCGACGTGCGCGCCCCCAGGTCGCCCCAACCCTTGCCCAAGGCCCTGGGGGTGGACGCGGCGGTGCAACTGGCCGAGCACGACAACCCCGACGACGACCCCTGGCTGGAGGCGCGTGACGCCGCCATGGTCGAGCTGCTGTACGGCTGTGGCCTGCGTGTGAGCGAGCTGGTGGGACTGGACCTGCAGGCCAGCGCCGAGGCGCACCAGCAAGGGCGAGGCTGGGTTGACCTGCACGAGGCCGAGGTGCATGTGATGGGCAAAGGCAGCAAGCGACGCAGCGTGCCGCTGGGCCGGGCGGCCCTGGCGGCCCTGCAACGCTGGCTGACGCTGCGCGGCGGCGAGCTGGCGGGCGCGGCCAGCACCCAGCCGGCCCTGTTCATGGGGCGCCATGGCACCCGGCTGACTCCGCAGTCGGTGTGGCAGCGGCTGCGCCGTCGCAGCCTGCAGGCCGGTCTGCCGGCCGCCGTGCACCCCCACATGCTGCGCCACTCGTTTGCCAGCCATGTGCTGCAGTCCAGCGGCGACCTGCGCGCCGTGCAGGAGCTGCTGGGGCACGCCAACATCAGCACCACCCAGGTCTATACCCGGCTCGATTTTCAGCACCTGGCCAAGGCCTACGACGCGGCCCATCCCAGGGCCCGCAAGAAGCCCGGGCCTTCATGAGCCTGATATTTCAGTTTTTTTGAGTTGCTCTTGTAAGAAGTGAGTGCCGAGACCGACTGACGTGCATCGGAGGCAG
Source organism: Curvibacter sp. EU05-FHT14A10 (assembly GCF_058791075.1). Lineage (NCBI taxonomy): Bacteria > Pseudomonadati > Pseudomonadota > Betaproteobacteria > Burkholderiales > Comamonadaceae > Curvibacter > Curvibacter sp. EU05-FHT14A10. The sequence continues at coordinate 62,440 of NZ_JBYTDE010000008.1, forward strand.
CTTCAGCGCTGTTCCGGTAGGACGCAGGCCCCGCCCGTGTCTTTCAGCCATTCATTCACTTTCATTGAATCAGGAGTCACCTCATGAACGCTACCACTCTCAAGTCTGCCGCTTCTTTCGCCCTGGCCGCATCGGCGCTGGCCTTCGCTTCGGCCGCCATGGCTGCCGACACCCCCATGGGTGGCATGGGCAAGTCGGTGGGCGCCAAGGACACCGTGCATTGCTACAACGTCAACGATTGCAAAGGCATGAGCGATTGCAAGACGGCTGAACACGCCTGCAAAGGGCAAAACGAGTGCAAGGGCCATGGCTTCAAGGCCCTCGGCGCCGGTCAGTGCCTGAGCAAGGGCGGCACCATCAGCGATCTTTGATGGCCTGATCTGCCGATCTTTCAGGGGCACGGCAGCGTGCCCTTTGTTCACTGTTTTCACGGTTGCCGCCCGCTGGTATGAGCCCTACCTCCTCTGAGTCGCCCGGTTTCGGCCTGGGCTTGCGCACGCCCCACTACGGTGATTTTCTGGCGGGTCCGCAGCCCCTGGATTGGCTTGAAATCATCACCGACAATTTTCTGGTCGAAGGTGGCAAGCCGCTGGCCATGCTGGATCGCTTCCGCCGTGACTACCCGATGGCCATGCACGGCGTGGCCATGTCCATCGGGTCAGCCCAGGGCCTTGATCTGGCGTACCTGGCCCGCGTCAAGGCCCTGGCCGACCGCGTGCAGCCGATGTGGGTGTCCGATCACCTGTGCTGGACCGGCACACCGGGGCGCTGTCTGCACGACCTGTACCCGCTGCCCTACACCGAAGAGGCGGCGCGACGGGTGATCGCCCACATCCGCCAGGCGCAGGACGTGCTGCAGCGTCGTCTGGTGCTGGAAAACGTGTCGAGCTACTTGCGCTTTCGCGATTCGGCGAGTGCCGAATGGGAGTTTTTGACGCACGTGGTCGAAGCGGCCGACTGCGATCTGCTGCTGGACGTGAACAACCTCTACGTCAGCAGCGTGAACCATGGCTTTGACCCGCAAGACTATCTGCACGCCTTGCCGGCGGCCCGGGTGCGGCAAATCCACCTGGCTGGTCATTCGCGCGATGGCACCCACATCATCGACACCCATGACCACCCCGTGGCACCCGAGGTCTGGGCGCTTTACGCGAGTGCCTGCCAGCGCTTCGGTGCCGTGGCCACCATGATCGAACGCGATGACCACATTCCCCCCTTGTCGGTGCTGCTGGCCGAGTTGGGGCAGGCCCGCGACATCGCCCGCGGGCCACTGGCGGGGGCCGCCCCTGCTGGCCCGTCAGCCGCCTTGCGTTGGCCGGCTGTTGCCGCCACCCCGCTGATTGAACTGCAACACAGCCTCAGCGCCTGCCTGCTCGACCAGGTGCCTGCCGAACAGGCGCTGGCCTTGCTCGACACGGCCCCGTTGGCCGGCACACAGGGCTTGAGTGGCGAGCGCGGCCTGGCCATCTACCGCAACGCCTACCGCGCCCGCCTGGCCGAGGTGCTGGCCGATGCCCACCCGCGCTTGCTGCGCTACATGGGGGGCGACACCTTCGAGGCCGAGGCTCGTTTGTTTGCGGTCACCCACCCGCCTGCGGGCGAAGGGCTGGGCCGATATGGTGCTGGCCTGGCTGATTTTCTGCGGGCCCGCTACCCGCGCAACCTTGAGCTGTATGAGCTGGCGCGGCTGGACTGGGATCTGCGCGCTTGCTTTGACGGGCCCGACAGGCCGGCTTTGAGCGCCGAGGCTGTCCAGGCGGATACCGAGGGGCGCTGGTTGCAGCGCAGCCCGGCTTGCCACCCGGGCCTGGTCTTGCGCGAAGTGAGCACCAATGTGGTGGCCTTGTGGCAGGCATTGGAGGCTGACGACGCGGTGCCTGCGCCCGAGTCCCTGCCGCAGAGTCGCTGCCTGGGCGTGTGGCGCCAGGGCCATCAGCCCCACTTCCGCACGCTTGACGTGGGCGAGGCGATCTTCTTGCGGGCCTTGCAGGAGCCCGGCGGCCACTTGGCTTTGGTGATCGAGCGCTTCAATGGCGGGCCTGTGCTGCCTGAACCGGCCGTGCTGGCCGGCTGGTTGCAACGCTGGTGGGCTGAAGGGTGGCTGGACGGACATTGAGCTTGGCTGAAACCGCCGCGGCCCGGCGCATCAGTCCAGGGTCTGGCGGTATCGCCACAACGCCAGCGCGCCTGCCACACCGAGAAACGCCAGCAGCGGCCACACATCGGGCCAGAGCTGGGCCAGCCCGTTGCCCTTGAGCAGGATGCCGCGCACGATGCGCAGAAAGTGCGTCAGCGGCAGCACCTCGCCGACGCGCTGGGCCCACACTGGCATGCCGCGGAACGGGAACATGAAGCCCGACAGCAGCATCGAGGGCAGAAAGAAAAAGAAGGTGGCCTGCAGGGCCTGCAACTGGTTGCGCGCCAAGGTCGAAAAGGTGAAGCCCACCGCCAGGTTGGCCAGCATGAACAGGCCGATCATGCCCATCAGCAAGCCCAGACTGCCCACCATGGGCACTTCGAACAAGGCCCAGGCGGCTGCCAGGATCACGCCCAGCTGTACGTAGCCCAGCACCACGTAGGGCAGGATCTTGCCCACCATCACCTCCAGGGGGCGCACCGGGGTGGCCAGCAGGTTTTCCATCGTGCCACGCTCGCGCTCGCGGGTCATGGCCAAGCCGGTCAGCATCACCATGGTCATGGTCAGGATGGTGCCGATCAGGCCCGGCACGATGTTGTAGCGCGACAGGCCCTCGGGGTTGTAGCGCCGGTGGATGCGCAGCTCGAAGGGGGCCAGCCCCGGGCGCAGGGCCTGCAGCGGCCCGACCAGGTCATGCTGCAGGGCCGTGGGGGTCAACTGGCCCAGTGCCGCCATCGCGTTGCTGGCCGCACTGGGGTCGGTGGCGTCCACGCTGACCAGCAGCGCCGGGTGTTCGCCGCGCACCAGCCGGCGCGAGAAATCAGGCGGGATCACGATCAGGAACTGCACCTCACCATCTTCGATCAGGCGATCGCCCTCGGCCTCGCTGGCCGGCTGGCGGGTGATGTGGAAGTAGCCGGTGTTCTGCATCGCGGCCACCAGGCTGCGGGCGATGGGGCTGGCATCGGTGCTCACCAGGGCGGTGGGCAGGCCCTTGGGGTCGGTGTTGATGGCGTAGCCGAACAGCACCAGTTGCAGGATGGGTACGCCCACGGCCATGGCAAAGGTGGGCCGGTCGCGCAGCATTTGCTGGCATTCCTTGATGAAGATGGCCAGCATGCGGGCCAGGCTGAAGCGGTGGAGGCTCAGGCTCATGCGGACTCCCGTGGGGTGCCTGGGCCGAAGTTGTCGGCTGCCTGTCCGATCAGGCTGATGAACACATCCTCCAAGTCCGGTGCGGCAGGCTCCCAATGCAGGTCGGCACGTTGCCGCCAGGGCTCGATGGCGGCTTGAAGGCGGGCCGGGTCGCGGCCGGCCACGTGCACCGACTGGCCAAAGGCCGCGACACTGAGCACGCCGGGGGCGACCTTCAAGGGGGCCACCAAGGCGGTCAGGTCGGTGCCCGCGCCCAGGCCCTGGACCGACCAGACGCACAGGCCGGACTCGGCCACGATCCGCTCGGCCGTACCGCGTGCCAGCACTTCACCGTAGGCGATGTAAACCAGTTCGTGGCAGCGTTCGGCTTCGTCCATGTAGTGGGTGGACACCAGCACGGTGATGCCCTCGGCGGCCAGGCGGTGGATCTCGTCCCAGAACTCGCGTCGCGCCTTGGGGTCGACGCCGGCCGTGGGTTCGTCCAGCAACAGCAGGCGGGGTTCGTGCAGCAGGCAGGCTGCCAGCGCCAGGCGCTGTTTCCAGCCCCCGGAAAGGGCGCCTGCCAATTGGGTCTGCCGGCTGGCCAGGCCCAGGCGTTCCAGGGCCTGATCGACTCTGTAGCGACGCCGGTCCAGTTCGAACAGGCGGGCCACGAAATCCAGGTTCTCGCGGATCGACAGATCCTCGTACAGCCCGAACTTCTGCGTCATGTAGCCGACCTGCCGCTTGATGGCCGCGGCCTGGCGCCGGATGTCCAGGCCCAGGCACTGGCCTTCGCCGGCGTCGGGTGTCAGCAGACCGCACAGCATGCGGATGGTGGTGGTCTTGCCGCTGCCGTTCGGCCCCAGAAAGCCGCAGATGCGACCGGGTGCCACCTGAAGATCGACCTGGCGCACCACCTCGCGACCGTTGTAGCGCTTGGTCAGACCACGCACATCGATGGCCCAGCCTGGTGGGCTCGGCCCGTCCTGAGCCGGGTTCATGGCCTGGCCCCGGCGCGCACGTCCAAGCGAACATCCAGGGGCTGGCCCGGTGGCAGGCGCAGCGCATCGGCGGGTGAGGGCAGGGCCTCGACCAGGAACACCAGGCGGGCGCGCTGGCTGTTGGAGTAGATCACCGGTGGGGTGTATTCGGCCTGGGGCGAGAGGGCGCTGATGCGGGCGGGTATGGGGGGGCCGCAACCATCGCAGCTCAGGCTCACCACCTGCCCCGGGCTGAGCGCGCCGCGCTGGTCTTCGGGCACGTAGAAGCGGGCCTTGCGCCGTTCGGGCGGCAGCAGGGCCACCACGGGTTGGCCCGCGTTCACGTACTCGCCCACCCGGAAAAAGGTGTCGGCCACCAGGCCGGCGGCCGGGGCGTACTGGCGTGTCTGCTGCTCGCGCCACAGGGCCTGCTCCCGGGCCTGTGCCGCGGCGCGGCTGCTGGCCTGGGCCGCCGCCTGCGCGTCGCTGCGCGCGGGCAACCGGGCCACCCGCAGGGCGGCCTGCAACTCATCCACCCGGTCCTGGGCCTGCCGGGCGGCCGTGGCCGCGTCGTCCAGGCGAGAGCGAGAGACAAAGGATTGGTCCACCAACTGCTGGTTGCGTCGCCATTCGGTCTGGGCCCGGTCGGCCTGGGCGCGGGCCTGCGACAGTTGGGCCTCGGTGACGGCGATTTCGTCGAGTCGCCGGCCCTTGGCACTGTCGTCGGCCTGGTGGCGTGCCGTGTCCAGCCGGGCATCGGCTTCGGCTCGTGCGGCCTGGGCGGGCTGGTCGTCCAGGCTGAACAACAGGGCCTGAGCCGACACCGTCTGGCCTTTTTGCACCGGGAGCGTGCGCAGGGTGCCCGCCACGGGGGCCGAGAGGTACACATAGTCGCCCTCGACATAGCCCGACCAGGCCGGTTCGGTCGCGGGCTGACAGGCGCTGAGGAGCAGCAGCAAGCTCAGTGGAAGAGCCAGTGCCGGTGGCGAGGGGCGGCGCCAGGCGGTCAGTTGGAGGGGGCGGGCGAGGGAGGGCATGGGGCATTCTGGTCGCCTGCCCCCTGTGTTGACTTGATTCATGTCAAGGGCTGCTGGGGCGCTGGCTTAGCCCAAACTTAAGCGCGCCGCGGCAGGCATGCGGGCCGGCCGCGCGGGCCCCATACTGCGGCTGGGCAGGCGAGCGGTCTCTTCGTGGGGACGGTCTGCTGTGAAAGGCAAAAACGCCATGTGGTACTGGCTCCGTTCCAACCGTTCCTTTCTGTTGCTGCTGATCGGCTTTGGCCTGTTCCGCACGGCCGTGGCCGACTGGAACCCCATCCCTTCGGGTTCCATGCGCCCCAGCCTGCTGGAGGGCGATGTGGTGTTGGTCAACCGGCTGGCCTATGACCTCAAGCTGCCCCTGACCGATGTCGTGCTGGCCCACCTGGGCGAGCCGCGGCGCGGCGACGTGGTCACCTTTTCGTCGCCGCAGGACGGCACCCGACTGATCAAGCGCCTGGTGGCCCTGCCCGGCGACGTGGTCGAGATGCGTGATGAAGTGCTGTGGATCAACGGCGAACAGGCCCGCTACGAGCAGGCCGAGGTTTTGAAGGAGCCCTTGCAAGACGGAATGCAGCGGCCAGCCACCCGGCTGACCGAGTCCATCCAGGGACACCAGCGCCGCGTGCAATGGCTGCAGGGGGTGTCGGCCCGCTCCAGCTTCGGCCCGGTCACCGTGCCCCAGGGGCAGTACCTGATGCTGGGTGACAACCGCGACAACAGTGCCGATTCGCGCTACATCGGCTTCGTGCCGAGGGCCTTGCTGATCGGCCAGGCCCGGGGCGTGCTGGTGTCGGCCGACATCCTGGGGCATTGGATGCCGCGCTTCGAGCGCTTTGGGCAACGCCTTTGAGGTGGGTGAAAGGTCGTCTTTTTAGGTTGGGCGGTAAAAGGAAGGACAATTCCGCCCCATGAAAACGATTCGACTGCGCGAAGGCAAGGAGCGCTCGCTGCTGCGCCGCCACCCCTGGATTTTTGACTCGGCCATTGCCAAGGGCGGTGGCGATGCCGGAGAGACCGTGCGCGTCGAGGCCGCCGACGGGCGCTTTCTGGCCTGGGCCGCCTTCAGCCCGGCCTCGAAGATCAAGGCGCGGGTCTGGAGTTTTGACGAGGCCCAGCGCATCGATGCGGCCTTCATGGGCGCTGCGGTGAAGCGCTCCATCGCGGCGCGCGCCTGGTTCGATGTGCAGAGCAACGGCATCCGCCTGGTGCATGGCGAATCGGATGGCTTGCCGGGCCTGGTGGTGGACCGCTACGACGACACCCTGGTGGCCCAGTTCGGCACCGCTGGCATGGAGCGCTGGAAAGACGTGCTGGCCGACGCCCTGTTGCACGAAACCGGCCTGAGCAAGTTGTACGAGCGATCTGACGCGAGCTCGCGTGCGCTGGAGGGCCTGCCCGAGGTCACGGGCTGGCTGCGCGGCGGCACCTTGCCCAATGGCCAGCCAGCCCCCACCGGCATCACGCTGCGTGAGCACGACTGGCAATTGACGCTGGATGTGGCCGAGGGCCACAAGACCGGCTTCTACCTGGACCAGCGCGACAGCCGCCAACGCTTTGCCGAAGTCACCCGCCAGCGTCAGTTCGGCAGCGTGCTGAACTGCTACTGCTACACCGGTGGCTTCTCCGTGGCTGCGTTGGCCGGCGGCGCGGCCCATGTCACCTCGATCGATTCTTCGGCGCCGGCCCTGGAGCGGGCCCGGGTCCACGTGGCCTTGAACGGCTTTGCGGCCGAGCGTGCCGAATTTCTCGATGCCGATGTCAATGCTTCGCTGCGCCGTTTCGGGGCCGAGGGGCGCACCTTTGACGCGATCATCCTGGATCCGCCCAAGTTTGCTCCGACCGCGGCCCATGCCGACCGGGCTGCCCGCGCCTACAAGGACATCAACCGGCTGGCGTTCAAGCTGCTGGCGCCCGGGGGCGTGCTGTTCACCTACTCGTGCTCGGGTGGCATCAGTGCCGATCTGTTCCACAAGATCGTGGCCTCGGCCGGCAGCGATGCCGGGGTGGACGGCTACATCACCGAACGCCTGGGCGGTGCCCCGGACCACCCGATGACGATTGCCTTCCCCGAGGGCGAGTACCTCAAGGGCCTGGTGGTGGTGCGGCGCTGAGCCAAGCCCTTGCCCGGCAGGGCTTGAAAACCGGGGCTAAACTCCTCAGATCAGGGGTTTGGCCCGGGTGTTGCATGCGCCCGCCGCGTCCACCCCAAGGCACCCCGCCCGCCGCTGCTGCCGCCCCACTTCTGCCGTCTCTCATTTGCTGAAAGTCTTGTCATGGCCCTCATTCCCGTCACCATCCTCACCGGTTTTCTGGGTTCCGGTAAAACCACCTTGCTCAAGCGCGTGCTCACCGAGGCCCATGGCCAGAAGATCGCCGTGATCGAGAACGAGTTTGGTGAAGAGAACATCGACAACGACATCCTGGTCAGCAACACCGAAGAGCAGATCATCCAGATGAGCAATGGCTGCATCTGCTGCACCATCCGTGAAGACCTGCGCGAGACCCTGCAACTGCTGGCGGCCAAGCGCCGCAAAGGCATGCTCGATTTCGAGCGCATCGTCATCGAGACCACCGGCCTGGCCGACCCGGGCCCGGTGGCCCAGACTTTCTTCATGGACGAAGAGATCGCTGAAACCTACCTGCTCGACTCCATCCTGACCCTGGTGGACGCCAAGCACGCGGCCCAGCAACTCAACGATCGCCAGGAAGCCCGTCGTCAGGTGGGCTTTGCCGACCAGATCTTCATCAGCAAGACCGATCTGGTGGCGCCCGAAGAGGTCGAGGCCCTGAAGCATCGCCTGTCCCACATGAACCCGCGCGCCGCTCAGAAAGCCGTGCATTTTGGTGAGGTGGCGCTCAGCGAGGTGTTCGACCTGCGTGGCTTCAACCTCAACGCCAAGCTCGACATTGATCCGGATTTCCTGAAGGAAGACGATCACGATCACCACCATGATCACCATGACCATGCGCCGGGCGAGGCCTGCAACCACCCCTCGCACCAGCACGGCGGACACGGTCATCACCACCACCATGATGACGACGTGAAAAGTTTTGCCTACAAGGCCGAGCGTCCTTTCGACCCGGCCAAGCTGGAGGACTTCCTGGGCGCGATCGTCAACATCTATGGCCCGCGCATGCTGCGTTACAAGGGTGTGCTCAACATGCAGGGCACCGAGCGCAAGGTGATTTTCCAGGGCGTGCACCAGCTGATGGGCAGCGACCTGGGCCCCCAGTGGGGACCCGACGAAGCCCGCGTCAGCAAGATGGTGTTCATCGGCATCGACCTGCCGCGCGACATCTTTTTGCAGGGGCTGGAGCAGTGTCTGGTCTGATCGAGTGACTCGATCGTCATTCCGTATCAAAAATGCAGCAAATGGGCTTGCCTGAGCAGGCAAAAGCCCTAGACTTGCGTCTTTTTGCGGGGGCGGTGGGTCATGAATGTCTCGATTCTGCAACGGTTGACGGCACGCGGGCGCATCCCTATACAATCGCGCCCCGGTCAAAGAGCGGTCCTGCGCACCGGCTCTTTCAAGCCGGCACGCTGGCTTGAGGCGATGGCGCCGGCCTTGCGAGGAGACAGTCTTTGAAAGCCCCCGCCAGCAAAACCAAGGCGGCAGCACCGGTGGTGGCCAAGACGGCCAGCGCAGTGATGAAGGCAGCGGCCTCTCCGGCAACACCGGATTCGGCCAAGACGGTGACTCGCAAGCCGGCCGATCCAGCGTCAGCCGTGCGTGCCGGGAACGAAGTTCCTGCCCCTGCCGAAGATGGGTCTCCGCAACGCAGTGCGCGCCCATCTTCCAGACTGACCCAATTAACCGTACCATCCATGGCCACGGCTTCAGCCGTGGCGTCCACCGCCGCCAAAGCCAGCTTTCTCAACACCATGCCTACGACAATGAACGCTTCGCCCTCCCTTTCGGCGATCAAGAAAGACCCCAAGCTGGCCAACAACTGGAAGACCAAGTCTGTTGAACAGCTGACGGACGAAGAAGTGCTCGCCATGCCCGACACCGAGTACATGAACGAAAAGCAGACGGCTTTCTTCCGCCTCAAGCTGACCCGCCTCAAGCAGGACATGCTGAACAACGCCGGTGAAACCACCGAGCACCTGCGCGAAGACACCGTGGTGGTGCCCGATCCTGCTGACCGCGCCACCATCGAAGAAGAGCATGCGCTGGAGTTGCGCACCCGCGATCGTGAGCGCAAGCTGCTCAAGAAGATCGAGCAGTCGATTGTCCGCATCGACGCTGGCGACTATGGTTACTGCGATGAAACCGGTGAGCCGATTGGCGTGGGCCGCCTGCTGGCCCGTCCTACCGCCACCCTGTCGCTTGAGGCGCAACAGCGCCGCGAGCTCAAGCAGAAGATGTTCGGCGACTGATCCTGCGTTCGCCTTGGCTCTGCAGCTGACGTCTCCATGACCAAAGAAGATCCTTCCGGCCTCTTGTCCAAGGTGGTGCGTTTTGTCACAAGCCCCACCACCAATTGGGGCGATCTGAGCCAGCCGGAAGAAGATCGCGACAGCCAATACAACAAGCAGGCGCTCAAGGAAATGATTGAGCGCAAGCGGCGCAACGATTTTGTGCGCCGCCGCGAGTTTGATCAATTGCGCAAGCTGCGCAAGCGTGAAGCCCTCAATCCTCCGGTCGACCCGGCCCGGCCTTCGTTTTTCCAGAGCAGCCTGGCTTCGCGCATCGAAGACCGTGCCGGCACCCTCAAGAAGATCGACGAGATCGAGGCCCAGATGTCGATGCAGTGGTGGCGCGCCAAGCAAGGGCAACCACCGCCCGGCACGCCTGCGGTGTCGCCGAATGCGTTTGCCCCCACCCGCCCGCTGGGGATGGATTCCGCGGCCGCTCCGTTGGCGGCGCAAGCCGCATCTGCAGCGGCCGCTGCCGCTGCAGGCAAGCCGCCGGTGCTGCCCTCCGATGCCATGCCCTTGAGCATGCCGAGTTCGACGGTCAGTCCGTCGATGTTGCGCAACCTCACCACTCAGCCGGGCAGCCTGATGCCCAGCACCGTTCCTGCCGGCACGCGCTGGGATGCCACCCAGCCCGCCACCCATTTCCCGGCCTTCGCACCCACGGCGGTGCAGCCACAGTCCTCCTCCTCGCCCATCGACTTTGGCGCTACGCAGACCTTTGTGCCCGATTCGCAGGTTTTTGTGCACCTGCCCGAGCTCGAAGAAGCCGCGATACGCTACGCCAATGGCGATGTCGAGGCGGCCGAATCGGCGGTGCTGGAGCTGCTGCGCCAGCCCAGCCTGATCCGGCGCGAGCCCTTGTGGATGGCCTTGTTCGATCTGTACCGCTCCACTGGCCAGCAAGACCGCTTTGACAGCGCGGCCATCGATTTCGCTGGCATCTTCGGCAAGTCCGGTCCTGTGTGGGGCCAATGGTCCGAGGAGCCAGGGCAGCGGCTGCACAGCTTTGACGTGGCTGATCAAGGGCCAGGCTACCAGTGGATCGCTCCACCGGTGCTGACATCCGACGTTGTGCGGGCTCTCAAGGTGGCCCTGGAGCGGGCGGCATCGCCCTGGCTGCTGGATTGGTCGCGCCTGAGCCACATCGAGCCCTCGGCGGTCGAGCCCCTGGCGGATCTGGTGGCCGACTGGGCCAGCTCGCGGGTGCGCCTGCGCTGGCAAGGCCTGGCCGCGCTGGACGATCTGCTGCGCACACAAACCCCTTCCGGACACGCAGACACCCCTCAGTCCTGGTGGCGCCTGCGCATGGAGTCGCTGCGATTGCTGGGCCGGGCCGAAGAGTTCGAACTGGTGGCGCTGGATTACTGCGTGACCTACGAGTTGTCGCCACCGTCGTGGCAGGCGCCGTATTGCGAGTGTCTGGTGCTCTCTGGTGACGGTTCTGCCGTGCTGGTTCAGCCACCGTCGCCGGATGTCATGCCCGCCCAGGCTTCGCGCTACCAGACCGAATTTGCCTCGACCGCCCTGGTGGGCGAAATGTCTCAGATGGACACCAGCATGGGGGTGTCTTCGCCGATCTCGGTGGCACTGTCGGGTGAGGTGACCACCGACATCGAGGGGACTTTGCCCGTGCCCTTGCCGGGCTACCAGATTCCCCGCGTGCTGGTGGTCGATTGCGCCCGTCTGGTGCGCATCGACTTTCTGGCGGCAGGCTCGGTGCTCAATTGGGCCGCGGCCCGCCAGGCAGAGGGAACCCAGGTTCAGTTCCTGCACCTGAACCGGCTTGTGGCCGTGTTTTTCAATGTGATCGGCATCAATGAGCATGCCAGGGTGATTCCCCGGCAGGATTGACCCCCCCGTCCCGGCGCCCTGGGCGCTTGGGCTGACCAGCGGCGCGATGAGTGGTTGATGACCCGTTGCAAATCGGCGCTGCGCCCTTATCTCAAGACACTATGGAACAATTTCACGGAACGACCATCCTCAGCGTGCGTCGGCAAACCCCCTCCGGCGTGCTGGTGGCGATTGGTGGCGACGGCCAGGTGACCCTGGGCAACATCGTTGTCAAAGGCACGGCACGCAAAGTGCGCAAGCTGCACCATGGCCGGGTGCTGGCCGGATTTGCCGGCGCCACCGCGGACGCCTTCACCTTGTTCGAGCGCTTCGAGGCCAAGCTGGAAAAGCACCAGGGCCATCTGGTGCGTTCGGCCATCGAACTGACCAAGGAGTGGCGCACCGACCGCGTGCTGCGCCGCCTGGAGGCCATGCTGGCCGTGGCTGACCGGGAGGCCTCGCTCATCATCACCGGCAATGGCGATGTGCTGGAGCCCGAGCAGGGCATCGTGGCCATCGGGTCGGGGGGCTCTTATGCGCACTCGGCTGCGAAGGCCCTGATCGAGAACACCGATCTGCCACCCGAGCAGGTGGTGCGCAAGTCGCTGGCGATTGCTGGCGAGTTGTGCATCTACACCAACATGCACCACACCCTCGAGACCCTCGACTGATTTGCCCGTTTCAGCCGGCCAGCCCCAGGCGCTGGCAGGCTCCCCAGGATCTGCCCATGTCTTCCATGACCCCCCAGGAAATCGTGTCCGAACTGGACAATCACATCGTCGGTCAGGCCAGTGCCAAGCGTGCGGTTGCCATTGCACTGCGCAACCGCTGGCGTCGTCAGCAGGTGGATGCCAAGCTGCGCCCCGAGATCACCCCCAAGAACATCCTCATGATCGGCCCCACCGGCGTGGGCAAGACCGAGATCGCACGCCGCCTGGCCCGCCTGGCCGATGCCCCCTTCATCAAGGTCGAAGCCACCAAGTTCACCGAGGTGGGTTATGTGGGCAAGGATGTCGACTCCATCATCCGCGACCTGGCCGAGGTGGCGGTCAAGCAGGCCCGCGAAACGGCCAAGCGCCAGGTGCGTACCCGGGCCGAAGACGCGGCCGAAGACCGCATCCTCGACATCCTCATTCCGCCGGCCCGCCCAGTCTTTGGCAGCGAAGCGACCGAGCCCGCACCGGACGGTGCCGCCCGCCAGGCCTTTCGCAAAAAGCTGCGTGAAGGCCAACTCGACGACCGCGAGATCGAGATCGATCTGGCCGACAACAAACAGCCCCTGGAGATCATGGGCCCCGCCGGCATGGAGGAAATGACCGAGCAACTGCGCGGCATGTTCAGTCAGATGGGGCAGGGCAAGCGCAAGACGCGCAAACTGCGCATCGCCGATGCACTGCGCCAGCTGGTTGACGAAGAGGCGGCCAAGCTGGTCAACGAAGAGGAAATCCGGGCCCAGGCACTCAGCCATGCCGAGCAAAGCGGCATCGTCTTCATCGATGAAATCGACAAGGTCACCTCGCGCAGCGAAGGCAGTGGCGCCGAGGTGTCGCGCCAGGGCGTTCAGCGCGACCTGCTGCCGCTGGTGGAGGGCACGGCCGTGTCCACCAAATACGGCATCATCAAGACCGACCACATCCTGTTCATTGCCTCGGGCGCTTTCCACCTGAGCAAGCCCAGCGACCTGATCCCCGAATTGCAGGGGCGTTTTCCGATCCGGGTCGAGCTGCAGTCGCTGTCGGTCGAAGACTTCGAGGCCATCCTGGTTCAGACCCATGCCTCCCTGGTCAAGCAGTACCAGGCCCTGCTGGCCACCGAAGGCGTCACCCTGGAGTTCACCCCCGAAGGCATCACCCGCCTGGCTCACACGGCCTTCCAGGTCAATGAACGCACCGAAAACATCGGCGCCCGCCGCCTGTCCACCGTCATGGAGCGCCTGCTCGACGAAGTGAGCTTCGACGCTGCCCGGCTGCAGGGCCAGACCGTGCGCATCGATGCCGATTTTGTCGATGCGCGCCTGGCTGAATTGAGCCAGGACGAGGATTTGTCGCGTTACATCCTCTGACAATCTGAGCCCCCTGTCCAGGCGGCCCAACCAGGGCCGCCTGGGCGCGTTTGCGCTTCACTGGAGCTTCACAGTTCACTTTCAGAGCCTGAGCTAAGTGCTTCACCTGGAAGGATTTTTGACTGAGCGTGACTTTCGGTTTGGTCTCTAAGTCCTTGATTTCATTACAAAAAATTGTGGCAAGTCCTCTTGCGGCGTGAGCATTTCCTGCTACAGTGGAAAAAAGTGCAATTAAGTGGTGAAAAGTGCCTTCAAAAGCTGTTTTCGCCACTTCTGCACCGGAAATCAACCTGGGGTGTGCTGTCGTGTTTCAAGGGGCTTCGTCTCTGAGTCTGGATGCGAAGGGCCGGCTTTCTGTGCCGACCCGGCATCGTGACGTCCTGAGCGCGACCGCTGCTGGCCAACTGACCATCACCAAGCACCCTCATGGCTGCCTGATGATTTTTCCGCGCCCTGAATGGGAGAAATTCCGCGAGCGTGTGGCCGAGTTGCCGATGTCCGCCCAGTGGTGGAAGCGCATCTTTCTGGGCAACGCCATGGACGTCGAGATGGATGGAACCGGCCGTGTGCTGGTTTCGCCTGAGCTGCGTCAGGCTGCCGGCATCGCCAAAGACACCATGCTGCTGGGCATGGGCAATCACTTCGAGCTCTGGGACAAGGCGACCTACGACGAGCAGGAAGCCAAGGCCATGCAGGGCGACATGCCCGAGGTCTTCAAGGACTTTTCTTTTTGAGGCCCCTCGGTGGACAACCCCTTTCAACACACCACGGTCCTGCTCGACGAGGCGGTCGACGCCTTGCTGGGCAACCCCCCGCCCGACAGCCCGGCCACCTATGTGGACGCCACGTTCGGGCGCGGCGGTCACTCGCGTCTTCTGCTTTCGCGCTTGCGACCGCATGACCGGCTGATCGCATTCGACAAAGACCCCGATGCCATCCAGGAAGCCGCGCGCATCTCCGATGCGCGTTTTTCCATCAGGCACGAGGGTTTCTGCCACCTGGGCGAGCTGCCGGCCGGCAGCGTCCAGGGTGTCCTCATGGATCTGGGCGTGAGCTCACCCCAGATCGACAACCCGCAGCGTGGATTCAGTTTTCGCTTCGATGGCCCGCTGGACATGCGCATGGACACCACGCGCGGCGAGAGCGTGGCCGAGTGGCTGGCCACGGCGGAAGTTCAACAGATTTCGGAGGTGATACGTGACTACGGCGAAGAACGGTTTGCTTTTCCGATTGCAAAGGCGATTGTGGCTCGCCGACAGGAACGGGGCCCAATTTCAACCACCGCCGAGCTGGCCGAGCTCGTGGCTGGCACGGTCAAAACCCGCGAGCCGGGCCAGAACCCTGCAACGCGCACATTTCAGGCTCTTCGGATTTTCATCAACGCCGAGCTTGAAGAGCTGCAACAAGCGCTAGAGGCCTCGCTGTCGGTGCTGGCACCCGGCGGACGACTGGCCGTGATCAGCTTCCACTCGTTGGAAGACCGCATCGTCAAGCAGTTCGTGGCCAAGCATTCCAAAGAGGTGTACGACCGTCGTGCCCCCTTTGCCGCGCCGCAGCCCATGAAGTTCGAGGCGCTGGACCGCATCAAGCCTGGTGAGGCCGAAGTGGCCCGCAACCCGCGCGCACGCAGCGCCATCATGCGGGTGGCCCAACGCACGGAGGTGGCATGAGCGCTTGGCGCCAGCCCGTCGTCACCTTGGCTGCAGCCCTTGGCTGTGGGGGGCTGCGCGCGTGACCCGTCTCAACCTGGTCCTGCTGGTGGCCATCGTGCTCAGCGCGCTGTACCTGGTGCACAACCAGTATGAGTCGCGTCGCCTGTTCATGGCGCTGGACCGGGCCCAGGCCGAGGCGCGCAAGATCGAACTCGAGAACGACCGCCTGCAAGTCGAGAAGCGTGCCCAGGCCACGCCCTCGCGCATCGAGCGACTGGCCCGCACGCAGCTGCAGATGCGCAATGCCACGCCGTCAATCACCCAATACGTCCAGTACAGTGGCGGCCCCCAGGCCGACGCCCAGGGCGACGCTGCCAAGGGCAAGCCATGAGCCGCAGCGTGCTCTATACCTCCAGCCCCTTGCTGGCCAGCAAGACCCCGGTCTGGCGCAGCAAGTTCATCGTGGCCGTGGTGGCGCTCGGCTTTCTGGGGCTGGCGGCCCGCGCCGCCTACATCCAGGTGGTGGCCAACGCCTTCTTCCAACGTCAAGGCGAGGTTCGCTTTGCGCGCACGCTCGAACTGCCGGCCAGCCGTGGTCGCATCCTGGACCGCAATGGCCTGATCCTGGCCTCCAGCGTGCCGGCGCCCAGCCTGTGGGCCATCCCTGAAGACGTGGACCGCGACCCGGTCAAGCTGCGTGAACTGGCCCGCCTGATCGAGATGCCTCTGGCCGAGCTCAACAAGAAACTCGAAAACGAAGACAAGTCTTTTGTCTGGATCAAGCGCCAGGTCGATGAACCCGTGGCGCGCAAGGTGGCCGAACTCGGCATCAAGGGCATCTACCAGCGCAAGGAATACAAGCGCCAGTACCCCGAGGGCGAAAGCGCCGCCCACGTGGTCGGCTTCACCAATGTCGAAGACCAGGGTCAGGAAGGCATCGAGCTGGCCTTCAACAAAGACCTGGGCGGCAAGCCCGGTTCACGCCGCGTGATCAAGGACCGCCTCGGCCGCGTGGTGGAAGACGTGGGCGAGCAGATCCCCCCGATGGATGGCCGTGACATCGAACTCAGCATCGACAGCAAGGTGCAATTCTTTGCCTACCAACGCCTGCGCGAGGCCGTGATCGCGAACAAGGCCAGGGCAGGCAGTGTTGTCGTCATCGACTCCAGCACCGGTGAAGTGCTGGCCCTGGCCAACTACCCCAGCTACCAACCCGACAAGCGCCAGAACCTGAGCGGCGAGCAACTGCGCAACCGCGCCCTGACCGACACCTTCGAGCCTGGCTCGACCATGAAGCCCATCACCGTGGGCATGGCCCTGGAGGCGGGTCGCATCACGCCCCAGACCATCATCGACACCACCCCGGGCCGCCTCACCATCACCGGCTCGACCATCACCGACACCCACAATTACGGCGTGCTCACGGTCGAGGGGGTGATCCAGAAGTCGAGCAACGTGGGCGCCACCAAGATCGCCCAGCGCATGAGCCCGCACGAGATGTGGGACACCTACTCGGCACTCGGCTTCGGCCAGAAGCCTCAGATTTCCTTCCCCGGCGCCGTGTCGGGCCGGGTGCGTCCCTACAAGAGCTGGCGCCCGATCGAACAGGCCACCATGTCCTACGGCTACGGCCTGTCGGCTTCGCTGTTCCAGATGGTGCGTTCCTACACCGCGTTTGCGCATGACGGCGAGATCATTCCGGCCACCATCCTCAAGAGCGACAGCCGCGCCAGCGGCGTCAAGGTGTTCTCGCCCCAGACCGCTACCGCCGTGCGCAAGATGCTGCAGATGGCGGCCGGCCCGGGCGGCACCGGCATGAAGGCCCAGACCGTGGGCTACTCGGTTGGGGGCAAGTCGGGCACGGCACACAAGCAGGTCGGCAAGGGTTACGCCAGCAACAAATACCGTTCGTGGTTCACGGGCATGGCACCCATCGACAAGCCCCGCATCATCGTGGGTGTGATGGTCGATGAGCCCAGTGCCGGCCAATACTACGGTGGCACCGTGGCCGCCCCGGTGTTCAGCGAGGTGGTCCAGCAGACCCTGCGCATGATGGGCGTGCAGCCGGACCTGTCGGTCAAGCCCCAGGTGGTGGCGCAGGAAGTCGAGGAGTCCTTCTGATGCTGAAGCCTCTCCAAAGCCCTGCCGAGTTGGTGGCCTGGCTGCGAGCCAAGGGCGCGACCGATATCGTGCCCGACAGCCGTCAACTCGCCCCGGGGGCCGCCTTCATCGCCTGGCCCGGTGCGGCCACCGACGGGCGCCGTTATGTGCGTGCGGCCCTGGCCCAGGGGGCGGTGGCCTGCGTGGTTGAAGGCAGCGGTCTGGAGGCCCTGGCCGACTGGCCGCTTGACGCGCCCGTGGCTCGTTTCGAAGGCCTCAAGGCGGCCACCGGCCCCCTCGCCGCCCAGTGGTTTGAGCACCCCAGCGAACAACTCGATTTGCTGGCCATCACCGGCACCAACGGCAAGACCTCCACCGCCTGGTGGCTGGCCCAGGCCCTGTCCAACCTGCCCGCCGGCCTGGCCCGACCCTGCGCCATGGTTGGCACGCTGGGGACCGGCCGGGTGCCGGTCCCCGGCGCGGCCGATCCGCTGGCACACATCAGCGGCACCGGCATGACCACCCCTGACCCGGTGTTGCTGCAGCGTCAGTTGCGCAGCTTCGTGAGCCAGGGCTTGAAGGCCTGCGCGATCGAGGCCTCGTCCATCGGCCTGGCCGAGCACCGACTCGATGGCTGCCGCGTGAGTGTGGCCTTGTTCACCAACTTCACCCAGGACCACCTCGACTACCACGGCAGCATGGCGGCCTATTGGCAGGCCAAAGCGGCGTTGTTCAACTGGCCGGGATTGCGGGCCGCCGTGGTCAATGTGGACGATCCCCAGGGCGCCGCTCTGGCTGAGCGCCTGAAGGCCGGCCACCTCGAACTCTGGACCGTTTCCCTGCAAGGGCCGGCCCGCCTGAGCGCCAGCGGCCTGCGCCTTGGCGCACGCGGGCTCAGCTTCGAGATCCATGAGGGCGAGCACACGCACACCCTGCACACCGCGCTGATCGGTGCCTACAACGTCAGCAATCTGCTCGGCGTCATCGCCGCCCAACGGGCCCTGGGCGTGCCGCTGGACGCCGCCGTGGCGGTCTGCCAGACCCTGCTGCCGGTGCCTGGCCGCATGGACTGCCGGGGTGGCGATGGCCAAGCCCTGGTGGTGGTCGACTACGCACACACCCCCGATGCGCTCGAAAAAGCCTTGCAGGCCCTGCGTCCGGCAGCCACCGAACGCGGTGGGCGCCTCTGGTGCGTGTTTGGTTGCGGGGGTGACCGTGACCCGATCAAGCGCCCGATGATGGCGGCGGTGGCCGAGAAAGAGGCCGACATGGTCATGGTGACCAGCGACAACCCGCGCTTCGAAAAGCCAGAGCTCATCATCAGCCAGATCCTGCTGGGCCTGAGCCATCGCCACTGCGTGGAGGTGCAGGTGGACCGGGCGGCCGCCATCCGCGAGGTGTTGGCCCAGGCCGCCCCAGCCGATGTCGTGCTGGTGGCCGGCAAGGGCCACGAGGCTTACCAGGAGATCGAAGGCGTGCGCCAGCCGTTCTCCGACCAGAAGATCATTGAAGAGGCCCTGCGCCACAACGGAGAAGGCCTTTGACGACCTGCATGCTCACCCTGGCTGAAGTGGCCGCCGCCTTGCCTGGCGCGCGCCTGCTGGGCCAGCCCGACACCCCTTTGCTGCGGGTGCACACCGATACCCGCAGCCTGCAGGCTGGCGATCTGTTCGTGGCCCTGCGCGGCGAGCGTTTCGATGCCCACGACTTCATGCCCCAGGCCGCCGCGGCCGGCGCCCGCGCGATCCTGGCTGAACGCGGCCTGAGCGAGGCCGGCCTGAGCGGCGTCGAAGTGGCAGACAGCCGACTGGCCCTGGGTACCCTGGCCGCAGCCTGGCGCCGGCGCTTCACGGGCCCGCTGATCGCGGTCACCGGCAGCAATGGCAAGACCACCACCACCCAGATGCTGGCTTCGGTGCTGCGCGCCCATTGGGGCGAGGCCGCGCTGGCCACGGCCGGCAATTTCAACAACGACATCGGCGTGCCGCTGACCCTGTTGCGCCTGCGCCCCGAACACCGGGCGGCCGTGGTCGAGCTGGGCATGAACCACCCCGGCGAGATCGCCTACCTGGCCCCGCTGGCCGCGCCCACCGTGGCCTTGGTCAACAACGCCCAACGCGAGCACCAGGAGTTCATGGGCACGGTCGAAGCCGTGGCCCTCGAAAATGGTCAGGTGCTGACCCAGTTGATGCCCGGCGGCGTGGCGGTGTTCCCGGCGGACGAGCCCTATGCCGGCTTGTGGGCCGATCTGGCCGGACCGACAGCCCGGCTGCTGCGCTTCTCGGCCACCGAGGGCGTGGCCGCCGAGGTCACGCTGCGCGCGGCCCGCTGGACCGGCGCGGCCTGGGCCGTGCAGGTGCACAGCCCGGCGGGCGAGCTTAATTACACCCTGGCCCTGGCCGGCCTGCACAACGTGCGCAACTCGCTGGCCACCGTGGCCTGTGCCCTGGGCGCCGGCGTGCCGGTGGCGGCCATCGAACAAGGCATTGCCGCCTTCACCCCGGTGAAGGGGCGCTCGCGCGCCTGGCAGGCCTTGTTGGGTGAGGGCGCTTCCGCCCACCCGCTGACGGTGGTGGACGACACCTACAACGCCAACCCCGATTCGGTGCGCGCGGCCATCGATGTGCTGATCAGCCTGCCTGCGCCGCGCCTGCTGGTGCTGGGCGACTTCGGCGAGGTGGGCGAGCAGGGCCCGGCCTTCCATGCCGAGGTGGGCGCCTATGCCCGTGAGCGCGGCATCGATCAGGTGCTGACCTTGGGCGAACTGACCGCCGAAACCACCCGCGCCTATGCGGGTGGCCGGCATTTCACCGATTTCGACGCCTTGCGCGACGAGGTGCTGGCGGCCTTGCCGACCTGTGCCTCGGTGCTGGTGAAGGGGTCTCGTTTCATGAAGATGGAGCGCGTGATTGCGGCGATCGAAGCCGCCACCCGCCCCGCTCAGGAGGTGTCCCATGCACCGCTGCCCTGAGACTGTGTTTGTATTTGAGGAGAAGCAACCATGCTGCTGAGTCTTGCCCAATGGTTGCAGACGCTGTCGCCCGAGTTCGGATTTTTCCGGGTGTTCCAGTACCTGACCTTTCGCGCCGTCATGGGCGCCACCACGGCCTTGCTGATCGGCCTGCTGGCCGGCCCGGCCGTGATCCGCCGCCTGCGCGCCCTCAAGATCGGCCAGCCGATCCGCGGTTACGCCATGGAAAGCCACCTCAGCAAAAGCGGCACCCCCACCATGGGCGGTGTGCTGATCCTGCTGTCGATCGCCATCTCCACGCTGCTGTGGTCGGACCTGAGCAACCGTTTCGTCTGGATCGTGCTGCTGGTCACCCTGGGCTTCGGCGCCATCGGCTGGGTGGACGACTGGCGCAAGGTGGTCAACAAAGACCCCGAGGGCATGCGCTCGCGTGAAAAGTATTTCTGGCAATCCGTGATCGGCCTGCTGGCGGCGCTTTACCTGGTGTTCAGCATCTCCGAGGTGTCCAACCTGCGCGTGTTCGAGCTGTTCATCACCTGGGTGCGTTCTGGCTTTGACGTCAACCTGCCGCCCAAGGCCGGTCTGCTGCTGCCCTTCTTCAAAGAGGTCAGCTACCCGCTGGGGGTGTTCGGCTTCGTGATCCTGACCTACCTGGTGATCGTGGGATCGAGCAACGCGGTCAACCTGACCGATGGCCTGGATGGCCTGGCCATCATGCCGGTGGTGATGGTGGGCTCGTCGCTCGGCGTGTTTGCCTATGTCACCGGCAGCGCTGTCTACAGCAAGTACCTGCTGTTCCCGCACATCCCGGGTTCGGGCGAATTGCTGATTTTCTGCTCGGCCATGGCCGGCGCCGGCCTGGCCTTTCTGTGGTTCAACACCCACCCGGCCCAGGTCTTCATGGGCGACGTCGGGGCCCTGGCCCTGGGCGGTGCCCTGGGCACCATCGCCATCATCGTGCGCCAGGAAGTGGTGCTGGCCATCATGGGCGGCATCTTCGTGGTCGAGGCCTTGTCGGTGATGCTGCAGGTGAGCTGGTTCAAGTACACCAAGCGCAAGTACGGTGAGGGTCGGCGCCTGCTCAAGATGGCGCCGCTGCACCACCATTTCGAGAAAAGCGGGTGGAAAGAGACCCAGGTCGTGGTCCGCTTCTGGATCATCACCATGCTGTTGTGCCTGCTGGGCCTGACCACCCTGAAGCTGAGGTAAGCCGTGAGCCCGTCCTCCCTGCAAGATCAGCCTGTCCTCATCCTGGGCCTGGGGGCTTCCGGCCTGGCGATGGCGCGCTGGTGCGCGCGCCAGGGCGCCCGGGTGACGGTGGCCGACAGCCGTGAGCAGCCGCCGCAACTGGCCGCGCTGCAGGCCGAATGGCCCCAGGTCCGCTTTGTCGGTGGCCCCTTCAGTGCCGCCCTGGTCGAGGGCCGCGATGTGCGTGCCGTGTTCCGCTCGCCCGGCCTGTCGCCTGCTGCGGTGGCGGTGGTGTGCGATCCGGCGCGTGCTGCGGGCCTGTGGGTGGGGGGCGAACTGAGCCTGTTCAACCACGCACTGGCCCAACTGGCCAAGGTGGACGAAGCCCCGGCCGACGTGCCTTCCGACACCGACACCGACACCGACACCGACACCGACACCGACACCGACACCGAGCCTGCTTCTGAAGCCTTGCCCGAGGCCGCCGCCGAGCCCGAGCCACCGGTCCGTGCGGCCCAGGGCTACGCCCCGGCCGTGCTGGCCATCACGGGCACCAATGGCAAGACCACCGTCACCTCGCTGACCGGCCAGCTGGTCGAGCGGGCGGGCAAGACCGTCGCGGTGGCTGGCAACATCGGGCCCACCCTGCTCGATACGCTGCAGCAGCACCTGGACGCCGGCACCATGCCCCAGGTGTGGGTGCTGGAGCTGTCCAGCTTCCAACTCGACGGCATTTCAGGCTTCGAGCCGACGGCTGCCACCGTGCTCAACGTCACACAAGACCACCTTGACTGGCATGGCAGCCTGCAGGCCTATGCCCAGGCCAAGGCCCGGGTGTTCGGCGAGCGCTCGCTGATGGTGCTCAACCGCGACGACGCGATGGTGATGGCCATGTTGCCGGCCCCGCTGCGGGTGAAGTTGCAAAAGCCCCAGGTCCGGGCCCACGTGACCTTCGGCGCCGGCATGCCGCAGCGCCCGGGCGATTTCGGCATCGAGGTGGTCAATGGCATGGCCTGGCTGGTGCGCGCCCTGGAGGCCGATGAGACCCGCAAGCGCCGCAAGGACGAAGCCGAAGAATTGCACATCCAGCGCCTGATGCCCGCCGATGCCTTGCGCATCCGTGGCCGCCACAACGCCACCAACGCGCTGGCCGCACTGGCCCTGGCCTGCGCGGCAGGGTGTGCGATGGCCCCGATGCTCTATGGCCTGCGCGAATACCTGGGCGAGCCGCACCGGGTCGAGTCGGTGGCCCTGGTGCGCGAGGTCGAGTACTTTGACGACAGCAAGGGCACCAACGTGGGCGCCACCGTGGCGGCCCTGCAGGGCCTGGGCGCCGACCGGCGCCTGGTGGTCATCCTGGGGGGCGACGGCAAGGGGCAAGACTTCTCGCCTCTGGCCGAACCTGTCAGCCGATTTGCCCGCGCGGTGGTGTTGATCGGCCGTGATGGCCCGCAGATCGGCGCTGCCCTGCAAGACAGCGGCGTGCGTTGCGACACTTGCGCCACCTTGCCCGAGGCCGTGCGCCTCGCAGCCGAACTGGCTCAGCCCGGCGATGCCGTGCTGATGTCGCCGGCCTGCGCCAGCCTCGACATGTTTGACAACTACGCCCACCGGGCCCGCGTGTTCTGCGACACGGTTCAACTGCTGGCCGAAGAGGCGGGCCAGACCCTGGAGGGCGGCTTCGCATGAACACGCGCAACGCCTCCCTCAGCCTGTCGGGCCGGCTTTCGGGCTGGTTCAGCGGCGTCTCCAAAGCCGCTGGCGAGGTGCTGCCCGTGCGCACCTGGTCGGCCGACGAGGGGCGTGGCGAGCCGATGCGCGCCAGCATGCTGGGGGTGGATCAGGCGCTGGTCTGGGTCACGGTGGCCCTGCTGGCCTGGGGCCTGGTGATGGTGTATTCGGCCTCGGTGGCCATGCCCGACAACCCGCGCTTTGCCAACTACACACCGACCTACTTTCTGACCCGCCACGCCTTGTGGCTGGTGATGGGCTTTGTGGCCGCACTGCTGACCTTCCAGGTGCCCATGAAGGTGTGGGAAAAGGCCGCGCCCTGGCTTTTCGTGGTCTCGCTGCTGCTGCTGATCATGGTGCTGATCCCGCACGTGGGCAAGGTGGTGTATGGCGCGCGCCGCTGGATCGGACTGGGCCCGTTGAGCTTTCAGCCCTCTGAGCTGGCCAAGTTCGCGGTGCTGCTCTATGCGGCCGACTACATGGTGCGCAAGATGGAAGTGAAGGAGCGCTTCTTCCAGGCCGTCTGGCCCATGGGGGCCGCCGTGGCCCTGGTGGGGGCCTTGCTGCTGGCCGAGCCCGACATGGGCGCTTTCATGGTGATCGCCGTGATCGCCATGGGCATTCTGTTTCTCGGCGGCGTCAACGCGCGCATGTTCTTCCTGATTGCCGCGGTGCTGGTGGGCGCCTTCGGCCTGATGATTGCCGCCTCACCCTGGCGGCGCGAACGCATCTTTGCCTACCTCGACCCCTGGAGCGAGCACAACGCCCTGGGCAAGGGCTATCAGCTGTCGCACTCGCTGATTGCCATTGGCCGCGGTGAGATCTTCGGCGTCGGTCTGGGCGGCAGTGTCGAGAAACTGCACTGGCTGCCCGAGGCCCACACCGACTTCCTGCTGGCCGTGATCGGCGAAGAATTCGGTCTGGTGGGCGTGTTGTGCGTGATCGGCCTGTTCCTGTGGATGACGCGCCGCATGATGCACATCGGCCGCCAGGCGATCGCCCTCGACCGGGTGTTCCCGGGTCTGGTGGCGCAGGGCGTGGGCATCTGGATGGGGTTCCAGGCCTTCATCAACATGGGCGTGAACCTGGGCGCCTTGCCCACCAAGGGCCTGACCCTGCCGCTGATGAGCTATGGCGGCTCGGCGGTGCTCATGAACCTGGTGACCATCGCCGTGGTGCTGCGCATCGATTACGAGAACAAGGTGATGATGAAGGGAGGCCGCGTATGAGCGCCAAGACCGCCCTCATCATGGCGGGTGGCACCGGTGGCCACATCTTCCCCGGCCTGGCCGTGGCCGAAGCCCTGCGCGAGCGCGGCTGGCGCGTGCATTGGCTGGGGGGGCCCGACAGCATGGAAAGCCGGCTGGTGCCGCCGCGTGGTTTCACCTTCGAGACGGTGGACTTCTCGGGCGTGCGCGGCAAGGGTCTGAAGACCCTGGTCCTGCTGCCCCTGCGCCTGCTCAAGGCCTTCTGGCAAAGCCTGCAGGTGGTACGCCGCGTGCGGCCTGATGTGGTGGTGGGCCTGGGCGGGTACATCACCTTTCCGGCCGGCATGATGGCCGTGCTGCTGGGCAAACCCCTGGTGCTGCACGAGCAGAATTCGGTGGCCGGCATGGCCAACAAGATCCTGGCCGGTGTGGCCGACCGCGTGTTCACCGCCTTCCCGAAAGTGATGGCCAAGGGCCGCTGGGTGGGCAATCCGCTGCGCGCGGGTTTCACCACGCAAGCCAGCCCCGCCGAGCGTTTTGCCGGGCGCAACGGCCCCCTGCGGGTGCTGGTGGTGGGCGGCAGCCTGGGCGCCAAGGCCTTGAACGACACCGTGCCGCAGGCGCTGGCCCTCATCCCCGAGGCCGAGCGCCCACAGGTGATCCACCAAAGCGGCGCCAAGCAGATCGACGCCCTGCGCGAGGCCTACCGCGCCGCCGGCGTGCAGGCCGAGCTCACGCCCTTCATCGACGACACGGCCACCGCCTTTGCCCAGGCCGACCTGATCATCTGCCGCGCTGGCGCCAGCACCGTGACCGAGATCGCGGCCGTGGGCGCCGCAGCGGTGTACGTGCCTTTCCCCCATGCGGTGGACGACCACCAGACCACCAATGCCCGCTTCCTGGTCGAAGCGGGCGGGGGCTGGCTGTTGCCGCAGACCGAACTCACGCCCGAGCACCTGGCCGGGCTGATTCTCCAAACCACCCGCGCCGACCTGCTGGCGCGGGCAGAGCAAGCCAAGAAGATGCAAAAAATTGAAGCCACCACTGAGGTGGTGAGCGCCTGTGAGGAGCTGGCCCGATGAAGCACGCCATCCGTCACATCCATTTCGTGGGCCTCGGCGGGGCCGGCATGAGCGGCATTGCCGAAGTGCTGCACAACCTGGGCTACACCATTTCGGGCTCCGACCTGGCCGACAGCGCCACCCTGCGCCGCCTGCAGGGCCTGGGCATCCGCACCTTCGTGGGTCACGATGCGACCCACCTCGACGAGGTGGACTGCGTGGTCACCTCGACCGCGGTGCGGGCCGACAACCCCGAGGTGCTGAAGGCCCGTGAAAAACGCATTCCGGTGGTGCCGCGCGCCGTCATGCTGGCCGAGTTGATGCGCCTCAAGCGCGGCATCGCGATCGCCGGCACCCACGGCAAGACCACCACCACCAGCCTGGTCACCAGCGTGCTGGCCGAAGCCGGCCTGGACCCCACTTTTGTGATTGGTGGCCGCCTCAACAGCGCCGGCGCCAATGCCAAGCTGGGCAGCGGCGACTACATCGTGGTTGAGGCCGACGAGTCGGACGCCTCGTTCCTGAACCTGCTGCCGGTGATGGCGGTGGTGACCAACATCGATGCCGACCACATGGAGACCTACGGCCACGACTTCAACAAGCTGAAGTCGGCCTTTGTGGATTTCCTGCACCGCATGCCCTTCTACGGCACGGCCATCCTGTGTTCTGACGACCCGGCGATCCGCGAGATCATGCCCCGCGTGCAGTGCCCCATCACCAGCTATGGCTTCGGTGAGGACGCTCAGGTGCGCGCCGTCGATGTGCGCGCCGTGGACGGCCAGATGCATTTCACCGTGCAGCGCCGCAATGGCGTGACCCTGCCGGACCTGCCCGTGGTGCTGAACCTGGCCGGTGAACACAACGTGCTCAATGCCTTGTCGGCCATCGCGGTGGCCGTCGAACTGGGCATTCCAGACGAGGCCCTGCTGCGCGGCCTGGCCCAGTTCAAGGGCGTGGGCCGGCGCTTCCAGCGCTATGGCGAACTGCCCTCGGCTGACGGTGGCCGCTTCACCCTGATCGACGACTACGGCCACCACCCGGTGGAAATGGCGGCCACCCTGGCGGCCGCACGCGGCGCGTTTCCGGGCCGTCGCCTGGTGCTGGCTTTCCAGCCGCACCGCTTCACCCGCACGCGCGACTGCTTCGAGGACTTCATCAAGGTCATCGGCCGCGCTGACGCCGTGCTGCTGACCGAGGTGTATGCCGCCGGCGAGGCCCCCATCGTGGCGGCCGACGGCCGAGCCCTGGCCCGCGCCTTGCGCGTGGCGGGCCAGGTCGAGCCGCTGTTTGTCGACCGGGTTGAAGAACTGCCCCAGGCCATTGCCCGCAACGCCCGCGCCGGCGACGTGGTGATGTGCATGGGTGCGGGCTCCATCGGCGGGGTGCCGGCCAAGGTGGTCGAGTGGCTGCAACAGCAGGCACCTCAGGGTGCCGCGGGTGTGCAGGGTGTGGTGAGCGATGTCGGAGGGCAGGGGTGATGAACATCCAGGCAAGTGAATTGGGCAAGGTGGCGGTGCTGCTGGGCGGTACCTCGGCCGAGCGTGAGGTGTCGTTGATGTCGGGCCAGGGCGTGCTGCAGGCCTTGTTGTCGCGTGGTGTGGACGCCCACCCCTTCGATCCGGCGGGGCGCGATCTCAGCGAGCTCAAGAAGCACGGCTTTCAACGCTGCTTCATCGCCTTGCATGGCCGCCACGGCGAAGACGGCACGGTGCAGGGGGCCCTTGAGTTGCTGGGCATCCCGTACACCGGATCGGGTGTGATGGCCTCCAGTGTGGCCATGGACAAGGTCATGACCAAGCGCCTGTGGAGCGCCGAGGGCCTGCCCACGCCGCGTTATGTGTGGCTCTCGCCCGAGCAGCAGACCCGCGAGCTGGTGCGTCAGGTGCCCGATGAGCTGGGCCTGCCCCTGATCATCAAGCCCCCGCGCGAAGGCTCGTCCATCGGCGTGACCAAGGTGCGTGGCTACTCGCAGATGCAGGACGCGGTCACCCTGTCGGCCCGCTACGACCCCGATGTGCTGTGCGAAGAGTTCATCGAGGGCGAAGAGGTGACCTGCCCGGTGCTGGGCACCGGTGCCGAGGCCCGGGCCCTGCCGGTGATCCGCATCGTCGCCCCCGAAGGCGCCTACGACTACCAGAACAAGTACTTCACCGACGACGTGAAGTACCAGTGCCCGAGCGGCCTGCCGCCCGAGGAAGAGGCTGAGATCCAGCGCATCGTGCTGGCCTCGTACCGTGCCCTGGGCTGCCGGGGTTGGGGCCGTGCTGATCTGATGATCCGCGCCAGCGACCGCAAGCCTTTCCTGCTCGAGATGAACACCTCGCCGGGCATGACGGGCCATTCGCTGGTGCCGATGTCGGCCCGTGCCACCGGTCTGAGCTATGAAGACCTGTGCCTGCAGGTGCTGGCCACGGCCACGCTCGACAGCCCCGCCAAACCTCTGGCCGGAGCCTGATGCGCCATGAGTGATCCCCTGGCCGTACCCTTGGACGTCAAGCTGATGAACCTGACCGCTTCGGTCCTGTTCATGGGCTGTGTCGCCCTGGTCGTGGCTGCGGGCGGCTGGTGGGTGCTGCGGCACCCGGCGTTCTCCATCGGCAGCCTGTCGGTGCAGGGCGAATTCACGCACAACAACGCGGTCACGCTGCGTGCCAATGTGGCGCACAAGCTGGTGGGCAATTTCTTCACCGTCGACCTGCGTCAGGTGCGCGAGGCCTTCGAGGGGGTGCCCTGGGTGCGCCATGCGGCGGTGCGGCGCCAGTTCCCCAATCAGTTGCAGATCACCCTCGAAGAGCACGTGCCGGTGGCCTTGTGGGGCCCGGAAAGCGGCTCGGGCATGCTCAACAGCTTCGGCGAGGTGTTCGAAGCCAATGTGGACGATGTGGATCAGGACGACCTGCCGCGCCTGTACGGCCCGGCCGGCCAGTCGGTCGAGGTGCTCGACATGTATGGCCGCCTGCGCCCCATCCTCAAGCAGGTCGAGCTCGACCTGGCTGAACTCGAACTGACCCCGCGCGGGGGCTGGCGTGCCACGCTCGATTCGGGCGCTGCGATCGAGCTGGGCAGTGGCAGCATCAATGAAGTGCTGGCCCGCACGCGCCGTTTTGTGGCCACCCTGACCCAGGTCACCTCGCGCTACGGGCGGCACCCGGGCTCGCTTGAATCGGCCGATCTGCGCCACACCGAAGGCTATGCCCTGCGCTTGCGCGGCGTGACCACGGTCAGCGCCGAACAGCCCAAGAAATAAGAACAAAGAACACCGACCCAACCAACACAGAATAGAACAGGTAAACATATGGCAAAGGAATACAAGGATCTGGTGGTGGGCCTGGACATTGGCACTGCCAAGGTCATGGCGGTGGTGGCCGAGGTCCTGCCTGGGGGCGAGCTCAAGCTGGCCGGCCTGGGTGTGGCCCCCAGCAATGGCTTGAAGCGCGGCGTGGTGGTGAACATCGATGCCACCGTGCAGAGCATCCAGCAGGCGCTCAAGGAAGCCGAGCTGATGGCCGACTGCAAGATCACGCGTGTCTACACCGGCATCACCGGCAGCCACATCCGCGGCCTCAATTCCAGCGGCATGGTGGCCGTCAAGGACAAGGAGGTCACCCCGGCCGACGTGGCTCGGGTGGTGGAGACCGCCAAGGCCATCAACATTTCGACCGACCAGCGCCTGCTGCTGGTCGAGCCGCAAGAGTTCGTGATCGACGGCCAGGACGTCAAGGAACCGATCGGCATGAGCGGCCTGCGCCTGGAGGCCAAGGTGCACATCGTGACCGGCGCCCAGAGTGCGGCCGAGAACATCATCAAGTGCGTGCGGCGTTGCGGCCTGGACGTGGAGCAGCTGATGCTCAACCCGCTGGCCTCCAGCCAGGCGGTGCTGACCGATGACGAGCGCGAGCTCGGAGTGGCCGTGGTCGACATCGGCGCCGGCACCACCGACGTGGCCATCTTCACCAATGGCGCGATCCGCCACACCGCCGTGATCCCGATCGCGGGCGACCTGATCACCAGCGACATCGCGATGGCCTTGCGCACGCCGACGAAGGATGCCGAAGACATCAAGGTCGAGTCGGGCTATGCCAAGCAACTGCTGGCCGACGCCGAGACCCAGGTCGAGGTGCCGGGTCTGGGCGATCGCGGCCCGCGCATGCTGAGCCGCCAGGCTCTGGCCGGCGTGATCGAGCCGCGTGTCGAGGAAATCTTCTCGCTGGTCCAGCAGGTGATCCGCGAGTCGGGCTACGAAGAGGTGCTGTCCTCGGGCATCGTGCTCACCGGCGGCAGCGCCGTGATGCCGGGCATGGTCGAGTTGGCCGAAGACATCTTCCTGAAGCCCGTGCGCCGTGGCCTGCCCAAGTACGCCAGCGCCCTGTCCGACATGGTGGCCCAGCCGCGCGCGGCCACCGTGATGGGCCTGATGGAAGAAGCCCGCCAGGCCCGTATCCGCGGCTTCAAGGTGGCGCAGAAGAGTGGCTCCATGAAGACGGCCTTCGGTCGCTTCAAGGACTTCATCGTGGGGAACTTCTGACATGGCCCTGCGGCCCTTTCTCATGGCTGGCAGCACCCTGTATTCAGGGGTGCCGGCCCTGGGGCCGCCGCCTCGCAAACCCTGGCTGGCCAGAGGTAGCCCGCCACTGCAAAAAAAGGAGCGCTGGCACTCTACAGGACCGCCATAAGACGCTCAAGGCAAGTCACAATTCCGTCAGTAAAAATTTTTGGCAATTGCAAAGCAGGCAGATTCAGGAGCAACAAGATGACCATCGAAATGATCGAAGTTGAAGAGTTCAACATGGGCACTCAGATCAAGGTGATTGGTGTTGGCGGGGGGGGCGGAAACGCCGTGGAGCACATGATCCAGCGTCATGTGCAGGGCGTTGAATTCGTCTGTGCGAACACCGACGCTCAGGCCCTGGGCCGCAGCGCGGCCCATCGCACCATCCAGCTCGGCCAGAGCGGCCTGGGTGCCGGCAGCAAGCCCGACAAGGGGCGCGATGCCGCCGAGGCGGCCCTGGAAGACATCCGTGCCGCCATCTCGGGCGCACACATGTTGTTCATCACCGCCGGCATGGGCGGTGGCACCGGCACTGGCGCCGCGCCTGTGATCGCCCGCGTGGCCAAGGAAATGGGCATTCTCACCGTCGGCGTGGTGACCAAGCCCTTCGACTGGGAAGGCAAGCGCCGCATGGCCAATGCCGACGACGGTCTGGCCGAACTCGAGGCCAATGTCGATTCGCTGATCGTGGTGCTCAACGAGAAGCTGCTCGACGTGCTGGGTGACGACATCACCCAGGACGAAGCCTTCGCCCATGCCAACGACGTGCTGAAGAACGCCGTGGGTGGCATTGCCGAAATCATCAACGAGTACGGCCATGTGAACGTCGACTTTGAAGACGTGCGCACCGTGATGGGTGAGCCCGGCAAGGCCATGATGGGCACGGCCGTGGCCAGCGGTCCTGACCGCGCCCGCATCGCTGCCGAGCAGGCTGTAGCCTGCCCGCTGCTCGAAGGCATCGACCTCTCGGGTGCCAAGGGCGTGCTGGTGTTGGTGACCGCCGCCAAGGGCAGCCTGAAGCTGTCCGAGTCCAAGCTGGCCATGAGCACCATCAATGCCTACGCATCGCCCGATGCGCATGTGATCTACGGCGCCGCCTACGACGACTCGCTGGGTGAGAACATCCGCGTGACCGTGGTCGCCACCGGCCTGAGCCGTCAGAACGCCCGCCGTGCCGCGCCTCCGCTGCAAGTGCTGCGCACTGGCACCGACAACGTCGGCTTCA
Organism: Curvibacter sp. EU05-FHT14A10; assembly: GCF_058791075.1. Lineage (NCBI taxonomy): Bacteria > Pseudomonadati > Pseudomonadota > Betaproteobacteria > Burkholderiales > Comamonadaceae > Curvibacter > Curvibacter sp. EU05-FHT14A10. Next base: position 93,734 of record NZ_JBYTDE010000008.1, read on the forward strand.
ACCTGCCCGTGGCCTCGTCGGGCGGCAGCGTGGCCGGTGTGGCCCAGGTGGGCATGGGCAGCACCGTGGGGGGCTCGGACTACGGCAGCATGAGCGTGCCCAGCGTGTGGCGCACCAACCGCACCCAGGCCGCCGCCAAGGTCGATGCCCTGGTGTCGGGCGGCATGGACGACCTGGAGATCCCGGCCTTCCTGCGCAAGCAAGCCGACTGATCAAGCCCTCACAGGCCACCCTGGGTGGTCTGCGACCCAAGCCACGAGGCCCTGTGCACGTCAATGTGCCAGGGCCTCGAGTTTTTTCAGCACCTCTTCAGCCAGCAGGGCGTGGCCTCGGGGCGTGAAGTGGAAATCGTCCGCATACAGAAAGCGTTCGGCCGCATCGGGCTGCACCAGGGTCTGGGCCGAGCAAAAGACGGCGCTGGCCGAGGGGACGGTGTTGGTGCAGGCGGGGGTCTGGACGTCGATCAGGCCATAGGTGGCGGGTTGGGTCAGCAGGCGTTCCCCCAGCGGGCCCCAGTCGACCCAGACCAGGCCGGGTGGCTGACCCAGGGCGGCCTGCAGGCGCTGTTCGAAGCGCTGCGCCCAGGCGCGCACCTGGCGTCGCTGTTTCTCATCGAGCCAACGCTGCGCAAATGGGTTGTTGGAAAAGTCGAGGGCCAGGCCCAGCACCACCAGCGGAGCACCGTGTTGCAGCAGTCGTTGCACCTCGGCGGCCAGATCGTCGGCCGCCTTCTCGACACCCGCCGTGCCCTGGGCCAGTGCCTGGTCTTCGTCCAGCCCGGGCGGGCGTGACCAGAACGCGGCATCGAACTGGGCAAAGAGGTCGTTGCCACCGGCCGCCAGCAGAACCAGCTCGCCCTTGACCATCGGCCCCTGGGCCAGGCGGGCCGAGATCTGAGCCCGCACCGGTGTCACGTCATCATTTCGGCCCAGGGCGCTCACACCGGGGAGCAGGGCCACGCGGGCACCGCCCTCGGCGTAGTCGTTGCCCCCCACCACCTGGGCCTGGGCGCCGTCGCCCACCAGGCGCCGAGGTGTCAGTTTCACGCCATAGCGGGCCGCCACCACTTCGGCCCAGACCTGGCCCGGGTTGACCGTGAACTTGCCGGGTTGGGAGGAATCCCCAGCAAAAGGACCATAGGTGCCCACATCGCTGAGGCTGTCGCCGAACACAGTGACCTGCTGCACGTGCAGCTGGGGGGCCGGGGGGGCGTCGCTGCCGCCGCAACTGGACAGCAAGAGGGCCAGTGAGAGCCAGAGGCTCAGGCGGGGTGAGGTCGGTGTTTTCATGGGGCTGCATCCTGTAAACAGAAAGCAGCCACTCTAGGAAGGCCCGCCGGTCAGCCGGAGCGGGGCCGGCTGGACGGTTGGCGCAAGGGGCACGGGCGGTTTCGCGGCCCCTGACAACCGCTCAGAAAGATTCCCAATCGCCCTCGGCGCTGGGGGCTGGTGCGGCGCTGATGCGCGGCGTGGCGGCGGGTGTTGGCGCAGGGGCGGGTGCCGTGGTGGCCTTGCTGGCCGCCTTGCCAGGCAGGGCCTTGGCGGGCGCGGCGCTCACCCGCGGGGCCGGCGCGGCGCGGGGGGCGGCCGGGCGCAGGGGGGCCGCGGGCCGCAGGCGGGGCGCGGCCACTTCGCTGCCATGCACGCGGAAGCGGGCCACCACCTCGGTCAGGCGCATGGCCTGTTCGCGCAGGCTGTCCGCCGCTGCGGCCGATTGCTCGACCAGGGCCGAGTTCTGCTGGGTCATCTGATCGAGCCGGTTGACGGCGGTGTTCACCTGGGCAATGCCCTGGCTTTGCTCCGAGGTCGCGGCGCGGATCTCGCCGATGATGTCGGTCACGCGCTGCACGCTGGCCACGATCTCGGTCATGGTGTTGCCGGCGTTGCCCACCAGGCGGGTGCCGCTTTCCACCTTCTCGACCGAGGCGCCGATCAGCGACTTGATCTCTTTGGCTGCCTCGGCACTGCGACCGGCCAGGCTGCGCACCTCACCGGCGACCACGGCAAAGCCGCGGCCTTGCTCACCGGCGCGGGCGGCTTCCACCGCCGCATTCAAGGCCAGGATGTTGGTCTGGAAGGCGATCCCGTCGATGACACCGATGATGTCGGAGATCTTCTTGCTGCTGGTGTTGATCTCTTCCATGGTGGACACGACTTCCGACACCACCTGACCCCCGCGCTGTGCCACTTCGGCGGCCGAGTTGGCCATCTGGTTGGCCGTCTGGGCCGAGTCAGAGGTTTGTTGCACCGTGCTGGTCAGCTCTTCCATGCTGCCGGCGGCGGCCTGCAGGTTGCTGGCGGTCTGTTCGGTGCGTTGTGACAGGTCGGTGTTGCCCTGGGCGATCTCGCTGGAGGCGGTGGCAATGCTGTCGGTGGCTGAACGCACCTCGGTCACCAGGCGCCGCAAGGACACCACCATGTGCTCCAGCGCATCCAGCAACGAGCCCGCCGGCGAGGGGGGGATCTGCACGTCCAGATTGCCTTCGGCCACTTCCGACATGGCCGCCATGGCCACGGTCGGGTCGCCACCGATCTGCTGGATCACCGAGCGCGACACCATCACCCCGATGCCGCCCACGGCCAGGATCACGAAGGCCACGATGCCCAGGTCGAACAGCAGCGTGTCACGCACCATCTTGTCCACGTCATCGGTGTACACGCCCGAGCCCACCATCCAATTCCAGGCGTCCAGGCGGATGGCATACAGCGTCTTGGGCACCAGGGTCTGCTGGCCCGGGCGGGCGAACTGGGTGGGCACGAAGGCGCGGCCGTCCTTGCTGGCGCGGATGGCGTCGGCCAGCAGCTTGATGATGTCGGTGCCGGCACCGTCCTTGATCTGGCCGGCCATGTCTTTGCCCTCCCATTCGGGCTTGATCGGGTGCATGACACCTTTGCCGTCCAGGGTCCAGATGTAGAAGTACTCGGTCTTGCCTTCGGGGCCGCCGTAGCGCGACACGCGCAGCGCGTCCTTGGCAGCGGTCTGGGCGTCTTCGAGCGACATGGCGCCGCTGGCGGCCTTGGCCTGGTAGGCCGCCACAATGCTGTAGGCCCCTTGCACGGCCGTGGTCAGTTGTTCCTGGCGGGCGTCGATGATCATGCGCCGCTGCTGCAGCAGCGAGCCGATGGCCAGCACAGCGATGGCCAGCAGGGCCATGGACATCAGCAGCAGGATCTTGGTTTTGAAACTGAGTTTGTTCATGGTGGAGGGGGCTGAAAATTGAAGTGAGGGGCCGAATGAATTCTTCGGTCCGATGGACGCGCTTTGCACACGGATGAGGGGTATTTTCGACGCGACTTCCGAGGCTGAGGAGTCGGGTCGGGCCATTAAGTAAAGACCCTATGATCTGGGTCATGGTGCGGCTTGACCTGTGTTCGCTGTGCGGTCGTGACGGGGCCGCTGCAGGCTGGGTTCACTGCGTCGTCAGAGGGCGCCGTGTCCTGGGGGGGGGCTGTATCCGTTGGATACCCCTCTCGACCTTGCGACGCATGGCCTGGACTTAAAATGAAGCCATGCTGCAGCAACGAACCCTCAAGACCCTGACCCGCGCCGTGGGCGTCGGCCTGCACAGCGGGCAACGGGTCGAACTGACCCTGAGGCCTGCGCAACCCGACACGGGCATTGTGTTCCGTCGCATCGATCTGCCCGAGCCGGTGGACATCCCCATCACCGCTCAGGCGGTGACCGACACCCGGCTGGCCTCCACCATCTCGGCTGGTGGGGCCAAGGTTCACACGGTGGAGCACCTGATGTCCGCCTGTGCCGGTCTGGGCATTGACAACCTGTACGTCGACATCACCGCCGAAGAGGTGCCCATTCTCGACGGCTCCTCGGCCTCGTTCGTGTTTCTGCTGCAGAGTGCCGGCATCGAGCTGCAGAAGGCGCCGCGGCGTTTCATCCGCGTCAAGCACCCGGTCGAGGTGCGAGAAGGCGAGGGCGCGCAGGCCAAATGGGCCCGTCTGACGCCTTACCACGGCTACAAGCTCAATTTCGAGATCGACTTTGGTCACCCTGCGGTGGATTCCACGGGCCAGTATGTGGCCTTTGACCTGGGCAGTGGCAATTACAGCCGTGACATCGCCCGCGCTCGCACCTTCGGCTTCACGCGTGACTTCGAGATGCTGCGTTCCAATGGCCTGGCCCTGGGCGGCGGGCTGGACAACGCCATCGTGATGGACGACTACAAGGTGCTCAACAGCGACGGCCTTCGCTACGACGATGAGTTCGTCAAGCACAAGATCCTCGACGCCATGGGCGATCTGTACCTGATCGGCAAGCCGCTGCTGGCTGAGTACACCGCCTTCCGCTCGGGTCATGCCATGAACAACCGCTTGCTGCGCGAACTGCTGGCCCACCCCGAGTGCTGGGACATGGTCACTTTCGAGGACGAGCGCCAGGCACCGGCCGGCTTTGCCCAACCTGCCCGGGCCTGGTAGGCCAGTCCCCCACCGCTGATCCCGCCCATGTTGCTGTTTCGCTGGTTGGTCCTGTTGCTGCTGTTGGGGGCCGCCGTTTGCTTTGCGTTTTATGTTGGCACCGGCCAGCCCCGCTTCAAGCGCTGGGGCTGGGCTGTGCTGAAGTGGACGCTGATCGCGGCCTTTGTCTTCTTTGCGGTGCTGATTCTCGAACGACTGGCCTGACGCCGACACCCTGCGCCGCGTATACTTCGCGCTGCTCCGGGGTGCACCATGTGCTGAGACGGCGGCTGTTGGATCGAATCCGGCAGGCACGCTGAACCCGACGAACTTGATCCGGTTAATACCGGCGTAAGAAGAGCTGAACTTCAGGCCTCTGGTCCTCCCTGCGGAGGGCGGCAGGCCGCAACACCCCCGCCAGGGGGCTCGGTTGCAGGGTTCACTCCGGGGCTTTCAGTCTGCCTGCCGGAAAGGACCCACACCATGAACGCCCCCGATCTCCAAGCCCGCGAAAAATTCGCCGAGTTGCTGTCGCTCACCCGCGAACCCTTCCCCGCCTCCACCAAGGTCTACGAGGCAGGGGCCCTTCACCCGGACCTGCGTGTGCCCATGCGCCGCATTGACCTCAGCAATGGCGAGCAGGTCACGGTGTACGACACCTCGGGCCCCTACACCGAGCCCAGTGCGTCCATTGACGTGCGCCGTGGCCTGCCCAGCGTGCGTGGCGAGTGGATTGCCCGCCGCGGCGACACCGAAACCTACGAAGGCCGGGCCCGCGTGGCCCTGGACGATGGCCAGAAGGGCGATGCCGAGGATGCCCGCCTGCAAGCCTTGCGTGACGAGGCTGCGGGCCTGCAACGCCGTCCGATCCGCGCCAAGGCGGGCCGCAACGTGAGCCAGATGCACTACGCGCGCCAGGGCATCATCACGCCCGAAATGGAGTTTGTGGCCATCCGCGAAAACGGCCGCCGTGAATGGATGGCCCAGTACCTGGCCGACGAGGCCCGCGAAAAGCGCCTGCAGGGCAACCCCATGGGCGCCATGATCCCGAAGATCATCACGCCCGAGTTCGTGCGTGATGAGGTGGCCCGGGGCCGCGCCATCATCCCGGCCAACATCAACCACCCCGAAGTCGAGCCCATGGCCATCGGCCGCAACTTCCTGGTCAAGATCAACGCCAACATCGGCAACTCGGCCGTCACCTCCAGCATCGAGGAAGAGGTCGAGAAACTGGTCTGGGCCATCCGCTGGGGCGCAGACAACGTGATGGACCTGTCCACCGGCCGCAACATCCACACCACGCGCGACTGGATCGTGCGCAACAGCCCGGTGCCCATCGGCACCGTGCCCATCTACCAGGCCCTGGAGAAGGTGGGCGGCGTGGCCGAAGACCTCACCTGGGAGATCTTCCGCGACACCCTGATCGAACAGGCCGAACAGGGCGTGGACTACTTCACCATCCACGCTGGCATTCGCCTGGCCCACATCCACCTGACCGCCAACCGCCGCACCGGCATCGTCTCGCGCGGGGGCTCGATCATGGCCAAATGGTGCATCGCTCACCACAAGGAAAGCTTCCTCTACGAGCATTTCGAAGACATCTGCGACATCATGAAGGCTTACGACGTGAGCTTCTCGCTGGGCGACGGCCTGCGGCCCGGCTCGGGCTCGGACGCCAACGACGAGGCTCAGTTTGCCGAGCTGCACACCCTGGGCGAGCTGACCCAGGTGGCCTGGAAGCACGATGTCCAGACCATGATCGAAGGCCCCGGCCACGTGCCCATGCACATGATCCAGGCCAACATGACCGAGCAGCTCAAGCACTGCCACGAAGCCCCGTTCTACACCCTGGGCCCGCTGACCATCGACATCGCCCCGGGCTACGACCACATTGCCAGTGCCATCGGTGCCGCCATGATCGGCTGGATGGGCACGGCCATGCTGTGCTACGTCACGCCCAAGGAGCACCTGGGCCTGCCCGACCGTGAAGACGTCAAGCAGGGCATCATTGCCTACAAGATCGCGGCGCACGCGGCGGATGTGGCCAAGGGGCACCCAGGTTCAAGAGCCCGCGACGACGCGCTGTCGCAGGCGCGCTTCGATTTCCGCTGGATGGACCAGTTCAACCTGAGCCTGGACCCTGACACGGCGCGCAACTTCCACGACGAGACCCTGCCCAAGGATTCGGCCAAGGTGGCGCACTTCTGCTCGATGTGCGGGCCCAAGTTCTGCTCGATGAAGATCACCCAGGAGGTGCGCGAATTTGCCGCTCAGGGCATGGCCGAGAAATCCGACGAGTTCAAGCGCGCCGGGGGTGACCTCTACGTGCCGATCAAGCCGGTGGCCTGATCGCGCAGGCCCTTGAGTGGCCACGGAGGGCGGGGCGCACCGGCTGGGTCCGGCCGGCGCTCAACGTTCCTCGGTGCGCTGCAATACCAGCCGGGTCAGGGGCATGGTGAGGTTTTCGGGCTCCACCGGGTCAGGGTGCCCCTGCAGGTACACCATCAGGCGTCCGCGCCGCAGCAGCACGTGGCTGACGGTCATGTCCCGGCCTTGCCAGCCCACGCTGCAGCCTGGCTTGTACAAGGCCAGGCTGTAGGTCAGCGGCGCCACGGGGGGCGCGGCAGTCACTGGGGCGTTCGGTTCCGGGCGGTCCAGGGCAGCAGAGGCTGCATCGGCAGCTGGAAGCTCGAAAGCCTCGTCAAGGGTGGAGAACATGGGTGATGGGTTGGCCGGTGCCGGCCGGCAGGAGGATCCCCGCCAGCGGTAGTTCGAGCGTAACCCAGTCGGGCGGGTGAAAACCGTCGAGCAGGTGGCAAATTGCCCCCCATTCCCGGGCCCCTGCCCAGGGCATCAGTAACTGCGCCCGCTTTTGTACATCGCGTGGGTCTTGCGCTGCAGGGTGCCGCCAGCCTCGTTCAGGCGGCTCATGGCCTGGCCCGCGTGGGCGTGGGTGATGGCCATGCCCAGGGCGTCGGCGGCGTCCGTGCCGGGCAGGCCGGGCAGTCGCAGCAGGCGGCGCACCATCTCCTGTACCTGCGACTTGGCCGCCCGTCCGTGGCCGACCACCGCCTTCTTCATCTGCAAGGCGGTGTACTCGGCCACCGGCAGGTCGCATGACACCAGGGCCGTCACGCAGGCGCCACGCGCCTGGCCCAGCAGCAGGGTCGATTGGGGGTTGACGTTGACAAAGATGATTTCAACGGTGGCAACCTCTGGCTGGTAGCGGGCACTCACCTCGCGGATGCCGTCGTACAGCACTTTAAGGCGCCCGGGCAGGTCGCCCAAGGCCAGGTGGGTGGTCTTGATGGTGCCGCTGGCCACGTAGCTCAGCTGTGAACCCTGAACGTCGATCACGCCAAAGCCGGTGGTCTGCAGACCGGGGTCGATGCCAAGAATTCTCATGAGGCCGCCAGTGTAGAGGGTCTCACGCAGGGACTGGTTCAGGAGCAACTTGGCAAACCCTGACCAGGGTCAGATCGTGTGAATGTGATCGCGGATTTACAATTGTTACCTTTACCTCCGATGGGACATCCTCCATGAACTTGAGAGCAGGGGGCTCGGGCGCGGACAAAGGCCTTGCCACGCAGCAGCAACGTCTGCTGCTGCGTCTGGCCGCCCGTCATCGCCAGCGCTCTCTGGTGCAGGCGCGTGGGCGCTGCTTCTCGGCGTCGTTGGATCTGGCCCTGGACGCCCACAAGCGGGGTCTGGCCGTCACGCTGCTGCGCTGGCGCGTGGTGGGGCAGGACGATTTTGTCGACCATTGGGCCGTGCGTTTTGATGACAAGCAGGCCCTGGACCTGAGCAGTGTGCAATTCGATCCGGCCGGCCGCCTGCTGCAACCGATCGGCCTGTACCCCACGCAGTTCGTGGACCGCCGTGAGTACCCGGCCAGCTTGTTTCTGCCCACCTATGCCCGGGTGGCCCTGCACCGGCGCGGGCGCCTGCCCCTGACCTTTCTCAGCTCGGTGTGCAGCGCCATGTGGCGCCATGACCTGGGCATCGCGTGGCGGCGTCTGTCCCTGCGGGAGGTTGCAGAGGTGACCTTGCGCTATGGGGCTCGGCGTCTGGTGCTGGGCATCGAACGTTGGCGCCGCAACCTGGAGCGACGCGAGCGCCGCCTGCGCGGTTTGCCGCCCACAGGACAGACGATGTTGTGAGCGCCCCTTTCAGGGCAGGATCGAGTTGCTCATCCGGCCCTGGATCACGCTGCTGCGGCTGGCCAGGTAGGGTGAGTTGGGCATCTGTTCAAAGTACTTGGGCCGCGGCAGCATCACGGCCAGACGGGCGGCTTCGGCGGGGCTCAAGCGGGCCGCCGGCTTGCGGAAGTAGTGCTGGGCTGCAGCCTCGGCCCCAAACACGCCTTCACCCCATTCGACGCTGTTGAGGTAGATCTCCAGGATGCGCTGCTTGTCCAGAAAGGCCTCCAGCAACAGGGTCAGCATCAGCTCCTGGGCTTTGCGCGGCAGGGTGCGCTCGCCCGACAGCAGCAGGTTCTTGGCCAGTTGCTGGGTGATGGTCGACCCCCCCACCACCTTGGGCGAACGCGTCTTGCTGGCGCTGCCAGGGCGCAGGCTCTGCACGCGGGCCTCGGCCTGGGCATTGCGTTTCCAGGCCTTCTGGATGGCGTCCCAGTCCACACCGTCGTGTTGGGTGAAGCCATCGTCCTCGGAGGCGATCACCGCCCGCTTGAGGTGGTCTGAAATCTGGCCATAGGGCACCCATTGCTGCTGCCAGCGCAGGTGCCCGGTTTCGCGCCGGATGCGCACCGCCTCAGAGCGCTGGAACGCGGTGGAGGCCGGGTCCAGAACCGTCAGCGTCGCCACCCGCAGCACAAAGAACAGCTCCAGCGCCAACCAGGCCAGCAACAGGCAGGCGCTCCAGCGCAGCAGGGCTTTCATGGCCTGGCGTGCTGCCTCACAGTTGCTGGCGCAACTCAGCCAGAACCTGGGCTGAAGGCGGGCGCACGCCGCGCCACAGGGCAAAGGCCTCGGCCGCCTGTTCCACCAGCATGCCCAGACCGTCGCGGCCCTGGGCTCCGTGGGCACGCGCCCAGTCGAGGAAGCCCTGGGCCGCCGGGCCGTACATCATGTCCAGGGCCAGGCAGCCGGGGCGCAGCACGCTGGCGGGCACGGGCACGCCGGCACCGCTGAGGCTGCTGGCCGTGGCGTTGATGACGACGTCGAAGCTGCCTGTCAGTGTCTCCAGCGCCGGGGCCTCCAGGGCCACACCGTGGCTGCGGGCCAGGGCCTGATGCCGGGCCACCAGGGCGATGGCCTTGTCGTGGGTGCGGTTGACCACGGTCAGGCGGGCTGGGCCTGCCTCCAGCAAGGGGCCCAGTACCCCGGCGGCCGCCCCGCCGGCACCGATCAGCAACAGATCCTGGCCTCGCAGCGGCACGCCCGCGTTGTTCTGCAGGTCGTTGACCAGCCCGATGCCGTCGCTGTTGTCGGCGTACAGCCCATCGGCGCGCAGGGTCAGCACATTGGCGGCGCCGGCCAACTCGGCGCGAGGGCTCCGCACCTTGGCCGCCTGAGCCGCCTCGAACTTGAAGGGCACGGTCACGTTGCAGCCTTTGCAGTCTTCAAGCTGCAGCTGGTGCAGGGTTTCGTGGAACTTGTCGAGCTCGACAAGCCGGCGCCCGTACTGCAGGCGCTGACCGGTCAATTCGGCAAAACGGGTGTGGATCCAGGGCGAGCGGCTGTGTTCAACCGGGTTGCCCAACACGCAATAGTGGTCTTGGCTCATGAAGAGGGCTGGCTGGGGCCTGGTGCGCAGGCCGGGGTTGTCTCGGTTGTGTCTCGGGTCGTCTCAGAATTTCAGCGCGATTATCGGACGTTGGCTTCCAGGGTTTCATCGCGGGTGAAGCGAAAGCGCGACACCACCACGATCTGATCGGCCTGGCGACGCATCGCCGGGTTGAAGTTGCCAAAAGGCTCGGCCGAGCGCGCAATGGCCTCGGCTCGCCGGTCCAGCGTGCGATTGCCTGAGCTTTGCACGATCTCGGTGGACAGCAGGCGCCCGCTGGCATTGATGGTCAGCGTCATGGTCAGCTCGCCATACAGTTTCTTGCCGTCTTTCTCGGGGAAGTTCTCGGTCCCCTTGTCTTCCACCTTGTGGCGCAACTGGTCGTAGTAGGTGGCATACACCTCTTCGCGTGTGGCCGGGCTGATGTAGCGCTTTTTGGGACGGGCATTCTCTTCGTTGATGCGCCGTTCGATCTCGGCCAGCAGCTTGAGCAGTTGGCGGCGCTTCTCCTCCTGGGCCTGCTCCTGGGGTGTCAGGCTGCTGCGGGTCGGGTCGGGCCGGGGCAGGCTGGCGAGTTGCTGGTGCACGCTGGTCAGCATGCGGGCCTGCAGTTGTTCCAGTGCAGCCAGCTGGCGCTGGCTTTCTTCGAGGGTGTCGCCCACGCTGTTGAGTGCCGAACTCGGCAGGGGCGAGGTGGCACGGCCCCGGCTGGCCTCGCCACCGCCCGCCAGGCTGGCCTGGGCGATGGCCGTGGGCCGCTCGGCCCGGGCGTCCGACTTGGCGTTCACCAGAATCACTTCGAGCGGGGTGTCCTGGAACACCCGGTTGAAGGATTCCGGGTCGACGATGCGCAGCGTCAGCAGGCCGGCATGCACCAGCGCTGACACGGCCAGCGTGATCTGCAGGGTGCTGAGGTGGTGCAGGAAGGCGAGGGCTCGCACGGTGAGAGCGGGTCGGGTCGGGTCAGGGACTCAGGCGGTGCTCGCTTCGCCCGCAGCGGGCTCTGCTTCGTTCACATCCACCGCAATCGCGATCGGGCCGGCCACGGGCTCGTCGTCGCCCTCGTCCTCGTCGCCAGCGTCCAGCGGCAGTTCGGCATCGAGCCGCTCCACGATGGTGCCACTGACGTCGAGCGCGATCTCGTCGATCTCACCCAGCTTCACCCGCACCCGGGCGCCGCGCGGCAGCCCGTTCATGCCGTGGGCCGCCAGCACCAGGGGCAGCTCGTCGGCGCGCACCAGCACGCTGCCGTTGGGGCCTTCCTTGAACACGGCCGCGGTCAGCTCGGTGATGGCGTTCTGTTGCACGTACTTCAGCGTCCAGAAGCGCTCCATGCCGGCCTGGTAGCCGTTGTAGGCACTGTAGGCCGCATCGAAGCCACTGATGATCGAGAACAGTTCCGCGTCCTTGGGCTTGAACGGGGCCGCCAGGGCCGCCGTCTTGCCGTGGCGGGCGCAGGCGATGATCTGCCATTGATTGACCAGGTCGGTGTAGCGGCGCAGGGGCGAGGTGCTCCAGGCGTAGGCTTTGACGCCGATGCCCGCGTGCGGCTGGGCCTTGGTGCCCATGCGCACCTTCACCCCGGGGGCCAGGCTGGCCTGGCTGCGGTAGATGCCGGGCACGCCGCATTCGGCCAGCCACAGGCCCCAATGGCTGTTGGCCAGGATCATCGCCTCGGCCACGATCAGGTCGAGCGGGGCGCCGCGCTGGCGCACGCTGATCTGCACGGTTTCGTGTCCGCTGGGCTCCGCGCCGTCGTTGCCGACCAGGCGGAAGTTGTAGTCGGGCCGGTTGAAGGTCTCGGGCTTGCCGCGCACCACCTCACGGCGGGCCTTCAGGGTTTTGGCCAGACGCCACAGAAAGGCCATGGTGGCGTGGGTCATGCCCCCGGGCAGTTCGGTCTGGCCCGGGTTGTCGCTCTCCATCCAGGCCTCGGTGACCACCTTGTCGAGCTGGTCGTGGCGCAGGTTGGCCGCGATCGGCACGCGTTCGAGGCGGGTTTCGCTGGCCTGGATCTCCAGGCTGGCTTCGTCAAAGGTCACGTACAGCGACACCGCCGGGCAGGCGCGGCCCTCGGACAGGGTGTAGCGCTGCACCACCTCGTCGGGCAGCATGGTGATCTTGTAGCCCGGCATGTAGACGGTGGACAGGCGATGCCGGGCCACCTGGTCGATCGGTGTGCCGGTCTGCAGTGCCAGGCCGGGCGCTGCAATGTGCACGCCCAGGGTCACCTTGCCACTGCCCAGGCCCTGAACCGACAGCGCGTCGTCGATCTCGGTGGTCTGCGAGTCGTCGATCGAATAGGCCTGCACGCTGGCCAACGGCAGCTCGTCGGTGATTTCGGGCGCTTGCAGGACCGGAAACCCCGTGCCCTTGGGGAAGTTGTCGAACAGAAAGCGCTTCCAGTGGAACTGGTAGGCCGAGTCGATGGCACCCGCCTGACGCAGCAGGTCCAGCGGCGCGGTCTGGGTGGCGCGTGAGGCCTCGACCACGGCCTTGTACTCGGGCGCGTTCTTGTCTGGGCGGAACAGGATCTTGTAGAGCTGATCGCGGATCGGCTGCGGGCATGCGCCCTGGCCCAGTTCGGCGGCCCAGTCGGCGATCTGTTGCAGCAACAGCTTTTTCTTCTCGATCGCGGCCAGCGCCTGCTGCACGATCTCGGCCGGGGCCTTCTTGTAGCGGCCCTTGCCAGCGCGGCGGAAGTAGTGAGGGGCCTCATGCAGGCGGAACAGGGCCGCCGTCTGCTGCACCAGGGTGGCCTGTTCGCTGAAATAGTCGCGGGCCAACTCGGCAAAGCCGAAGTCTTCTTCGGGCGCAAACTCCCAGGCCAGCTCCAGCTCGATGCCTTCGGCTGCAGCCTGGGCCTGGGCGATCAGCTCGCCAGGGGCGGGCTTGTCAAATTTGAGCAGCAGGTTGGCGGCCTTGACCTTGACCCGCTTACCCGATTCCAGTTCCACCTGCAGGGAGCTATCGGCTTCCGACAGAATGCGTCCGGCCTGAAATTTGCCGGCTTCATCAAACAGTGCGTACATGCCGCGATTGTCCCCTAGACCAGATCCAGAAAACCCAGCACCTCATCGAGGTGGGCCGGAAAATCACTGAGCGCATGGTCGCCGCCCTCCAGCACATGCAGGCGCGCACCGGCGTAGCGCGCACTCATTTCTCGCCAGTCCAGCACCTCGTCGCCCTGGGCGATCAGGGCCAGTTCGGGGCCTGGAGCGCAGCGGCCTTCCCCGGCCATGGCCTGCAATTCGTCGACAAAACGGGGCTCGAAATAAAAGCGCTGTTCGGGCTGATGCCAGAAGGTCTGCTCGCCGATGTAGCGTGCCAGGTCGCGTGCTGGATCCACCGCCGGGTTGATGAGCACCGATCGGCAGCCCGTCTGGCGCGCCACCCACGAGGCGTAAAACCCACCCAGCGACGAGCCCACCACGGCCATGCGGGCCTGCGGCCAGTCGCGCAGGCCTTCGCTCAGCAGTTCGGCGGCGGCACGGGGCGAGGGGGGCAACTGGGGACACCACCAGTGCACCTGGGGGTGCCGTTCGGCCACTGCTGCGGCCATCTGGCGGGCCTTGGCCGATTGCGGGGAGGATCGGAATCCGTGCAGGTACAGCAGGTGGGTGGTGCAGGGCATGGGCTGGATAGGCACTGTGGACGGATTCACGGCGAATTGGAAGGCTGAAGTTGGGGTTGCAGTTGAGATCACGGCCGGTCAACAGGCCCTAAACTGGGCGGCATGGCGGGCGCATGCCTGCCCGCCCTGAAACGCCCCGATTCTTCTATTTTGCGACATGAGTGAGCCCAAGTCTGCTGCGCCACCGCCCGAGGCGGGGATCCTGCTGCCCCACGAGGCAGTGGCTGCCGCGCTGGCTTGGCCCCAGGCGCGCTGGGAGCAGGGCCTGGCCGAAACCCCCGAGGAGGGCGTGTTTGCCGCGGGGGTGCTGCTGGCTGAAATGCTCACCGGCACGGCCTCCGAGCAGCGTGCGGCGGGCCGCTCGCACGACGCGCTGGAGCGCCGTTTCCAGGACCTGCCCGAAGACTGGGGGCGCAACCTCGACCCGCCTTTGCAGGCCCAGATCACCCGCGCCCTGAACCCCGAGCCCGAGCTGCGCTTTGCCCAGGTCACCGAGTTCCAGGCCGCCCTGTCGGCCTGGGCCGGCACGACGGCGGCACGCACGCTCGAGACCTTGCTGACGCGCATGCGCCGCCAGGGCGACTTTCCGGCCCTGGCCGACTCCATGGGCCGCATCCTCAAGGTGGCCGGCTCCGACGATCACAGCCTGGAAGACCTGGCCCGCGAGATCCTGCGCGATGTGGCCCTGACGCAGCAGTTGCTGCGCCTGGTCAACAGCGCGCAGTACGCCCAGGTCAGCGGCATGGTGACCACGGTGTCGCGGGCGGTGGGGCTGGTGGGCTTCAATGGGGTGCGTAACCTGGCCCTGAGCCTGAAGCTGCTGGAGCGCATGCCCGACCAGGCGCATGCGGTCCAGCTCAAGACGCAGTTCCTGCGCGCGCTCATGGCGGGCTCGCTGGCCAGTGAGCTGTGCGCGGTACAGCACCTGCGCGAAGACGCTTTTCTGGCTGCGCTGTTCCAGAACCTCGGTCGCATGCTGCTGGGCTATTACTTTCCAGCCGAAGCGGTGCAATTGGAGCGGGCCGTGGCCGAAGAGCGCTTTTCGGGCGGCGAGGTCACGGCAGCCATCCATTACCTGGGCCTGAGCCTGGAAGACTTCGGCTGCGGTGTGGCGCGCAGCTGGGGCCTGCCCACCGACCTGCTGTATTGCATGCGCCGACCTTTCGGCCGCCCCCCGGCCCGCCGCCCGCAGACCGGGCGCGAGTACCTGCGCTGGCTGGCCGTGGCGGCCAACGACCTCACGGCCGCGCTGGCTGGCCCTGACAGCGTTGAGCCGGCGCAGCGCCTCAAGGCCGTCACCGACCGCTATGCCCGGGTACTGGGCCTGGGGGCCGAAGATTTCCAGGACGGCGTGATCCAGGCCCAGGCCCGCCTCAAGGGCATGGCCGACGCCCTGGGCTTTCCGGCCAGCCAGACGCGCAGCCTCACCCAACCCGTACCTCAACCCGCCCCCCAGCCCGCCCCCCAGCCCGCCCCCCAGCCTGCTCCACAGGGGGGACTACCCTCTTTGCCAACCCCGGCTGCTCCCGGGGCCCTTGCCGCACCGGCGCCTGCGCAGGGGGCTGCACCAGCGCCCGTGGTCCTGGCGCCCAAGGCGGCCGTGGCCGCGGCACCTGTGGTGCGGCCACCAGCCGGCGAACCCGCCCCGGCAGTCGCTCATTCGCGGCCTGCACCCCTGGGGCCGGCAGCCGGGCCCTCGTCCACCCAGGCGCGCACGAGCCGGCTGGGCCGTCAGCACGAGGCCCTGCGCGCGCTGGAGCGCAGCCTGCAGTCCTGGCTGGACGAGCCCGATGCGGCCCGCCAGGTGCCATTGGCGGAAGGCTTGCGCAAGCTGGTCACCGGCTTGCACGGCGCGCTGGAGACCGATCGGGTGGTGTTTTGCCTGCGCGACCCCCAGGCCGCTGCCGTGTCGGCCCGCCTGGCCGTTGGGGTGGGGGCGGCGCCACTGCAGGCGGTTTTCCGCGTCGAGTTGGGACCGGGGCAGGGCGGCGCGCTGGGCCAGGCCTGCCGCAGCGGCGAACTCACGGTGGTGCCCGATGTGGCCTCCGACCCGGCCTTGCGCCGGCAATTGCCGGCCTGGTTGTGCGAACCCGCGGCACCTGCCGCCTACTGGTTGCTGCCCCTGCTGCACCGCGACAACGTGTTTGCCCTGTTGTATGCCGACACCGCCACGCCCGGCACCTTGCTGATGGACCCGGGCTCACGCGAACTGCTGCGCAGACTGGGCGCGCAACTGGTGCAGTTGTTCCGCTTGCGCCAGGCGCGTCCCGACAAGGCGGCCTGAGCGGCACCTGCCCCGCGGCCAGCGTGCGGCGCACTCAGTAGCCGGGCCGGCCGGTCAGACTTGTCGCTGGGCCGATAATCGCGCCATGTCCGCCGTCTTTGAAAAGCCGTCCTTGCGCCAGCGTCTGATGCCCCTGTTCCAGGGCTTCGACGGGCCCTTGGCGTTTGCCGTCTTCCTGCTGGTGTGCGCAGGTTTGCTCACCATGTATTCCTCTGGCTATGACCATGGCACGCGCTTTGTCGACCATGGGCGCAACATGATCCTGGCGGGCATGATCATGTTCGTGGTGGCCCAGGTGCCGCCCCAACGCCTGATGACCTTCGCCGTGCCCCTGTATGTGCTGGGGGTGTCGCTGCTGGTGGCCGTGGCCTTGTTCGGCCTGACCAAGAAGGGCGCGCGCCGCTGGATCAACCTGGGGGTGGTCATCCAGCCCAGCGAGATCCTCAAGATTGCCATGCCACTGATGCTGGCCTGGTGGTTTCAGCGCCGAGAGGGGCAGCTGCGACCCCTTGATTTTCTGGTGGCCGGTCTGTTGCTGGTGCTGCCGGTGGGCCTGATCATGAAGCAACCCGACCTGGGTACCTCGCTGCTGGTGCTGGCCGCGGGCCTGTCGGTGATCTTTTTTGCCGGGCTCAGTTGGCGCCTGATCCTGCCGCCGGTGCTGCTTGGCGTGATCGGCGTGGCCCTGATCGTGTGGTTCGAGCCCCGGCTGTGCGCTGATGGCGTGCGCTGGCCGGTGCTGCATGATTACCAGCAGCAGCGCATCTGCACCTTGCTCGACCCCTCGCGGGACCCCTTGGGCAAGGGTTTTCACATCATCCAGGGCATGATCGCGATTGGTTCGGGGGGGGTGTTCGGCAAGGGCTTCATGGCAGGCACCCAGACCCACCTCGAGTTCATCCCCGAGCGCACCACCGACTTCATTTTTGCAGCGTTCTCCGAGGAGTTCGGCCTGATCGGCAACCTGTGCCTGGTGGTGTCGTTCCTGTTCCTGATCGGGCGCGGTCTGATGATCGCGCTGGAGGCGCCCACCCTGTTCTCGCGCCTGCTGGCCGGGGCCGTGTGCTGCATCTTCTTCACCTACGCCTTTGTGAACATGGGCATGGTGAGCGGCATCCTGCCCGTGGTGGGCGTGCCTTTGCCCTTCATCAGCTACGGCGGCACGGCCATGGTCACACTGGGCATGGGGCTGGGGATTCTGATGTCGGTGGCGCGGGCCAAGCGCCTGGTACCCACCTGAATGTGCCCCCACGCTCCTTCACTTCGTGTGGTCGCTGCCCCCCGGAGGGGGCCCAGCCCGCCTTGGGGCGGCCCGGCGTCGGGCTGATGTGGCCCCCACGGTCGTGCACTTCGTGTCACTCCCACGTGCGGCCGCGAGACGCGGACGCTCTTCGCCCTGTCCAGCCCTGCGCAGGCAGGCCTGGAGCCGCAGGGCTCAGCTCCCCAAGGGGGCTCAGGCCAGCTTGGGGCGGCCCGGCGCCGGCCTGGGCCTTGCCCCCACAGGTCGGTCGGGCGGCGGGCGAGCCCTAAAATGGCCGCATGATTTCACGCGAACCCACCCTCGAGCGCCTGGCCATTGCCCGGCAATTGCTGCTTGAACCCTTTGGTCTGGACGAGACCCATCTGACGAAGGCGCTCAACGAGATCCGGGCGCACCGGGTGGACGACGCGGATCTTTACTTCCAGTACACCCGTGCCGAGGGCTGGAGCCTGGAAGAAGGCATCGTCAAGACAGGCTCTTTCAGCATCGACCAAGGGGTGGGCGTGCGCGCCGTCAGCGGCGAGAAAACCGCCTTTGCCTACTCCGACGACATTTCGCTGGCCTCGCTGCTGGACGCGGCCCACACGGTGCGCACCATCTCGGGCCAGGGCGGCAACGCCCGGGTGCGGGCGGCAGCCCGCAAGGTGGCGCCCAGCCGTTCGCTGTACCCCGGGCTCGACCCGATCGCCACCCTGGACAGCACCGCCAAGGTACGCCTGCTGGAAAAGGTGGAGCAGCGCGCCCGGGCCCGCGACCCGCGCGTGGTGCAGGTGATGGCCGGCCTGGCCGGTGAGTACGACGTGGTGCTGATTGCCCGTGCCGACGGTACCCTGGCGGCCGATGTGCGCCCGCTGGTGCGCCTGTCGGTCACCGTGATCGCCGAGCACAATGGCCGCCGCGAGGTGGGCTCGGGCGGTGGCGGTGGTCGTTTCGGCATGGCTTATTTCGACGACGCCGTGATCGACACCTATGTGTCCGACGCGGTGAACGCGGCACTCACCAACCTCGAAGCCCGCCCGGCCCCGGCGGGTGAGCTGACCGTGGTGCTCGGCCCGGGCTGGCCCGGTGTGCTGTTGCACGAAGCCATCGGCCACGGCCTGGAGGGCGATTTCAACCGCAAGGGTTCGAGCGCCTTCACCGGCCGCATTGGCCAGCGTGTGGCCGCCAAGGGCGTGACCGTGCTCGACGACGGCACCATCGCCGACCGCCGTGGTTCGCTCAACGTGGACGACGAGGGCCACGTCACCCAGCGCAACGTGCTGATCGAAGACGGTATCTTGAAGGGCTACATCCAGGATTCGATGAACGCCCGCCTGATGGGCGTGAAACCCACCGGCAACGGCCGCCGCGAAAGCTACGCCCATGTGCCCATGCCGCGCATGACCAACACCTACATGCTGGGGGGTGACAAAACCCCCGAAGAGATCGTGGCCAGCATCAAGAAAGGCTTGTACGCCACCAATTTCGGTGGCGGCCAGGTCGACATCACCTCGGGCAAATTCGTGTTCTCGGCCAGCGAAGCGTACTGGGTGGAAAACGGCAAGATCCAGTACCCCGTCAAGGGCGCCACCCTGGTGGGCAGCGGCCCCGAGGCCCTCAAGCGCGTCTCCATGATCGGCAACGACATGCGCCTGGACAGCGGTGTGGGCACCTGCGGCAAGGAAGGCCAGAGCGTGCCGGTGGGGGTGGGTCAGCCCACCCTGCGCATCGATGGCATGACGGTGGGCGGCACCGCCTGAGCCTGCGCTGCTGCCCCTCAGCGCAGGGCAAAAGCCATCACATAGTCGCCCAGGCGCTTGGAGTACGCGGCCCCGCCGGCCGTCACCACGATGTACTGCTTGCCTGTCTTGGGCGACACATAGCTCATGGGGGTGGCGCTGCTGCCCACGGGCAGCGGGTGTTTCCAGACCTCGGCACCCGTCTGGGCGTCGTAGGCGCGCAGGTAGAAATCCTGGCTGCCCGAGTAGAACACCAACCCACCCGCCGTGCTCAGCGTGCCTGCGTAGCTGGGCATGCCGATGGGCATGGGCAGCCCCAGCCGCAGGCCCAGGGGCCCCTGCTCACCGGCGGTGCCCGCAGGCACCTGCCAGGCCACGCGCCGGGTTTTCAGGTCGATCGCCGTCAGCGTGCCGAAGGGCGGTTGCACGCAAGGCACCCCCAACTTGGACAGCCAGATCGTGGTGTAGATGCCGTAAGGCGTGCCCAGCTGGGCCGAGGGCCCATGCCCATCGCTGACCGGCGGGTGGGCTTTTGAGAACTCGGCATAGTCGGCGCGTGGCACCAACTGGAACACGCTGGGCACGCGGATGTCGTTCAGAAACACCCGTTGGTTGTGGGGGTCCACCGACACGCTGCCCCAGTTCATGCCGCCGACATTGCCGGGCTGCTGAATGGCGCGCTGCAGGCCGGGCGGCGTGAAGTCTCCGTCGTAGCGCATCTGGCGGTACTCGATGCGGCACAGCAACTGGTCGAACATCGTCATGCCCCACATCTTGTTTTCGCTGAGGTGTTCGGCCCCGACGGTGGGCAGGCCGACCGAGTAAGGCTGTGTGGGTGACAGTGTTTCTTCGGGGACGGCACCGTTTTGCGGCACGGGCTTTTCGGCCACTTCGGCCAGGGGTTTGCCGGTGGCGCGATTCAGCAAGAAGATCTGGCCGCGCTTGGTGGTCTGCAGCACCGCCGGCACCTGGCCGCCCTGGCCGTCGGGCAGATCGATCAGGGCCGGTTGCGAGGGCAGGTCGTAGTCCCAGAGGTCGTGGTGCACGGTCTGGAATGACCAGCGTGGCCGCCCGGTGCGGATGTCCAGCGCCACCAGCGAGGAGTTGTATTCGTCCGAGTGGGCCGGCCGGTCGCGCCCGTAGTAGTCGGGCGTGGCATTGCCCAGGGGCGCGTAGACCAGGCCCAATTCGTCGTCGTAGGCGGCGGTGCTCCACATGTTGGGCGTGCCCCGGGTGTAGCTCTGGCCCTCGGGGGGCAGGCGGGTGGTGGCCGGGTGGCCCAGGTCCCAGGCCCACACCAGGTCACCGGTGCGGGCGCTGAAGGCGCGGATCACGCCCGAGGGCTCGCCGCGCATCTGGTTGTCCACCACCCAGCCGCCCACCACGATCAGGTCGCGTGCCACCAGCGGGGCCGAGGTCTGGAAATAGAAGCCAGGCTGCACCGGGCCCATGCCCTGGGCCAGCGACACCGTGCCCTGTTGGCCGAAACCTTCGCATGGCTGGCCGCTGTGCGCGTCCAGCGCGATCAGGCGGGCATCCATGGTGGTTTGCACGATGCGCTCGCGGCAGCGGTGGGCAGCACCGCCTGCGGCCGTCGTGGGGGCGCCGTCCGGGCCAGGCTGGGTGTCCCGCCAGTAGCCCAGGCCGCGGCAGCGTTGCCAGAACGGGGCGCTGGCCTGGGGGTCGAACAGCCAGCGCTGCTGGCCGGTGTCGGCGTCCAGTGCGATCACCCGGTCGCGCCGGGTGCAGCTGTACACCAGCGTGCCGATCTGCAGCGGGGTGTTCTGGTCCACCCCGGGCTGGGTGTCGCCGCTGCGGTAGGTCCAGGCCGGTTGCAGGCGGTACACGGTGTCGCGGTTGATCTGGTCGAAAGGGGCATCGCGCCGCCCCTCAGGCGTGCGGCCGTAGGCCAGCCAATCCGCAGGCCGGTTGTCGCCGCGCGGCGGGTCATAGGCCATCGTCGCATCCGGCCGCACCTCACCATGCGGCACAAAGGCCAGCGCCAGCCCCAGCATGAAGGCCAGCCCAAATCCCAGGCCGGCCAGCGCGGTGCCTGCGCCACCCGGCCCCTGGGCCGGGCGGGGCGCCAGCAGCAGCGACACGGTGGCCAAGGCCAGCGGCGCCATCAGCCGAGGGAACAGGGCCCAAAAGTCGAAGCCGCATTCCCACAGTGCCCAGGGCACACTGAGCACGGCCAGTGCGGCCACCCACCAGGCCCCGCTGGCCCGTCGGCGCCCCATCAGGCCGGCGGCACCCAGCAGCACCAGGCCGGCCGCCAGGTAATAGGGCGAGCCGCCCAGCCACAGCAACTGGCCGCCCCCCAGGCTCAAACCCAGCGCCATCAAGGCCACGAGCAAGGCCCAGGCTCGTCCGATCAGACCCATGTCGCACTCCTTCAGCAAGGTGAAAACCCATTCTTTGAAGCACTTGGGGTCGTCGGATGGCAATCGCGCGGGTGCTCGGTCAGGCGGTCGGGCTGGGCTGCGCAAGGGTGGGCTACGCACCCAGGATGGCGGAACCCGGGCCGCCACCCTGGCAGGTGGATGAACGGTTGTGAGTACCGTCCGGCCCCTTGCTACACAAAAAAGCAAATATTTTTATGTGCCGCCAAAGGACGGTTGCGACGGCCTTTTTGCCTGTTTTTGAGGCAAAAGTGCGTTCTTGTCGCGCCATTCGCGCGCTTTGCGCACGCTGGCGATGCCTATCGCGCAAAAAAACCGATGTGGTGTGCGAGCGACAGACGGCAACTTTGGCTTTTGCTGTGCTAAATTGCCTGCCATGCAAGTTCGCGCAGCCTTTTATTTTTACTTTTGGTTCTCTGTCCCCGGCGGACGAGAGGCGAGCGCGTAAGCACCCGAACACCCCCTCCCAGGAACCGCCGAAGCTGAAAAGCCCGGCGGTTTTTTTCTGCCCGACCGAAAACCGATTCCAACCCGTTTCAAATCCAAAGGAGCCCCGCCATGAACAAGCCCAGCACCAAGGCCGATGCCTGGTACGCGAATGTCGACAAGACCAGCCAGACCGACGACAAACGCATCAAGGACATCACCGTGCTTCCCCCGCCCGAACATCTGATCCGCTTCTTCCCCATCCACGGCACGCAAGTCGAGTCGCTGATCACCGAAACCCGTCACAACATCCACAACATCATGGCCGGCAAGGACGACCGCCTGCTGGTGGTGATTGGCCCCTGCTCGATCCACGACCCGGCGGCCGCCGTCGAATACGCCCGCCGCCTCAAGGTGGAGCGCGAAAAATACGCCGACACGCTGGAGATCGTGATGCGTGTCTACTTCGAGAAGCCCCGCACCACCGTCGGCTGGAAGGGCCTGATCAACGACCCCTACCTCGACGAGAGCTACCGCATCGACGAAGGTCTGCGCATTGCCCGACAACTGCTGATCGAAATCAACCGCCTGGGCCTGCCGGCCGGCAGCGAGTTCCTCGACGTGATCTCGCCCCAGTACATCGGCGACCTCATCAGCTGGGGCGCCATCGGCGCGCGCACCACTGAAAGCCAGGTGCACCGCGAGCTGGCCTCGGGCATTTCGGCCCCGATCGGCTTCAAGAACGGTACCGACGGCAATATCCGCATCGCCACCGACGCCATCCAGGCGGCCGCCCGCGGTCACCACTTCCTGTCGGTGCACAAGAACGGCCAGGTCGCCATCGTGCAGACCCAGGGCAACAAGGACTGCCACGTGATCCTGCGCGGCGGCAAAACCCCCAACTACGATGCCGAGAGCGTGGCCGCGGCCTGCAAGGAACTGGAAGCCTCCAAGTTGCCCGCCACCCTGATGGTGGACTGCAGCCATGCCAACAGCAGCAAGCAACACCAGCGTCAGATCGACGTGGCGCGTGACATCGCCACCCAGATCGAAGCCGGTTCGCACCAGGTGTTCGGCCTGATGGTGGAAAGCCACCTGCAAGCCGGCGCCCAGAAGTTCACGCCGGGCAAGGACGTGGTCAGCGCCCTGGAATACGGCAAGAGCATCACCGACGCCTGCCTGGGCTGGGACGACTCGGCCGACGTGCTGGCCCTGCTGTCCGACGCCGTCAAGACCCGCCGCGCCCGCAAGGCCTGAGCGCTGTTGCGCCTTTGAAAAGAGCACCCTCGCGGTGCTCTTTTTGCTGGTGCGGGCCAAGGCCTTGCTTTGTATAGTGGGCAGTCAGCCACCTCCAGGAGCACCGCATGAACCCGCCCACCGCAGCTCGCACGCCCCTGGCACCGGTCTGCCTGATTGGTGCCCCCACCGATGTGGGGGCCAGCCGCCGGGGCGCCTCGATGGGCCCGGAGGCCTTGCGGGTGGCGGGCCTGGCGGCGGCCTTGCAAGGCCTGGGTCGGCAGGTGCTGGACGGCGGCGACCTGTCTGGGCCGGCCAACCCGCAGAGCCTCGTGCAGGCGGGCTACCGCCACCTGGACGAGGTCATCGCCTGGAATCGCGCCGTGTACCGGGCCACGCTGGCCAGCCTGGGTGCTGGGCAGTTACCGGTGCTGCTGGGCGGCGACCACAGCGTGGCGATCGGCTCGATCAGCGCCGTGGCCCGGCATTGCCGTGAGCAGGGCCAGCGCCTGCGGGTGCTGTGGCTGGATGCCCATGCCGATGTCAATGTGGGCGAAACCACCCCCAGCGGCAACCTGCACGGCATGCCCGTGTCCTGCCTGTGCGGCCTGGGCCCCGAGGCCCTGACCACCCTGGGCGGCCCGATGCCCGCGCTGCAGCCCTCTGAGTTGCGCCAGATCGGCCTGCGCAGCGTGGACCCGGCCGAAAAGCTCGAACTGCGCCACCTGGGCATCGAGGCCTACGACATGCGTTTCATCGACGAACATGGCATGGCCGAGACCCTGCGCCGGGCCCTGGCCGGGCTGGACGAACACACCCACCTGCACGTGAGCCTGGACGCCGATTTTCTGGACCCCGACATTGCGCCGGGCGTGGGCACTGCGGTGCCTGGGGGCCCGGGCTACCGCGAGGCCCAGCTGTGCATGGAAATGGTGGCCGACACCGGCCGGCTGGGCTCGCTCGATGTGGTGGAGCTCAACCCTGCCTGCGATGTGCGCAACCAGACCGCCGAGTGCCTGGTGGCCATGATCGAGAGCCTGCTGGGCAAATCGGTGCTGCTGCGCTGAGCAGGCGGGCTCAGGCCGCAGTCGGCGGCGCCGACCCGCCAGCAGCCCGTTCTGCCAGATAGGCCAGCAGGCGCTGCGCGGCCGGCGTCAGGTCCTGCTGGCGCCGAAAGCAGATCGAGAACGTGCGGTGGGCCCAGTCGTCCAGCAGGGCCACGGTCTGGATGCGGCCTGCCGCGGTGTGCAGGCGGCTGATCTCAAGCGGCACCACGCTCACCCCCAGGCCGGCACTGACCACCCGGAAGGCCGCGTCAAAGTTGGACACCACCGCCCGGTAGCTCAGCGGCTTGCCCGCCTTGACCGCACAGCGATGCAGCAGGGTGTAGACCGCCGTGGCCGGCGGCAGCCCCACGTGCTCGAAATCCAGCGTGTCTTCAAAGTGCAGCGCCGGGTGCCCGGCCAATGGGTGGCCTTGCGGCACGGCCAGCACCAGCTCGTCGCGGCGGTAGGGGCGGCTTTCCAGCCCGCCCAGATCGACCTGGCTCCAGCACACGCCGAGCGACACCGCCCCGTCGCGCACCAGGCCCACGATGTCGTTGGAGACCCGTTCTTCGATGGCGATCTGGATGTTCTGGTGCCGGGGCTCGCGCATGAAGCCCGCCAGGTCATCCAGCAGCGATTCGGCGATCGCCGAGGCACTGGCCACCACCCGCACATGCCCTTGAATGCCCCCTTTGAAGCCGGCCATGTCGGCTTCGATCTTCTCCATCGTGAACAACACCGTGCGGGCATGCTCCAGCAGCACCTGCCCGGCTGGCGTGGGTTCGGTGCCGCGCCGCCCGCGCACCAGCACCTGCAGGCCCAGGGCGTCTTCCAGTTGGGTGATGCGCTTGCTGATGGCCGAGGGCTCGATCAGCTCCTGGGCCGCCGCATCCTTGATGTTGCCCAGGTCGCAAACGGCCACCAGCAGGCGCAGGGTTTTCAGGTCAAGGTCTCTCATAGGGTTTCCATTATGGAATTCAAACGGTGCCGATCTTTCATTTGATGTTTTATTCGGAATTTTAGAAACTCTCAGAACTTTCAAAACACGTCCTTGAGACGCGGAGACAGCCCTCATGACCCCACTTCCCCCCCGCGCGGTGATCCGCGAGGTCGGCCTGCGCGACGGCCTGCAAAGCATCCAGACCGTTTTGCCCACGGCGCAGAAAGTGGCCTGGATCGATCAGGCCCATGCCGCCGGACTGCGTGAGATCGAGGTGGGCTCGTTTGTGCCGGCCCGCCTGCTGCCCCAACTGGCCGACACCGCCGAGCTGCTGGCCCATGCCAAGACCTTGCCCGGGCTGTTTGCCTCGGTGCTGGTGCCCAACCTGCGAGGCGCAGAAGCCGCCCTGGCCGGCGATGCCGACCTGATGCTGCTGCCGTTGTCTGCCAGCCATGCGCACAGCCTGGCCAACCTGCGCAAGACCCCCGATGAGGTGGTGGCCGAACTGGGCCGCATCCGGGCCGCCCGCGATGCCTCGGGCCGCAAGACCCTGATCGAAGGCGGCGTTGGCACCGCCTTCGGCTGCACCCTGCAAGGCGAGGTGAAGCCCGCCGAAGTACTGCGCCTGATGCAGGCCCTGCTGGACGCCGGTGCCGACCGCGTGAGCCTGGCCGACACGGTGGGCTATGCCGACCCGGCCTCGGTCAGCCGCCTGTTCGAACAGGCCCTGCGCCTGGTGGGCGAGCGCTTCTGGTGTGGTCATTTCCACGACACCCGCGGGCTGGCGCTGGCCAATGTCTACGCCTCGCTGGCGCTGGGAGTGAACCGCTTCGATGCCTCGCTGGCCGGCATTGGCGGCTGTCCGCACGCGCCCGGTGCCAGCGGCAATGCCGCCAGCGAAGACCTGGCCTTTCTGCTCGAAGCCGGCGGTGTGGCCACCGGCATCGACCTGCCGCGCCTGCTGGCCCTGCGGGCCCAGGTCACGGGCTGGCTGGCCGGCGAGGCCACGCACGGCAGCCTGCACCGGGCCGGCCTGCCCAAGACCTTTCTGCCAGCCGGTGCCATGCCCTGCTGAGCCCCCACCCCTGCATATCCACCCCAACGAGACTGGCATGAACACAGCACAAGGCACCGGCCTGCCCCTGGAAGGCGTCCGCGTCATCGAATTCACCCACATGGTCATGGGCCCCACCTGCGGCATGATCCTGGCCGACCTGGGCGCCGAGGTCATCAAGATCGAACCCCCGGGCGGCGACAAGACTCGGCAGTTGCCCGGCCTGGGCATCGGCTTTTTCCGCAGTTTCAACCGCAACAAGAAAAGCGTGGTGCTGGACATCCAGACCCCCGAGGGCCTGGCCACCGCCAAAGAGCTGATCGGCCAGAGCGACGTGTTGCTGGAGAACTTCCGCCCTGGCCTGATGGACAAGCTGGGCCTGGGGGCCGAGGCGCTGCGGGCCGCGTTTCCGGGCCTCATCTACGTGTCGCACAAGGGCTTTCTGCCCGGCCCTTACGAAGACCGCCTGGCGCTGGACGAAGTGGTGCAGAACATGGCCGGCCTGACCTACATGACCGGCCCCAAAGGGCGGCCGCTGCGGGCCGGCACCTCGGTCAACGACATCATGGGCGGCATGTTCGGCGCCATCGGCGTGCTGGCCGCGCTGCGCGAGCGTGAGCGCACCGGCCAGGGCCAGGCGATCCAGAGTGCCCTGTTCGAAAACTGCTGCCTGCTGGCCTCGCAGCACATGCAGCAGTTCCAGATGACCGGCGAGGTGCCGCCGCCCTTCCCCTCACGCGTGTCGGCCTGGAGTGTGTACGACACCTTTGACGTGGCCCATGGCGAACAGCTGTTCATCGGCGCGGTGAGCGACAAGCAGTTTCTTGCCCTGTGCGCGGTGCTGAACCGCCCCGACCTGGCCAACGACCCGGCCCTGGCCACCAATGCCCAACGCGTGGCTGTGCGCCCCGACTTGCTCGCCCGCCTGGCCGAGAGCACCATCGGGTGCGAGATCAAAGACCTGTGCGCCCGCCTCAAGGCCGCCGGCCTGCCCTACGCCAAGGTGGTGCGCCCTGATCAACTGGTGCACGACGAGCACCTGCTGGCCAGCGGTGGGCTGGTCCCCATGCAGACCGAGGACGGCGGCAGCACCCAGGCCGTGCTCTTGCCCCTGTTGATGGGCGGCCGCCGGCCCGGCGTGCGCCACCCCCTGCCCCGGGTGGGCGAACACACCGACGAGGTGCTGGCCACCCTGAAGCGCTGAAACCGGATTCGCCCCGACAAGAAGCCAAAAATCAGAATCGAGACAAACACCATGAACTTCCATCTGAAACGCCGCGCCTCCCTGGCCCTGGGGGCTGCCCTGATGCTGGCCGGTGCGGCCTGGGCCGACCCGGCGCCCATGCGCGTCATCCTGCCCATCGGCCCGGGTTCGGGGGTCGACACCATCGTGCGGGCTGCCCAGGTGGCCCTGGCCAAGGCCCTGAACCAGCCTGTGGTGATCGAGAACCTGCCAGGCGCCGGCGGTATCACCGGCACCTCGGCCCTGGTCAAGGCCGCACCCGATGGCAACACCATCGCCTTCATCTCGAACAACCATGCGGTCAACCCCAGCGTGTTCAAGAAGCTGCCCTACGACAGCCTGAACGACATCACGCCCATCAGCGTGGTGGGCGGTTCACCCTTTCTGCTGGTGGTCAATCCCAAGCTGGTGTCCGCCCGCAACGCCAAAGAGCTGCAGGCCTTTCTGAAGATCAAGCCCGAAGAGCACAACTACGCGTCGTCCGGCAATGGCACGGTCATCCACCTGGCCGGCGAGATGGTCATCGACGCCCTGGGCGTGCCGGTGCGTCATGTGCCCTACAAGGGCATGGGCCCCATGATCACCGACATCATGGCCGGTCAGCTGGAGATGGGGGTGGCTGCGGTGCCCGCGGTGCAGGGCCAGCTCAAAAGCGGCAGCCTGCGCGCCATCGGCGTGCTGGGCAAAAGCCGCGTGGCCTCGCTGCCTGAGCTGCCCACCTTTGCCGAGCAGGGCTTCCCCGAGGTGGACGTGATGGGCTGGTTCGCCGTGGTGGGCCCGGCCAGGCTGCCGGCGGCTCAGGTCAAACGCATCCACGAGGCCGTGGTGGCGGCCTTCGCCGACCCCGAAGTGAAGGCCGCCATGGCCAAGCAAGACAACGTGATCAACCCGGGCACCCCCGAGGCGGCGCGGCAGTTCCTGAAGGCCGAGCAAGAGCGCTTTGCCCACATCGTGGCCAAGGCCAACGTGAAACTGGATTGAGTGGGTGGGGGCGGGGCCTGCAGCGCAGTCGGCTCAGCGGCCGTCCAGAATGCTGCGCTGGCGTTCCAGGTAGATTTCGGGGCTGATCAGGTTGGCGTCGCGCATGCGCTTGAGTTCCAGCAGGCGTGCCTCGGTCCCACGGGTGTTGTTGGCCGTGACCTGGGCGTAGGCCGCGGGTGTGGGCGCACTGGCGGCCAGGTCGATGGCCGAGGCCTGCTGGGATGGGGTGGCCGCCGGCGCCGGCGCCTGGGCTTGAGCCTGCGCCGGGGGTTGGGGCTGGGCCACAGCTACCGGCTGGGCGGCGGCCTGCGGTTGAGCCTGCGGCAGGCCCTGGGGGTGAGACGGGGCGGCGTCTGCCGGGATGCTGCCCGAGCCCGGGGTGCCGGTTCTGGGGGTTTCCACCTTGGTGACCAGGCCCATGACCACCTGGATCAAGGTGGGGTACTCGTAGGCCGAGCCGGTGTTGTGGTCGATCACGGCCCCGATGCCTCCGCCAAAGATGATGTTGCCGAACATCGAGCCCTTGGTGTCCGACACCACGGAGGCCTGACCGGTTTCGTGGCCGACCTTGGTGCATTGCACCAGCATGTCGTCGTTGGAGCGGCGGATCTGCACCGAGCCCGGTGTGGTCACAAACCACTTGCCCTTGTTGTTGGTCAGCTCGCAGGCGGCACCCGGCACTTCAGCGCCGGCCCTGTCACGGGTCTGCAATGACACGCTTTGGCCCGTGGTACCCGTGATGGACGAGCATCCGGTGCTCAGCAGGACGATGGACGCCAGTGCGGCGAAACGGCTCTTCATTTCAGTCTCTCTCCCTATTTGAAACAAGATGTATCGTATTCGATACGTTGCTTCAAAATGGCAATACAGAACTGAATATCTGATCTTGATCATTTTCGGGGCCGTCATACGGCTGGCGCCGTGTGCGTCAGAGGCATGCCGGCCGCCCGGCCGAACGTCAGAACGCGTACTGCAATCTGACGGACACCATCTGCCCCTGCTGCCCATACGATTTGCCCACCAGGTAGGCCACGCTGTAGCGCAGCGACTCTTTGCGGCCCAGGCCCAGGCTACCGGTCAGCACCGGCCCCACGCGGTGGGATTGGCGGCTGGCGGGCAGCCATTGGTCCCAGGGGCCCAATTCACCAAAGCCCTGCAGCCCGACCTGCAGCCCAGGTCGCCAGTGGTACTTGGCCTGCCACTGGTATTTCATCTCGGCCGGCACCGGTGAGGCCGCTCGGAAGGTGCGGTCAAAGAACACATTGCCATTGAGCTGAAGCCGGCCCACCTCGGTCTGCAGCACCGGCCCCCACTGGAACACGGTGCCATCGGCGGCATCGTGGTTGAACATCAGCTTGCTGTGCAGGGCCAGGTCAAACGGGTACTGCCCTTGGGTCAGCAGGTAGTCGTTCTGCCAATGAAGCGCCTCGGCCCGTGTCTGCCAGAAGTCCGGGCCGATCGCGCTGGCAAACACCTCGGTGTACCAGCGGCTGGTGACGCCATGGCCCACGCCCACCTCGGGCCAGACAATCTGGCGCCGGTGCTTGGATTCGACCGTCCAGTAGCGAAAGTCGAGGTTGGTCTCGCCCTCGTTGTCGTAGACCGTGACCAGGTAGTAGCTGGGGTCAGCCTGGGCGGCGCTGCAGCTCAGCAAGCTGGCCATTCCCAGGGCCCAGGAGATTGGGCCGCTGGTCCGAAGGGAGCGTCTCGACGTTGGCGTTTCGCCTGGCTGGGGGAGGGGCGTCGAGGGCATGGAAGGCCTGGTGATGGGCGATCTGGGCTCAGGCTTCGGGCATCCGCTGGAACGGCGCTCGCAGCATGCCCCAGACGCTTTGCCAGCGCTCGTCCCTCTGGCTGTCCAGGCCTATGCGGGCGGGGCCCTCGGCGCTGGGTTGGCGCGTGCTGCCCAGCAGGTGGTCCCAGACCGAAAGACACAGACCGAAGTGACAGGCGCGGCCGTCGGCGTCGGCATCGTGGTGGTCACGGTGCTGGGCGGGGGTCACCAGCACCGGGCTCAGCTTCTCCACCCAGTCTGGAAAGCGCACGTTGGCGTGCTGCACCAGACTCAGCGCATTGCAGACGATGGCGCGCAGCCCCTCGATCCACAGCGGCAGGCCCAACACGGCGTAAAGGCCCAGGGTGGCCAGCACATGCACGGCGGTGTCCACCGGGTGGGTGCGCAGGCCGGAGCTGACGTCCAGATGCGAATCGCTGTGGTGCACGGCATGAAAGCGCCACAGCAGGCCGACCCGGTGGCTCAGCCGATGCACCCCGTAATCCAGCAGGTCGGAGGCCAACCAGGCCAGCCCGCATTGCGCGGCCAGCGGCAGGTGTTGTGCCAGGTTCAGTCCCCAGTCCGTGCTGCGCAACAGCAGGCTTTGAGAGGACACCAGCCACTGGCCGGCGAGGTAGTCGGCCCCCAGCACCACCCAGACAAACAGACCCAGGTTGCGCCCCACATGGCGCCAACGGGCGCGGGCGGTGCCAAAGGCCTGGCGTGGCTGGCCGTCCTCCCACAACAGAAAGAAAGCCAGCAGGCCCAGCAGGCTGCCCGCATACAGCACGCGCACCCAGACAAGGGTCTGCGGACTCATGGTGCGCTCTCAGGGGCCGGTCGCCTCACTTCTTTTTTCCACGCCGCCGGATCACCACGCCGGCCACCACCCCGACCAGGGTCACCAGACCCGTGAGCCCGATCTCATCCAGAGTGGGCACAGACTGGGTCTGGGTGTTGACGGCATTCGCACAGCAGGCGGTGCGAACCAGCAGGAGCCCGAAAAGAACCCCAAGGGCTCGGAGGGGGAGTGTCGTGTTCATGTTTCAAATTGTGGCATGAGGCGGGGGCATGTGGGGGCTGGCTTCATGTCATGCCCGGACGGGCACCTTCGCCGAGGCTCGGTCGCCAGGCCTGTCGTGGCGGGCTCAGTGGCCTTCGATCGGGCATTGGTTACCCTCAGCGCCCCACCCACCCGCCACACACCGGAAACACCTGCCCCACAAAACAGGCTGCGGGCGCGCTGCACAGGTAGGCGGCAAACTCGGCATCTTCGCGCGCACTCACCAGGCGGCCCAGTGGCACCTCGCGCTTGAGCCGCTCCTGGAAGCGCGGGTCGGCCTGCACCTCGGGCGGGAAGTAGGTCGGGTTCTCGACCAGGTTCTGGGCAATGGCATTGACCTGGATGTTGTGCGGCGCCACCTCGACCCCCAGGGCCTGCACATAGGCCAGTTGAGCCCCCCGCGCGGCACTGTAGGTCGAGGCGCGCTTCATGCCCCGCAGGGCCGCCGCGCTGCCCATCACCAGAATCCGGCCGCTGCGCCGGGCCATCATCGCCGGCAGCACCGCCTGGCAAAGCCGAGGCAGCGGATCGACCAGGGCGGCAAAGGTGTCGCGCCACTCCTGCTCGCTGACCTGGTGCGCCAGCGTGCTGGGCGCCGGCACCGCCAGATTGGCCACCAGCACATCAATGGGCCCGTGCTCGGCCACCAGGCGGGCCGGGGCTTCGGGATCCATCAAGGGGCGGTCGTCGGCCAGCACCACGGCCCCGTGCTCGGCAAACACCTCGCACAGCGTGGGGCCCATGAATTCGGTGGACTGGGTGATCAGCACCCGAAGCCCGGCCAGGCGTTGTGAAGTCATGGTGGTCTCCTTTGGGTTGGGCATGCAGCACGGCTGATGGCGGCCCTGGCAACGGTCCATTGCGGTTGCGGCGAGGCAAGGGTAGCGGGATCGACGCCGGGGGCCAAGGGGGCGGGGAGCCGAAGCCGGGTCAATCGACGGCTTGTCCTCAGGGGGGTGCACCAAGCCCGACGCACTCCGGCTGTTTGCTGTGCGGCGCGCGAACACACGTCTAGTCGCCCCAGCGTCAGATTTGCTGAAAGCGCCCTGAGGTGCTCCACGGCACCTCCATGGCTGCCCGGTCGGTGGCACAGGCCTGATCGACGATCCGTGGCCACCATTGAACGAGTTGCGCTGTCATGTCCCAGTAGGGCTTGCTGGCCCAAGACTTCTGCAGCACGAACACCGACAGGCCGTGTTGGCGCTGCACTTGGCGTTCCGCTCCCTTTTGCTTGCGGAAGTTGTCGCGCGAAACGATCGTCCAGCGTGCGCTGCGCTCGTGGCCAAGTGCCGTGAGCCAGTCGATATCAGCGGTGTCTGCCGCGAACTTGTCTGTGAGATGCACGATCTCTCCGATCTGCCCAGGCTCGAAGCGATGGTGGCTCAGGCGAGCCAAAGCGCCTGCCCAGTTGGGCGGAAGATTGGCGTCAAAGATGAAGTTCAATGCACCGCCTGCTTGAGATCTTGCTCAAAGCGGATCGCGGCTTCGACAGCCTTCAAGGGAACCCCGTAAACCCGTGACGTGATCGTCAACGCTTTCTCGTCGGCACCTTCTGCCTTGTAGGCTGCATACAGCGTGCTGGTGGGCGTTGCCGTGGCGTCAATGATGGGGACGCCAAAGCTGCGAGCCGGGTCGATCACGATGAGGGATTTGGTGCCACCGGGGTACCAGCGCTTGGCATGGTGTTTGTTTGTGTCGTAGACCAATCCGTCATACAGAGAGGGTTTGATGATGTCCTTGAACACAGACTGGCGACTCTTCAGATCGACCAGCGAGTTGTCGTTCATTTCTTCAGACACCGCCTCGGCGTAAATCGTCCGGCCATCCGTTTTGAATTGGGGCAGCGACATCGGGTGTGTGACACCAAAGAGCTCAGAAGCCGTGGTCAGACACCTGCGAATCACGGAGAGCGCAACGCCGGCCCGGGTGAACTCGCGCACAAAACGCAGTTCCACCAAGTCACGAAAGCCAATGACATCTTCATCAAAACGCTCGTTGGCCAGTTCATGTGTCCAAAGCGGTGAGCTGTCCACGCGCGATGCGGCATCGCCGGGCTTTTTGAGGTAGTGATACCCAAAAAGCCAGCGACGAATGTCCCGAGTTGGCACGCCGATCAAGCGCGACGCCTCTGGGATGGAGTAGATGCCGGTGCCGCTGTACATACCCGTGCGAGTCTACATCCGCGCCGTTTTCCGCGTGTCTGGGCGGCA
The DNA here is from genome assembly GCF_058791075.1 of Curvibacter sp. EU05-FHT14A10. Classification (NCBI taxonomy): domain Bacteria; kingdom Pseudomonadati; phylum Pseudomonadota; class Betaproteobacteria; order Burkholderiales; family Comamonadaceae; genus Curvibacter; species Curvibacter sp. EU05-FHT14A10. Next base: position 127,166 of record NZ_JBYTDE010000008.1, read on the forward strand.
TCACGCCGGTCGGACCGGCTGCCGATGTGACGCCAGGTTGAAGGCAGTGAACCCATTGGTGGGCGTGAAGGTTGCGATCGAGAGACCGCTGGCGCATACCGAGCGCAACCAGGTGCGAGCGGCCTACAACAGGCCCACCTGTCTGCTGGACTGACGCCGGCTCATGGATTGGTGGGGCGACTTCCTCAAGGTGGAAGAGATTTCCTAGACTCGAAGGGCATTCAGTGAGGGCCAAGCGACGCGCAGGATCGTCGCGCCGTTGGCTTCAGCTGCGCTCCACGACCTCGCCCCCCAAGCGCCGATAGAACCGCAACCCGGCCTGGTTGGCCTCGAACACCCACAGGTACACCCCGGCTGCCTTGGCCTTGGCCGCCAGCGCCGAGGCTGCAGAGCGGATCAGGCGTTCGCCGATCTTCTGGCCGCGCAGCGCCGGCGAAACATGCAGGTTCTCGATCAGGCTGCCCCATTGGGCGTCGGCGTCGCAGTAGGCCGACAGAAAGGCCGCCGGCCCGGTGCTGGGCGACTCGGCCACTAGCACCTGCCGCGTCTCATCAGGCGCCGCCAGCCGGGCGGCCCACAGCTCGCTTCGGTTCTGTTCAATCGGCCCGGTGAGGAATTCGGGCGAGAGCACATTCGAATAAGTGTCGCGCCAACTGGCGCAGTGAATGGCAGCAATGCGGGGGGCATCGTCGGCCCGGGCCGGGCGGAGAGCGGTGCGTGTCAAGGAAGTTGTCGCCTGATTCATGCGCGCCGAGGCGCTTTATCCTGTGCTGATGTCGGCGTTTCGATGGGCCCCAACTCCAGCATCCCCAATGCCTCGATCACCGGCAGCTCCTAGGCCATCGGATGGGCGTTGGCCATGTCCTTGATGCAGGCCCACACAAAGGCCTCGCGGCGGGCCTCTGGGTCATCATTGACGGTCAACTGTCGGGGCCGCTCGCAATGGCGCACCAGGGCCAGCGCACGGGCCAGAGGCTCACCCATCTCCGCCAACGCCTGGTAGACCTGCAGGTGGGCGTACGCCTCGAAGGCCGCACGATGTGCGAGCAGATAGCTTTGGGCATCGTTGGAGGCTTGCACCTGGGGCTCAAAGGTGTTGGCCTCGCACTCGGCCAGGGTCAGGCGCAATTCCTCGGCCATGGTGGCCGCGTCGTTCTTGTTGAACAGGGCGTTCTTCACTTCCTTGGTCGGGGTGTAGTTCGCAGCCGCAAAGGCCCGGCGGAAGAGGTCGTGTGGATCAGCCGCGGCCTGCTCATGGGCGGTGATCTTCGAGCGCAGTTCTTCACAGCGCTGCAGCAGCTCGGCATAGGCTTTGCCGGGGCCTGTACTGCGGGCTTTGCCAAGGTCCGATATCGGCGCAGATGCCCTTGTGGGCGGTGCGCCAGGCCGTTTCATGCTCCCTTTGCTGGCGTCAGGGGAAAATACCGTTCGTGTCAGATAGGGGCTGCAGCGCGGTGCCGCTGGGCAACAAAAAACCCGCCAGGCCAAGGGCGGGGCGGGTTCTATGGCAGCGGAGAGACACCGCCTGAAATGTTCAGATGGTCCCTTCGACAGGAATCGAACCTGTATCTAGCGCTTAGGAGGCACTCGTTCTATCCATTGAACTACGAAGAGTGGACCGCCCGGGATTGTAGGGCCTGCGCGGGCAGGATTCAGTCAGCCCGGCATGGGTTCAGTCGTAGCTCAGCGTGAAGATCAGGTCGACGGCGCTTTTTTCGCCGGTCTGGGCGCGCAGGGTGAAGCGGCGGGTGAGGTCGTAGAAGATGTAGAAGGTGCCCATGGTGCCGGCCAGGCTGCGTTCGTACGACACATAGAAGTCTTTGGACAGGCGTTTGCCCAGGGTGAGGGCGGCGCTGGTGACGCCGGTGTCGGTGTTTTTGACGCCGCTGAACGAGACTTCGTCCAGGCCCAGCGATTGGGCCAGGCTGTCTGACAGGCCTCGGCCGCCGCCCAGCAGGGCCAGGGCGGCCTGTTGCAGCAGGGCCGATTCGGCGGCGCCGTTGGCGGCGGCGCGGCCCAGCACCAGCCAGGCCAGTTTGTCGGCATCGGCCATTTCGGGCTCCGAGAACAGGCGCACGCGGGGGGACAGCACGGTGCCGCTGATCTGCACGCCGACGCGGGTCGAGAGGTTGGGCCGGATGGCCAGGATGTCGAGCGAGGGGTTGTCGTAGGCACCGCTGAAGCGCAGCACGCCGGTTTCGATGTTGAGCTGCTGGCCATAGGCCTTGTAAGTGCCCTGGTCGGTGCGCAGTTCACCGGTGATCTGGGGTTCGGTGCTGCCCGGGCTCAGGCGCAGCTTCAAGCTGCCGCGCAGCCGGGTGACAAGGCCGCGGCCCTGCACACGAAAATCGTTGCCCAGATCGAGGCTGACCTGCACGTCGGCTGCGGGCAGGGCGCTGGGCGGCTGGGGGGCGGCGGCCGTGGCCTGGTTGGCGGTCTGGCTGGTGGTTTTGCTGGCGGCCTGGCCGGCACCGTGGCTGCCGGGCTGCACCAGCACATCGGCGCCCAGGCTGGGGGCGGTTTCGTCGGGCAGGACGAACAGGGCCTGGTCGGCCTTGAGGTCGCCGCTGACCTTGAGCTGGCCTTGTTCCAGCCGGGTGTTGAGCTCGCCCGACAGGGCCAGGCGGCGGTCGGCGCGGCTGGAGACCCGCAGGCGGTTGGCGCGGGTTTGCAGCTGCAGTTGCAGTTGCTGGCCGTTCCAGTGGGCGCTGCCTTGCGCGCTCAGGCTGCCGCCGTCGCCGCCGGCACCGGGGGCACCGCGCAGGGTGAATTCGGTGATGTCGATCTGGTGACCGCTGAGCACGGCGCGCAGTTTGCCGTCGCGCAGTTCCACCCCCTCGACCACCGAGCGCAGGGCCAGGTCGCTGGCGCGGATTTCACCTTGCCATTCGGGGTTTTGCAGCGTGCCCTTGAGGGTGGCCTGGGCGTCCAAGGTGCCGCGCATGCGCCAACCCGGCGGCGCCAGCACCGACCACACGCCCAGCTTGGGCATCTGGGCGTTCAACGAGCCGCTCAACGGGGTGTCGGGTGGCCAGCTCAGGCCTTGCGGGCCGTTGCTGAGGCGGGTGGCAAAGCGGGCCTGCAGCTGGCCGGCGCGTTCGCTGTCCCATTGCACGGCGGCGCTGAGGGCGCCTTCGTCCAGGCTGAGCGTGGCCTCGGCCACGCGGGCGCCGGCGCTGCGCTGGGCTTCGTTGGCCTGCACGCCCTGGGGCAGGTCTTCGGCCTGCAGGCGCAGGTCGCCGCGTTGCCGGCTCAGGCGCAGCCGGGCTTTCAGGCCGGGTTCGGCGCTGGCGCTCCAGTCGGCGTTCAGCAGCAGGTCGCCCGAGATGCCCAGGCTGGCACTGCTGGCGCCCTGGGCCAGGGCCATGAGTTGTTCGATCCAGGGCAGCGACAGGTCCTGGATCTGGCCACTGGTCTGCCAGCGGGCCTGGCCTTTTTGCTGGGCCCAGCGGGTGTTCTGCCAGCGCAGGCTCAGGTCGGGCACGCCGGCATGGGCCAGGCGGGCTTCGCCCGGGGCCAGCGTCAGTTCGGTCAGGTCGGCCTTGGCCTGGTGGTTCAGGCTCAGTGTGGCGGGGGCGCTCAGGCGCAGGCCCCAGGGCGCGGCGGTGGCGCTGTCTTGCAGGTTCAGGCTCAGTTCGTCCAGACGGGCGGCCCAGTTGAAGGCGCCCGGTGGGTTGCTGGCGCTGGGCCCGGCATGGACGCTGGCCTGCAGGCGGGCCTGGCGGGCGCCTTGGCGGGCCTCGCCGCTGAGGCTGAGTTCGAGCGGCGGGGTGGCGGGTGGGTTGCCGCTGCCGGGCAGGGTGCCGTTGAGGCGCAGCTGCAGCTGGCGCAGGGCCAGGGCAGGGCGTTGGTCGGTGGCGGCCCAGTCCAGACGGGGCAGGTCGAGTCGGGTGCTCAGGCTCAGGGCCTGGCCGCGGCGTGGTGCGGCCTGACCTTGCCAGGCCGCCAGCATGGCGCCCCAACCCCCTTGCCATTGGCCGTCGAACTGGCCCTGGCCTTGTTGGGGCAGCGCGGCGGCTGGGGTGCCCAGGCCGGGCAGGCGGGCCAGCCATCGGCCCAGGGCACCGGCGTCGCTCAGTTGGGCCTGCCATTGCCCCTGGCCCTGGTCGGCCCCCAGGTGGCCTTGCATCAAGGCATTCAGGCCCGGGGTTTGCAGTTTCAGGTCGGCCCGGCCCTGGCGCTGGCCGGTGTGCCATTGCAGCGAGCCCTCCAGTCGGGCTTCGGCCAGTTCCAGCTTCAGTTGCTGCAGTTGCAGTTCGCCCCCTTGCCATCGCCCCTGGGCCTGGGCCTGGCGCAGTTGCAGGGCGGTCCACAGGGCCTGGGCGGGCGCGGGTGGGGCCTTGGCCGCCGTGGTTGCCGTGGCGCTGGTGCGGGCTTGGGCTGCCTTGCCTGCGGGCTCAGTGCGGGCCTGCGCCTTGGCCTGGGGCTGGGTCCGGGGCGTGCTTGGGGTGGGGCGTGCCGGGCCGCCGGCCTGGGGGCTGAGGTCGACCTCAAAGCCCAGGGCATCGGCTTGGCCGCCGAGGGCGCGCAGCGCCAGGTGGCCGTTGAGGGGGGCGGGCGGGGCGGCGCTGTGCAGGCGCTGGGGCGAGACGCCCTGCAGCGTGGCCTCGGTCAGCCAGGGGGTGGTGCTGCCGGCCTCCCAGCGGCCTTTCAGGCGCAGGGTGCCGCCGCCCAGCCGGGCTTCGACCGGGTCGATCACCCAGGCACGACCTTGCTGTTGCAGGCGGGCGCTGAGCTGCTCCAGGGGCAGACGTTGCTGGTCCCAGGGGCCGGGCTGGGCGTTGCGCAGGTCCAGCCGGGCCTGCCAGGCCGGGGCCTTGCCGTCGCCGGGGTGGATGTCGATCGTGCCCGAGAGGGCGGTGCTGGGGGCTTGGGGCCACAGCAGGCTGAGGTCGATGCCTTGCAGGTGGGCCTGGGCCTCGGGCAGTACCTGTTCGGCCCAGGGGCGCAGGCGGGCCTGCACCTGGGCCTGCATGGCGCCGGGTGTCGGGCCGGGTGTTGTTGCGCGGCCCTGGCGGGTGGTGGCGTTGGCGGTGGGTGGGGGGGCGCCATCGGGGTCCAGCACGGCTTCCAGGGCGATTTCGGCGGCGGGGCCCGACAGCGTGCCCTGCAGGCCGGCGCGGGCCAGCAGTTGTGCGGGGGCGGGTGCGCCCAGGTGGGTGGGGATCTCGCCCTCCAGTTGGGCCTGCAGGGCCATGGGGGCGGCGCCTTGCAGGCTGACCTGGCCGCTGTAGTGGCCAGCCGCCACGCCCAGTTCGGACCATTGCAGGTGGTGTTGCTCGCCGTCGTAGTGGTAGTGGCCGTCGAGGTGGCTCAGCACCAGGCCGCCCTGGTCGGGCAGCTGGATCTCGCCCAGTTGCAGCGGGGTGTCGATGGTGAGGGGCAGGGTCAGCTCGGTCAGCGGTGGGCTGGGCGGGGCCTTGCCGTTGTCGCGCAGTTCCAGGCGCTCGGCGCTGAGTTCGCTCAGGGCCAGGTGGCGGCTCAGCAGGGCCCGCCAGTCCCAGCGGATGTGCAGGCCGGTGAGGGTGGCCCGCGTGCCGGGCTGGGACCAGTGGATTTCGGCGATCTGGCCGCCTTCGCGCAGGGTGCCGCTCACGCCGCTGACCTGCAGTTGGCGATCGGCTGGCAGCCAGCGTGGCAGCAGGTTCAGCGTGGTGGCCAGCGAGCCTTCGCTGCCGCTCCAGACCCAGGCGGCCGCCCCCAGGGCCAGGGGCAGGCCCAGCAGGCCGGCCGCGCACAGGGCGGCCAGGCGCAGGCGGCGGGCCCAGGGCCGTGGGCCTGCGTGGCTTGGGCGGCTTTGGTGTTGGCCCGCTTGGGACTCGTTGGGTGGCTGGGCGCTCATGTTGATCTTCAGAAGCTGAAGCCCACGGCCAGGTGCAGGCGCAGGCGACGGGTGGCGGCCCCCCAGGCCAGGTCGACTTCCAGGGGCCCCACCGGGCTGCGCCAGCGTGCGCCCACGCCCACGCCGACCTTGGCACGCAGGTCGTTGGCCTGGTTGGCCACGGCGCCGGCATCGATGAACACGGTGCCATCGAACTCGGTGGCGCGGCCGTTGTGCACGATGGGCTTTTGCCATTCGAGGCTGCCCACGGCGAGGTAGCGGCCGGGCTCCAGCGTGCCGTCGGCCTGCACGACACCGATCTCGCGGTAGCCGTAGCCGCGCACGGTGGTGTCGCCCCCGGTCAGGAACAGCTGGGTGCTGGGCAGGACCACGCTGCTGCGGGCCCCCACGGCGCCACCTTCGGCGCGCCAGGCCAGGCGGGGTGTCTGGGCGGCGCTGGGGTAGGCGCTTTCGTTGATCGGGATGAAGCCCAGCACGCGGGCGCGGCTGCGCAGGAACGGCGAGCGCTGGCTGCCCAGGGTCAGGCCTGGGCCCACCTCAACCGCCAGGCCGTAGCCCCGGGTGGGAAAGGGGATGTTGTTGAAGTTGCGCTGGGTCCATGCATAGTTGGCCGACACGCTGGAGGCGCTTTCAGCGGGGCTGCTTTGGGTCAGGGTGTGGTCGTACTGCAGGTAGAAATTGCGGTCGTAGTGCTCGTCGGTCTTGGCACGCCCGCTTCGCAGCGTCAGGCTGTTGACGGGGGCGGTGCTGCCGGTCTGGCGCTGCAACTGGCCCGAGGTGACCCAGCGCCAGTTGTCTTTGTCGGGCTGGCTGGTGAGTTCGCTGCTCAGGGTTTTGGTGTCGCGGTCCAGCGACAGCTTGGACAAGGCTTTCCAGTCCAGCCAGGGCAGTTTGCGCTGGGTGAATTCGGCTGACAGGCGGGCCCCGCTGTCGGTGCTGGCGCCCACGCCCAACACCAGCTTGTGCAGCTTGGCTTCGCGCACCTGCACGCGCACCGGCGCGGCCTGAGGGGGGCCGCTGGTGTCGAGCGACATGAACACCGAGTCGAAATAGCCGCTGTCGGCCACGCGCTGCTGGGCCTTGAGCAGATCGACCTGGGTGTAGGTGCTGCCGGTGGGGATCTGGGCCAGGCGGCGCACCAGCTCGGCGCTGTGGTGCTGGGTGCCTTCGACCAGCACCTCGCCAAAGCGGAAGTCGGGGCCCGAGTCCAGGGTCAGGCTGAGTTCGGCCTGCAGCGTGTCGGGGTCGATGCTGGCCTGGCTGTCGACCAGGTGGCCGGTGGGGTAGCGGGTGGCGGTGAGGCGGCGCAGCGCTTCGGTCTTGGCATTGTCCCAGGCGGCCTGGGTGAAGATGCTGCCGGTGCGCAGGCCCCAGGTCTCGGTCAGGCTGCGCTGCACGGCCTCCAGTTCGGGGTTGCGGGCCACGTCACCGCTGAGTTGCAGTTTGAAGGTGCTCACGCGCACGGGTTCGCCGGGGGTGACTTCGATCAACACTGACCAGGGGGCGTGCTGGGCGGCACCGGGTTCGGCGGCGGGCGGGCTCGGGGCGGGGCCGGCAGGCTGGGGGGCGGTGGCGGGGTCGGTCACCGAGATGCTGACCTCGGCGCTGAAATAGCCCTGGGTGGCCAGCAGCTTGCGGGCGTTGTCCTGGGCGCTGACCAGCAGGCGGTCCAGTTCGTCGCGGTCCAGGTCTTGCAGGCCGCGGTACTGTTGCAGCTCCAGGTGGCGCAGCAGGGTGTCGCGCAGCGGCTCGGGGGCATGCACCTCCAGGAGGAAAGCTGGGGGCGCGGTGGTGCCGGTCGAGCCCTTGTCTGGCTGGTGGGGCGTGGCCGAGGTGCTGCTGGCCAGCGTTGGGGTCGGTGTGGGGGGCTGGGCGTCGCCTTCGGCACGCGCGGGTCGGCCCAGGGTGGCCAGCAGCAACACCACCGAGCACGCCAGCCCCATCAAAAAGGCCGGCTTGAAAGCCGGCCTGCCTCGCCTGTACCAAAACATGTGTCTATTTTGACAGCATGCGCATCGCGTCTTCGAGGCCTTTGAGTGTCAAGGGGTACATGCGCTGGTTCATCAACTGCTGGATCACGGCGATGCTCTGGCGGTATTGCCACACGCCCTGGGGCTCGGGGTTGATCCAGGCAAAGCGCGGAAAGGTGTTGGTCAACCGCTGCAGCCATTCGGCGCCGGGTTCCTCGTTGTTGTACTCGACGCTGCCGCCCGGTTGCAGGATTTCATACGGGCTCATGGTGGCGTCACCGATGAAGATCAGCTTGTAGTCCTTGTTGTACTTGCGCAGGATGTCCCAGGTGGCGAACTTCTCGGAGAAGCGGCGCTTGTTGTTCTTCCACATGTAGTCGTACACGCAGTTGTGGAAGTAGTAGAACTCCAGGTGCTTGAACTCAGCCTTGGCTGCCGAGAACATCTCTTCGACCCGGGCGATGTGCTCGTCCATGGTGCCGCCGACGTCCATCAGCAGCAACACTTTCACATTGTTGTGACGTTCTGGCACCATTTTGATGTCGAGCCAACCCGCATTGGCGGCGGTGGATCGGATGGTGTCGGGCAGGTCAAGCTCTTCGGCTGAACCTTCGCGGGCAAACTTGCGCAGGCGGCGCAGGGCCACCTTGATGTTGCGCGTGCCCAACTCCTGGGTGTCGTCGTAATCTTTGTAGGCGCGCTGGTCCCATACCTTGACGGCGCTCTTGTTGCGGCTTTTTTCTTGCCCGATGCGGATGCCCTGGGGGTTGTAGCCGTTGGCGCCAAAGGGGCTGGTGCCGCCGGTGCCGATCCACTTGCTGCCGCCTTCGTGGCGTTCCTTCTGCTCTTCGAAGCGCTTTTTCAGCGTTTCCATGAGCTCGTCCCAACCCATCTTCTCGATCTTGGCTTTGTCTTCGGGGCTGAGCTCAAGCTCGAGGTTCTTGCGCAACCATTCAAGCGGAACGTCTTTGGTGAAGTCGGTCAGCATCTCGACGCCCTTGAAGTAAGCCGCAAAGGCGCGGTCGAACTTGTCGTAATGCTTTTCGTCCTTCACCAGGGTGAGGCGCGACAGGTAGTAGAAGTCGTCGATTTTCCAGGCCTCGTCCGATTCGGGGCCCACCACGCGGGCCTGCAGGGCCTCCAGCAGGGTGAGGAACTCTTTCACCGAAACAGGAAGTTTGGCGCTGCGCAGCGTGTAGAAGAAGTCGATCAGCATGGACGGCTCCAGGTCAGGTCACGGGGGCTTACTTGCCGCCGTGGACCACCGCGGGCGGTGGGGGTGTTTGCGGGTAGCGCTGCTTGAGCAGGTACAGCAGCTGGGCCTTGGCCTCGGGCCATTCGCCGGCGCTCATGCTGTACATCACGGTGTCGCGCACCGTGCCGTCACGGCGCAGCGCGTGGTGGCGCAGCACGCCATCCTTGCGCGCGCCCAGGCGCTCGATGGCCTGTTGCGAGGCGTGGTTGAAGTTGTCGGTGCGCCAGCCGACCAGGGCGCAGCCCAGGGTGTCGAACGCATGGCTCATCAGCAGGTATTTGGCGCTGGTGTTGACGTGGGTGCGCTGGACCCGTTTGGCGTACCAGGTGTAGCCGATCTCGACGCGACGGATGGCCGGCACGATGTCGTGGTAGCTGCTGGTGCCGATCAACTGGCCGCTGGCCTCTTCGATCACGGCGAAGGCAAAGCGGTTGCCCGCCTCGCGCATCTGCAGGGCGGTTTCGATGTAGGCGCGGGTCTGGCCGGGCTCGGGCACCGAGGTGACGCGGATGTTCCAAAGCTCGCCATCGGCGGCCGCGGCGGCCAGGCCGGCTTCATGGGCCAGGCTCAGGGGCTCGAGGCGCACACCGTTCAGGCGCAGGGTGACGGGTTCAACAAAAGACATGGTTTCTCCGGTGCCATGCGGGTGCCGCACTGCCGGGGCAGGGCGGGCAGCTCGGGATGGGTCAGCGGTTGCGCTGGTTCATGAAGACCAGCTTTTCAAACAGGGTCACATCCTGTTCGTTCTTCAGCAAGGCGCCCACCAGAGGGGGCACGCTGACCTTGGCGTCGGCACTTTGCAGGGCCTCCAGCGGGATGTCTTCGGCCACCAGCAGCTTGAGCCAGTCGAGCAGCTCGGAGGTGCTGGGCTTTTTCTTGAGGCCGGGCAGGTTGCGCACGTCGTAGAAGGTCTTCATGGCGGCTGCCAGCAGCTCGGCCTTGAGGGTGGGGAAGTGAACGTCGACGATCTTCTTCATCGTGTCGGCGTCGGGGAACTTGATGTAGTGGAAGAAGCAGCGGCGCAGGAAGGCGTCGGGCAGCTCTTTCTCGTTGTTCGAGGTGATGAACACCAGCGGACGGTTCTTGGCCTTGATCAGTTCACGGGTTTCGTAGCAGTAGAACTCCATGCGGTCGAGTTCGCGCAACAGATCGTTGGGGAACTCGATGTCGGCCTTGTCGATTTCGTCGATCAGCAGGGCCACCGGCTGCTCGGCCGTGAAGGCTTGCCACAACACGCCCTTGACGATGTAGTTCTCGATGTCCTTGACGCGTTCGTCGCCCAGTTGCGAGTCACGCAGGCGACTGACTGCGTCGTATTCGTACAGACCTTGCTGGGCCTTGGTGGTCGATTTGATGTGCCATTGCAACAGTGGCACGCCCAGGGCTTCGGCCACTTCTTCGGCCAGCATGGTCTTGCCGGTACCGGGCTCGCCCTTGACCAGCAAGGGCCGCTTGAGGGTGATGGCCGCATTCACGGCGAGCATCAGGTCTTGAGTGGCGACGTAATTTTGTGAGCCTTGGAATTTCATGGACAAGTGTTCGCTTAACAGATGTGTTGCAGAAGCGGGGCTCGATATAATCAATCGTTGATTTTTCTCAATCCCCTCGGTACCCAATCATCCATTTGATTGTGCTCGCAAAATGAACAAGATGTTGACAACGGTATTTGCCCTTGCTGTCGCTTCCGTGACCGCTTTTTCGTCGGCCGTCCACGCTCAGGAGGTCAAAGCAGATGTCAACGCCAAGGTGGCGATGTGCATCGGCTGCCATGGGATTGATCGCTATCAGGCGACCTTCCCCGAGGTCTACAAGGTGCCGCGCATCGCCGGCCAAGGCGAGAAGTACATCGCTGCTGCCTTGAACGCCTACAAGAAGGGCGACCGCAAGCACCCCACCATGCGCGGCATTGCCGATTCGCTGAGCGAGCAAGACATCGCCGAGATCTCGGCCTATTACGCCCAACTGGGCCATGTCGAAGGCGCTACCTTGCCCGACAAGCTCAGCCGCGAACCCAACACCCAGGTGGCGGCCCTGCTGAACAAGGGCGCTTGCGTGTCCTGCCACGGCGCCAACTTTGCCAAGCCCATCGACCCCTCGTACCCCAAGATTGCCGGCCAATACAGCGACTACCTGTATGTGGCGCTCAAGTCCTATCAAATGGGCAACAGCCCGGTGATGGGCCGCAACAACGCCGTCATGGGCGGGGTCGCCAAACAGTTCTCGCATGCTGAACTCAAGGCCCTGGCCTCGTATGTCAGCACCCTCGACAGCGACCTGAAGACCGTGCCTGAGTCGCGCTTCCGCTGATCAAGCCCCAGGCGTTGAACGCCCTGGCCATGAAAAAAGCCGCTGATCATTCAGCGGCTTTTTGTTTTTCTGCTGGGCCGGTTGCTTGGGGCGGCCTCAGTCGCGTGTGGCGGCGCGTTGCACGCTGTCGATGTAGGCATGGCCATCGGGGGGGCGACCGCTGCGCTGGCTTTCCCACAGCATGCGTCCCAGGAACTCCATGGTTTCGTGGTGGGCGCCGTGCAGCGAGTCGCGGCGGGCGGTCAGCAGTTCAACCGCCTGGCGGATGCCGCGGGGCTGGTCAATGCTGCATTGCTCGCTGATCGACAGGTGCATCGAGAGGTGCAGAAAGGGGTTGGTTTCGCCCTTCTGGCTGTCATACACGCGGGCCACGGCCGCGTCGGCATCGGCCAGGTCGGCGTGGTATTCGGGGTGCTCGTCGATCCACTGACCGGCCAGGGTTTCAATGGCCTCCATGGCCAGGCCCTGGCGGGACTTGGCATAGACCGAGCAGAAGAAGCGACGGACGTCGTCTTGAGAGGGGTTGAACATACGCCCGAGCGTATCACCCTGGGCGATGCCCCCACGCGTACAGGGGGGCGGCAGAGCCTGTTCAATGTCTTGCGCGACCCGAGGGGGACTTTGACCAGGCTCTCAGGCCCGTGGCGTGCCCACCATGCGCGAGATCGACTGGGCTGCCTGCAGCAGATGGGGCAGCATGCGGTTCTGCATGTCGAAGGCGCTGTTGCGGTTGGCCTGGCCGCTGATGTTGAGGGCCGCGATCACCCGGCCGTTGCGGTTGACCACCGGTGCGGCCATCGAGATCAGTCCTTCCTCGAGTTCTTGATCGACCAGGCACCAGCCCTGGTCGCGTGCCTGGCGAACCCTGGCCAGCAACTCGTCAACCTGGGTCAAGGTGTGCTGCGTCCGGGCCTGGAGTTCGGTGCTTGCCAGGCGGCGCTGGACCTCTTCGTCGGGCAGGCTGCCCAGCAGAATGCGGCCCATCGAGGTGCAGTAGGCCGGCAGGCGGCTGCCCACGCCCAGGTTGATGCGCATGATCTTGTGCGTGGGCACCCGCAGCACATAAATGATGTCGTTGCCCTCGAGCACGGCCGCCGAGCAGGACTCTTTCACCCGGTCGACCAGCCCTTCCATCACCGGCTCGGCCAGGTTCCAGATCGGCATCGACGACAGGTAGGCAAATCCCAGGTCCAGGATGCGCGGTGTGAGTCGGAACTGGCGTCCGTCGGTCTCAACATAGCCCAGAGTCTGCAGGGTCAACAGGATGCGACGGGCACCGGCGCGGGTGAGCCCGCTGCGCCCGGCGACTTCGGTCAGGGTCTGTTGCGGCGCGGCTGCGCTGAAGGTGCGGATGACCTCCAACCCCCGAGCAAAGGACTGCACATAACTGTCGCCAGGGCGTGGGGCCGCGTTCTCGTGGTCAGGTGACGTTGCCATGGTGTTGACTATCTCCTAAAATTCATTGTGCGAACCAATGTTCTTATTATGAACAAATTGACTGACCATCGATGCAGATGGCCGAGTTTTTTGCTCATGCTTAGTCACATGTGACGATTTTGCCCGTCTGGTCGCTAGGGTATGCCGTTTGAGCCTATCTGTGCCACTACCGTTTGGAGATATTTAATTCATGATTGACAAGATCGCTGCCTCAGTGGCAGAGGCTTTGCAGGGGGTGCAGGATGGCGCCACCGTGCTGATCGGTGGCTTTGGCACCGCGGGCATTCCACTTGAACTGATCGACGGCCTGATCGCTCAGGGCGCCCGCGATCTCACGGTGGTCAACAACAATGCCGGCAATGGCGACGCCGGGCTGGCGGCCCTGTTGCAGACCGGGCGGGTGCGCAAGATCATCTGCAGCTTTCCCCGTCAGGCCGATTCCCATGTGTTTGACGCGCTGTACCGCCAGGGCCGCATCGAGCTGGAACTGGTGCCCCAGGGCAATCTGGCCGAGCGCCTGCGGGCAGCCGGGGCGGGCATTGGTGCGTTCTATACCCCGACCGGCTTCGGCACCGAACTGGCCATGAACCCCGATGGCAGCCCCAAGGAGACCCGGATCATCAATGGCCGTGGTCAGGTCCTGGAGTACCCCATTCATGGGGACGTGGCGTTGATCCAGGCCGAGCGTGGCGATCGCTGGGGCAACCTGACCTACCGTCAGGCGGCGCGCAATTTCGGCCCGGTGATGGCCACCGCTGCCCGTTGTACGGTGGCCACCGTGCACGAGGTGGTCGAGTTGGGCCAATTGGACCCTGAGGCCATCGTCACCCCCGGCATCCATGTGAGCCATGTGGTGCCCGTGCCCCGCCGCGCCACCACGGCCGGCGGTTTCAAAGCAGCGGCTTGAGAGGAGACCCAGCCATGACCCCCCCATATCAGCCCCGCAGCAAAGACGAACTGGCGCGCCGCGTGGCCGCCGACATCCATGACGGCGCCTACGTCAATCTGGGCATCGGCATGCCCACCCGGGTGGCCAATCACATCCCCCCCGGGCGCGAGGTGATTCTGCAAAGCGAGAACGGCATCCTGGGCATGGGCCCGGCCCCGGCCCCTGGCCTAGAGGACTACGACCTCATCAACGCCGGCAAGCAGCCGGTCACCCTGCTGCCGGGCGGCGCCTTCTTTCACCATGCCGACAGCTTTGCCATGATGCGTGGCGGCCACCTCGACATCTGTGTGCTGGGCGCCTTCCAGGTGTCGGCCACGGGCGACCTGGCCAACTGGAGCACCGGCGAGCCGGGCGCCATCCCCGCCGTGGGCGGCGCCATGGACCTGGCGATTGGCGCCAAGCAGACCTGGGTCATGATGGACCTGCTGAGCAAGTCGGGCCAGAGCAAGGTGGTGGCGCAGTGCACCTACCCCTTGACCGGGCTGGCCTGCGTGAAGCGCATCTACACCGACCTGGCCACGCTCGAATGCAGCCCCCAGGGCCTGCGCCTGATCGACGCCGTGGACGGCCTCGGGCGCGAGGCGCTGCAAGACCTGATCGGCCTGCCCTTGCTGGATTGAGGCTGATATCCGCCCACCAAGAGCCCACCAAGAGCCCCCCCAATTTCAACCCCGGAGACTAGGACCAACCATGACACAAGCTTTTATCTGCGACGCCATCCGCACGCCCTTCGGCCGCTACGGCGGCGCTCTTTCCAGCGTGCGCACCGATGACTTGGGCGCGATTCCGCTCAGGGCTCTGATGGAGCGCAACCCCGGGGTCGACTGGGCCGCTGTGGCGGATGTGATCTATGGCTGCGCCAACCAGGCCGGTGAAGACAACCGCAACGTGGCCCACATGTCCAGCCTGCTGGCTGGCCTGCCGATCGAGGTGCCGGGCGCCACCGTCAACCGCCTGTGCGGCTCGGGGCTGGACGCGATCGGCACCGCGGCACGGGCCATCAAATCGGGCGAAGCACGCCTGATGATCGCGGGCGGCGTGGAGAGCATGAGCCGTGCCCCGTTTGTGATGCCCAAGGCCGAAAGCGCTTTCAGCCGTGCCAATGCGGTGTACGACACCACCATCGGCTGGCGCTTCATCAACAAGCTCATGAAAGCCCAGTACGGCGTGGATTCCATGCCCGAAACGGCCGAGAACGTGGCCACCGATTTCGGCATTGAGCGCGAGGCCCAGGACCGCATGGCCCTGGCCAGCCAGATGAAGGCCGTGGCCGCACAGAAGGCCGGTGTGTTCGACGCCGAAATCGTGCCGGTCACCATTCCCCAGAAAAAGGGCGACGCGGTGGTGGTGAGCCAGGATGAGCACCCCCGTGCCACCAGCCTGGAAGCCCTGGCCAAGCTCAAAGGGGTGGTGCGCCCCGATGGCACCGTGACCGCAGGCAATGCCAGCGGCGTCAATGATGGCGCGTGTGCACTGCTGCTGGCCGATGAACGCACGGCCGCGCAATACGGCCTGACCCCGCGTGCCCGCGTGGTGGGCATGGCCACGGCGGGCGTGGCACCGCGCATCATGGGCATTGGCCCGGCACCAGCCACCCAGAAAGTGCTGGCCCTCACCGGCCTGAGCCTGGCGCAGCTCGATGTCATCGAGTTGAACGAAGCCTTTGCGGCACAAGGCCTGGCGGTCCTGCGCCAGTTGGGCTTGCAAGACGACGATCCTCGCGTCAACCCGAACGGTGGTGCCATCGCGCTGGGCCATCCGCTGGGCGCCAGCGGGGCCCGTCTGGCCACCACCGCGATCAACCAGCTGCACCGCAGCGGTGGCCGCTACGCTTTGTGCACCATGTGCATCGGCGTGGGGCAGGGCATTGCCGTGATTCTGGAACGCGTGTAAGCGGCCGGGTTGGCGTGCCGGGAGGGCAGGCCGGTAGGTTCAAAGACGCCGCCAGCCCGGCAGTTGCCAGTCGCGCCAGAGCGCCAGGCCCCTGAGGCCGGCGGTGCAAAGCGCGCACAGCATCAGCGCCGGTGACTCGGGTACCTGGGCCTGCACCAGCCCCAGGTACAGCCAGCCGCCCACAAAGGCGCAGACCGCATAGGGGCGGTGGTCATGGAATGCCTTGGGAATCTGGTTGCAGACAATGTCACGCAACACGCCACCGAAGACGCCAGTGATCACGCCCATCATCACCGAGATCAGCCCCGGCATGCCCAGGTCGTTGGCCATGTCCACGCCCACCCCGGTGAACAGGCCCAGGCCAATCGCGTCGGGCAGTTGAATGGCGCGTTCGGTGGGCTCGAAATGGCGCCGCTTCAACAGCAGCAATGCCGCCAGGCTCAGGCCCAGGATGCCCCACACATAGTCCACGTGGCGCACCCAGAAAAATGGGCGCTGGTCGAGCAGCAGATCGCGCAAGGTTCCCCCGCCGAAGGCCGCCAGAAAGGCCACCACGCACACGCCGACCGGGTCGAGCTTCTTGCGCGCCCCCTCCAGCACGCCAGAAAGCGCAAAGGCCAGGGTGGCCGCCAGCTCCAGCAAATGCCTCAGCCAGGGCTCCCAAAATGAGACTGTGTTCATGGTCGGGCATTGTGCACGGGCATGGGCCGACCGCGATGGGACTGGCCCCGGTCATCGGCAGCGGCTAACATGCGCCGCATACGCAAGTCTTGGAGGATCGATATGACGGTGCTTGTCGTCGCCAATCCCAAAGGAGGAGTGGGCAAATCCACTCTCAGCACGCAGGTGGCGGGCTACTGGGCCAGCCAGGGCCAGACGGTGGCCCTGGGGGACATTGATCGGCAGCAATCGTCGCGCTTGTGGCTCAGCCTCCGGCCTGCGACGGCCGCGCCGATCGCTGTCTGGAGCGTCCAGGACGACGACAAGGAACTGGCCCGGCCCCCGAAGAGCGTGCAGCATGCCGTGCTCGACACACCGGCCGGCCTGCATGGCGGGCGCCTCAAAGAGGTCATCCGCCTGGCCGACAAGGTGATCGTCCCCTTGCAGCCCAGCATTTTCGACATGTACGCCACCCAGGATTTTTTGAACCAACTGGCCGACATGAAGCGGGCCCAACGGGTTGAGATCGGCATCGTGGGCATGCGGGTGGACGAGCGCACGATCGCCGCCGAGCGCCTGCATGAGTTTGTCGATCGCCTGGGCCTGCCGGTACTGGCCACGCTGCGCGACACCCAGAACTACATCCACCTGGCCGCCAGCGGACTGAGCGTGTTCGACGTGGCGCCCGGGCGTGTGGCCAAAGACCTGGCTCAGTGGCAGACCCTGTGCGAGTGGCTGGGCCGAGCGACCTGACGTGGATGCGCCATGTCGCGTGGCCGACATGGGTGGGAACAGGCCGCCGCTAAAGTGCTTGCATGAAAACCTTCCAGACCCTTTCCGACCTGGCCGCGTGTGTGGGCCAGGAAGTAGCCATCAGCGATTGGGTGACCATCACCCAGGAGCAGGTCAATCAGTTTGCAGAAGCCACGGGCGACCATCAATGGATTCACATCGACGTTGAACGGGCCAAGCAGGGGCCTTTCGGCGGCCCGATTGCCCACGGCTTTCTCACCTTGTCCCTGTTGCCGCGCTTCTTTGGCGAGACGCTGGCCGTGACCGAGGCCCGCATGGGCGTCAACTACGGGCTCAACAAGGTTCGCTTCCCGGCGCCCGTGCCGGTGGGCAGCCGCCTGCGGGCTCGTCTGCGCCTGCTGGAGGCCTCGCCCATCGATAACCAGGGCTACCAGTTTGCCTGGGAGGTGACGGTCGAGCGCGAGGGCGGCAGCAAGCCGGTGTGCGTGGCCGAATCGCTGGCCCGGCAATACCCCTGAGCCTTGTCCGAGCCGCGCTCAGGTAGCCCCGGTGGGGGTGGCCTGGGCACCGCCGAAGCCGTTCTGTCGCCAGGCCTCGAACACGGTCACGGCCACCGCGTTGGACAGGTTCAGGCTGCGTTGGTCGGGGCGCATCGGCAGGCGCAGTCGTTGCGACAACGGAAATTGATCTCGCACCTCAGGGGCCAGGCCCCGGGTCTCGGCGCCGAACACCAGCCAATCCCCGGGTTGAAAGCTCAACTCGAAGGCGGGGCGCGATCCGCGGGTGGTCAGGGCGAACATGCGGTCGCGGGCTGGTTGCTCTTGCGCCAGAAAGGCCTCCCAGTTGGCGTGGCGGCGCAGTTCGGCGTACTCGTGGTAATCCAGCCCGGCGCGGCGCATGTAGCGGTCTTCCATCGAGAAGCCCAGTGGCTCGATCAGGTGCAGGGTGCAGCCCGTGTTGGCCGCCAGGCGGATGACGTTCCCGGTATTGGGCGGGATTTCGGGTTCAACGAGAACAATGTGAAACATTCCGCCATTGTCGCGCGCCTACGTGCCCAGGGCTGACGCAGGGGGTGGATCCTGGCGCCCTCAGCGGGGCGCGGGCGTGCGGGCCAGCACGCAGGCATGCACCTCACGGGCGCCGCCCGCCTGCCTCACCACCCGCGCTGCGCTGTGCAGCGTGGCCCCGGTGGTCATCACATCATCGATCAGCAGCACGCGGCGGTTCTTCAGCCGCGCGGCCTGATCCGGATTGATGGCAAAGCTGTGGCGCAGGTTGCCCAGGCGCTGGGCCCGGGTGAGCCGGGCCTGCGCTGCCGTGTCCTGCAGGCGCCACAGCAAGTCGGTGTGCAGTCGGCACGGCGTCAGCTGTTGGGCCAGCAGGGCAGCCTGGTTGTAGCCGCGTTCACGCAGCCGCTGCCTGGACAGGGGAATCGGGATCACCCAGTCGGCCTGCTGAACCGATTCGGCCACACCCGGGGCCTGCATCATCAATTGGCCCAGCATGCCGGCCCAGGAGGGGTCGTCATGGAACTTGAAATCGGCAATGCAGGCTGACCAGGGAAAGGTGTAGTCCAGCGCCGCTTGGCAACTGGAAAGTGCCGGTGGATGCAGCAGGCAGGGGCCGCAAACCGGATGGCCTGACTCGACACGGATGGCGCAGCGGCGGCAGCGTGGCACGGGGCGCGCAAAGCGACCCACGCATTCCTCGCACACGCGTTGCGCTGGCCAGGCCCGGCACACCGCGCACTGACTGGGAATGCGGGTCATCATTGCCTCGAAAAGCCGCGCCAGCATGGACTCAATATACTCGCGGGCGCATTGTCGAGAGCCCGCATGAACCACCCGTCCCCCCCTACCATCGCCCCCTCTGCCGTGCAACGCTGGGGACGTGTCGCCAGCCAGGCTTCGCCCTGGCTGCATGAAGAGGTGGCCCGGCGGATGGAAGAGCGCCTGCAGTGGATCGTGCTGCAGCCCAAAGCCTGGTTGGACTGGGCACCCGCTCGCGGGGGGCTTGAGGCGCACCAGCGCCTGCTGGCCCGCTACCCCAAGGCCGTGCCCCACGTGCACGAGCCTTTCGAGGTTGATCGGGCCCAGGCCCGCCAAAGGCATGAACCGGCCTGGTGGCAGCCGGCTCGCTGGATGGGGCCGGCATCGCATCTGGGCTTGCCGGCACCGGGTGCGGTGCAGATGGTCTGGTCCAACATGGCCTTGCACCTCAGTGAGCAGCCCAGGGCCTTGATGGATGCCTGGCATGAGGCCCTGGAGGTGGGGGGCTTTCTGATGTTCTCCTGCCTCGGACCAGACACCTTGAAAGAGCTGCGCGCCCTGTATGCCGACGCGGGCTGGCCCGAGCCGGGCCCCGCTTTCACCGACATGCACGACTGGGGTGACATGCTGGTCGAAGCCGGATTTGCCGAGCCGGTCATGGACATGGAGCGCATTGTGCTCAGTTATGAGTCACCTGAGCGACTGTTGCAGGAACTGCGCGAGCTCGGCCGCAACCTGAATCCGGGGCGCTTTGCCGCCTGTCGCGGCCGAGGCTGGCTGACCGAATTGAAGCGCCGCTTGCAGACCCATGACGCCCTGACGGGGCCCACGCCGGGCCAAATGAGCCTGACCTTTGAAATCATCTACGGCCACGCTTTCAAGCCGGCGCCGCGCATCCGATTGGCACCTGAGAGTGCGGTCTCATTGGAGCAAATGAAGACAGTGTTGCGCCAGGGCAAAAAGAATTTGCCGCCTGTTTGAGAATTATCAAACCCAGGTGGTCTGTCGGGTAAACTTGGCCCGGGTTTTCTCAGGGCATTTTCCCGTGCAACCGTTTCATCGGGGGCTTGAGGCATGTCAGATCTGGCATTCCGTTTTGCTCGTGCCTCGGGCGGGGAGGTCGACTGGCGACTGCGCCGCAATTGCTCCGTGACACCGGTGCAACTGGCTTGGTTCT
The DNA here is from genome assembly GCF_058791075.1 of Curvibacter sp. EU05-FHT14A10. Lineage (NCBI taxonomy): Bacteria > Pseudomonadati > Pseudomonadota > Betaproteobacteria > Burkholderiales > Comamonadaceae > Curvibacter > Curvibacter sp. EU05-FHT14A10. Next base: position 147,178 of record NZ_JBYTDE010000008.1, read on the forward strand.
ACGGCTCGATCTGTCTGGTTTCGACGGTGATTGCGGGGCTTTGCTGGCACCTGGGAGCGAAGCTGGTGATGGTTTTCACGGGCATCGAACTGCTGGTGGTTGGTGTAGCGTTCATGGTGTTCGCACGTCATGCCACCGACGGTGAGCGGATCCTCCTCAAAGAGGGGCGTTTGCTGGTGGAGTTGGAGCAGGCAGGGCGCCTGGTTCGGACAGAGTTCAAGTCCGACTGGGTGAGGGTGGAGCCCAAGGGCGGGCACCGTTCCCTGATTGAGGTGTCCGGCCAGGGGCGGACGGTCGAAGTGGGGCGCTTTGTGCGCCCCGAATTGCGTCCGGTGCTGGCCAGTGAGATTCGAAGGGCTTTGCGAACCTTGTGACCTTCGGTGCCGCGGTTCGCTGGCACGGTGGCGTCGATTACATAGAGGCAATGAAGAAGTGAACACGATGAAGAGCATTTCCAACAAGTTGGCTTCGCTGCTGCTGACCGCTGGCGCCCTGATCGGCACCGCCGCTCATGCGGTCAATGACCTGCCCGGCGGTCCGGCCGTCCGACAGCTCAACCTGGCCCCCCCGGTGACCCGGATCGCCGAAGAGCAGCATTTCCTGCACTGGATGATGTTGATCATTTGCGTGGTCATCTTCGTGGCCGTGTTCAGCGTGATGTTCTATTCGATCTGGAAGCACCGCAAATCGGTCGGCTACAAGCCGGCCACCTTCCACGAGTCGACCACCGTGGAAATCATCTGGACCATCGTCCCCTTCCTGATCGTGATCGGCATGGCCCTGCCCGCCACCAAGGTGGTGGTGGCCATGAAAGACACCTCCAATGCCGACCTGACCATCAAGGCCACCGGCTATCAGTGGAAATGGGGTTACGACTACCTCAAGGGCGAGGGCGAAGGCCTGTCCTACATCTCCACCCTGGATGCCACGCAGCGGGCCATGTCCAACAACGGTGCCAAGGGCGACATTCCTGACAACTACCTGCTCAAGGTCGACAACCCGCTGGTGGTGCCCGTGGGCAAGAAGGTGCGCATCATCACGACCGCCAACGACGTGATCCATGCCTTCATGGTGCCGGCCTTCGGCATCAAGCAAGATGCCATTCCCGGTTTTGTCCGCGACACCTGGTTCCGTGCCGAGAAGGCCGGCGACTACTACGGCCAGTGCGCCGAACTGTGCGGCAAAGAGCACGCCTACATGCCGATCCATGTGAAGGTGCTGGCCGCGGCCGAATACTCACAATGGGTCGAAGCCGAGAAGAAAAAAGCCGCCGCCAAGGCCGATGATCCGAGCAAGGTCTGGACGATGGACGACATCCTCAAGCGTGGCGAAAAGGTCTATGCCTCGAACTGCGCGGCCTGCCACCAGCCCAATGGCAAGGGCGCTGGCCCGATCAAGCCGCTCGACGGGTCGGCCAAGGTGCTTGATGCCGACCACGCTCTCCAGATCGCTGTTCTTCTGAATGGCCAGAACAACGGTGCCATGCCTTCCTGGAAGCAGCTGTCGGACACCGACATCGCTGCTGTGGTGACCTACACCAAGAACAATTGGTCCAACAAGACGGGTCAGCTGGTGCAGCCTGCTGAAGTGCTCGCACTGCGCGGCAAGTAATCCGACGTCGCCCCTCCAGATTAAGACAAGGAAACATCATGAGTGCAGTTCTCGACCACCACGATCATGCGCACGACGATCACAGCCACGGCGCCCCGGCGGGCTGGCGGCGCTGGGTTTTTGCGACCAATCACAAGGACATCGGCACGCTCTATCTGCTGTTCAGCTTCACCATGCTGATGATCGGTGGCGTGCTGGCCCTCGGCATCCGTGCTGAACTGTTCCAGCCCGGCCTGCAGCTGATGAACCCCGAGCTGTTCAACCAGCTCACCACCATGCACGGCCTGATCATGGTGTTCGGCGCGATCATGCCGGCCTTCGTGGGCTTCGCAAACTGGATGCTGCCGATGCAGATCGGCGCCTCCGACATGGCCTTTGCCCGCATGAACAACTTCAGCTTCTGGCTGATGATCCCGGCCGCACTGATGCTGGCGGGTTCGTTCTTCATGCCCGGCGGTGCTCCTGCTGCCGGCTGGACGCTGTATGCCCCGCTCACCCTGCAGATGGGCCCTTCGATGGACGCCGGCATCTTTGCCATGCACATCCTGGGCGCTTCGTCGATCATGGGCTCAATCAACATCATCGTGACGGTGCTCAACATGCGCGCCCCCGGCATGACCCTGATGAAGATGCCGATGTTTGCCTGGACCTGGCTGATCACGGCCTACCTGCTGATCGCCGTGATGCCGGTGCTGGCGGGTGCCATCACCATGACCTTGACTGACCGCCACTTCGGCACCAGTTTCTTCAACCCCGCCGGTGGCGGTGACCCGGTGATGTACCAGCACATCTTCTGGTTCTTCGGTCACCCCGAGGTGTACATCATGATCTTGCCGGCCTTCGGCATCATCAGCCAGATCGTGCCGGCTTTCGCCCGCAAGAGACTGTTCGGTTATGCCTCGATGGTGTATGCCACCTCGTCCATCGCCATCCTCTCGTTCATCGTGTGGGCCCACCACATGTTCACCACCGGCATGCCTGTGACCGGCCAGCTGTTCTTCATGTACGCCACGATGTTGATCGCCGTGCCCACGGCCGTGAAGATCTTCAACTGGATTGCCACCATGTGGCAGGGTTCGATGACCTTCGAAACCCCGATGCTGTTCTCGGTTGGCTTCATCTTCGTGTTCACCATGGGCGGTTTCACCGGCCTGATGCTGGCCATGGCGCCGATCGACATCCAGCTGCAGGACACCTACTACGTGGTGGCCCACTTCCACTACGTGCTGGTGGCCGGCTCGCTGTTTGCCTTGTTCGCCGGCTTCTACTACTGGTCGCCCAAGTGGACGGGTTTCATGTACAACGAAACCCGCGGCAAGATCCACTTCTGGTGGTCGCTGATCGCGTTCAACGTCACCTTCTTCCCGATGCACTTCTTGGGTCTGGCCGGCATGCCCCGCCGCTATGCCGACTACCCGATGCAGTTTGCCGATTTCAATGCCGTGGCATCGGTCGGTGCCTTTGCCTTCGGTCTGGCCCAGGTGTACTTCTTCGTGTTCATCGTGCTGCCAGTGATGATGGGCAAGGGCGACAAGGCCCCGCAAAAGCCTTGGGAAGCCGCTGAAGGCCTGGAGTGGGAAGTTCCCTCGCCGGCGCCGTTCCACACCTTCGAAAATCCGCCCAAGCTCGACGCCACGGCCTCGCGCGTGATCGGTTGAACCCCTCCACGGACCCGTCTGAACCATGACTCCCGAACAAAAGAAGAACAACCTTCGCCTGGGCCTGATCCTGGCTTCTGTGGCCGCGGTGTTCTTCATCGGGTTCATGGCCAAGATGGTGTTGCTCGCGCACTGAACGGACCCGCATGAGCCGCCTTGAAAACACCCGCATGGTTGGCAAGCTGGCCGTCGTGGTGGCAGGCATGTTCGCCTTCGGCTATGCCCTGGTGCCCATGTACAAGGCCATCTGCGAAGCCACGGGCATCAACATCCTGGCCCTGGTCGAGCGCGAGGTGCCGGGGAGCGGGCCCACGGGGCGCAATGTCAAGCTGCCGGCCAACACCCAGATTGACACCAGTCGGACCATCACGGTTGAATTTGACGCCAACTCACGCGGGCCCTGGCATTTCAAGCCGGCCCAGAGTTCTTTGCAGGTTCACCCGGGTGAGTTGACCACGGTCATGTACGAGTTCCAGAACGTGCAGGACCGCCGCATGTCGGCCCAGGCCATTCCCAGCTATGCACCGCGGCAGGCGGCACCCTACTTCAACAAGGTGGAGTGCTTCTGCTTCAACCAGTACACCCTGGAGCCCGGCGAAAAGAAGCAGTGGCCGGTGGCTTTCGTGATCGATCCCAAGCTGTCCAAAGACGTGAACACCATCACCTTGTCCTATACCTTCTTTGAGGTGGGTGGCAAGACGCCGGCGGCGCCTGAGGGCCAGACGGCTCTGGCGCCCGTGGTGGGTGCAGGTGCGAGGGCCGGCTCATGAACCAGCCGCTGGGTAAGCCGTCCTCGCCGCGACGCAAAGGGTCCTGGCTGCGCACCGTTCAGGCAGTGGCGTGGTCTTTCGTGGGCATTCGCAAGAACAGCGACTACCAGGAAGACACCGCCAAGCTCAATATTTTCCACATCCTTGCCGTCGGTCTGGCTGGGGCTCTCCTGTTTGTGCTGGGCTTGATTGCCCTGGTGCACTGGGTGGTCCAGTGACTGGCATGGCTTGTTCCAGAAATTCAATCAGAGTTAGAGAGAGACAGGAGCAAAAATGAGTTCGACAACGCATGGTGGAGCCCCTTATTACTTCGTTCCTCATGAATCACGGCATCCCGTGATGGGGGCGATCGGCCTGTTCTTCGTGATCATGGGGGCGGCCAACTGGATCAACAGCGGTGAGTGGGGCCCTTACGCCTTGGCTTTCGGCCTGGTGTGGTGGTTTGTGGTGCTTTACCAGTGGTTTCGCGACGCCATCGCTGAGAGCGAGGGGGGGCAATATGGTCACAAGATCGACCTGTCCTACCGCTGGAGCATGACCTGGTTCATCTTCTCTGAGGTGATGTTGTTCGGTGCTTTCTTCTCGGCTCTGTGGTGGGCTCGCGCGCACTCGGTGCCGGCGCTGGGCAACCTCGAGAACGCCTTGCTGTGGCCCGGCTTCCAGGCCGCCTGGCCGGGCACGGTGGCCGGCGCCACCGGATCGCCGGCTGGCACCATCGATGCCTTCCAGACCATGACGCCGTTCTGGTTGCCCACGATCAACACCGCGCTGCTGCTCACCTCGGGCGTCACACTGACCATCGCTCACCACGCCATGCAGGCTGGTCAGCGCAGCAAGACGATTCTGTTCATGTGGACCACGGTGCTGCTGGGGGTGGTCTTTCTGTTCGTGCAAGGTTACGAATACATGCACGCCTACAGCGAGATGAACCTCAAGCTCAGCTCGGGTGTCTATGGCTCGACCTTCTACATGTTGACGGGCTTCCACGGTTTCCACGTGTTCGTGGGTGCGCTGATGCTGTTCTTCATCACGCTGCGCCTGCAAAAGGGCCACTTCACGCCTGAGCGCCACTTTGGCTTTGAAGGCGCTGCCTGGTACTGGCACTTTGTGGACGTGGTCTGGTTGGGCCTGTACGTGCTGGTCTATTGGCTGTAACAAGCCCCAGACCTGACAAAAAAGCGCCGCAAGGCGCTTTTTTGTCGCCGCTTGCGATCTCCGGGCCTCCGGTCAAGGCCGGGCCTTTGAGTCGGGTGGCGCGGCGTTGTGACGGGCTGCTGCGCCTATGATGGTCAGCGGCCGGCGGGAATGCCGGTCGGTTGAATCCAGCCCAATTTCCAACTGATCAGAATGCAGGCGAACAGCAGCACCGAAAAGCCGACGCGAAAGGCCAGTGCCCGGGCCATGTTCGGTTTCTCGCCGGGTTGGCGCTTGCCTTTGAGCATGAAGAACAGGGCCGTTCCCAGGCTGAGCAAAATGGCGGCAAAAGCCAGGATGACGAGGTATTTCATGAAGGCGATTATCCTGTGAAGCGTTCAGGCGCGTGGCACAACAGCTTTGGCAAAAGCCAGCTCAACAAGCGCTTCGTCCTCATCACGGCCGCGGCGCTGTTCGGCGTGCTGCTCACGCTGGGGCTTGGTCGCTGGCAGTTGGGGCGCGCTGCCGAAAAAGAGCGGCTCCACGAGGCCATGGTGCACCAGGGAGCCCTGCCACCCCTGACTTGGCAAGACTGGTTGCAGGCCAGCCGTGCCGGGCAAGACCTGAACTACCGGCGCATCATGCTGCGCGGCCAGTGGCTGACGCATCACACCCTTTACCTCGACAACCGTCAGATGAACGGTCGCCCCGGCTTTTTTGTGGTGACGCCCCTGGCCCTGCCTGGCAAGGCGGGCGCGGTGCTGGTGCAGCGGGGCTGGGTGCCACGCAATTTCCAGGACCGGGCCCGTGTTCCGGAGGTGCAGACGCCTTCAGGTGAGGTCGTTCTGCTGGGCCGTGTCGCACCACCACCGGCCCACCTGCTGGAACTGGGGACGGCCGCTGCCATCGAGGGGTCTTCCCGCATCCGGCAGAATCTCGACGTGAATGCTTTCAGCGAAGAGATCGGGTTGCGATTGCAAGCGGGTTCCGTGGTTCAGATCGATGCCAGTTCGGACGGCCTGCAGCGCGACTGGTTTGAACCCGGTGCCGGCACCGAAAAACATTACGGTTACGCTTTCCAATGGTTCGGCCTCAGCGCCCTGATGGCCACTCTTTATGTCTGGTTTCAAATTGTCCGACGCAAACCCCGCTCGCCCTGATCTGTCGCCACTGCCGCATCTGCCCGACTCGCCCCTGGGGCTCACGGTGCATTCGATGCCCACGCCCGAGCAGATGGCCGGCGCCAACGGTGCGCGCACACGCCTGGGCCGTCTGAAGATGCTGGCCGTGCTGCTGGTCTGCGCTGCGCCAGTGCTGGCCTCTTACCTCACCTACTACGTGATTCGACCCAGCGCGCACAAGAGCTACGGCGAGTTGATCGAGCCTCAGCGAGAACTGCCCGCCCTCACGGCCCAGGGGCTGGACGGCCAGCCAATGGCCCTGTCATCGCTCAAGGGCCAGTGGCTGTTGATCAGCGTGGCGGGCGGTGCCTGTGATGAGGCTTGTGAAAAGCACCTGTACCTGCAGCGCCAGTTGCGCGAGAGCCTGGGCAAGGACAAGGACCGCCTGGACTGGGTCTGGCTGGTACCCGACCAAACGCCGGTGCGCCCGGCCCTGTTGCCCGCATTGGGGCAAGCCACGGTGTTGCGCGTGGCCCCCGAGGGCTTGAACGCCTGGCTGAATCCTGCCGCTGGCCAGGCCCTGGCCGATCATCTGTACCTGGTCGACCCGATGGGCCACTGGATGATGCGCTTTCCGGCCCGACTTGATCTGGCAGGCGCGGCCAAGGCCAAGCGGGATCTGGAGCGCCTGATGCGAGCCTCGGCCGGCTGGGATGAGGCGGGGCGCTGACACCATGAACACGCTTCAGCCCGCCTACGACCTGTCGCCCCTGCTGCAGGTGATGCTCATGGGCGCCTTGGTCGCCTCCGGCCCCTTGCTGTGGTGGTGGCTGCGTCACCGGGGGCGCAATCCTCAGGGGCGTTTGCAGGCCTTGACCCTGGTCACCTTGTTTCTCACCTTTGATCTGGTGTTGTTCGGCGCCTTCACCCGCCTCACCGACTCGGGCCTGGGCTGCCCCGATTGGCCGGGCTGCTATGGCCACGCCAGCCCGCTGGGCGCGCAGGCGCCGATTGCCCAGGCCCAGCAGGCCATGCCCACCGGCCCGGTCACCCATGGCAAGGCCTGGGTTGAGATGGTGCACCGCTACCTGGCCACCGGTGTGGGGGCCTTGATCGTGGCCCAGTTGGTCCTGGCCTGGCGCCGCCGGCGCGACCAGCGTCGCCAAGGACGCCGGGGTCCCGGGCTGGGCTGGCCGGTGCTGACCCTGCTCTGGGTTTGCCTGCAAGGGGCTTTCGGCGCCTTGACGGTGACGATGAAGCTGTTTCCGGCGATCGTGACCCTGCATCTGGCCGGTGGCCTGGTGTTGCTGGTGTTGCTTGCGGTGCAGGTGGCGCGCCAAGGCCTGGCCGAGGGCGCCCTGCGGCCTGTATCGGTGTCGCTGGGCCTGTACCTGCTCACGGGGGCGGCCGCGCTGCTGCTGACCGCCCAGGTGCTGTTGGGGGGCTGGGTCAGCACCAACTACGCGGTGTTGGCCTGCAGCAGTTTCCCCCAGTGCCAGGGCCAATGGTGGCCTGCGATGGACTGGACGGGCGGTTTTGAACTGTGGCGCCCGCTGGGCCAGTTGGCCAGCGGCGAGCAACTCACCTTCGCCGCGCTCACGGCCATCCACTTTGCCCATCGGCTGGCGGCGGGTGTGGTGTTGCTTTGCCTGGGTGTGCTGAGCTGGCGTTTGTGGCGGGTTCCCGCGTTGCGGGGCCAGGCGCGCTGGCTGGCTGCCTTGTTGCTGTTGCAGGCCCTGACAGGTTTGAGCAACGTGGTGTTGGGCTGGCCGCTGATCGCAGCGGTGGCGCACACCGGCGGTGCCGCTGCCCTGGCCCTGGTGTTGACGCGGGTGCTGACCCTCAGCAGCCCCCGCGGAGCCTTTTCCTCTTCCGTATCCCTGAGCGCATCGAGACTGTCTGCATGAGCGTCGCCCCTTCTGTTTCCTACCCCTCCCTGGCGCGGCAGTTCTATGCGCTGACCAAGCCCCGGGTGGTTCAACTGATCGTGTTCTGTGCCTTGATCGGCATGGTTCTGGCCGTGCCTGGCGTGCCCAGCCTGTCGGATGTGGGTCTGGCCGCGGTGGCCTCACTGGGCATCTGGCTGGTGGCGGGCGCGGCCGCGGCCTTCAATTGCCTGGTCGAAAAAGGCATCGATGCCAAGATGAAGCGCACCGCTTGGCGTCCCACGGCCAAAGGCGAGTTGAGTGATCGCCAGTCGCTGGCGTTTTCGGCGCTGCTGTGCACGGCGGGCTCGGTGCTGCTGTATGTGTGGGTCAACCCGATCACCATGTGGCTGACCTTTGCCACCTTTGTGGGCTATGCGGTGATCTACACCGTGATCCTGAAGCCACTGACACCACAGAACATCGTGATTGGGGGCGCCTCGGGCGCCATGCCCCCTGTGTTGGGTTGGGCGGCCATGACGGGCGAGGTGAGCCCTGAGGCACTGATCCTTTTCCTGATCATCTTCCTCTGGACGCCGCCGCATTTCTGGGCACTCGCCCTCTACCGGGTCGAGGACTACCGCAAGGCCGGGCTGCCCATGCTGCCCGTCACCCATGGCAACGAGTTCACCCGGTTGCAGGTGTTGCTGTACACCTTTGTGTTGTTTGCCGGGTGCCTGATGCCTTTTGTCTACGGCATGAGTTCCTGGTTTTACCTGGTCGCGGCGGTGCTGCTCAGTGGCGGCTTCATTGCCTATGCCTTCCGCCTGTGGCGCTCCTATTCGGACGAGTTGGCGCGCCGAACCTTCCGTTTTTCTCTGATCCACCTGAGCCTGCTGTTTGCGGCCCTGCTGATCGACCACTACCTGTTCTGATGCCATGAAGAAACGACAAGTGCTCCAATGGGGCTTCACCGTGCTGGGGGCCGCCATGGCCGCGAGCTTGATGACAGCCTGTGCCCCGGCCAAGACCGAGTTCAAGTCGGTCGACATCACGGGCGCCGAATACGCGCGCGACTTCAAGCTGCCCGACCAGAATGGTCAGGTGCGCACGATGGCCGATTTCAAAGGCAAGGCCGTGGTGGTCTTTTTTGGCTACACCCAATGCCCCGATGTCTGCCCCACCACCATGTCAGAGCTGGCCGAGGTCAAGCGCCAACTGGGGGCCGATGGGGAGCGCCTGCAGGCCGTCTTCGTGACCGTTGACCCAGCGCGCGACACCGCTGAACTGCTCAAGGCCTACATGGGCAACTTTGATCCGACTTTCATTGCACTGCGGCCCGAAACGCCCGAGCAACTGGCGGCGCTCGCCAAAGACTTCAAGATTTACTACAAGAAGGTCGAGGGCAAGACTGAATCCAGCTACACCATGGACCATTCGGCTGGCAGCTACATCTACGATCCGCAGGGTCGACTGCGCTTGTTTGCGCGCTACGGGTCGGGCCCGCAGGCCCTGTTGTCCGACCTTCAGGCCTTGCTGCGCGCCTCCTGATCTGCTGGGCCCCGTGGTGATGCGAGGCTTCGCGGGGCGGGCCTCAATCGGCCTGGATGCGCTGCTTCTGGATCACCTCGCCCATGCTGCGGGTGTCCGCCTTGATCCGGTTGGCCAGGCCTTCGGCCGAAGTGCCGGCCACCTGCCAGCCCATCTGGAACAGTTTCTCGCGCACTTCGGGGGTGCGGGCAATCCCGCTCAACAAATCTGAAAGCCGGGCCACGATCGGCGCCGGCAGGCTGGCCGGGGCGGCCACGGCGTTCCAGATTTCCAGGTTGAATCCTGTCACACCCGACTCGGCCAGGCTGGGTACCTCGGGGGCCAGCGAGCTGCGGGTGGACGATGTCACGCCAATGGCGCGCAGCTTGCCCGCCTTCACCTGGGCCAAAGCCAGGCCTGGCGGCAACAGGGCCAGCTGCACCTGGGAGCCCAGCATGGCGGTGATCACCTGCGGGTTGCCTGGGTAGGGCACGTGCACCGCCCCCAGGTGGGCGCGGGCCTTCAACATCTCCATGCCCAGGTGGGCCACAGTGCCCACCCCGGGTGAGCCATAGCTCCATTGTTCGCCAGCTTTGCGTGCCGCCTCCAGCACGGCCTGCGGTGTGGCGCCTGGCAGGTTGGCCGGGGCAGCGAGGATCAGCGGCGCGGTTCCGATCAGGCTCACTGGCGCCAGGTCTTTGAGCGGGTCGTAATGGATCTTGGGGTTGAGCAGCCGGGCAATGGTCATATTGCCGTTGATCATCAGGCCCAGGGTGTGGCCATCGGTGGCATGGGCCACGGTCTCGGCGGCAATGTTGCCCCCGGCTCCCACACGGTTTTCCACGATCACCGGCTGTCCCAACGCCTTGGACAAGGGCTCGGCCAGGGTGCGGGCCATCAGATCGGGTGACGATCCACCAGGAAAGCCCACCACGATGCGAAGCGTCTTGTGGGGCCATTGGGCTGGGGTCTGGGCCAGCAGGGGCAAGGAAAGACCGCTCAAGGTCAGGCCCAGGGCCTGGCGGCGTGAAATGGAAGTTGGCATGGCAGCGGCTCCGCGCATCGCAAATCAGTGCAAGGGCCAACAGTGTGCCCTATGAAGGCAGGCGGCCCGCCTCTGCACGGGCTCAAAAACAAAAAGCCGGACGGATCCGGCTTTGAAGAAAAAGGCGGGGCCTCTTCAGGCGAACTCGGCCAACGCTTTTTTCATCTTCTTCATGGCCGCCACTTCAATCTGGCGGATGCGTTCGGCGCTGACCTTGTACTCGGCCGCCAACTCATGCAGGGTCATGCCGCCCGAGCCATCGTCGTTCACCTTGAGCCAGCGCTCTTCCACGATGCGGCGGCTGCGTTCGTCCAGACCGTTGAGCGCGCTGGCAATGCCGTCGCTGGCCAGCACATCGCGCTGGCGAGATTCGATCATGGCGGTTGGTTCATGGGCGGCGTCGGCCAGGTAGGCGATGGGGCCAAAAGCCTGATCAGAGTCTTCGGAGGGGCTTGGGTCCAGCAGGACATCGCCACCCGACATGCGGGTTTCCATTTCCATGACCTCTTCGCGCTTCACGTTGAGATGCTGCGCCACCACGTCGATTTCGTGTTCGCTCAGCGTGTCGCGGTGCGTGCTGCCATCGTCCATGGCATCGGCCTTGAAGCCTTGCTTCATCGAGCGCAGATTGAAGAACAGCTTGCGCTGGGCCTTGGTGGTGGCCACCTTGACCATGCGCCAGTTCTTCAGGATGTATTCGTGGATCTCAGCCTTGATCCAGTGCAGCGCGTAGCTGACCAGGCGCACGCCCTGATCCGGGTCGAAGCGTTTGACGGCCTTCATCAGGCCCACATTGCCTTCCTGGATCAGATCGCCTTGTGGGAGGCCATAGCCCAGGTACTGGCGCGACACCGACACCACCAGGCGCAGGTGCGACAGCACCAGTCGGCCTGCGGCCTCGACGTTGCTGTCGTCGCGCAGTTCACGGGCGTACTTTTGTTCTTCTTCGAGGGTGAGCATGGGCAGGCGGTTGACGGCCGAGATGTAGGCGTCAAGATTGCCCAAGGCAGGCACCATGGCCCACGGGTTGGCCGGGGTGATGGCAGTGGCTGCAGCGGTCATTGAAGTTTGGATTTTCATACCAGAAATCCTTTCCATGGCGGAATATTAGCACTCTCTGTGACTGAGTGCTAAACCGAAAGTTCCCGCCCTTTTGAGCGCCGGGGCATCCCAGGCAGATGGGGTGGGGCGCGGCCTCTTCAAGGAGGCCGTCTCGGTGGTCGAGGAACTCTTCGTGGCCTTGAAGTCGGCGCCAAGGTGTTGATCCGATGAGGCGAATCCTCGATGCGCCAGCCGCCGACCCCACATGATCGACCGCCGTCCACGGCGGAGTGCCTTTGTCTGTGTGCAGGCCTGTCGCTCATTCCTTTTTGATGGATAAAAATCCATTAAAATGGATCCATGGACATTGACACCTTTCTTGCGCAACGTGTGCGCGATCTGCGCAAGGCTCGTGGGCTCACGCTTGAGCAACTGGCAGAGCAGAGCGGTGTCAGCCGGTCCATGATTTCGTTGATTGAGCGCCAAGAGACCAGCCCCACCGCAGCGGTCCTCAACAAGCTGGCGGATGCGTTTGGCATCTCGCTGTCCTCGCTGTTTGCAGGGGGCACCCCGCCCAAGGGGGATCCCGTCTGTCGGGCGGCTGAACAGCCGGTATGGACCGACCCCGCCTCGGGCTATCTGCGTCGGCAGTTGTCACCCTCCGGGCTGGAGTCGCCGGTTGATCTGGTGGAGGTGATCTTCCCCCCGGGTGAGACCGTGGTCTTCGACAACCCGGTGCGCAAGGCCAGCGTGCAACAACAGATGTGGGTGCTCGAAGGGGACATGGCGGTGACCTTGGGCGACCAGACCTGGCAGCTTCAAAGAGGGGACTGCATGGCGATGACACTCGCGGCCCGGATCACATTCCACAACCCCAGTCTCACGGCAGCCCGCTACCTGCTGGTCCTGACCACGGCGACAGAGCCCCCTCGGAGCTTGGTATGACAGCCCATCGATTTGTTCAATGCACGCACGCCGCCCATGCGCAGCCCATTCTTGACATCTTCAACGAAGCCATCCTGAACTCCACCGCCTTGTATGACTACAAGCCACGCACGCTTGAAAGCATGGCGACGTGGTTCTCGAACAAGGACAAAGGGCGTTTTCCAGTCATCGGAATCGAGGATGAAGCCGGGAAACTGCTGGCCTTTGGCAGCTACGGCACCTTCAGAGCGTGGCCCGCCTACAAGTACACGGTGGAGCATTCAGTCTATGTGCACCAGGACCACCGAGGGCAAGGGCTTGGCGCCAAGGTGATGCGTGCGTTGATCGAAGAGGCCAGAAAGCAGGGTGTGCATGCACTCATCGGGGCCATCGACGCATCCAACTCGGGAAGCATCGCCTTGCATGCCCGCCTGGGGTTCAAACACGTCGGCACCTTGCCTGAGGTGGGCTTCAAGTTTGGCCGATGGCTTGACCTGGCGTTTTACCAATTGACGCTGGACACGCCGCTGAGCCCTGTCGACGATTGAGGGGCCGCCGGCCTGCGACGGGGCACGGTCATGATCGTGTCAACTCGGATGCCGTGGGACACCGAAGCTGAGCCTGGCCTGAGGCCGACCTCAGTCGGGTCGTCCGAATGGGGGGGGAGCAATTTGGTGTTGCCTTGCTGGTTAAATTGATATCGGACGCGTTGAGAAATCATGGCCCCGATGAGGTGATGGATTCAGTTCAATACCCAGCTGAAATGAGGTATTCAATTGCTTGAGGGGCGTCGGTTGGATTGATCAGATAATCTCACTTATCGATTTTTTTGACGCCTGTGGCTTGGTTTTAATAAATCAAAACTGTGGTGCAGACGGATTTGACCTGTCGCTCAAATCGCTGCGGCGCCTCAGGCTTCAGGTCGCCTCGCCAGTAGATCAGACAGCCCTCGAAGACCCGCCTGCAAGAGGTCCCGGTCTCTCACACCCCCCAAAGAAATCCGGATGGCATTCACTGATCCGCTGTCCATGGCGAAGGCCTGCGCCGGCGTGACCGCGATGCCCTCGCGGTTGGCCGCACGCGCAAGCTCAGAGGGGGGCCAGTGCGCAGGCAACTCAAGCCAGGCATGCAGACCGTCCCCGGTGCCTTGGTACCGACCCGCCAAAATATCCCGGGCCATCCAGTGGCGCCGGCGTGCCTCCTTGCGGACGCCTTCCATCAATCCGGCCGCCGAACCGTCAAGAATCCACTGGGTGGCCAGTGCTGCCGACAGAGGTGAGGCCATCAGCGCAAATGACTTCAGCGCGGCCAGAAAACGTTCGCGCTCGTGCGGGGCGCGTATCAGCACGAAGGCGACGCGCAAGCCGGGCGTGAGGCATTTGGACAGCGTTGAGATGTAGCTCACCTGATCGGGGGCATGGGTGGCCACAGGCGGCGGCGGGGCATCGGCCAGGAGCCAGTAGGGGTCATCTTCGATGATCCGCACATCGCAGCGCCTGGCGATGCGGGCAATCTCCTGGCGTCGACGCGCTGACAGCGTCACGGCGGTTGGGTTGTGCAGGGTGGGGTTGAGGTAGAGCAGCCGGGGCTGGTGCCGGCGGCAGGCCTCCTCAAGCCGCTCAGGCACCATGCCGTGCCGGTCTGCGCCCACCGTGATGAGTTGACGGCCGAATTGGCTTGCTGCGGCCCGCAGGCCGGGGTAGCCCATGGGCTCTGCCAGGATGACATCGCCAGGCTTTGTCAGCGCAAGGATCAAGGCGGCGATGGCCGCTTGCGCTCCCGGACAGACCAGCACCTGCCGAGAATCCACGGGCCCCAACATCGGTTTCAGCCATTGGGCGCCAGCCTGGCGGTCAAAGTCGCTTCCACCGGCCAAGTGGTAGCTCATCAACAATTCACCGTCCATCCCCCTCAGCACTTGCGACAAGCCTTGTTTCAGCAGGTCGTCAAAATCCACGCCATCCGGTGGGGGAGGGGTGTTCATGCTCAGGTCGAGGCGGGCGGTCAGCTCGACCTTCGGGGCTGCAACATAGCTGCCTCTGGCGCCACGGCCCTCCAGCAGTTGGCGGCGTCGGGCCTCGTCGTAGGCGCGGGTGATCGTCGTCAGGTCGACGCCGAGCTGGGCTGCCAACTGGCGTTGTGGCGGCAGGCGGTCACCGGGCTTCAGCGATCCTGCGACCACGGCCGCCTGCAAGGCATCTGCAATCTGCAAGAAGCGAGGCTCGCCGAGCATGACCAGTCGCGGCAACCAACTGGGCAAATTGGGGTCGTGTGGGGCATTCATACTGGGACAATTTGTCTCAATGTATGGAAATTGTTTTTAAGTAGTATGCCTGCATGGCTTATGGCAATCTCATTGTTTTTAAATGATGTCTGAATGTCATTATCCGGATATCAGGCAGATGTCCCGGTTGATGATGGGAAATGCCGGGGTGATATTTTTGAACTGAAATGGCGAGGGGTGCCGACGGCATTCCGCGCCATCGAGGCTCTCAATGAAGCGTTGGAATATAGAAAATGATGGATTGGGTCCCCGTAGTCTTCGTGACTTTCAAAGTGATCGTGCTTGGCATCGGCATGTTTTTCGCCATCAAGTGGCATTACGACCAAGAGAAAAAGAAGAAGGAGACGCGTGTGCTACTGCGCGCCAGCGGCAAGGTGGCCGCGGTCTTTGTGCTGTCACTGCTGGGGCTGGGCTTCGTCACTTTCGACCTGGCCGGCATGCTGGGGCTGGACCTGTCCTGGCCATGAGGGTCGAGAACCGTGATTCGCTGTCTGGTGTTGCCCTGGCCACGCCCCTCCCAGACGGCGATGCTCGAACGGCAACTGCTGGTTCTGTCCCCGCCAGACTTGGACAAACTTGTGGACAAGCCGTGTCCTGAGCGTTGAATGGGGTGCTAAGTTCTTGATTTGAAAGGGTTGTCCTTGCGCTGCCTGTTTTTTGAGCAGGCCATGCACCAACCCATCAGCGGGGCGACTTCAGGATGTCGCGGTACATGGGCGCCAGAATGGCCAGCAGCCGGTTCTGGGTCCGGAACGGCACCCCTTGTTCGTCCATGGCGAGTTGCAGGTCTTCGACCAGGGCGTTGAAGTGCGTCATGGTCAGGGCCAGTTCCTCGTGCGCGTCCTTCATCGAGTTGCCTTCGTAGTGGCAGGGGCCGCCCGTCAGTTCGCACAGCTGGTCCGTGATCTGGTCCTGCAGCCCCTTGAGCTTGATGCCCTTGAATTTGTCGGCAATGCGTGGGTTGGCTGCCGAGCGTTTGAGCATGCCGGCCACCACGGCGTCGATGCCGGCGCGCTCACCCAGTGCACGGTACAACGCGGCATCGGCCGGGCGGGCGGGCACATAGTGGTCAGGGTCTGCGCTGGCCGAAGCGGTGGCCACCAGCATCAAGGTGGCCATGGCAAGGGGCAGAAGTCGGTGGGGCATGAGCTTGTCCTGAAGGCTGTAGGGGGCGCTCAGTAACTGACCTGGCCTGACAGGTACCAGCCCCGCTGGCGCCGTTGTTCGGTCACGCCGGGCACGATGCGGCCCAGGTCCACATAAGCGGCGGTCAGTGAGACATGGCGCTGGGGCGCCCAGGCCACGAACAGGTCTTTCCAGTCGTCCTGGCGCAAGGCGTTGCCCAGGCCGGCGGCGCGCCCCACGGCCTCCAGGTTGTTGGGCATGAAGCGGTACTCCGCGCCCACGGCCAGGTCTTTGCGCAGCAGGTAGGCCACGCTCAGCTCGGGGTTCAGGCTCGCGCCGTGGCGCCCCGGCGCGGCAGCGCCGAAGCCCAGCAGCCCACCCTGGTTGGCCTGGGTGTAGCGCAAGGTGGCATTGAGCAGCAGGCCCTGGGCCAGCCACAGTTTGGTGGCCGAGACATACACATCGGTGCCCGAATTGCGCACGCCCAGAAAGTTGAACACCGGCTGCAGCGAGCCCGCCTGGGTGTGCTTGTACTGCAGGCCCACCGCCAATTGAGGCATCAGGGTGTCGCTGTCCAGGATCGCATCGCCGCCCAGTCGCAGTTTGGCCCCCAGCACATCCATCTTCAGGTGCGGGCCGGGCTGCACGTCAAAGCCCAGCGCGTTCAGTGCCGTGGCCGGCCCGGCCGAGAGATCCTGCTGTCCCACGCTCAGCTCGATCTGATTGCGCAGGTTCAAGGTCAGGCCATAGGTCTTCAGCCCGTAGTCGCGGGTGGCCAACTGGTTGAGGTTGGCGCTCAGCCCGATTTCACCATCGGTGGCCTGGGTACCCATCACAGCCCAGGGCACGATGCCACCACCGGCCGCCCCCTCGACGGTCGAAACACCGCCTGTCAACAGCAGCTTGCCGCTGTCTGCCCGGGCCTCGCCCTGCAGCCCCAGGCCCAGCAGCAAGGTCGCCAACAGCCCGGCAGCGGCTTTCAGACGAGCGCAGCGTTTTGGCATGGTGATCGCGTGGGGCTCAGGGCAGGACCGAGGGGTTGGAGAAATAGGCTTTGGAGTAGGTCTTGAACTGACCACCATCGGTGGTGATGTTGGTCTGGGTGACTTCGCCCGGGCTGAACACCACGCCCACCCCCCCGGCCGCGACCAGTTCGTTGGGGTGGCTCAGGAAGTAGCGCACGCGGTTGTCACGCCAGGGGCTTTGCTTGCTGGCCGTGGCAGCGGGCACCCCCAGGGGGGTTTGCCACCACAGCAGGGGCCGCCCCAGGCCCTGGAAGAAACTGTTGGCGGTGGCAAAGTGTTCGGTGAAGGTGGGCGAGGTGGTGTTGGTCTCATCCCAGTACCAGTTGCTGCCGCTGCGCACACAACTGCCCACACTGGATTGCGCCTCGAAACAGCCCGCGTCGCGGTCCAGCGTCTGCATGACCACGAAGTCGGCCTGGCCGGCCCCCAGCTTTTGCATGTAGCTCACTTCGGTGGACAGCAGGTCGCCAAACAGCGAGGGCGGGAAACCCACATACGCCTGGGGCGCATATTGGCGCGCGGTCTGGATCAGGCAGGCGGCCATGCCGGCCACAGTGTTGGGCAGGGTGGCACAGTCGGGGTTGGTGTTGACGTAGACGAACATCTGCGTGGGGTCGGCGTTCACCCGGTGCGTGTAACCCCAGAAGTCGGGCTCGAAATTGACCAGGGCCGGCTTGCCATAGGTGGCCAGTTGCTGGAACAGCAGACGCGTGTTGTCCCAGTAGTCCTTCATGAAGCTGGTGTCGGTCAAGCCAGTCAACACCCCATCGCCGCGGGTGGCCATCTGGTAGAGGGTGAACATGGGCACGGCCCCCAACTGGTCGGCGCGCTGCGCCACCAACTGCACGTAGGCGCCTGAGGGGCTGTTCCAGCTCGGCCAGGCGCTGGCGCCGGCCCCCACCAGGTACTGGTCGTAGATGTCGGGGGTGAGCGTCTGCGACTGGATGGGGGCGACGTCGGTCGAGCCCAAGCCCACCAACAGGCGCTGGCTGCGCCCCAGGGCTTTGGCCAGCACCCCGGGCCGTTGGGCCAGGGCGGCTTGCTGGATCAGCGTGTGGCCATCGGTGGTGGCGCTGCCCGACCCACTGCCTGATCCACTGCCTGAACTATCGGACCCGCCCGAGCTGCCGGAACTGCCCGATCCGGTGCTGGTGCTGGACGATCCCCCGCCGCCGCCACCACCACAGCTGGCAACGAAGACGATGGCTGCAAGCGCCATCAGGCGAAGGGCATGGCTGGGTCGGTGTGTAGGCAAAAACATGCCCATCAGTCTACTGAAAGCAACCGGTCATGGGCATGACAAGCCCCTTTTTCTGTCATGAGTCGGTGCATGCCCGCCGGATGCTGCTGCGTCACAATCCCGGGTCTGTTCTGGAGCCTGACCATGTCCACGCCGCCGGCCAATCCACTGCCCTCCCCCATCGAAGCCTCTTCGGTGACCCTGTGGTGTGTCACCACCACCGTGGGGCAGGCCACCGATGCCGACGCGCTCGCCAAACAGGTCTTGGGGCAGCGCCTGGCCGCCTGCGTCCAGGTGGAACCCCTGCAGTCGCACTACCGCTGGCAGGGCCAGACCCTGGCCGAGCCGGAATGGCGCCTCACGCTCAAGACAACCGCAGCGGCCGGCCCGGCCTTGCTGGCGTGGTTGAAGCATCACCATCCCTACGACTTGCCCCAACTGTGCTGGGCCCCCTGGCAGGCCTCGGCCGACTACGCCCAATGGGTGCGTGACAACGTGAACCCCTGAGAGGGCAGGGCGGTTTCGCCCGACACGCTCACCTGAAATGAAAAAGGCCCGCCGATGGGCGGGCCTCGTGGCCAGTGGGGGGCCGGGCCTCAGGACAGCAGGGCCTGGGCAAACTCGCGGGCGTTGAAAGTCTCCAGGTCTTCCAGCTTCTCGCCCACGCCGATGAAGTACACCGGCACCGGGCGCTCCTGGGCGATGGCGGCCAGCACGCCCCCCTTGGCGGTGCCGTCGAGCTTGGTCACGATCAGCCCGGTCAGCTTCAGCGCGTCGTCAAACGAGCGCACCTGGGCCAGGGCGTTCTGGCCGGTGTTGCCGTCGATCACCAGCAGCACCTCGTGCGGCGCGGTGGCGTCGGCCTTGTTCACCACGCGGCGGATTTTCTTGAGCTCCTCCATCAGGTGCAACTGGGTGGGCAGGCGTCCGGCCGTGTCCACCAGCACCACGTCCTTGCCACGGGCCTTGCCCGCGGTGACCGCGTCGAAGCTCACGGCCGCCGGGTCACCGCCCTCCTGGCTGACGATCTCGACCGTGTTTCGATCGGCCCACACGCCCAGCTGTTCGCGGGCGGCGGCACGGAAGGTGTCGGCCGCAGCCAGCAGCACCGCAGCCCCTTCGTTGGCCAGGTGCTTGGTCAGCTTGCCGATCGAGGTGGTCTTGCCCGCGCCATTGACGCCGGCCACCATGATCACGGTGGGCGTGAACTCACCGATCACCAGTTGCTTTTCAAGCGGGCGCAGCAGATCGGTGATGGCGTCGGCCAGCAAGGCCTTCACCGCGGCCGGGTCGGTGGTCTTGCTTTCCTTCACGCGGCGCTTGAGATCGGTCAGCAGGTGCTCGGTGGCCTTGACGCCGGTGTCGGCCATCAGCAGCGCGGTTTCGAGCTCTTCGTACAGGGCGTCGTCGATCTGCGTGCCGGTGAACACCGTGGCCAAGGTCGAGCCGGTCTTGCGCAGGCCAGCCTTCAGCTTGTCCAGCCAGCCTTGCCGCGCTGGCGCAGGGACTGGCACCGCCACAGGGGCAACGGCAACGGGCGCCGCGGCGGGTACCGGTGTCCTCACAGCCGGGATCGGCGCCGGTGCCGGTGCTGGTGCTGGTGCAACAACTGGAGCAGGTGCAACGGGTGCAGGTGCAACTGGAGCAGGTGCCGCAACGGGCGCCGGGGCGTCGACCTGCGGTGCGGCCGGGGTCGACGGCGCAGAGGCCAGCGCAGAAGCCGGCGCTGATACGGGCGGTGCGGCTGGAGGTGTTGCTGGAGCTGTTGCTGGAGGTGCGGCGGGCACCGCGATGGCCTGTGGCTCGGCAGGGGGCTCAGCCGGTGCGGCTGGCTTGCCGCCGAAGGCATTGCGCAGCCAGCTCAGGCCGCCTCCGTTGGTGCTTGTCGGGGCCGGCGGGGCTGCGGGCGCAGAGGTTTCAGGCACGGCAGCGGGCGCGGGCGCCGAAACGGCCGGCGCGCTGGCGGGTTCTGCCGGGGCAGGAGCAGGGGATTTTTTCTTGAAAAAGCTGAACATTGCGGGGTTCTTAGAATCCCATCATTCTATGAAACGCACACCCACCCTTCTGGCCGCATTGATCTGCGCCCTGGCGGCCCCTGTTCTGGCGCAGTCCACACAGGCTGCGGCCCCGCCTCAGGCCCCGCTTTCCGCGGCCACCCCAACGTCCGTTCCAGCGCCGGTCCCATTGGCCAACGGGGTGCACCAGTACACCCTGGCCAACGGCATGACGCTGATCGTCAAGCCTGACCACCGCGCACCCACCGTGGCCCACATGGTGTGGGTGCGGGTGGGGTCGATGGACGAGGTCGACGGCACCAGTGGTGTGGCTCATGCCCTGGAGCACATGATGTTCAAGGGCACGCCCAGCCTGCCGCCCGGCGAATTCTCACGGCGCGTGGCTGCCCTGGGGGGGCGCGAGAACGCCTTCACCACGCGGGACTACACGGGCTACTACCAGCAGATCCCGGCTGCCCGCCTGGAAGACGTGATGAAGCTCGAAGCCGACCGCTTTGCCCACAACCAGTGGGCCGACGATGAGTTCAAGCGCGAGATCGAAGTCATCAAGGAAGAGCGCCGCATGCGCACCGATGACAACCCGCGGGCTCGTCTCTATGAGGCCTTGAATGCCGCGGCTTTTGTGGCCTCGCCCTACCACCGTCCGGTGGTCGGCTGGATGAGCGATCTGGACGCCATGACACCCGATGACGCCCGCAGTTTCTGGCGCACCTGGTACACCCCCACCAATGCCGCGGTGGTGATTGCGGGCGACATCGAGCCCGAGCAGGCGCTGGCGCTGGCCAAGCGCCATTACGAGCCCATTGCCGCCCACGCCCTGCCCCTGCGCAAGCCGCGCATCGAGCCCGAGCAACTGGGGCTGCGCCGCTTCGACTTCAAGGCCCCGGCCGAGCAGGCCTACGTGGCGCTGGCCTTCAAGGTGCCCAAGCTCGAATCCCCCGATCAAACCACCTCCTCGGATGACGACGTGCTGGCGCTGACCGTGCTGGCTGCGGTGCTCGACGGCTATCCGGGGGCCCGTCTGGAGCGAGGCCTGACCCAGGGCGAACGCCGCGTGGCCGACAGTGCAGGGGCTTACAACGGCCTCATGGGCCGGGGCCCGCAGGTGTTTGTGCTCGATGGCGTGCCCGCGGCTGGCCAGACCCCTGAAGCCGTCGAGGCGGCCTTGCGTGCCCAGGTGCGCCTGGTCGCCGAGCAGGGCGTCAGTGAGGCCGAGTTGCGCCGAGTCAAAGCCCAATGGGTGGCCAGCGAGGTCTACAAGCTCGATTCAGTGTTCAACCAGGCCAATGAACTGGGGCGCTACTGGGTGCAGGGCCAGCCTCTGGATGCCGGCGAGCGCCTGATCCAGCGCCTGCGCGGGGTCACGGCTGCCCAGGTGCAGTCGGTGGCTGCGCGTTACTTTGGCGATGACCAACTGACTGTGGGCGTGCTGCGGCCTCAGCCCCTGGACCCGCAGCGTCCACGCAAGGCCGCGCCCGCCGGGCGCCATGGCTCCTGATCGTCGGGCTGCCCTGCCGATGTCTGCCGCTCTTTTTTCTGCCCCTTATCTCCCTACCCTGGGCCAGGCCGTCGGCCTGCGTGCTTCCACAGGTGATTCCATGACTCTTTCCGTTTCGACGCCGCCGCGCCGCCTGCTGCTGGTCCGGCGTGCCGGCCTGGCCCTGGCCCTGCTGCTGGCCACCGCGGCTGCGCAGGCTGCACTTCCCATCCAGCACTGGACCCAAGCCAGCGGAGCCCGTGTGGCCCTGGTGGAAAGCCCGGCCATCCCGATGCTCGACGTGCAGATCGACTTCGATGCCGGCTCGCGCCGGGATCCGGCCCGCCAGGCGGGGCTGGCTTCGGTCAGCGCCCTCATGAGCTCGCGCGGCGTTCAGGCCCATGGCGCAGCCCCCGCCCTGGACGAAAACGCGCTCAGCGAGGCCTGGGCCGACCTGGGCGCCAGTTTTGGCGGCAGCGCCGGCAACGACCGCCTCACCTTCGGCCTGCGCACCCTGACCGAACCCGATCTGCTGGACCGGGCCATCAGCCTGGCGGCCCGCCAACTGGCCGAACCGACCTTGCCCGAGGCCATCTGGCGCCGTGAGCGTGAGCGCCTGGTGGCCTCGCTCAAAGAGGAGGACACCCGCCCCGGTACCCAGGCTGCCAAGGCCTTTGCGCGTGCCGTCTACGGCGATCACCCCTACGGTCAGGAGATGACCGCCGCCACCCTGGCCACGCTGCAGGTCAGCGACATGCGCCGCTACCTGAACCGTTCAGTGCGTGCTTGCGACGCCCGTGTCAGCCTGGTCGGTGCGGTTTCCCGCGAGCAGGCCGATGTGCTGGTCAACCGCCTGCTGGCCCTGCTGCCGGCCGGCCCCTGCCAGCCCCAGCCCGCGGTGCCCGAGGTCGCGCCTCTGACCCAGGCAGAAAACCTGAGCCTGCCCTTCGATTCGGCCCAGGCCCATGTGTTCATCGGTCAGCCCGGCATCCGCCGAGCCGACCCCGACTACTTTGCCCTGCTGGTGGGCAACTACATCCTGGGCGGCGGTGGCTTTGTGTCACGCCTGACCAGCGAGGTGCGCGAAAAGCGAGGCCTGAGCTACAGCGTCTACAGCTACTTTGCACCGGGCCTGCATGCGGGCGCCTTCACCCTCGGGCTGCAGACCCGACCCGATCAGGCGGCCGAGGCCGTCAAGGTGGCGCGAGAGGTGCTGAGCCGGTACGTGGCCGAAGGGCCGACCGAGGCCGAGCTCAAGGCCGCCAAGGACAACCTGGTGGGGGGCTTTGCCTTGCGCATCGACAGCAACAAGAAGCTGCTCGACAACGTGGCCAACATGGCCCTGCATGACTTGCCCTGGGACTACCTGGACACCTGGACGCAGCAGATCGACAAGGTCAGTGTGCAAGACATCCGGGCGGCTTTTCAGCGCCATCTGCAACCCGATCGCCAGGTCACCGTGACCGTGGGGGCCCGTCCATGAGCCGCCCGAGCAAAACCCCGGCGGCACCGGCTGGCAAGGCCTCCGGGCACCCAAAGCTCAGCAAGGCGCCGGGGGAGATCCGCATCATCGGTGGGCTCTGGAAGCGCACCCGTCTGGCCGTGCCCGACCGGCCGGGCCTGCGCCCGACGCCGGACCGCGTTCGCGAGACCTTGTTCAACTGGCTGGGTCAGGACCTGGGTGGCTGGCGCTGTTTTGACGCGTTTGCCGGCACCGGCGCCCTGGGCTTCGAAGCCGCCTCACGCGGGGCGCGCGAGGTCTGGCTGATGGAGCAGGACAGCGGGCTGGTGCAGCATCTGCAGGCCAGCTCGATACGCCTCAAGGCCACCCAGGTGAAGGTGCAACGAGGTGACGGTGTGGCCCAACTGGTCCAGCAACGGGGTGCCGGTCTCGACCTGGTGCTGCTGGACCCGCCTTTTGCCTCCGACCTGTTCGAGCCGGCCTTGCGGGCGGCGGGGCAAGCCGTGCAGCCCGAGGGCTTCATCTACCTGGAGGCTCCTCGCGCCTGGACGGCCGACGAGCTTCACGGTCTGGGCCTGCAGCCTTACCGCTACCTCAAGGCCGGGGCGGTGCACGCCCACCTGCTCAAGCCGACCCCGCCTGCGACCTGATTCGTCTCTCTTGGCCGTCGGCCGGCACCCCTGTCGCGGGGGGGCCATGCGGGGTGCGGGCGGCATGCATAATGCGCCCAAAGAATGCCCCCAGGCCCCACCGCAGGAGACGCACCGCCATGGCCCAGAACGTGATTGCAATTTACCCGGGTACCTTCGACCCCATGACCCTGGGGCACGAAGACGTGGTGCGCCGAGCCACCCAACTGTTTGACCATGTGATCGTGGCCGTGGCTGCCGGGCACCACAAGAAAACCCTGTTCAGCTTGCAAGAGCGGGTCGACATGGTGAGTGCTGCCGTCAAGCCGTTCGCCCAGGTCGAGGTGGCCACTTTCGGGGGCTTGCTGCGTGATTTTGTGGTGGCCCGTGGCGGCAAGGCCATGGTGCGCGGCCTGCGCGCGGTCACCGACTTCGACTATGAATTCCAGCTGGCCGGCATGAACCGCAGCCTGATGCCCGACGTCGAGACCGTTTTCCTCACCCCCAGCGACAAGTACCAGTTCATCTCGAGCACCTTTGTGCGCGAGATCGCCGTGCTCGGTGGCGAGGTCGACAAGTTTGTCTCCCCTCTGGTGCAAGAGCGGCTGGCCGAAAAGGTGCGCAGCCAGAGCCGCGAGTGACCTGGGTTGGCTGGGGCCGGCGCTCAGGCGCGGTGCCAGCGCGAGATCCAGCCTTTGAGCAAGGCATTGACCTGCGGGGCGCGCTCCATCGTCAACAGGTGACCGCAACGCGGGATCACGGCCCATTCGGCCGTGCCGATCGCGGCAGCCATCTCGTGTGAGCACTCAGGCGGCGTCAGCACGTCATCGGCCCCGCACACCACCAGCGCGGGGCAACTGATGCGGCCCAGGTGGGGGCGGGCATCGGGGCGGTCCATCACGGCTTCATTCTGGCGGGCCAGCGCTTCGCCGCCTGCCGCCAGGATGAAGCGCCAGTAGCGTGCCCGCAGATCCGGGCGGGCCGCACCATCGGCATGGAAGGCGAGGGCCATGTTGGGTTCGATCACCTGCCGCACCTGGCCCGCGCGAAATTGGCGCACGGCGTCACTGCGCAGCGCTCGCATGGCTTCGGTTTCGGGGCGTGCATTGCTGCCCAGCAGGGCCAGACCGGTGATGCGTTCGGGCGCCTGGCGCAAGGCCTCCAGGGCGATCATGCCCCCCATCGAGGTGCCGCACAGGGCCAGTGGGCCGCTGTGTTCGCGCAACACGGCCGCCGCCATGGCGCTGATGCTGGGGTGGCGGAAGTGCACCAGGCTGATGGCCCAGCGCAGGTCCGGGGGCAGGGCGCGGGTCTGGTCAGCCCACAGATCGGCATCAGCGCCGAGGCCCGGCAGAAAAATCAGGGTACTCATGAGGCAGGTCACTTCAAAGCCATGAAGCTGCTGATCATGCCTAAGAGGGTGTTCAATGTCTCGCGCGACCCATGGGAGACATTGAACACGCTCTCAGTGAGCGCCAGTCTGCTGGCGACCGGGCTGCCCGCGCCGCAACCCGGCTGCGGGTCCGCCGCGGCAGGTTCAGTCGCTGGCGGGCTGAGGCTCGCTCGAGAGCCAGCGGCCGCGTGGCCGGCCCGCTGCCTGCATGCCATTGGAGGCCCAGGGCCACGATACCCGGCTCCAGGCGACCTGGCCGGTTTCGGGCGGCAGTGCCTGCACCGACGGGGCCAGGTGGCTCAGGGGATGGCTGCGCCGGATCAGCAGGTCCACGCAGTCCATCCCGTCGTTGTTGCTGTCCTCGGGTGGAAAGCGCAGGCGCGTGGTGTCGCGGATGATGGGCTGGTCGAAGTTCGGGTCCAGTGAGGATGAAGCGTCCATGCAGAAATCCAGTGTGCTTGACGAGCCACGCGGGTCGTGGGTTATCGCTTCTACGAAGGGTATTCTTGGGTGGACGAGAGGTTGGTCGGCGAGGGCGCATCCCGCCTGTCGGCATCGGCGCTTCCTGCTTGTAGGCGCCGGCCCACAGTGGGTTCACAGCGGGCTGGTGAGGGTGGGCAGGTAGGCCGTGATGCGGCTTCCCTGGCCGGGTGTGGACTCCACCAGCAGGCGCCCGCCGGTGGCTTCGACGCGGTGGCGCATGCCCTCAAGACCATGTGAGCCGGCCCCGATCTGCTCGGGGTTGAAGCCGATGCCGTCGTCGCTCACCGTCAGCAGCGCGTGGGTTCCCGTGTTCTGCAACTGCACCGACACCTGCCGGGCACGGGCGTATTTGCCGATGTTGGTCAGCGCCTCCTGCACCAACCGGTACAGCGTCAGTTGTGATGACTCATCCAGATCCACCGCTTCCAGCCGGGTGTCCAGTGCCAGGTCGGAGCGTTCCGAGAACTCACGGGTGAGGATTTCCAGCGAGGGCAGCAAACCCAGGTTGGACAGGGACGACGGGCGCAGGTCTTCGACGATGCGGCGTTTCAGGGCGATGCCCCGGTTGAGGGTTTCGGTCAGGTGCTGCAGGCGCTGCAGGGCCTCGGGGGCGTGATCGCCCAGGCGCGACTTGATGCGTGCCACGTCCAGCTTGGCCGCGGTCAGCAGCGAGCCCAGTTCGTCGTGCAGTTCGCGGGCCAGGTGGCCGCGCTCATCCTCGCGCACCTGCTGCAGATAGGTGGCCAGCTTGGCCAGCGAGGCGGTGCGATCGCGCACCAGGCTTTCCAGGCGGTCGCGCTCCTGCTTGAGGGTCTGTTGCTCGCGCTGACCCGCCACCTTGAGTGCATTCGACTGCCGCAGGTACAGATAAAAGGACAGCAGGCCCACCAGCGCCGTCAAGGCGATGCCCAGGCGCGACACCATCAGAGAGCGCAGGATCTGTCGATCGCCCAATTCGGTCTGGTGGCTGCTTTCGTCGATCAGGGCCGCCGACTGCTCCCGGATGGCGTCCATGTGTTCCTTGCCGACGTCGGTGTGCATCACGTACTTCCAAGCGTCTTCCTTGCCTTGTTTGCGCAGTTTCAGGCTCAGGTCCATCTCGGCCAGCTTGCGCGATACGTGGCGCGACAGGGCGACCAGGGCCGCTGGGTCGACGGGGTGGGTCTGGTCGGTCTGGCGCAGTTGGTCCAAGGTCTGGTTGACCTCGGAGACCGCGCTGTTGTAGGGCGCCAGGTAGCGCTCGTCGCCGCTGAGCAGGTAGCCGCGCAAGCCCGTCTCGGCGTCCAGCATCTGGGCCAGCAGCTTGTGCAGCGTGGCCCGGGTCTCCTGGGTGGCCGTGATGCGTTTGACGGTGCCGGCAGAGCGCTCGTAGCCCAGCTCGTTGATGCCGATCAGGCTCAGGGTGGCCAGCAAGGCCAGTGGCAGGCTGATCCACTGGCGCGTGATGTTCAAAGGCCGACCGCTGAAAAAACGCTGTTTCAGCCGCATCGGCAAGGATGCAAACCTCGTCATGAAAAACTCCGGGCATGGTGGGCCATGGACAGCCCCTATTCCCTGCGCACAGCTGGGAAGCTGGCGAAACTTTGTTCTGTGGTTGCAGTTTCGGTTATTGTCGGCGCATTTGTGGGTGGATTCTCACAAATGATGAAAGACAATATCGATGATCAGAATAGGCATCGTGGATGACCACGCCATCGTGCGCTCGGGCTTGCGCAATTTCTTTGCCGACCATGTCGACCTGCGGGTGGTGGGCGAGGCGGCCAACGGACGCGAGGCGATCGATCTCGTGCGCATCACCGAAATGGATGTGTTGTTGATGGACCTGGCCATGCCGGGGCAGTCGGGGCTGGACGCCTTGGCCATGATCCGGGCCAAGGCGCCCGACGTGGGCATCCTGATCCTCTCGGGCTACCCGGAGGAGCACTACGCCATGAACCTCATCCGGCAAGGCGCCAGTGGCTACCTCAACAAGGAGTGCGACCCCGCCGAGATCGTGGAGGCGGTGCGCACCATTGCGCTTGGAAAGCGCTACATCACCCGCACCGTGGCCGATCTGCTGGCCCAGCAACTGGGCCGCAAGGACGACGTGCCGCTGCACGAGCAGCTCTCGGAGCGCGAGTTTCAGGTGTTTCTCAAGCTGGCCCGTGGCGAGACGGCCGGCGACGTGGCCAAGTCGCTGTCCCTGAGCGTGAAGACGGTCAGCACTTACCGAACCCGTCTGATGGAGAAGATGGGCCTGGCCTCCAACAGCGACCTGACCTATTACGCCCTCAAAAACCGATTGATCGACTGAGCGATTCGGGCCTGTCTGAGCGGGGTGCGCCGTGCTCAGGCATCAGACGATGCCTGCAGCGTGCAGAAATCGATCAGGGCGTCAATTTCATTGGATTTGTCGAACACCGCATCCACGCCCAGGCTGGCGCAGCGCAGCCGGATGTCGGGTGTGGCGTAGTTGGTCAGCACGATCAGTCGCTGGTGCGGCTGGCGCTGCTGGCACGACGAAATCACGCCCAGCCCGCTGCCTTCTTTGAGAAACAAGTCCACGATGGCCAGATCCCAGTCATCTGAGTGCTGGTGCAGCCATTCGATGCCCTGGTGCTCGGTCTCTGCAAAGCCCACGGCTCGCACGTCCGCCAGCTCTTCCAGCGTGCCCACCAGGTTCTCGCGGATCGTGGCGTTGTCTTCGACGATGTAGGTTCGGAGTTCCAAGTGATGGCCTTGTTCACCCGCATTCCGAAGACACAACCCAGACCAACGGATTTGGATTGCGCTTGTGCGGTAAGTTCAGGTCGATGAATTGTGCCAGTCACCTCGTTTTGAAGATGTCAGACCAGTCCTACACGGCCGTGCCGCACACCGGACAGTTCGGATGGCGTGACAGGTTCATGCGCGTCCACTCCATGGTGCGCGCATCCAGCATCAGCAACTGGCCGGTCAGGGGCGTGCCGGCCAGGCTGATCAGCTTCAGTGCCTCGGCCGCCTGCAGGCTGCCCACAATCCCCACCAGGGGGGCGAACACACCCAAGGTGGCGCAGCGGGTTTCTTCGGGGGTCTCGGCGGGGTCGAACACACAGGCGTAGCAGGCGCTGTCGGCCTGGCGTGGATCGAACACGCTGATCTGGGCATCGAAGCGGATCGCAGCCCCCGACACCAGCGCTCGCCGATGCCGCACACAGGCTGCATTCACCATCTGGCGCGTGGCGTAGTTGTCGCTGCAGTCCAGCACCACATCGGCGTCGGGCAGCAGCTGGTCCAGCAACGCGGCGTCAGCACGCTGGCGCAGCGTATCCACCCGAACCTCGGGGTTGCGTGCCAGGATGGCCTGCCGGGCTGAATCGACCTTGGCCTGCCCAACCCGGCTTTGGGTGTGGGCGATCTGGCGCTGCAGGTTGGTCAGATCGACCTCGTCGTCATCGATCAGGGTGATGCGGCCCACCCCGGCCGCGCCCAGGTACAGGGCTGCGGGCGAGCCCAGGCCGCCTGCGCCCACCACCACGGCGTGCGCGGCCAGCAGACGTTCCTGCCCCTCGATGCCGATCTCGTCGAGCAGGATGTGGCGGGAATAACGGAGCAGCTGATCGTCGTTCATAAAAAAAAGCGCCCCGCAGGGCGCTGGTGATCCCCGTTGTGCAGGGCTCAGTTGCTGGTCTTTTCTTCCTTGCGCTCGGTCTGGGTCTTGCTGACCATCACCGGGCGACCTTTGAGCTGGTTCAGGGCCTGCATCAGCGGGAAGTCCTTGTCGCTGCCCAGTTCGGGCAGCTTGCGGTCGGCCACGGGCTTCTTGGCTTCCTCTTCGAGGCGCTTGCGGGCCTCGTCGCGGGCCTTTTCGCGCTCCGGATCGGGCTTTTCTTCGCCCTGGCCGCTGTTCAGGTGCTTCTCCAGGTCGGCCTCACGCATGCGCAAGGCGGCAAACGGGCTGCCTTCTTCGGTGTCGTCCACCATCACTTCGGGCACGATGCCCTTGGCCTGGATCGAACGGCCGCTGGGCGTGTAATAGCGGGCCGTGGTCAGCTTCAGGCCGGTGTCGGGGCCCAGGGGGCGCACGGTCTGCACCGAGCCCTTGCCAAAGGTCTGGCTGCCCATGAGGGTGGCGCGCTTGTGGTCTTGCAGGGCGCCGGCCACGATCTCGCTGGCCGAGGCCGAGCCTTCGTTGACCAGCACCACCAGCGGCACGGTCTTGAGGGCGGCGGGCAGCTTCTTGAGCGGATCTGGGCCGCTGCGGCGCTGGTAGAACTCAGGCGAGGCCTTGAAAGTGAACTTGCTTTCAGCCAACTGGCCGTTGGTGGACACCACGGTCACGTTCTCGGGCAGGAAAGCGCTGGACACCGCCACGGCCGCATCGAGCAGGCCACCCGGGTCGTTGCGCAGGTCAAGCACCAGGCCCTTCAGATTGGGCTCCTGCTTGTAGATCTCGTCGATCTTCTTCACGAAGTCGTCCACCGTGCGTTCCTGGAACTGGCTCAGGCGCACCCAGGCGTAGCCGGGTTCGACCACCTTGCCACGCACCGACTGCGTGCGGATCTGCTCGCGCACGATGGTCACGGGGAAGGTGCGGTTCTCGTCCTTGCGGAACACGGTCAGCAACACCTTGGTGTTGGGCTCGCCGCGCATGCGCTTGACGGCATCGTTCAGGGCCAGGCCCTTCACCGCGGTGTCGTCGATCTTGGTGATCAGGTCGTTGGTCTTCAGGCCCGCACGGTAGGCGGGGGAGCCTTCGATGGGTGAGACGATCTTGATCAGACCATCTTCCTGGGTGATTTCGATGCCCACGCCCACGAACTGGCCCGAGGTGCCTTCGCGGAATTCCTTGTAGGACTTCTTGTCGAAGTACTGCGAGTGCGGGTCCAGGCTGGCCACCATGCCCGAGATGGCGTCGGTGATGAGCTTTTTCTCGTCCACCGGCTCGACGTAATCGGTCTTCACCATGTCGAACACCGCAGCCAGTTGCTGCAACTCTTCGAGTGGAAGCGGCGAAATGCTGCCCCGTGCCATGGTTTGCAGCGAGACCGTGGTCAGCGCGCCGGCTACCACGCCAATGGAAATCCAGCCTGCGATACGGAGTTTTTCACCCATGAAATCACCTTTTTGCGACGCAATATACACCTAGGATGGGCCGCGTCAGGCCAGGTTCCGCAGTCCCCTTCATTCACCCGGGGAATCTGCGGAGCAGGGGGGTGGCTTTACCTGTGCTTTACCCGCGATGGACGCGGGCTTGGCTCAGGCTGGTCTCAGGCCTTGCCTTGCGAGGCCACGGCCGCGGCGGCCTTGGCAGCCGCCTCGGCATCGCCCAGGTAGTAATGGCGGATCGGCTTCAGATCGGCGTCCAGCTCGTACACCAGCGGAATGCCGTTGGGGATGTTCACGCCCACGATGTCGTCGTCGCCGATGTTGTCCAGGTACTTGACCAGGGCGCGGATCGAGTTGCCGTGGGCAGCCACCACCACGCGCTTGCCGCTCTTGATGGCGGGGGCGATGGATTCGTTCCAGAACGGCAGCACGCGGGCCACGGTGTCCTTCAGGCATTCGGTCAGTGGCACCTCTTCGGGCTTCAGGCGGCCGTAGCGGGCATCGCCACGCTCGCAGCGCGGGTCGGTGGCCTCCAGGGCCGGCGGCGGGGTGTCGTAGCTGCGGCGCCACACCAGCACCTGGGCGTCACCGTACTGCTTGGCCATGTCGGCCTTGTTGAGGCCTTGCAGCGCACCGTAGTGACGCTCGTTCAGGCGCCAGCTGTGCACCACCGGCAGCCAGGTGCGGTCCATCTCGTCCAGGGTGTGCCACAGGGTGCGGGTGGCCCGCTTGAGCACGCTGGTGTAGGCCAGGTCGAAGTCGTAGCCTTCGGCCTTGAGCAGGCGTCCGGCGTTCTTGGCCTGCTCCACCCCGGTCGGGGTCAGGTCCACATCGGTCCAGCCGGTGAAGCGGTTTTCAAGGTTCCAGGTGGATTCACCATGGCGGACAAGAACGAGTTTGTACATGCGAAGCCCTCAATTTTTCCAGTGCGAAACCCAGCATTCTAAAATTGTCGGGTTTGCCAACCCAAGGAACCCCGTGAAATTCATTACCGACAACTGGATGCTGATCGTCATTGCCCTGAGTTCAGGCGTGATGCTGCTGTGGCCCACCCTCAAGGGCGCCTCTGCAGTCGGCCTGTCCACGGCCGATGCCGTGCAGCTCATCAACCGCGAAAAAGCCGTGGTGGTGGATGTCAGCGACGCGGCCGACTACGCGCAAGCCCACGTGAACGGCGCGCGCAGCGTGCCGCTGGACCAACTGGAGGCGCGCCTGCCCGAGGTGGTCAAGAACAAGGCCCTGCCGGTGATCTTCGTGTGCGCCAGCGGCTCGCGCGGCGGCCCTGCTGTCAAGACGGCCCAAAAACTGGGTTACCAGCAGGCCCAAGCCCTGAGTGGCGGGCTCAAAGCCTGGAAAGAGGCTAACCTGCCAGTTGAAAAGGCCTGAACCGGGCCCATGTCCCGTATCTACCCAGCAAGGAATTTGTCCCCATGCAGCCCGTGAAGATGTACACCACTGCCGTCTGCCCTTATTGCATCCGCGCCAAGCAGATCCTCAAGGCCAAGGGCGTGACCGAGATTGAAGAGATCCGCATCGATGCCGACCCGGCCCAGCGCGATCACATGATGCAGGTCACTGGCCGGCGCACCGTGCCCCAGATCTTCATCGGCGACACCCACGTGGGCGGCTGCGACGATCTGATGGCCCTGGACGGGCGCGGCGGTCTGCTGCCTCTGCTGGGCGCCTGAGCGCTGCTGCAAAAGCGCCATTTTCTGCTGAGATAATGGTGCCTGAGTGCCCGCTGCGGTAACGCTTCCGCGGCGGGTTTTCTTTTAATGGGCACCGACCCTGGACCGCAGGCGGTGTCTTGTTTTTGTGAACCGAGAAACCTCATGGCCGAGCAACAAGATCCCGTTTTCCAGATCCAGCGCGTTTACCTCAAGGACCTGTCGCTTGAGCAGCCGAATTCCCCCGCCATCCTGCTCGAACAAGAGCAGCCCAGCGTCGACATCCAGCTCGGCGTGGATGCCACCCCGGTGGCCGATGGCATCGTCGAAGTCACGGTGACCGCCACCGTGCAGACCAAGATCAAGGACCGCACCGTGTTCCTGGTTGAAGCCAAGCAAGCCGGCATCTTCGAGATCCGCAACCTGCCTGAAGACCAGATGGGCGCCATCCTGGGCATCGCCTGCCCGCAGATCGTCTACCCTTACCTGCGCGGCAACGTGGCCGACATCATCCAGCGCGGCGGCTTCCCGCCCGTGCACCTGGCCGAAATCAACTTCCAGGCCATGTACGAACAGCAGCAAGCCCAGGCCGCCGGCCAGGTGGCTCAGTAATCAGCTGCCGCGCCCGGCCTGCTCTGGCAGGCCCGGGTGCCTGTTGCGTCCGATATGAAAATAGTCGTCGCCGGAGCCGGTGCCTGGGGCACGGCCCTGGCCATTGGCGCTTGTGCTGCACCGGCCGCCCATCAAGTCACCCTGTGGGGCCGTGATGCGGCCCAGGTGGCCGCCATGCAGGCCTCACGCCGCAACCAGCGCTACCTGCCGCTGGCCCCCTTGCCCGAATCCCTGACCCTGAGCGCCGCGCCGCTGGCCCCCCTGGCGGCGGGCAGCGATCTGGTGATCATCGGCACCCCGATGGCTGCTTTGCGCGCCACCCTGGCCAGCCTGGCGGATCTGACGGTGCCCGTGGCCTGGCTCTGCAAGGGCTTCGAGCGTGTGGCCGATGCCGATGCAAGCCAGGGCCTGCACGGCCTGCTGGCCCATGAAATTGCCGAGCAGGTGGCCCCGCGCCTGGCGGTGGGCACGCTCAGCGGCCCCAGCTTCGCCCGCGAGGTGGCCGAGGCCAAGCCCACCGCCCTGGTGGCGGCCAGCCACCAGGCCTCGGTGCGCCACGCCCTGGTCGAGGCCCTGCACGGTCCCAGCCTGCGGGTGTATGCCAACGATGACCTGGTCGGGGTCGAGGTGGGGGGCGCGGTCAAGAACGTGCTGGCCATCGCCACCGGCCTGTGCGACGGGCTGGACCTGGGTTTGAACGCCCGGGCCGCCTTGATCACCCGCGGCCTGGCCGAGATGACGCGCCTGGGCCTGGCCCTGGGGGCCCGGGTCGACACCTTCATGGGCCTCTCGGGGCTGGGCGATCTGGTGTTGACCGCCACCGGCGACCTGAGCCGCAACCGCCAGGTCGGCCTGCTGCTGGCGGCCGGCCAAAGCCTGCAACAGGCAGTCGACTCGCTGGGCCATGTGGCCGAGGGTGTTTACAGCGCCCGCACCGTGGTGCAGCGTGCCCGCCTGTTGGGCGTCGAAATGCCCATCTCCGAGGCCGTGGTGGCCTTGCTCGACGGCCAGCTGCAGCCGGCCGAGGCCGTGGCGGCCTTGATGGGGCGTGGCCCCAAGGGCGAAATGGCCTGAGCCCTGGCGGGCTTGGACCTCAGAGCGTGCTCACGCTCTCAGATCTCCAGGTTGTCGATCAGGCGCGTGCTGCCCAGGCGAGCCGCGCCCAGCACCACCAGCGGGTCACCCGCCTGGGGGGCCTGCAGGTCGCTGCGCCGACGCACGGTCAGGTAGTCGGGTGCCCAGCCGCGTGCCTTGAGGGCGGCCAGGGCGGCGGCCTCCAGGGCCTCGCGGTGCTGTGGCAAGGCATGCGCCGCGGCCAGTGCCTCGCGCGCCAGGCCGCGCAGGGCCAGTGACAGTTGCAGCGCCTCGGTGCGCTCCGCCTCGCTCAGGTAGCCGTTGCGCGACGACAGGGCCAGGCCGGCCTCGCTGCGCGTGGTCTCGACCCCCAGCACCGTGATCGGCAATGCAAACTGCTGCACCATGCGCTGGATCACCATCAGCTGCTGGTAGTCCTTTTTGCCGAACACCGACACCCCTTCGGCATGGCCGGCAAACACGGCCGAGAACAGCTTCATCACCACCGTGCACACGCCGGTGAAGAAACCGGGGCGGAATTCGCCCTCCAGCAAATCAGCCAGGGCCGGGTCGGGCTGCACCTTGAAGGTTTGTGGCTCGGGGTACAGATCGGTTTCGCGTGGGGCAAACAGCACATGGCAGCCCGCAGCCTCCAGCTTGGCGCAGTCGGCCTCCCAGGTGCGCGGGTAGCTGTCAAAGTCTTCGTGCGGCAGAAACTGCAGCCGGTTCACAAAGATGCTGGCCACGGTCACATCACCCAGCGGGCGGGCCTGCTGGATCAGCGAAAGGTGCCCCTCGTGCAGGTTGCCCATGGTGGGCACAAAGGCAGGGCGCTGGGCCTGGGCAAGGGTCTGGCGAAGCTCCGCCACGCTGCGAACAATCTTCAAGTCTCGTCTCC
Source organism: Curvibacter sp. EU05-FHT14A10 (assembly GCF_058791075.1). Lineage (NCBI taxonomy): Bacteria > Pseudomonadati > Pseudomonadota > Betaproteobacteria > Burkholderiales > Comamonadaceae > Curvibacter > Curvibacter sp. EU05-FHT14A10. Next base: position 182,328 of record NZ_JBYTDE010000008.1, read on the forward strand.
GGCAAGGGCCCTGGGCCCAAAATGGGCGCGAGTGTAATCGCCAGCGAGGTATCAAAATGTATCGGTTTGCCTCAGTCGCCCAAGACAGCGCTGTCCGTTTGTACAAAAGATGACAGTTTGCTGAAAGCCCCTGGCGCAGCGGCTATGCTTCGCGCCCATGACGAAATTGCTTGAGTTCTCGCCCGCCGAGCTGGCGGCGCTGGCGCAGTCCGATGTGGCCCGGGCACTGCAAGAGGATGTGGGGCCTGCCGACCTGACCGCTGCCCTGGTGCCGGCGGGGCGGCGCATCACGGCCCGTGTGCTGGTGCGCGAACCGGCCGTGTTGTGCGGTCAGCCCTGGGCCGAGGCCGTGATCCGCCACTGCGACCCCAGCGCCGAGCTGCATTGGCAGGTGGCTGAGGGGCAAACCTGCCAGGCCGATCAGGTGGTGCTGGAGGTGCTGGGCGAGGCCCGGGCCCTGCTCACGGCTGAACGCACCGCCCTCAATTTCCTGCAACTGCTGAGCGCTGTGGCCACCCGCACCGCCGAGCACGTGGCCGCCGTGCAGGGCACCCGGGCCCGCATCGTCGACACCCGCAAGACCCTGCCTGGCCTGCGCCTGGCCCAGAAGTACGCCGTGCGCACCGGGGGCGGCCTGAACCACCGCATCGGCTTGTACGACGCCGTGCTGATCAAGGAAAACCACATCGCTGCCGCCGGTGGCATCCGCCCCGTGCTGGCGGCCGCACAGGCCGTGGCGGCGCAGGCCCAGTTCATCGAGATCGAGGTTGAAACCCTGGCCCAGCTGCAAGAGGCGCTTGAGGCCGGCGCCCGCATGGTGCTGCTCGACAACATGGACCTGCCTACCCTGCACGAGGCGGTGCGCCTGAACGCCGGCCGCGCCGTGCTTGAAATCTCGGGCGGTGTGACGCTGGATCGCCTGCCTGAACTGGCTGCCACCGGGGTTGACCGCATCTCCATCGGCGGCCTGACCAAGGACGTCAAGGCCACCGATTTCTCCATGCGTTTCGAGGACTGGGCATGAGTGCCGTGATTGACATCGACTACGAACAGCCGGCCTTGGCCGAAGGCAGCGTGTGCGCCACCCGCCGCGCCTGGGCCCGGGTGCCGCCCGAGCCCACCCAGGTCGAGCGCGGGGCGTTGAAAGACCGCATCCGCCGACTGCTCAAGGAGCGCAATGCCGTCATGGTGTCGCACTTTTATGTTCACCCCGATCTGCAGGACCTGGCCGAGGAAACCGGTGGCCTGGTCAGCGACTCGCTGGAGATGGCCCGCTTCGGCCGTGACCACACGGCCCAGACCCTGGTGGTGTCGGGCGTGCGCTTCATGGGCGAGACCGCCAAGATCCTGTCGCCGCACAAGCGCATCCTGATGCCCGATCTCGATGCCACCTGCTCGCTCGACCTGGGTTGCCCCACCGACGCCTTCAGCGCCTTCTGCGACGCCCATCCTGACCGCACCGTGGTGGTTTACGCCAACACCAGCGCCGCCGTGAAGGCCCGCGCCGACTGGATGGTCACCTCGGGCTGTGCGCTCGACATCGTGCAGGCCCTGAAAGACCAGGGCCAGAAGATCCTGTGGGCGCCCGACCGCCACCTGGGCCACTACATCCAGCGCGAAACCGGCGCCGACATGCTGTTCTGGAACGGGGCCTGCATCGTGCACGACGAGTTCAAGGCGTTTGAGCTGCAGGCCTTGATGCGCGAACATCCCCAGGCCAAGGTGCTGGTGCACCCTGAGTCGCCGGCCGACGTGGTGGCCCTGGCCGATGTGGTCGGCTCGACCTCGGTCATCCTCAAGGCCGCGCGCGAGCTGCCGGCCAGCGAGCTCATCGTGGCCACCGACAACGGCATGATGCACAAGCTGCGCACGCAAAACCCCGGCAAGACCTTCCATGAAGCCCCCACCGCCGGCAACAGTGCCACCTGCAAGAGCTGCGCGCACTGCCCCTGGATGGCCATGAACGGCCTGGCCGACGTCGCCCGCGTGCTGGAGACCGGTGCCAACGAGGTGTGGGTGGACCCTGCCCTGATCCCGCGCGCGCGCCTGCCCATCGACCGCATGCTGGCCTACACCGCCGCACTCAAGAACGGTCAACCCACCGCCGGTCTGGTACCCCACCTGGGGGCCGCTTGAGCGCCATGGGGGCGGTGCGCGTCCTGCTCGACTTTGCCGACCCGCACGACCCGGTTGGCCCGCGCACCCGTCACGCCTTCGCCCATCCCCTGCAGGTGCTGCAGGCCCGTGAGCTGAGCGACGTGGCCCCGGTGCTGCTGGCCGCCGAGGCCGCGGCCCAGGCCGGCCGCTGGGTGGTGGGCTACCTGCGCTACGAGGCCGCTCCGGCCTTTGATGCGGCACTGCAGGTGCACGCCGCACACGCCGCACACGCTGCGCAGGTGGGGCCGCTGGCCTGGTTTGCCGTGTTCGACCAGCCGCGGACCTGGCCCGCACCCGACGAGGGCGAGGCCCTGCCAGCCCGCGTCGATTGGCAGCCCCTGGATCAGGCCGCCGATTTTCAGCACCCCTTTGCCTGCCTGCAGCAGCAGATCGCCGCGGGCGATTTTTACCAGGTCAACCTCACGGCGCAGCGCCGGGGGCAGTTGGTGGACACCGAGCCGGATCTGCGCATCACCGAAGGCGAGGCGGGGCGTGCCCTGTTCGATGCCTTGCAACGTGCCCAGCCCGGCGGTTATGCGGCGCTGATCCAGACCGGTGAAGAGCAATGGCTGTCGGTGTCGCCCGAACTGTTTTTTGACTGGCGCGAGGGCCAGTTGCTCACCCGCCCCATGAAAGGCACCGCCCCACGTGGCGCCACCCCGGCGGAAGACGCGGCCCGGCGCCAGGCCCTGCTCGACAGCGCCAAGGAGCAGGCCGAAAACGTGATGATCGTCGACTTGCTGCGCAACGACCTGTCGCGCCTGGCCGACCCCTTTGGCGTCAGTGTGCCGCGCCTGTTCCAGGTGGAGGCCTTGCCCTCGGTGTGGCAGATGACCTCGGACGTGCAGGCCCGCACCCGGCCCGGCACGCGCCTGTTGGACGTGTTCACCGCCTTGTTCCCTTGCGGCTCGGTCACCGGTGCGCCCAAGGTGCAGGCCATGAAAGCCATCCAGGCGCTGGAGGCCGGGCCCCGTGAGGTGTATTGCGGCGCGATCGGCGTGTTGCGCCCCGGTGGGGCCGCCACCTTCAACGTGCCCATCCGCACCGTGGGCCTGCAGGGGCGCGAGGCCCGCTGCGGCGTCGGCAGCGGCATCACCGCGACCGCCGAGGCTGCGGGCGAATGGCGCGAGTGGCAACACAAGCAAGGCTTTCTGGAGCGCGCCAGCCAGCCCTTCGAGATTCTGGAAACCCTGCGCCTGCAGGACGGCGCCCTGTGCCACGGCCAACTGCACCTGGCCCGCATGGCCCGCGCCGTCCAGCACTTCAATGTGCGCTGGGACGAAGCCCATGTGCACAAGGTGCTGGCCCAGGTGGTGCGCCGCCAACCCCAGGGCCGCTGGCGCCTGCGCCTGCTGCTCGATGCCCAGGGCCTGGCCCATGCCGAAGCCTTTGCCCTGGAGGATTCGCCCGCCCAGGTCACCCTGCGCCTGGCCCCCCAGGCCTTTGGCGAGGCCTTCAGCGAATTCACCCGCTACAAGACCACCCGCCGCGCCCACTACGACGCCATGGCCCCGGCCCAGCCCGGTGTCTTCGACACCCTGTTGTGGAACGAGCGTGGCGAGCTCACCGAGTGCACCCGCGGCAACGTGGCCCTGCTGCTGGACGGCCAGTGGCTGACGCCCGCGCTGCACTGCGGCCTGCTCGATGGCGTGGGCCGCCAAGCTGCGCTGCAGGAGGGCTGGCTGAGCGAGGGCGTGGTGCACGTGAGCGAGCTGCCCCGGGTGCAGGCGCTGGCCTTTGTCAACAGCCTGCGAGGGGTGATTCCGGCGCGGCTGGGCTGAGCATGGGCGGCCCGCTTATGCGGGTGCAGGTCTGTTGAGCCGATCGACCGGCCTTTTGACCGGTTGCCCTGTGGCGCTTGCAGGTGCCCGGCAGGCCAGGGCGCCGCGTCACCTGATGGACTCATCTCAATTCGAAGGGGGGGTGCCATCATTCACAATTGGTAACAGCGGCCTTGCCCTGGACGGGTTCAGGGCGGCGATGTTCCGGAATGAAACCATGCAACACCAAGAAGCGAGTCAGTCGGCGGTCCTCGGGATGGGCCCGGGCCAGGCCGTCGAAGCGGTTTCCATGCCTTGGCAGCAGGCGCTGGAGGCCGCGGGCGATGGCGTGTGGGAGTGGGATGTGCCCAACGACCGCCTGCACTATTGCGGTCGCCTGGCGGCCCTGCTGGGCCACCTGCCAGCGACGCTGGGCAGCACCGAGGCGGATGCCGGGCATTTGCAGCATCCGGACGACCGAGCGGAGGTGCGCAGGCGCCTGGACTTGCACTTGTCAGCGCGATGGCCTGTGTATGTTGCCGAATACCGCATGCGTTGTGCGGATGGTTCGTACCTGTGGATTCTGGCCCGCGGCCAGGTGACGGAACGGGGGGCTGATGGGCGGGCGCTGCGCATGGTCGGAACCCATGCAGACACCACCTTGCGCAAGCTGCGCGAACAGGAGTTGCGCGGTTTCAGCAAAGAGTTGACCGATACCAGCATGGGGTTTCCTGATCGCATGGTGGAGGTGGATATTCAAGGGCGCCTGGTCGATTCGGCCGGATGGCCCGAGGTGACCGGAACGGATCAGCCGGCCTGTCCGGCAGGGCTGGAGGTGGATCTGCCCCTGCTGCGGCGAGCGCTGCAGGCGGCGGCGCAAACCGGCACTTCCTGTGGGCACCGCCACCCGGTGGACGGGCTGGCAGGGCACCGTTGGCAGGAGGTCTCGGTCTACCGTCGCCACCGTCTCTGCGAGGGGCAGCAGCGATTTCTGGTCGTCATCCGCGATGTCACGCGGCAAAAGGCCCTGGAAGACGAGTTGCGCATTGTCGGCAAGGTGTTCGAGAGTCAGCAGGCCATGGTACTGATCGACACCACGCACACCGTGGTGCGGGTCAATCAAGCCCTGTGTGACTTGTTGGGGTACGAACGCCAGGCCCTGATGGGCCGCAAGGCCTGGGACATCCTGCAGGGCAGCAGTCTGACGCCATCCGATCAATCGGGTTTTTGGACTGCCTTGCAGGCCCGCGGCGAGTTTGACGAAGAAATCACCTTCGTGCGGGGCAATGGCGAGTTGGTCACGCTCTGGTATTCGATCACCCTGGTGCAGGACGAAGAGGGTGCTGTGACCCATTACGCGGGCTTGGTGTCCGACGTGACCGAGCGCCGCCGCCGCCGGGAAGAGCAGTTGGCCAAGAACCTGGCCCAACGCCATGCCCTGGTCCGGGAGGTGCATCACCGCATCAAAAACAACCTGCAGGGCATCGTGGGCATCCTGCGCGCCTTCGGCTATCAGCACCCCGACACACTGGAGGCCATCAATCATGCGGTGACCCAGGTCCAGAGTGTGGCGGTGATCCATGGCCTGCAGGGGCGATCCACACTGGAGCAGGTGCGCCTGTGCGAACTCACTTCTTCGATCGCCCTGGGCGTGGGGGCCTTGTTCCAGACCGAGATCGGGATCGACATTCCCACGCCCTGGCAGCCTTGCCTGCTCGCGGCGTCCGAGGCCGTGCCGGTGGCCCTGATCCTCAATGAACTGATGTTGAATGCCGTCAAGCACCGGCGTGATCCGCAGAGCCGGGTGCAGGTCTGTCTGTGCAAGGGAGAGTCCGAGGATCAGGTTCAGATGTCGATTTTCAACGCCGGCTCCTGGCAGCCGGTGGCCGGTGACGAGCACGTTGGGCTGGGCCTGGTCGAGATGCTGATGCCTCGCGCGGGGGCCCGCCTGTCCCACAGCCAATCGCCTCTGGGGGTGAACACCCTGCTGGTGCTGGGGGCGCCGGTCATTTCGCTGCTGCCTGGAGCGTATTCATGAGCCCCGCGGAGCTGGCCTGGGGCCAGGTGCACTTGTTGATGATTGATGACGATCGGCTGATCCTGTCGACGGTGTCGCAGGGCTTGACGCAGGCGGGCTACCGAGTGAGCACGGCCGAGTCAGTGGCCCAGGCCGAAGAGCTGTTGTCGGCCGGGCAGCGCCCGCACCTGGTGTTGCTGGATCTGCACCTGCCGGATGACGAAGGCCTGAGCCTGGCGGACAGCCTGCGCGATCTCGACAACCTGCCCTTTGTGGTCTTCAGTGCCTACAGCGATGCCCGCACCGTCGAGCGTGCCACCAGCGCTGGGGCGCTGGGCTACCTGGTCAAACCTCTGGACGTGCCTCAGATGGTGCCCGCCATCAAGGCGGCGTTGATGCGCTCGCACGAACTCCGGGACTTGCGCAGCACCGGCGCTCAGTTGCAGACCGCGCTGGATCTGGAGCGTGACATCAGCGTGGCGGTCGGCATCACCATGGTCGAGCACCGCTTGAGCCGTGACCTGGCTTTCAAGCGCCTGCGGGCCACTGCGCGTTCCCAGCGTCGCAAATTGGCCGAGGTGGCGGCGGAATTGATCCGCTCTTTCGAAGTGATTCACCAAATCTGAGGGTTCACTTCTGTTCATTTTTGGTTATTTGTAATAACATGTTAATGGAGTGGTGACCTTGATGCATGTCACTGTTTCGTTTTGAGGCCAAGAACCCGCCTCGTTGATCCGTCGCCGTGACCCTGTTGAGGCGCGGCGGTGAAACGACTCTTTCATTCGAGAGATGGGGTGTTCATGGGCTTTCTTTCAATCACCTGCGCCGCGCGTGGCCTGGCGCATGGCGCGGACCCGGCCTTGAGGTTGGGGGCGGGCAAGGGCATGGGGCGGTACCGGCTCGACAGGGTTCGGCCAGGCAGCGGCGGCCGGGGGCCCCGATGAAGCTCAACCTGCCGGTGACCCAGAGGGAATTTGATTTCCCGGCTTCCGAGACGCTGTTGTCCACCACCGATGTCGACAGCCACATCACCTACGGCAACGCCGCCTTTGTGCGTGCCAGCGGCTACACCCCTGATGAACTGCGACAGCAGCCCCACAACCTGGTGCGGCACCCGGACATGCCTCCCGAGGCGTTCGCAGACATGTGGCGCAGTCTGCGCTCCGGTCGTTCGTGGTCTGGCCTGGTGAAGAACCGGCGCAAGGACGGCGATCACTACTGGGTGCGGGCCAATGCGGCCCCCATGAGGCGCCGCGGCGTGCTGACCGGCTACCTGTCGGTGCGCACCCGGCCCGGGCGCGCGGAGGTCGAGGCGGCCGAACGTCTTTATTCGCGGTTCCGGGCAGGCGAGGCCAAGGGTTGGCGCTTCCACCGGGGTCTGGTGGTGCGCACCGGGCTGCTGGCCTGGCTCGGGGTCCTGCAACTGCTGCCAACCCGGTGGCGCCTTGGGTTGCCGATGGCGCTGCTCGGCCTCAGCCTGCTCGCCACCATGGCTGCGGCCGGGCTGGACGGGCGCCAGCAATGGCAACTGATCCCGCCCATGCTGGCGGCCTTGCTGCTGGTCTGGGGGTTTCTGCAGTTTCAGCTGGTCTCCCCTTTGGGCCGAATCCAGGCCCTGGCCGAACAGGTGGCTCAGGGCGAGGTGGCTCAGGACCTGGGCCTGCAGCGCTGCGACGCGGTGGGGGTGATTGCCCGCTCCATCCATCAGGCCGGCCTGAACCTCCACTCGCTGATGTCCGACGTTCAGGAGCAGGTGGCGGGCCTGCAGCGCGCCAGTGAACAGGTGGCTGCGTCCAACACCGAACTGGCCCACCGCACCGAGCAGGCCGCCAGTGCGCTGGCGCAGACCTCGGCGGCCATGGCGCAGCAGACCCAGGCTGTGCAGCAGAACCACCGGGCCGCCAGCGATGCCGGCGACGTGGTTGCGCTGGCCACCCAGGCCGCCCTCAGCGGCGGACAGGCGGTGGATGACATCGTCGCCACCATGGGCCTGATTTCGGAGTCCAGCCGCCGCATTGCCGACATCATCGGAGTGATCGACGGCATTGCCTTCCAGACCAATCTGCTCGCACTGAATGCCGCCGTCGAGGCGGCGCGAGCCGGCGAGCATGGGCGGGGCTTTGCGGTCGTCGCCTCGGAGGTGCGTGTGCTGGCCCGGCGCTCGGCCGAGGCGGCACGAGAGATCAAGAAGCTCATTGACGATTCGGTGCACAAGGTCGACAGCGGTGCCGCCCTGGTCTCCGTGGCCGGACAGACCATGTCCGACGTGGTGAGCCAGGTCGATCGCGTCCAGGCCCTGATGGGCGCCATCGGCCAGGCTTCGCGAACCCAGGCAACGGGCATTCTGCAAGTCGGACAGGCCATGGCGGAGCTGGATCGCATGACACAACAGAACGCCCAGATGGTGTCGCAAAGCCGGGCCGCCGCATCGGCCATGGGCGAGCAGGTGGCCAGGCTGACGGCGGCGGTGCAGGTCTTCGCCCCGTGAACACACCTGACGTAGCGCACCATCTCGGCGATTGGCGGGCCGACCTGGCGGAAGGGCACGACCATCCTGTGCAGCGCGTGCTGGGCTTTGCCCTGCTGTTGCTGGCCCTGCCGCTGGCGCTCCGGTTGCTGCAGCCCGAGCCGATCTGGCCTCTGTCGGAGGCCCAGTGGCTGTGGGCTCGCAGTGCCATGGGCCTGGTGTCGGTGGTGGTGGCCTTGCTCGTGTTCGTCACGGGCTATCGCGCGATCCTGTCGGCCCGCAAAGGGGCGGTGGTCACCCTGGGCCTGGCGTTTCTGGCCGTCGCGATGCTGGAGTTCAGTCTCCTGATGGTCTTGCCGGGCATGCCCGCCATCGGCCCTGCGCAGACCGTGCAGAGAACCATGCTGCTGTCCATGGCGGCCCGTTGGGTGGCCGCACTGGCCTTGCTGCTGTTTGTGTCCTTGCCGGTGTTGCCGCAATACAGCCTGAAGGCCAAACGCCTGGCGGTGGCCGGGGTGGCGCTCTTGAGCATCGGCCTGGCGGCCTGGTGCATTGCCCAGCCTGGCGACTGGCCCGTCCTGTTCGAGCCTGAGTGGGGCCTGACACCCCTCAAGGTGGGCTTGGAGTGGGGGGTGATCGGCCTCCACGTGGCCTCGGCGGTGGTGTTGTGGCGCCGCCGGGCCTCGCTGGTCACGGAGTGCGTGATGGCCCTGGCATTTGCCGTGTCCTTGTCCGCCTTGGCCGCGCTGCTGGGGACCTTGCAGAACGACGCGAATCGGAGCTGGATTGTCCTGAGCAGTCAGGCTTACAAATTGGCCGGGTACCTGTTTCTTTTCCACGCCACCTTCCATGAGGCCTTGCGCCGGCCTCTGGAGCGCATGGCGGTGCAAGGCCTGCGCGAGAGCCTGGTGCTCAACGTGGCCCCGGACGGTGTGCTGTGGATCAGCGAGACAGGTTGCATCCTGATGGCGAACCCTGCCATGGCCCAGATGTCGGGCTACGAGGCCTCGGCATTGATCGGGCAGAACGTCGACATCTTTCTGCCTCCGGAGCTGCGGGCACGCCATGCGCAATCGATGCGTGCCTTTTTTCAGCAAAGCGATGCCCGGGCCATGGGGCAGATCGAGCTCAAACTGCGCCGGGCCGACGGCGTGATGGTGCCGGTGGACATCTCGCTGGGTCACTGGAAAGACGAGCAGCAACAGCATGCGATCGCCTATGTGCGCGATCTGCGTGAGCGCAAGGGCTTTGAAGACTCCTTGCGGCACCGGGCCACCCATGATCAGCTCACCGACCTGCCCAACCGCTGGTTGTTCAATCTGCAACTCGAGCAGGCGCTGGCCCACGGCCGGCGCACGGGGCATCGGGTAGCGGTGCTGTTCCTCGATCTGGACGATTTCAAGACCGTCAACGACACCTTTGGCCATGGTCCAGGGGATGAGCTGCTGATTCAGGTCAGCCAGCGCCTGCGCCAGGCGGTGCGTGAAAGTGACCTGCTGGCGCGCCTGGGGGGCGACGAGTTCGCCCTGCTGTTGCCGGACGTGGGCGAGGTGGCAGAAGCCACCCAGGTGGCGGCCAAACTGTTGTCGGTGCTGGACGAGCCCTTCGTGGTGAATGGCCATGATGTGCTCTCGGGAAGCAGCCTGGGCATCGCTTTCTTCCCTGACGACGCGCAGGACAGCGAAGGCCTCATGCGCTGCGCCGACATGGCCATGTACCAGGCCAAGCGATCGGGCCGGGGCGCCCAGGCCTGCTATTCGGCACACCTCCATCTGGGGGCGCACGAGAACCTGCAGATGCACCTTCGCCTCAAGGAGGCGATCGGCCGTGGCCGCCTGGCCTTGCACTACCAGCCCCAGGTCGACCTGCGCAGCGGTGACATCGTGGGCGCCGAAGCCCTGCTTCGCTGGCATGACGAACTGCTGGGCGAGGTGTCTCCGGCACGCTTCATTCCGGTGGCCGAGTCAACCGGCCTGATCCTGCCCCTGTCCGACTGGGTGCTGGTCACCGCCTGCCAGCAGATCGCCGACTGGGCCCGGCAGGGCATGGCTTTGCGCGTGGCCGTCAATCTGTCGGCGCACCAGTTCCGGCAGGGCCAACTGCCGGAACGCGTGCGCGCAGCGCTGGCCTCGTCCGGGGCGCCAGCCCACCTGCTGGAGATCGAGATCACCGAATCGGTGGCCATGATGCACCCGGCCCTGGCGCGGGAGCAGCTGGAGGCCCTGGTCGGGATGGGGTGCAGCGTGGCGCTCGATGACTTCGGTACCGGCTACTCGTCCATGGCCTACCTGAAGGCCCTGCCGGTGTCGACGATCAAGATCGACCGGGGGTTCATCCAGGACATTCCCCACGACCAGAGCGATGCGCAGATCTCGCGCTCGATCATCGCTCTGGCTCATGGCCTTGGCCTGTCGGTGGTGGCCGAGGGCGTGGAGACAGAAGCCCAACGCAGCTTCCTGGCCAGCCATGGTTGCGAGGTCTACCAGGGCTGGCTGTTTGCCCGGGCCATGCCTGCCGCTGAGTTCGGCGTCTTCTATCGCAACGCCACCGGGCGCCAGCCGGCCGTGCCTTGACGCGGCGCGCGAGCGGGGCGGGCCAGAGCGCGACCCCTGCGCCATGCGTTTAGCCGCCCCCCACCAACCACCCCTGCCGCGTCAACCACCGCCCCAGCTCGTTGTCATTGCCCAGGCCCAGCTTGGCGAACAGGTGGGCGCGGTGGGTTTCCACCGAGCGGGGGCTGCAGGGCGGCTCGAGCTGGCGCGCGATCTCCTTGTTGGCCCAGCCCAGGCCGACCAGGCGGGCCACCTCGCGTTCGCGCTGGGTCAGGCTGTCCCATTGCTGCAGGGCCCGGGCGCGGGCCTGGGCTTCGGCCAGGGCCGCAGGCAGGCGCTCCAGCAGGCGGGCGGTGTCGGGTTTGACCACCCAGTCGAAGGCGCCCTGGCGCATGGCCTCGAGCGCGGTGGGAATGTCGCCGTGGCCCGACAGGAACAGCACCACCAGGGGGCTGCGGCGCTGGCGCAGTTGCTCCAGCACGGCCATGCCGCTCAGGCCGCCCATGCGCAAGTCCAGGATCACGCAACCGGTCTGGCCTGGGGCCAAGGCCTGCAGGAAGGCCTCGCCCGATTCAAAGCCCTGCACCGGCAGGCCCTGGGCAAACAGCAGCAGCAGCAGCGAGCGGCGCACGGCCTCGTCGTCATCAACCAGGAACAGGGTGGGGGTGGTGGGGCTCATGGGGTGGCGGGGGCCGAAGCTGGCTGGGGTGTCACGGGCATCGGGGGCATCAGGGGCAGGGTGAAGAAAAAGACGGCGCCGGGTTGGCTGTCGTGGCGCTCGCGCACACCCAACTGGCCGCCATGGGCTTCCACCAGGGTGCGGCAGATGTTCAGGCCGAGCCCCAGGCCATCGGCCTTGGTGCTGAAAAAGGGGTTGAACACCTGTTCTCGCAGGGCTGTCGAGACGCCCGGGCCGTGGTCGGCCACGCACAGTTCGAGCTGCTCGCCCTGCACGCTGGCGCTCAGTTCGATGGCCCGTCGCGCGGCCGGCAGGTGCTCGGTGGCCTGCAGGGCGTTCTGCAGCAGGTTGATCAGCAGTTGCTCCAGCAGCAGGCGGTCGCCGCGCACGGGGGGCAGGGCGGCCAGCGCATGGCGGTCCAGCCGCAGTGGGGCGGCGGCCAGTTCGGCCTGCAACAAGCCCTGCACGCGCTCCACCACCTGGGCCAGCTGACAGGCCTGGTGTTGGCCACCCTGGGGCCGGATCAGGCCGCGCACGCGCTGCACGATCTCGCCGGCGCGGCGTGCCTGGGCCACGATGTCACCCAGCGCTGATTGCAGCAGTTCGGGGGGGCCCTGGCGGGCCAGGGCCTGGGCGGCCAGGGCAAAGTTCGTCAAGGCCGTCAGTGGCTGGTTCAGCTCGTGGGCCAGGGTGGAGGCCATTTCGCCCAGGCTGGCCAGGCGGGCGCTGCGTTGCAGCTGCAGGGCCTGCTCGCGCTGGCGCTGTTCGGCCTGGCGCTGGGCGGTGATGTCCACCACCGAGCTCATCCAGCCCTGGTGCTGGCCCTCCGCGTCGATCAACGGGGCGGTGTAGACCATGGTGATCACGTCATGCCCGTCGCGGTGGCGGATGCGCGACTCGAAGCCCTGGGGCGCGGCGCGGCCCTGCAAGGCGGCCTCGCTGTCGCGCTGGTGGCGGTCCATCTCGTCGGGGTGCCAGTACGGGTAGGGCGGCAGGCAGTCCAGCAGTTCGTCGGCACGGTAGCCCACCATGTCGCACAGGGCGGGGTTGACGTAGATGATGCGGCCCTCTCGGTTGCGCGCCCGCATGCCCACCAGCAGCGAGTCTTCCATGGCCTTGCGAAAGGCATGCGCCAGTTGCAGGTCGCGGGTGCGCTCCTGCACACGCAACTCCAGCTCTTGCCGGGCCTGGCGCTGTTCGGCAAAGCGGCGCTCGCGCTGTTGCCAGCCCAGGGTGGCCAGCAGCAGCACCGCAGCGCCCAGCGTGGCCAGGGCCAGGGCCTGGCGTCGGGCCTGGGCCACGTCGGCCAGGTCGGTGCTCACGGTCAGCGTCCAGCCCAGCTCGGGCAAAGGCGTGTCCAGGGCCAGCAGCTCCCGCTGCCGTCCGCCTTGTCGGGTGCGCAGCCGGTACTCCGCCTGATCGGCCGCTCGCTCCAGTCGCCAGGGCAGGGCCGGGTAGGCCAGGGTCTGCGGGGGGCCGTACTGTTCGTGGCGGGCCAACCAGGCCAGATCGTCGGGCGACAGTGGGCGGCTGCTGCGGTACAGCCAATCGGGCTCGGAGCTCAGGAACACAATGCCGCGGCTGTCTTGCAGCAGCACCGGGGCGCTGGCCTTGGCCCAGGCCTGGCTCAGTTCCTCCAGCCCCACCTTGACGGCCACGACGCCTCGCACCACCCCATGCTGGCGCACGGGTTCGGCAATGAACAGGCCTGGCGCCCCGGTGGTCAGACCCACCCCGTAAAAAGTGGTGCGCACCCCCTGGCTGGCCTGTTCGAAATAGGGCCGTTGCCGGTAGGACTGCCCCACAAAGCTGTGAGGCGTGTTCCAGTTGCTGGCGGCCAGGGCCTGGCCGTTCAGGTCCATCACGTACAGCGCGGCCGACTCGGTGCGCCCGCGCAGGTCTTCAAAGTAGCGGTTCACCTGCTGGCGCCGCAGAGGCAGCTCGGGCTGTGCCAGCAAGGCCAGCACCTCGGGATGGCGGGCCGCCGCGTAAGGCAGGTAGTCGTAGCGCTCGGCCACCCCGCGCAGGGCCAGGCTGTAGACCTCGGCGGCCTGATGCAGCTCGGCTGTCTTGGCCTGCAGTTCGCGGCGTTCGGCCCAATGGCCGGCCAGGCCGACGGCGGCGGCCGTGAGCAGGCCCAGGCCCAGCCAGGCCAGCGGGCGCGGGCGGGTCAGGCGCTGCAGCAGGGGCGGGAGTGGGTTGGGCATGGTGGTCGGGGGCGAAGGCCAGGGGCCGTGCTGGGGCTGGTGGGCGCCAACGATAGCGCGAGCGGTGGTGGTCAGCCGCTCGAACGGTGACTTCTGCGTAGTTTTACGCAGAACGGTGCCCCGGCGGGCACGGATGCGCGGCCGGGCGGTGATTTTGACAATGGCGTGAAACCCTTTGCATGGAGACACACCACATGAATGCATCCGCCCGTGGCGCTGCAGCCTCGGCTGCCGCGACCCCCTCAGCCCCCGTTTCGCCATCCGAGCGCATCGAAGCCCGGCGTCTGCGCGCCATCCTGGTCGGCTCGGCCGGCAACCTGGTCGAGTGGTACGACTTCTACACCTACGCCGCTTTCTCGCTGTACTTTGCCAACTCTTTCTTTCCGGCCCAGGATGCGACCGCGCAGATGATGTCCACCGCCGGCATTTTTGCCCTGGGCTTTTTCATCCGGCCGCTGGGCGGCCTGCTGTTCGGCCGCATCGCCGACCGCCGTGGCCGCAAGACCGCGCTGATGGGTTCGGTGCTGCTGATGTGTCTGGGCTCGCTGATCATTGCCTGCGCTCCCACCTATGCGGTGGTGGGCGCCTGGGCGCCCGTGCTGCTGTTGCTGGCGCGGCTGCTGCAAGGCCTCAGCCTGGGGGGTGAATATGGCTCCAGCGCGACCTACCTGTCCGAGATGGCCACCTCCAGGCACCGGGGCTTTTACGCCAGCTTTCAGTACGTGACCCTGATCGGCGGGCAGTTGACGGCACTGCTGGTGTTGCTGGTGTTGCAGCACCTGTTGCTGAGCGATGCCCAACTGCGCGACTGGGGCTGGCGGATTCCGTTTCTGATCGGTGCCGGCCTGGCCGTGTTGGCCCTGCGCATGCGCAAGGACTTGCACGAAACCGCCTCGTTCGAGGCCAGCCGCAGCCAGGCCAAGCCCCTGAGCGGCCTGCGCCAGTTGGCCCAGCACCCGCGTGAAGTGTTGCTGGTGATCGGCCTGACCATGGGTGGTACCCTGGCGTTCTACGTTTACACCACTTACATGCAGAAGTTTCTGCGTCTGTCCGTGGGCTTGACAGACAGCCAGACCACCGCCGTCTCGGCCGCGTCGCTGGTGTTTGCCATGCTGCTGCAGCCGATCTACGGCGCGCTGTCCGACCGCGTGGGCCGGCGCCCCTTGCTGGTGGGTTTTGCCTTGCTGGGCACGATCTTCACCGTGCCGCTGCTGACCGCCATCCGCCATGCCCAGGGCCCTTGGGAGGCCTTTGGCTTGATCGCCTGCGCCTGGCTGATCGTGTCGGGCTACACCTCGATCAATGCGGTGGTGAAGGCCGAGCTGTTCCCGGCCGCCATCCGAGCCACCGGGGTGGGCGTGCCGTATGCGCTGGCGGTGTCGGTGTTTGGCGGCACGGCCGAGTACGTGGCGCTGTGGTTCAAGCAGGCGGGGCTGGAAAGCGGCTTTTACTGGTACGCCACCGTCGTGATCGCGTGCACCTTGATCGTGTGCTGGTGCATGCGCGATACGCGCAGCACCTCCAGAATCGACGCTGAAAATCCGGCTTGACTCACCAGGCGTGCAGCGCCGGGTCCGGAAAGCTGCCGTCCTTGACCGCACGCACATAGGCCTGCAGGGCGGCCTGCACGCTGCCGGCGCCGTCCATGAAGTTGCGCACGAACTTCGGGTTCTTGCCCAGGTTGATGCCCAGCATGTCGTGCATCACCAGCACCTGGCCCGCGGTGTCGGGCCCGGCACCGATGCCGATGGTGGCGCAGCGCGTCAGTTCGCGGGTCAGCTCGCCGGCCAGGGTGGCCGGCACCATCTCCAGCACCAGCATGCTGGCGCCGGCGGCCTCCAGGGCCAGGGCCTGTTCCTTCAGCAGGGCAGCGCTGTCGCCACGGCCTTGCACCCGGTAGCCGCCCAGGGCATGCACGGTCTGCGGTGTCAGGCCCAGGTGGGCGCACACGGGGATGCCGCGCTCCACCATGAAGCGCACCGTCTCGGTGGTCCAGCCGCCGCCTTCGAGCTTGACCATGTGGGCGCCGGCCTGCAGCAGGGCCACGGCGCTTTCCAGCGCCTGCTCGCGGCTGCTCTGGTAGCTGCCAAAAGGCAGGTCGCCGATGATCCAGGCCGTGCCCTGCACGCGGCGCAGGCCGCGCGCCACGCTTTCGGTGTGGTAGCACAGGGTGTCCAGGCTCACGCCCACGGTGCTGGGCAGGCCCTGGCAGACCATGCCCAGCGAATCACCCACCAGCAGGCACTCCACCCCGGCCGCATCGGCCATGGCGGCAAAGGTGGCGTCGTAAGCCGTGAGCATGGTGATTTTTTCACCCCGGGCGTGCAGCTCGGCCAGGCGCGGCAGGCTCAGCGGCTTGCGGGTGGCCACCGGCGAGGCCGGGGGCAGGGTGCCGTAGGGCGAACTGAGGGGCGTGTCGGTGGCGGTCATGGGGGTCTCCGGGTGCCTGTGGGGTCTCAGACCGCGCCGGGCAGCACAGTGGGCTGCGCCACGGGGTCGGTCTGGGGGTGATCGGTGCTGTAGTGCAGGCCGCGGCTTTCGCGGCGCTGGCGGGCCGAACGCACCATCAGTGCGGCCACGTCACACAGGTTGCGCAGTTCCAGCAAAGCACGGCTGGGGTGTCCCAGGTGCCACAGGCGTGCGCTGGCGGTCTGCAACGGGGCCAGGGCCTGGTCGGCGGCCTGCAGGCTGGCGTCGCTGCGCACAATGCCGACCTGGGCCGACATCAGCTGGCGCAGTTGCTGGCGCAGGGCGGCCGCATCGGCGTCCAGAGCAGGCTCGGGTGGCGGGTTGGCCAGGTCGGGCGGTGCGCTGGGGCGGCTGGCAGGCAGGGGCTCGGCCAGCACCTGGTCGGCCGCCGCGCGCGCAAACACCAGGCATTCGAGCAGCGAGTTGCTGGCCAGCCGGTTGGCGCCATGCAGGCCGGTGCAGGCCACTTCGCCAATCGCCAGCAGGCCCGGCAGATCGGTGCCCCCGGCCAGATCGGTCAACACACCGCCGCAGGTGTAGTGGGCGGCGGGCACCACCGGGATCGGCTGGCGCGTGATGTCGATGCCCAGGGCCAGGCAGCGTGCTGCAATGTTGGGAAAGTGCGCCTGCAAAAAGGCCGGGCTCTGGTGCGAGATGTCCAACTCGACACAGGGCAGCCCGTGGCGTTTCATCTCGGCGTCGATGGCCCGCGCCACCACGTCGCGTGGGGCCAGTTCGGCACGGCTGTCGTACTCGGGCATGAAGCGCTCGCCGCCGACCGTGGCCGGGCGTTTGAGCAGGCCGCCTTCGCCGCGCACCGCCTCGCTGATCAGAAAGCCCTGGGCTTCGGGGTGGCACAGGCTGGTCGGGTGGAATTGCACAAACTCCAGGTTGGCCACACGGCAACCGGCACGCCAGGCGGCGGCCATGCCATCGCCGGTGGAGGTGTCGGGGTTGGTGGTGTGGGCGAACACCTGGCCGGCGCCGCCGCTGGCCAGCACGGTGTGCGGGGCCAGCAGGGTGCGCCGCAGGCCGTGCGTCGTGTCCAGCAGGGTCACGCCCAGGCAGCGGCGTGCGGCCCCATCGGCGTTGGGTGGGGCCAGCACCAGATCGATCAGGCTGTGCCCCTCCAGCACCGTGATGCCCGGGGTGCGGCGCACCACGTCCATCAGGGTGCGCTGCACGGCGGCACCGGTGGCATCGGCCACGTGGGCGATGCGGCGGGCACTGTGCCCGCCTTCCCGGGTCAGGTGCAGGGCGCCCTGCTCCTGGGTGAAGGGCACGCCCTGGGCCTGCAGCCAGGCCATGGCGGCAGGCGCACCCTCGACCACGAAGCGCGTGGCGGCCTCGTCGCACAGGCCGGCCCCGGCCACCAGGGTGTCGCGCACATGGTCGTCAAAGCTGTCGTCGGCGGCCAGCACGGCGGCAATGCCGCCCTGGGCCAGGCCACTGGCCCCGGCGTCCAGGGTGGCCTTGCTGATCACCGCCACACGGCGGGTGGGGGCCAGCAGCAGGGCGGCGCAAAGGCCGGCCAGGCCGCTGCCGACGATGAGGGTGTCGAATTCGGTCACGGTGGAGGGGGGATGAAGGATGGGGCATGGCCCCGGGGCGTTCAGGCCGGGGTGTAGGCCAGGCGCACGTAGATCGGGGCAAAGGCCTCGGCCTGGGTGATCTCGATCAGGGTCTCCTTGGCCAGTTCGAGCAGGGCGATGAAGGTGACCACCAGCACGGTGCTGCCTTTTTCGGGTTCGAACAGGTCTTCGAACTCGACAAAGCGGCGGCCCTGCAGGGCCCGCAACACCTTGCTCATGTACTCGCGCACGCTGAGTTCTTCGCGGGTGATGCGGTGGTGTTGCACCAGGCGCGCGCGTTTGAGGATGTCGCGCCAGGCCTCCTGAAGATCGACCACGTGCACATCGGGAAAGCGCGGTTGCAGGCTTTGCTCGATGTAGACCTGGGCCCGCATGAAGTCGCGGCCGAACTGGGGCAGGGCATTGAGCTTGGCGCCGGCCAGCTTCATCTGCTCGTACTCGAGCAGGCGGCGCACCAGCTCGGCACGCGGGTCTTCGGGCTCCTGCCCTTCGGGCGCCGGCTTGGGCGGCAGCAGCATGCGCGACTTGATCTCGATCAGCATGGCCGCCATCAGCAGGTATTCGGCCGCCAGTTCGAGGTTGCGGGTGCGGATCTCGTCCACATACACCAGGTACTGGCGCGTCACCGCGGCCATCGGGATGTCGAGGATGTTGAAGTTCTGCTTGCGGATCAGGTACAGCAGCAGGTCCAGCGGGCCTTCAAAGGCCTCCAGAAAGACCTCCAGTGCATCGGGCGGGATGTACAGGTCGGTCGGCATGGCGAACAGCGGTTCGCCATACAGGCGGGCCACCGCCACGTGATCGACCACGCTAGGCATCGCCGATCCCTCGGTGGCACCGTCAGGGGCAGGCGGGAGCAGCGCCGTGTCGGCGCCTGGGCTGGGCTTCATGGGTGGGGGTGGGGCAGGCGCGCGCCGGGGGGTGGGCCGGTGGGGGGCGCCGGGCCTGGGCCTCAGTGGCCGTTTTGGTAGACGTAGGGCTTTTGCGGCACGCGGGCCTGCTTGAAGCCGGCCTGGCTTTCGCGGTCTTGCTCGCGGTCCCACAGCAGGCCGCGGCCCGCTTGTTGCTGGGCGTCCAGTTCGGGCTTGGCGGCCTTGAGCTGTTCGATGAACTGGGTGGCGTCAGAGGTGTAGTGAGGGCGGGCGAAGATCGACATGTTGCAAGTCCTTTGGGCGCGATTTTACCGGCCCCGGGGCCCGGCTCGTTCAAAGCCCTGGCGAGGGGCCGTTTTGCGCCTGGGCCTCGGCCTGGGCGGCCGCCAGTTCGGCGCTCAGCCCCGAGCGTCGGGCCAGGTCGTGCGGCTGGGGTTGCAGCCCTTCCAGGTGCAGCGTGCCGCCATGCTGGCGCACCACCCGGTGCAACTGGCGCAGGGCATCGACCCCTGTGGAATCCAGGGCGATCAGCTGACGCGCTT
This sequence comes from Curvibacter sp. EU05-FHT14A10, assembly GCF_058791075.1. NCBI lineage: Bacteria > Pseudomonadati > Pseudomonadota > Betaproteobacteria > Burkholderiales > Comamonadaceae > Curvibacter > Curvibacter sp. EU05-FHT14A10. Next base: position 201,642 of record NZ_JBYTDE010000008.1, read on the forward strand.
CGAGCACCACGCGGGTGCCGGGCGGGGCCTGCTCCACCGCGCTGACCAGCCGGTCGATGCGGTCTACCGCCCCGAAGAACAGCGCGCCATACAGCTGAAAGCGCAACTCCGGCCCCTGGACGGGCACCGGCGCCACGCTGAACAGCGAACTCATGCGCCGGATGAACAGCGCGCAGGCCAGCAGCAGCCCGAATTCAATGGCCACCGTGAGGTCGAACACCACCGTGAGCACAAAGGTGCCCAGCATCACCAGCCGGTAATGGCCGGAGTAGTGCTTGAGATCGGCGAATTCGTGCCATTCGCCCATGTTCCAGGCGACAAACAGCAGGATGCCGGCCAGCACAGGCAGCGGAATCAGCAGCGCCAGCGGCGCCGCCAGCAGCACGATCAGTGCCAGCGTGGCGGCATGCACCAGCCCCGAGACCGGTGAGCTGGCGCCCGAGCGGATGTTGGTCACGGTGCGGGCGATGGTGCCTGTGGCCGGCATGCCGCCGAACAGGGGGGTGACGAAGTTGGCCACGCCCTGGGCCATCAGCTCCTGGTTGGGGTCGTGGCGCGGGGTGTTGCTGATCTGATCGGCCACCCGGGCGCACAGCAGTGACTCGACCGCCCCCAGCAGGGCAATGGTGAGCGTGGGATTGAGCAGGTGCTTGGCGGTTTCCCAGCTGAAATCGGGCAGGGCCAGCTCGGGCAGGCCGGCCGGGATGCTGCCGAAGCGGCTGCCGATGGTCTCGACCTGCAGGCCCAGCACCCAGGCCAGCAGGGTGAGTGTGACCAGGGCCACCACCGGGCCGGGCAAGCGCGAGGTCACGCGCAGTGCGCGGCGCATGCCAGGGATGTCGTCAAGGGTGGCCTGGAATCGGTGCTTGCGCCCCCACAGCCAGGGCCAGGCGAACAGACCCACCACACAGCACAGGCCCAGACCGAAGGCGGCCGGATTGAACGTGCCCCGATGCAGCCACAGGGTTTGCAGTTGTGAAAAGAAATCGGCGGGCATGCGCGGCACCTGCAAGCCCAGCCAGTCTTTCATCTGCGACAGTGCGATCAGCACGGCAATGCCGTTGGTGAAGCCCACCACGATGGTCACCGGCACATAACGCACCAGGGTGCCCAGGCGCAGCAGCCCCATCAGGAACAGCAGCACCCCGGCCAGACTGGTGGAAATCAGCAGGTTGGCCAGGCCGTGGCGTTCGATGATGCCGTACACCACCACGATGAAAGCGCCCGCCGGCCCGCCGATCTGAACGTTGGAGCCCCCCAGCAGCGAGATCAGAAAGCCCGCGATGATGGCGGTCCACAGCCCGGCCTCCGGTTTCATGCCCGAGGCAATCGCGAAGGCCATGGCCAGCGGCAGGGCCACGATGCCCACCGTGAGCCCGGCGCCGGCATCGCGCCAGAAGCGGACGCGGCTGTAATCGCGGCAGGCATCGAGCAGGCGGGGGTGAAAACGGGCAAGGGGTTGAGGCAGGTGCATTGAGGCGGATTCTGGGCCTCGTCGGCGTCGGCGTCCACTTCACCCAGATCGGGGATGTCCCTGTACTTGCAAAATTGTTACATTGTGTATATGAGAACGTTCATCGCATTCTGCGCGGTGCAGATCGGTGCCTGCGTCGTCCGGCGCTGGCCGGGCTGGATGCTGGGCCTGAGCCTGGGCCTGCTGATGGCTTGGCCCCTGCAGGCCCAGACACCGCCGCCGGCCCAGGCCGGACCCTGGAACGGCCTGACCCCGCCCGCCTGGCGCCTGGTCGACCCTGGCGGGGTGCAGACACCGGCCCGTGTGACGAGCCGGTTCGCCGCTGCGGAGGGGGCCGTCGCCCATCCCGGCGAGCGCGCCGCGTTGGGCCCGGCAAGCGCGCACTGGCTCGCCATTGATCTGCCGGCTGTCCAGGCGCCGCGCGAGGTGGTGCTGGAGGTTCCGATGACCGATGTGCAGCGCCTGGTCTTTCATGCGCCGCTGGCGGACGAGCGGTGGTTCACGGCCGAGGCGGGTGCCTTGCTGCCGGTGGCCCGCTGGCCTCTGGCCCACCTGTCCCCCGCCTTTGCCTGGACAGTTCAGCCCGGGCAGAGCCGGGTCTACCTGAGCCTGGAGGGGCGACGACCCGCCGAGTTGGCCTGGCGGCTGTGGGACCGTGCGTCCTTCGAGCGATATGCCCAGACCTGGCACCTGCTATGGGGCGCCGCCTTGGGCGGCATGCTGTTGCTGGTGTTGCTGTCGTTGGTTCAGGCCCAGCAATACCGGAATGCCCTGCCCTTGTATTTTGCGGGCGCTTGCCTGGCGCTGGCCGTGGCTGCCGTGGCTCACGGTGGCCTGGGGGCTGAGTACCTCTGGCCCGAAAGAGGGGGCTGGAGCGATCGGGTGTTCGAGGCCTGCCAGTCGCTGGCCCAGGGCTTTGGCCTGTTGTTCATCAGCGGCGTGGCGCGCAGCGCGCTCGCCCCGCGCTGGCGCAGTGCCGGCCTGGTGCTCGGGCTGCTGGGGCCGGTGTTGAGCGTGATGGCCCTGTCGGGTGTGGCCCTGGGCTGGGTGGCCGCAGGCTATGCCGCCCTGGTGTGGCTGGCAGGTGCCGCCATCGCATGGTGCGCCTTGCGGCGCGAGGGCGGTCTGGGCGCCTTGCTGCTGGGGGGCTGGCTGTTGCTCGGGCCTTGGCAATGGGTGGGGGCGATGCGCGGCACGAGCTGGGTCTTGCCCTGGGAGTCGCTGTTGCTGCGCTGGGCGCCCGCGGGGCTGGCTTTGGCACTGGGCCTGCTGGCCCTGGCGCTGGCCTGGCGTTGCCGCCAGCAGCACGATCACGGGGTGCAGCGCCAGGCGCTCAAGCGGATTGACTCCTTGACCGGCCTGTCGAGCGAGCACGTGGTGCTGGAGCGACTGGACCACCTGATTCTTCGCCAGCATCGGCAGCACCGGCTGGGGGCGGTCATGCGAATCCGCATCGCCAATCTGCAGGCGATCTTCCGCGAGGCTGGCGTGCCGGCCCTGGATGCCGCCACCCTGCAGGCCAGCAATTGCATCTCTCAGGTGGTGCGGCGCAGCGGCGACACGCTGGCCCGCCTGGGCAACGGTGATTTCGTGCTGCTGATGGAGGGCGACTTCAAACCCCAAGGGGTGCTGGACCTGGCGCAGATCATCATTGCACGCGGCCTGGCGCAACCGGGCCGCCTGCCCGGCGGGGCCACCTTGCGCTTGCAGGTGACCTGCACGGCGGGGTTTTTTCCGGGCTGCGATGCCCAGGCCCTGTTGCAACGTCTGGGTGGGCTGCTGGACGCCATGAACGCCACCGCCAGTGGGCGCGCCCTGCAACTGTTGCAGCCGGGGCAAGACCCGGCGGTGGAGACCGGGCGAGTGGGCACCGCCCCCGCGCCCCTGAGCTGGAGCGACCAGCTCACCACCTCGCCGCGCTGACGACGCCTCGGCGGCGCCTGGGGCTTCAGCGCACCCGCATGCCTGGCGTGGCGCCCGGCCAGGGGTTGAGCACGTAGATGCCCGGCTGGGCCTTTTCATCGCCATGGCTGGCGGCCAGCACCATGCCTTCGCTGAGGCCGAACTTCATCTTGCGCGGGGCCAGGTTGGCCACCATGACCGTGTGCTTGCCGATCAGGTCTTCGGGCTTGTAGGCGCTGGCGATGCCGCTGAAGACATTGCGGTGCTTGCCCTCACCCACGTCCAGCGTCAGGCGCAGCAGCTTGGTCGAGCCTTCCACCGGTTCGCAGTTCACGATCAGTGCGATGCGCAGGTCGATCTTGGCGAAATCGTCGATGCCGATGGTGGGGGCCAGTTCCTCGCCGCCGGGCAGGGCGGCTTCGGGCTCGGGGGCCGCGGGCGGCTCGAACAGGGCATCGAGCTGCTTCACGTCGACGCGTTGCATCAGGTGCTTGTACTCCTGGATGCGGTGGCCCGCGCCCAGCAGGCTGCGGGCGCTGTCAAAGGTAAAGGGCCCCACCTGCAGAAAGGCCTCGACCTGGGTGGCCAGTGCCGGCAGCACGGGCTTGAGCAGGATGCTCAGCAGGCGGAACGCCTCGATGCAGGCGCTGCATACGTCCTGCAGGCGGGCTTCCATGCCTTCTTGCTTGGCCAGTTCCCAGGGCTTGTTCTGGTCCACGTACTCGTTCACGCGGTCAGCCAGCAGCATGATCTCGCGCAGGGCCTTGCCGTAGTCGCGTTCGGCCAGCAGTTCGGCCACACCGGGGGCGGCGTCCTGCAGGTGCGACAGCAAGGCGTCGCCGTCGGCCGACACCGCGGCCAGCTGGCCGCCAAAACGCTTGTGGATGAAGCCTGCTGCGCGTGACGCGATGTTGACGAACTTGCCGATCAGGTCAGAGTTGACCCGCGCCATGAAGTCGTCGGGGTTGAAGTCGATGTCTTCGTTGCGGGCGCTGAGCTTGGCCGCCAGGTAGTAGCGCAGCCACTCGGGGTTCATGCCCAGGCTCAGGTACTTGAGCGGGTCCAGGCCGGTGCCGCGGCTCTTGCTCATCTTCTCGCCGTTGTTCACGGTCAGAAAGCCGTGCACAAACACCGAGTCCGGCGTCTTGCGGCCGCTGAACTTCAGCATGGCAGGCCAGAACAGGGTGTGGAAGGTGACGATGTCCTTGCCGATGAAGTGGAACTGCTCCAGCGCCGGATCGGCCATGGTGGCCTCGTAGTCTTCGCCGCGCTTTTCGAGCAGGTTCTTCAGCGAAGCCAGGTAGCCCACCGGGGCGTCCAGCCACACATAAAAGTATTTGCCGGGCGCGCCGGGGATCTCGATGCCGAAGTAGGGTGCATCGCGGCTGATGTCCCAGTCGCCCAGGCCTTCGCTGGTGCTGCCGTCGGGGTTGGTGCGCACGGTGAACCATTCTTTCACCTTGTTGGCCACCTCGGGCTGCAGTCGCCCATCCTGGGTCCACTCTTCGAGAAAGGCCACGCAGCGCGGGTCGGACAGCTTGAAGAAGAAATGCTCCGAGCTCTTCAGCACCGGCTTGGCCCCCGACAGCGCCGAAAAGGGCGAGATCAGGTCGGTGGGGGCGTACACCGCGCCGCACACCTCGCAGTTGTCGCCGTACTGGTCCTTGGCGTGGCACTTGGGGCACTCGCCCTTGATGAAGCGATCCGGCAGGAACATGTTCTTCTCGGGGTCGAAGAACTGCTCGATCACCCGGGTCTCGATCAGGCCAGCGGCCTTCAGATCCAAGTAAATCTGTTGCGCCAACTGGTGGTTTTCGGGGGCATCGGTGCTGTGCCAGTTGTCGAAGGCGATGTGAAAGCCGTCCAGGTAGGGCTTGCGGCCGGCCGCGATGTCGGCCACGAACTGCTGCGGCGTCTTGCCGGCCTTCTCGGCCGCGATCATGATCGGCGCGCCATGGGTGTCGTCGGCCCCCACAAAGTTCACCTGGTGGCCCAGCATGCGCTGCACCCGAACCCAGATGTCGGCCTGGATGTATTCCATGATGTGGCCGATGTGGAAATTGCCGTTGGCGTAGGGCAGGGCGGTGGTAACAAAGAGCTTGCGTTGGGCGGGCATGGTGTTCTTCGGTTTCGGGCGAATCCGTGATTTTAGAAGCGGATGACGCCTCGGGGCTGATCCGCACGCTCTGGCCAGGGAACCCCTGGCCGCCGCAGGGCTGCAGCGATGCTGGCTAAACTAGCCGGTTTCGCATTCCGTCCCTTTAAAAGAGCCCCTCATGCCCACGATCGAAGCCCTTCTGCAGGCCCTGCAAACCGTTGTTGATCCCCACACCGGCCAGGATTTCGTCTCCACCAAGGCCCTGAAGAACCTCAAGGTCGAGGGTGGCAAGGTGTCCTTCGACATCGAACTGGGGTATCCGGCACGCACCTTCATCCCCACCCTGACCGCCTCCTTGGACGCGGCCGCCCGCCACGTGGCCGGCGTCACCGAGGTGCAGGCCCAGGTGCGCAGCAAGGTGGTGGCCCATGCGGTGCAGCGCGGCGTGCCGCTGCTGCCCGAGGTGCGCAACATCATCGCCGTGGCCTCGGGCAAGGGCGGTGTGGGCAAGAGCACCACCGCGGCCAACCTGGCGCTGGCGCTGGCCGCCGAAGGCGCCCGCGTGGGCTTGCTGGATGCCGACATCTACGGTCCCAGCCAGCCCATGATGATGGGCATCGAGGGCCGCCCCGCCAGCACCGACGGCAAGACCATGGAGCCCATGCTCAAGCACGGTGTGCAGGTGATGTCGATCGGTTTCCTGGTGGCACAGGACGAAGCCATGATCTGGCGCGGCCCCATGGCCACCCAGGCCCTGGAGCAACTGCTGCGCCAGACCAACTGGAAAGACCTGGATTACCTGATCGTCGACATGCCCCCGGGCACGGGCGACATCCAGCTCACCCTGTCGCAGCGCGTGCCCATGACCGGCGCCGTGGTGGTGACCACGCCGCAGGACATCGCCCTGCTGGATGCCCGCAAGGGCATCAAGATGTTCGAGAAGGTGGGCGTGCCCATTCTGGGCATCGTCGAGAACATGGCGGTGCATGTGTGCAGCAACTGCGGCCACATCGAGCACATCTTCGGCGCCGATGGTGGCCAGCGCATGGCCGCCGACTACAAGATGGACTACCTGGGCGGCCTGCCGCTGGACATCAACATCCGGCTGCAGGCCGACAGTGGCAACCCCACCGTGGTGGCGGCCCCCGACAGCGAAGTGGCCGGCCTGTACAAGACCCTGGCCCGCAAGGTGGCGCTCAAGGTGGCTCAGCAGGCCAAGGATTTCTCGTCCAAGTTCCCGACCATCACCGTCAGCCAGGGCACCTGAAGCCGGTCCTTTCTCGACTTATCCCATGAACATCCTGGCCTCGCTGCGCTACCTGGTGTCGTTGAGCGAGCACCAGCATTTCGGGCGGGCCGCGCAGGCCTGCCACATCACCCAGCCGGCGCTGTCGAATGCGCTGCGGGCCCTGGAGGCCGAGTTTGGCGTGGTCATCGTCAAGCGGGCGCGCCAGTATGCGGGCTTCACCCCCGAGGGTGAACGCGTGCTGGTGACGGCGCAGCGCATGTTGCGTGAGCACGAACTGTTGCAGCAGGACCTGGCCAGCGAGGCCGACCAGCCGCGCGGGCGCCTGCGCATCGGCGCCGTGCCCACGGCCATCCCCATCGTGGCGCGCTTTGCGGCCTGGCTGCAGGCACGCCACCCCGGCATCCGGCCGGCGGTGCTGTCGCTGTCTTCGCCCGAAATTGAAAACGGCCTCGACGCCCTGACCCTGGACCTGGGCCTGGGCTACACCGACCGCCTGGGTCGTCAGTCGGGGGTGCGGGTGTTGCCGCAGTACAGCGAGCAGTATTTTCTGGTGCGTCGGGCCCTGGAGCCTGCGGTGGCCGGCAGCGTCGGCATGCGCCGCGGTGAGCCCCTGCGCTGGGTCGAGGCGGCGGCCCAGCCCATGTGCCTGCTCACGCCCGAGATGCACAACCGCAGCATCGTGGACAGCGCCTTTGCCCTGGCCGGTGCCGAGGTCACGCCGGTGATCGAGACCAACTCCATCCTCACCCTGTCGCTCAGCGTGGTGGCGGGCGAGGTCTGCAGCGTGCTGCCCGGTGCGCTGGTCGGCGCGGCCCTGGGCTATGCCGAGCTGCAGGCCCACCCCTTGGTCAGCCCCGAGGTGCACACCCCCATCGGCTTCATGCTGACCCAGGCCGAGCGCCCCTCGCGCGCCCTGGCCGCCGCCCAGGCCCTGGCGCAAGACCCCGACTGGCTGGCCCATGCCGCGGCCCACAGTGGAGCGCTGCGGGCTTGAGGGGTGGGGCCTTGTCGGCCGGATCTAGCGCCAACTTAACCGCCAAAATTGACCTCAATTTCGTCTTTCGACATCTCTTAAGACGTTGATTCGATGGGTTTTTTTGAGGGCTATCCCATTTTTTCAACCGCCAAATCAAGCGCCAAACGAGGCGCGAATTCGATCCCCAATAACACCCTCATGGGGGTGTTCGGCCACGCAGTCGCAAGGCCATAGACTCTCGGCGGCCTTGATTCAATCTTTGAATCAAGTCATGTCCCGATTCAATTTGACCGCACCGCCCCCCTGCCCAGACACTGCGGCCCGGCACAACGCCAGGCCATGACCTGAGCGGCGCCGGGGCGGAAAACAAACAATCCTTTCCTCCTTACCACAACAACGGAGACAGACACATGGCAGGTTTTCTTGACAAGGAACGCATCATTGCCGGGCCCGGCTTCAACCGGTGGCTGGTGCCGCCGGCGGCGCTCGCGATCCACCTTTGCATCGGCATGGCCTATGGCTTTTCGGTGTTCTGGCTCCCGCTGTCCAAGGCTTTGGGCATCAAGGAGAGTGTGAAATGCGGCCCCGAGGTGGGCTTTTTCGCCGAGATGTTCACCACCAGTTGCGACTGGAAGATATCCACCCTGGGCTGGATGTACACCCTGTTCTTCGTCTTTCTGGGCTGCTCGGCCGCCCTGTGGGGGGGCTGGCTGGAACGTGCCGGCCCGCGCAAGGCCGGCGTGGTGTCGGCCCTGTGCTGGTGCGGCGGCATGCTGTTCTCGGCCCTGGGCATCCACCTGCACCAGTTCTGGATGATGCTGCTCGGCTCGGGCGTGATCGGGGGCATCGGGCTGGGCCTGGGCTACATCTCGCCCGTGTCCACGCTGATCAAGTGGTTCCCGGATCGGCGCGGCATGGCCACCGGCATGGCCATCATGGGCTTTGGCGGCGGTGCCATGATCGGCTCGCCGCTGGCGGCCGACCTGATGAAGGTGTTTGCCAGCCCCGAAAGCGTGGGCGTGATGCCCACCTTCATCGTGATGGCGCTGGTCTATTTCGTCTTCATGATGGCGGGTGCCCTGGGCTACCGCGTGCCCGCCACCGGTTGGCAGCCCGAGGGCTGGACGCCGCCGGCCATCCATGCCTCCAACACCATGATCACGCAGCGCCATGTGCACGTGAAGAACGCCTTCAAGATTCCGCAGTTCTGGCTGGTGTGGATGGTGCTGTGCATGAACGTGAGCGCCGGCATCGGTGTGATCGGCATGGCCTCGCCCATGCTGCAAGAGGTGTTTGGCGGCTCGCTGATCGGTGTGGCGGCCAAGTACGGTGAGCTCGACAAGACCCAACTGGCCGCGATTGCCGGTGTGGCGGCCGGCTTCACCGCGCTGCTCAGCCTGTTCAACATCGGGGGCCGTTTCTTCTGGGCCAGCCTGTCCGACAAGCTGGGTCGCAAGATGACCTATGTGGTGTTTTTCGTGCTCGGCGGCGTGCTGTACTTTGGCGTGCCGGGCAGCGCCGCGGCGGGCAGCACGGTGCTGTTCGTGGGGGCTTTCTGCATCATCCTGAGCATGTACGGCGGCGGCTTTGCCACCGTGCCGGCCTACCTGGCCGACCTGTTCGGCACCCAGTTTGTCGGCGCCATCCATGGCCGGCTGCTGACGGCCTGGGCCACGGCGGGCATTCTGGGCCCGGTGGTGGTGAACTACATGCGCGAGTACCAACTGGGCTTGGGCATGGCTCGCGAACAGGTCTACAACCAGACCATGTACATCCTGGTCGGCATGCTGGTGATCGGCCTGATCTGCAACCTGCTGGTCCGCCCCGTGGCCGACAAGTGGTTCATGAGCGATGCCGAACTGGCCGAAGAAAAGCGGCTGGCGCACGAGAAAGCCGTGTCGGCCAACAACACCGGCACCTCCAGCGGTCGCCCCGACAGCGTGAGCCCCGCCGTGGTGGCCCTGGCCTGGGCGGCCGTGGGCATCCCGCTGGCCTGGGGTGTTTACCGCACCCTGCTGAGCGTGCTCAAGCTGTTCGGCTGATCCCCACGCGTTTCAAACAAGACACCCAGAGAACCCCATGAGCACCCCCCACGCCTCAGCCCCCGTGGCCCCCGTGGCCCCCGCGGACCTTGCCGCCCTGCAAGCCGTGCAGCAGGCCCTGGCCGAACTGTCCCATCTGCCGGGCGCCCTGTTGCCCATCCTGCATGCGGTGCAGGACCGGCTGGGCTATGTGCCCGAAGCCGGTGTGCCCCTGGTGGCCCAGGCCCTCAACCTGTCCCGGGCCGAGGTGCACGGGGTGCTCAGCTACTACCACCATTTCCGCACCAGCCCACCGGGGCGCCATGTGGTGCAGGTGTGCCGGGCCGAGGCCTGCCAGTCGCGCGGCGCCGAAGCCCTGTGGGCCCACGCCTGCAGCCGCCTGGGCTGCGCCGACAGCGAGCATGGCGCCACCAACGCCGATGCCAGCGTGACGCTGTTGCCCGTCTACTGCCTGGGGCTGTGCGCCTCGTCCCCCGCCATCGTGGTGGACGAGCAGGTGCATGCCCGGGTCAGTCTGCAGCGATTCGACCGCCTGGTGGCGCCCTTGCAAACCCAGGAGGCCTGAACCATGAGCACCAAGATCCGTGTTTTCGTGCCGCGTGATTCTGCCGCCCTGGCCGTGGGGGCCGACGAAGTGGCCCAGGCTCTGCAAGCCGCGGCCGGCGACGCCATCGAGCTGGTGCGCAATGGCTCGCGCGGCCTGTTCTGGCTGGAGCCGCTGGTGGAGGTCCAGACCGCCGCCGGCCGCGTGGCCTATGGTCCGGTGAGTCCCGAAGACGTGCCCGGTCTGCTGGCCGCTGGCCTGTTGCAGGGGGCGGAGCACGCGCTGCGCCAGGGCATCACCGAGCAGATCCCCTACCTGGCGCTGCAGGAGCGCCTCACCTTCCGCCGCATGGGGGTGACCGATCCGCTGAGCCTGGCCGACTATGAGGCCCATGAGGGTTGGGTCGGCCTGCGCCGAGCGCTGTCGCTGGATGGCGCCGGCATCATCCACGAGGTCACCCACTCGGGCCTGCGCGGGCGCGGCGGGGCGGCTTTCCCGGCCGGCATCAAATGGAAGACCGTGGCCCATGCCCAGGCGGCGCAGAAGTACATCGTCTGCAATGCCGACGAAGGCGACTCGGGCACCTATTCGGACCGCATGACCATGGAGGGCGATCCCTACATGCTGATCGAGGGCATGACGATCGCGGCCCTGGCCGTGGGCGCGACCCAGGGCTACATCTATGTGCGCTCCGAGTACCCGCACGCGGTGGCCACGCTGAACGAGGCACTGGCCCGGGCCAAGGCCGCCGGCTTCATCGGGGACTCGGTGCTGGGCAGCGGCCATGCTTTCCACCTGCATGTGCGCATGGGCGCCGGCGCCTACGTCTGCGGCGAGGAGACCGCCCTGCTCGAAAGCCTGGAGGGCCGGCGCGGCATCGTGCGCGCCAAGCCACCGTTGCCGGCCTTGAAGGGCCTGTTCGGCCAGCCCACGGTGATCAACAACGTGATCACCTTTGCCTCGGCGCCCATCATCCTGGCGCGCGGCGCCCCCTTTTACCGCGACTACGGCGTGGGCCGATCGCACGGCACGCTGCCTTTCCAGCTCGCCGGCAACATCCGGCACGGAGGCCTGGTCGAGAAGGCCTTTGGCCTGACCCTGCGCGAGCTGGTCTACGGCTTTGGCGGCGGCACCGCCTCGGGTCGGTCCATCAAGGCCATCCAGGTCGGCGGCCCGTTGGGCGCCTATGTGCCTGAAGACAAGTGGGATGTGCCGCTGGACTACGAAGCCTATGCCGCCTTTGGCGGCGTGGTGGGCCACGGCGGCATCGTGGTGCACGACGACACGGCCAACCTGGCCCGCCTGGCCCGCTACGCCATGGACTTCTGTGCCCTCGAATCGTGTGGCAAGTGCACGCCCTGCCGCATCGGTTCGACCCGGGGCGTCGAGGTGATCGACCGCATCACCGCCGGTGGGCCGCAACAGCCCCAGCAGGTGAAGCTGCTGCGCGACCTGTGCGACACCATGCTGCATGGCTCGCTGTGCGCCATGGGGGGCATGACCCCGTACCCGGTGCTGTCGGCCCTCAACCATTACCCGCAGGACTTCGGACTCACCGTGCCCAACGTGCCCGCCACCCAAGCTACCCAAGCCGTCTGAGGAGTTCAACATGCTGGCTCATCTGAAAGAAACCGACCACGGCACCCCGCTGCGGGCGTCCGACAACGCCGTCTCGCTGGAGATCGACGGTGTGCAGGTGACGGTGCCCGAGGGCACTTCCTTGATGCGTGCCGCGGTGGATGCCGGGGTGCGCGTGCCCAAGCTCTGCGCCACCGACAGCCTGGAGCCCTTTGGCTCGTGCCGGCTGTGCCTGGTCGAGGTGGAGGGCCGCAAGGGCTTTCCGGCCTCGTGCACCACCCCGGCCGAGGCCGGCATGAAGGTGCGCACGCAGAGTCCGCGCCTGCAGGAGCTGCGCAAGGGCGTGATGGAGCTGTACATCTCCGACCACCCGCTGGACTGCCTGACTTGCTCGGCCAATGGCAATTGCGAGCTGCAGGACATGGCCGGTGTCACCGGCCTGCGCGAGGTGCGCTACGGGCTCGATGGGGCCAACCACTTCCGGGGCGACTGCAAGCCCGCGGTGGACGACTCCAATCCCTACTTCAGCTACGACGCCAGCAAGTGCATCGTCTGCAACCGCTGTGTGCGGGCCTGCGAAGAGACCCAGGGCACGTTTGCGCTGACCATCCAGGGCCGAGGCTTCGAGTCACGCGTCTCGCCGGGCCAGGGGCAGTCGTTCATGGAGTCCGATTGCGTGAGCTGCGGCGCCTGTGTCGAGGCCTGCCCCACCGCCACGCTGCAGGAGAAATCCATCATCCAGCTCGGCCAGCCCGAGCACAGCACCATCACCACCTGCGCCTACTGTGGCGTGGGCTGCGCCTTCAAGGCCGAGATGAAGGGCAACGAGGTGGTGCGCATGGTGCCCTGGAAGGACGGCCAGGCCAACGAAGGTCATGCCTGTGTCAAGGGTCGCTTTGCCTGGGGCTATGCCACCCACCAGGACCGCATCACCACGCCCATGATCCGCAAGAGCATCGACGACCCCTGGCGCGAGGTCAGCTGGGAAGAGGCCATCGGCTACGCGGCCAGCGAGTTCCGTCGCATCCAGGCCGAGCATGGTCGCGACTCGATCGGCGGCATCACCTCTTCGCGTTGCACCAACGAAGAGACCTACCTGGTGCAGAAGCTGATCCGGGCGGCCTTCGGCAACAACAACGTGGACACCTGCGCCCGGGTCTGCCATTCGCCCACCGGCTATGGCTTGGGCCAGACCTATGGCACCTCGGCCGGCACCCAGACCTTCAAGTCGGTCGAGAAGGCCGACGTGATCCTGGTGATCGGTGCCAACCCCACCGATGCCCACCCGGTGTTCGGCTCGCGCATGAAAAAGCGCCTGCGCGAAGGCGCCCAGTTGATCGTGATCGACCCGCGCCGCATCGACCTGGTGAAGTCGCCGCACATCCGTGCTGCCCACCACCTGCAACTGCGCCCCGGCACCAATGTGGCCGTGATCAGCGCCATGGCCCACGTGATCGTCACCGAAGGCCTGCTGGACGAGGCCTACATCGCCGAGCGCTGCGACGACAAGTCCTTCCGCGAGTGGCGTGAGTTCGTGGCCCGGCCCGACAACTCGCCCGAGGCCATGGAAGCCGTGAGCGGCGTGCCGGCGGCCGAGCTGCGCGCCGCGGCCCGCCTGTATGCCACCGGCAACAGCGCAGGCCGCAAGACCGAGCGCCAGGTCAACGCCGCCATCTACTATGGCCTGGGCGTGACCGAGCATGCCCAGGGCTCCACCATGGTGATGGGGATTGCCAACCTGGCCATGGCCACCGGCAACGTGGGCCGTGAAGGGGTGGGCGTGAACCCGCTGCGCGGACAGAACAATGTGCAGGGCAGCTGCGACATGGGCAGCTTTCCGCATGAGCTGCCTGGCTACCGCCACATCAGCGACAGCACCACCCGCGGCCTGTTCGAATCGGCCTGGGGTGTGACGCTGAACCCCGAGCCGGGCCTGCGCATCCCCAACATGTTCGAGGCCGCCCAGCAAGGCAGCTTTCTGGGCCTGTACTGCGAGGGCGAGGACATCGTCCAGAGCGACCCCAACACCCAGCATGTGATCGATTCGCTCAAGGCCATGCAGTGCGTGGTGGTGCAGGACCTCTTCCTCAACGAGACCGCCCAGTACGCGCATGTGTTTTTGCCGGGCTCGTCCTTCCTCGAAAAGGACGGCACCTTCACCAATGCCGAGCGCCGCATCTCGCGGGTGCGCAAGGTGATGCCACCCAAGGCCGGCTACGCCGACTGGGAGGTGACCCAGATGCTGGCCAACGCCCTGGGCTACCCCATGAACTATTCGCATCCCGAAGAGATCATGAGCGAGATCGCGGCGCTCACGCCCAGCTTTGCCGGCGTCAGCTACGCCAAGATTGAGCGCCTGGGCAGCGTGCAGTGGCCCTGCAACGACAGCACCGACGAAGCCGGTACGGCCATCATGCACGTGGACCGCTTCGTGCGCGGCAAGGGCCGCTTCATCATCACCCAGTACGTGCCCACCGACGAAAAGGTGACCCGCAAGTACCCGCTGCTGCTGACCACCGGGCGCATCCTGTCGCAGTACAACGTGGGGGCCCAGACCCGACGCACCGCCAACAGCCAGTGGCACGCAGAGGACCGGCTTGAGATCCATCCGCACGACGCCGAGGAGCGCGGCATCCGCCAGGACGACTGGGTGGGCATCCAGAGCCGCGCGGGCGAAACCGTGCTGCGCGCCACCCTCACCGAGCGCGTGGCGCCGGGCGTGGTCTACACCACCTTCCACTTCCCCGAGTCGGGCGCCAACGTGATCACCACCGACAGCAGCGACTGGGCCACCAACTGCCCCGAGTACAAGGTGACGGCGGTGAACGTGATGCCGGTGCCCCAGGCCGCAGGGCAGGGTGCCGACCGGGCCGATCACCAGTCCGAGCCTCAGTCGGCGTGGCAGCGCAGCTATGCTCAGTTCCATGAAACCCAGCTCGAACTGCTGCATGCCGCCAGCCAGGGCGAATGAGCCCGCCCCGGCCCCACCGTCTTCGCCGACCGCCATGAAACCTGACGACCAGCCCCGCCAACCCGAAGGCTGCGCCCCGGTGCCGGTGCGTCGCTGGCGCGACGGCCAATGGCATGAGGTGTCGGACCTGGTGGCCCGTGAACGCCCGGTGGCCCTGGAGTACAACGGCCTGTCCCATGCCGTGATGCTGGCCACCCCCGATGACCTGGCCGACTTTGCGCTGGGTTTCTCGCTCACCGAGGGGCTGATCGAGCGGGCCGAGCAGCTCTATGGCCTCGACGTGGACGACAGCCCGGCCGGCATCACCCTGCGCATCGAGGTCGCCTCGGCTTGTTTTGTGCGCTTCAAGGACCAGCGCCGCAGCCTGGCCGGGCGCACTGGCTGCGGGCTGTGCGGCGCTGAAAACCTGAGCCAGGCCGTGCGCCAGGTGGCGCCGGTGCTGGCTGAGCACCGTTTCAGTCCGCAGGCCCTGAGCCAGGGCATGAGCCGGCTGCGCGCCCGCCAGCCCCTGCTGGGGGCGACCGGGGCCACCCATGCGGCCGGCTGGTGCGATGCCTCGGGCCAACTGCACCTGGTGCGCGAGGATGTGGGCCGCCACAACGCCCTCGACAAGCTGATCGGTGCGCTGATGCAACGCGGCCAGCCGCTGCAGGCCGGGACCGGCTTCATCGTGGTCACCAGCCGCGCCAGCCACGAGATGGCCCAGAAGGCCGCTGCCGTCGGTGTGCCGCTGCTGGCCGCCGTGTCCGGGGTGACCGAGCTGGCGGTGCACACCGCCGAGTCGGCCCGCCTGTGCCTGCTGGGCTTTGCCCGCGGCGATGATTTTTCCGTTTACAGCCACGCCTGGCGCGTGGACCCAGAGGCCTGAGCCATGAGCAGCAATCCGCACACCCAGAACCTGATCGTGATGGCCAATCGCATCGGCCAGTTCTTCGAGTCCATGCCCGACCGTGCCGAAGCCCTGGCGGGCGCCGCCGACCACATCCGCAAGTTCTGGGAGCCGCGCATGCGGGCGGAATTTTTGCAGCAACTCGATGCCGAGGCCGGCCAGTCCTTGCGCCCCTTCATGCGCGAGGCCGTCATGGCCCACCGTGCGCGCCTCAGCGAGGCCTTGCCGCCCGCGCGCTGACGGCCTGTTGATCGCCATTCGGCGGCGTGATTTGACCGTTGGGGGCATTCGCCGGCCTGGGCCGGCCCGTCGCCGCTGCCGTGGCGTTTTTAATCAGCGACCCCCGCCCCGGCCCGGCACCGTGCCTGCCGGGTGAGCCGGGGCGCCAGGCTGTCCACCGCCATGACCCCACATCGACCCCCGCCCCACGGGGCACCTCACGTCGCCACCCGTGCGGGCACCCCATCCGCTGGCCTCCAGCGCTCGCTGCAGGCGCGCCACCTCAGCATGATCGCCATCGGCGGCTCCATCGGCACCGGCCTGTTCGTGGCCTCGGGTGCCATGGTGTCACGGGCCGGCCCCGGTGGGGCCCTGCTGGCCTACGTGCTGATCGGGGCCATGGTGTATTTCCTCATGACCAGCCTGGCCGAGCTGGCGGCCTACATGCCGGTGGCGGGCTCGTTTTCCACCTACGGATCGCTGTACGTCGATCCCGGCTTCGGCTTCGCCCTGGGCTGGAACTACTGGTACAACTGGGCGGTCACGGTGGCGGTCGAACTGGTGGCGGCGCAGCTGGTCATGCAGTATTGGTTCCCGACCGTGCCGGGGGTGTGGTGGAGCGCCTTGTTCCTGCTGGTGGTGTTCGCATTCAACGTGATCTCGGTGCGAGGGTTTGGCGAGGCCGAGTTCTGGTTCGCGCTGATCAAGGTGTTGACCGTGCTGTGCTTTGTGGTGCTGGGCCTGTTGATGATCCTGGGCGTGTTCCGCGGCCAGCCCAGTCCGGGGCTGAGCCACCTCACCCACGGCGAGGCCCCGTTCGTGGGGGGCATGCCGGCGCTGCTGGGCGTGGTGATGATTGCGGGCTTCTCGTTCCAGGGCACCGAGCTGGTGGGGGTGGCCGCCGGTGAATCGGTCGACCCGGCACGCAACATCCCGCGCGCAGTGCGGCAGGTGTTCTGGCGCATCCTGTTGTTCTATGTGCTGGCGGTGGGTGTGATCGGTGTGCTGCTGCCCTACACCGACCCCAACCTCATCAAGACCGACCTGCGCGAGGTGGGCGTGAGCCCCTTCACCCTGGTGTTCGAGCGCGCTGGTCTGGCCCTGGCCGCCGGGGTGATGAACGCGGTGATCCTGACGGCGGTGCTGTCGGCCGGCAACTCCGGCCTGTACGCCTCCACCCGCATGCTCTACAACCTGGCCGTCGAGGGCCGGGCCCCGGCCGTCTTCAGTCGCCTGAGCCGCCAGGGCGTGCCGGTGCCGGCCCTGCTGGCCACCACGGCCATGGGGGCCCTGTGCTTTCTGAGTTCGCTGGGCGAGGGGCAGACGGTGTACCTGTGGCTGCTGAACCTGTCGGGCATGACGGGCTTCATCGCCTGGCTGGGCATCGCCGTCAGCCACTACCGCTTCCGGCGCGGCCTGATGGTGCAGGGCATCGACATCGCCGGCCTGCTGCCCTATCAGTCACCGTTTTTTCCGTGGGGGCCCTTCTTTGCCTTTGGCATGTGCCTGCTGGTGGTACTGGGGCAAAGCTTTGACGCCTTGCGCGGCAGCGGGCCCGTGCCCTGGGGCGATCTGATCGCCACCTACCTGGGCATTCCGGTGTTCGGGGCCATGTGGTGGGGCTGGCGCCTGGTGCATGGTTCGCGCCTGGTGCCTTATGCCGAGATGCATTTCCCGGGCGCGCTGGCGCACCGGCGCCGGCCTCAGTAGACGGCGCCGCTGCGGGGCAGAGAGGCCACGCCCGAGGCGTCGGGGCCTCCAGAAAATCGGCCGCGCGCCGGCGGCCGACGGGCTACCCCGCCGGCTGGAACCGCGGCTGCACGATGATCTTCACCGCCGACTCGTTGTTGTGGATCAGCGTGTCGAAACCCTGGGTCACCAGGTCCTCCAGCTGGATGCGCTGGGTGATGAAGGGCGCGAGCTTGATCTTGCCCTGCTCGACCAGTTGGATGGTGGCCTGGTGGTCGTTGCAGTAGGCGATGGTGCCGCGCACGTCCAGCTCCTTCATGACCACGCTGTGCACGTTGACCGTGGCCGGGTGGCTCCAGATGGACACGATCACCACCACGCCTGTGGCCTTCGTCACGGCCACCAGCGTGTCGAGCACCTGGTTGACGCTGGAGCATTCGAACGCCACGTCCACGCCCTTGCCGCCGGTGAGCCGCATCACCTCGGCCACCACATCCACTTCGGAGGGGTCGAGGATGTGGTCGGCCACGCCGGACTCCCGCGCCTTTTCCTTGCGTTTGGCGCTCAGTTCGGTGATGAAGACGGTCAGGCCCTTGGCCTTCAGGATGGCGGACAGCAGCAGACCGATGGGGCCGGCCCCGCCCACCAGCGCCACGTCGCCCGCCTTGGCGCCGCTGCGGGTGTAGGCATGGTGGCCCACGGACAGCGGCTCGATCAGCGCGGCCTGATCCAGTGGAATGGCCTTGGAGATCGGATGCACCCAGCGGCGCTTCACGGCAATCCGCTCGGACAGCCCGCCGCCGCGCCCGCCCAGGCCGATGAAGTTCATGTCCTTGGACAGGTGGTAGGGGTCGCCCGGCCCCGTGGGCACGTCGTCGGCCACGATGTAGGGCTCCACCACCACGTGCTGGCCGACCTCGATGTCGTCCACCCCCGCGCCCACGGCGTAGACCACGCCTGAGAACTCATGCCCCATGGTGATGGGCGCAGACTCCCCCGAGATGGGGTGCGGATGGCCGCAGGGCGGGATGAAGATCGGCCCCTCCATGAACTCATGCAGGTCGGTGCCGCAGATGCCGCACCAGGCCACGGCGATGCCCACGGTGCCGGGCTCCACCACGGGTTCGGGGATGTCTTCGATGCGGATGTCGCCACGGGCGTAGAAACGTGCTGCTTTCATGATTCAACTTTCTGGTCTGTAGGGCTGGGTCGTGGGGCGACAGGGCCGCCCCACGGGAGATCGTGAACCGGTGCTTACCGCAGGTGGTGCACCTGCTGCAGGCCGTAGACCTGCACCGGCAGCCCTTCCTGGCGCGCCTTGAGCTGCAGCGCCAGGTACTGCGAGTAATGGCGCGACTGGTGCAGATTGCCGCCGTGGAACCACAGCGCCTGCTGCTGCGTGGGCTTCCACATATTGCGCTGCTCGCCCTCCCAGGGGCCTGGGTCCTTGGTGGTGTCCGAGCCCAGGCCCCAGACCTTGCCCACCTTGTCGGCCACTTCCTGGCTGATCAGGTCGGCCACCCAGCCGTTCATCGAGCCGTAGCCGGTCGCGTAGACCACCAGGTCGGCCGGCAGCTCGGTGCCGTCGTCCAGCACCACCGCGTTTTCCGAAAGGTGGCTGATCTGCTTGCCCGCCTGCAGCTTGATGCTGCCGTCGATCACCAGATCGCAGGCGCCCACATCGATGTAGTAGCCCGAGGCGCGGCGCAGGTACTTCATGAAAAGGCCCGAGCCGTCATCGCCGAAGTCCAGCATGAAGCCGGTCGCCTCCAACTGGCGGTAGAACTCCGCGTCGCGCTCGCGGATGCGGTCGTACAGCGGCACCTGGAAGTCGGCCATGATGCGGTAGGGCAGCGAGGCGAAGACCAGGTCCGCCTTCTTGGTCGTCACGCCGCTGGCCACGGCGCGCTCCGAATACAGGTCGCCCAGGCCGATGTCCATCAGCGAATCGGAACGCACGATGTGGGTGGACGAGCGCTGCACCATGGTCACGTCGGCGCCATGCTCCCACAGGGCCGCGCAGATGTCGTGTGCAGAGTTGTTGGCGCCGATCACCACCACCTTCTTGCCCGCGTAGGCGTCGGGGCCCGGGTGCTGCGACGAGTGCTGCTGCTCGCCCTGGAAGACCTCCTGGCCTTTGATCTTGGGCACGTTCGCCTTGCCCGACATGCCGGTGGCGAACACCACATGCTGGGGGCGCAGCACCAGCGTTTCGCCATCACGCTCCACGGCGACTTCCCACGTCTGGCTGGCCTCATCGAAGCGGGCGTTGAGGCAGTTGGTGGAGGGCCAGTAATTCACCTCCATCACCTTGGTGTACATCTCCAGCCAGTCGCCAATCTTGTCCTTGGGGGCGAACACGGGCCAGTTGTCGGGGAAAGGCATGTAGGGCAGGTGGTCGTACCAGACCGGGTCGTGCAGGCACAGCGACTTGTAGCGGTTGCGCCACTGGTCGCCAGGGCGCGCCTGGCGGTCGATGACGATGTGCGAGACCCCCAACTGGCGCAGCCGCGCACCCAGCGCAATGCCGCCCTGGCCGCCACCGATGACGAGCACGAAAGGCTGGGTGTCGCGGCCCAGTTCCTGAGCCTCCTGCTGGCGGCGCTCCAGCCAGGTCTGGCGGCCGCGCCGGATGCCGTGCTCGGCCCCCATGGGGCGGCGCGTGCCCAGGGGCTCTTCATGCCCCTTGAGTTCCTGGGCGGCCGTCAGCAGCGTCCAGATGCGCCCGTCCTTGATGCGCACATGGCCGCTGCCGCGCGCATGGCGCGTGTCGACCACGATCCAGGCGGACATCAGGCCGTCGGCTTCTTCCACCGCCTCGCGCTCGTCCAGCGAAAAGCGCACGGGCGCCACGGCGTCGAGCTGGGCGGCCAGCATGTCGGCGATCTGGTGGCGCCCTTCCAGGGTTTTGAGGTTCCAGGTCAGCAGCACCAGGTCGCGCCAGTAGCATTCGTCGGCGAACAGGCGGCTGGCGCCCGCGGCATCGCGGTCTGCCAAGGCCTGGTTGAGTGAGTCGAGCAGCGCCTGCGCGTGGTCGCGGGCCGTGTCATGGGTCATGGTTGTCTCCTGGAGGGTGGTTGTCATGCCCGTTGGTTTTTCTTCGGGCAGGCGTTCCAAGGCAATCGCCATGCCAGGCATGAGGGGCCCGCCGGACAGGCAGGCCATGCCAGGAAAATCAATGACTTGCGTGCAGGTCCCTGGCACAAACCCTGGGCCCAGGGCCCCGCTTTTCACCCCTGCCGCGCGCGACAGCTGGCGCAGCCTTGCGACACCTGTCGCACCAGGCCTGCTGCAGTGCAGCAGCGGCAGTGGGTAAACCTCCATTGGCGCGAGCAGGCACGGGGCACAGAATCGTCTGCGGCACGTTCACAGACCGCATCGAATCCCTCCCATGACCCTGCAGTCCTACGCCTCGCACGTCCAGGAAATCGAAGCCTTCGGCCTGGGCTACTCCAACCGTGGGCAAGAGCGCGACCGCGCGGTGCTGCGCAGCTGGCGCCGCTGCATCGATTCGCACCGGCTCGATCCGGCCCGTACCAGCGAAGCCCATGTCGTCACCGAAGGCCAGTTGCGCACGCACCGCGAGGAATCCGAACCGCTGATCCACATCGCCCGCCAGGGCCTTGAGCGGCTGTACCAGCAGCTCAAGGGCCTGGACTACGTGCTGCTGCTGGCGGACCGGCATGGTGTGGCGGTGGACTTCATGGGGCATGAGGCCGATGCCGGCGACCTGCGCCGTGCAGGCCTGTACCTGGGCGCGCAATGGCGCGAGGACCACTCCGGCACCTCGGCCGTGGGGGCCTGCCTGGAAACGGGCGAAGCGTTGACCGTGCACCAGAGCGACCATTTCGATTTCACCCACACCAGCCTGTCCTGCACGGCCGCGCCGATCTACGACCTGCGCGGCGAACTCGCGGCGGTGCTGGACCTGTCGCTGCTGCGCTCGCCCGTCGAGCGGGCCAGCCAGAACCTGGCGCTCAACCTCGTCGTGGCCGCTGCGCGGCGCGTGGAGCAGGCCAATCTGATGGCGCAGTCCGGCCAGGACTGGGTGGTGCGCCTGGCCCAGTCGCCCGATTTCCTCGACGTCGATCCCGACGCCTCCATCAGCGTCGACGCACGTGGCCGCATCCGCGCCATGACCCACGCGGGCGCCCGCCTGCTGGCCGCCGTCGCGCAACTGGACTGGCGCCAGCGCCAGAGCCTCATCGGCCAGCCGCTGGAGCGTTTCTTCGACCTGGACCTGCGCGATCTGCCCGAGCTGCGCCGCCATCGCCCGGCGCAGGAGCGCCTCATCCGCGCCCGCGATGGCAGCATCCTCTTCGCCCACGCCATGGAGCCGCAGCGCCGGACACGCCGCCCGCCCGCGCAGGCAACGCCGCCGCAGCCCCCCCTGCCTGCCGCGCTGCAGGCGCTGGAAAAGGGCGATGCCGCACTGCAAGCGCTGCTGCGCAAGGCCGCCCGGCTTGCGCCGCAAGCGCTGCCGATCCTGGTGCAGGGGGAGACCGGCGCAGGCAAGGAATACCTGGCCCGTGCCCTGCATGCCTGCAGCGGTCGCAGCGGCGCCTTTGTCGCCATCAACTGCGCAGCCATTCCCGAGGCCCTGCTGGAAAGCGAGCTGTTCGGCTACTTGCCCGGCACTTGGACCGGCGGCGCCAGCAAGGGCCGCGAAGGGTTGATCGCTGCGGCACACGAAGGCACGCTGTTCCTCGACGAGATCGGCGACATGCCGCTGGCCCTGCAGGCCAAGCTGCTGCGGGTCTTGTCCGAATCCGAGATCACCCCGTTGGGGGCGCGTGCGCCCCGGGCGGTGTCCGTGCGCTTCATCTCGGCCTCGCACCGGCCGCTGGCCGAGCTGGTGCGGTGCGGCAGCTTCCGCGAAGACCTGCTCTACCGCCTCAACGCCGCCGAGCTGCACCTGCCTGCACTGCGCCAGCGCAGCGACCTGCAGGCCCTGGCCGACCAGATGCTGGCCACGTTCGGCAGCCATCTGCACCTGGGCGACGCCGCGCGCGCCCTGCTGGCCGCGCACGCCTGGCCCGGCAACCTGCGCGAGTTGCACAACGCGCTGCGCTACGCCGCAGCCCTGTGCGGGCAGGATGGCGACGGCAGCATCGAGCCCGAGCACCTGCCCGATGCGCTGAGCGTCGCCCCACACGGCACCGCCTTGGCCCACCCCACCGGCGCGCCCGGCGCACCCGACGCCCAGGCGCTGGCGCAGTTGCTGGCGCAATGCCAGGGCAATGTTTCCGAGGCGGCCCGCCAACTCGGCGTCAGCCGCTCCACCATCCACCGCCGCATCCAGCAGCTCCAGCTTGGCGTGCGGCATGCCCAATGGCGCGGGCCCTAGAGCGCGCTTCATCCGACAGCCCACGCGATCGGCCGCCGCGGCCGCCGCGGCCCTGGCCTTGGACTCCCGCCGGGCCTTGGCCGCTTCGCCTCAATGGCCTTTTTGCGTCGACCGCATCTCCTGCATGATCGGCCTGGATGGCCAGGTCCGCTTGGTGCATGTGGGCCCAGACCCGGACGAGCCTGTGCGCCAGACCGAGGCGGCGGTCAAGCGGCCGACGGGCAAATGGCCCACCGGCCGCAGCGCCAGGTTCGCGCGCCGATGTGTGGCACCGCAACACCTGGGCCATCGAGCCCCCCGCCAGGCCAAGCCGTCAATAGACCGCGCCGGCGCGCGGCGCCGCGGCGGGGGCCTGGGCGCCCAGAAAATCGGCCGCCAGGCGGCGTGCCGCCTGCGCATACAGCGACACATCCACGCCCACGGCCACAAAGGTGGCGCCCAGGGACAGGTAGTGGCGCGCCAGTTGCGTGTCGGAGGTCAGGATGCCGGCCGCCTTGCCGGCGCCGACGATGGTCCGGATGGCGCCTTCGATGGCCGCCTGCACCTCGGGGTGGCCCGGCTTGCCGCGGTGGCCCATCGAGGCGGCCAGGTCGGCCGGGCCGATGAACACGCCGTCCACGCCCTCGACGGCGGCGATTGCGCTCAGGTTCGTCAGGGCGGTCACGCTCTCGGCCTGCACCAGCAGGCAGATCTCGTCGTCGGCCACATCGAGGTAGTCGGCGCGCAGGCTCCAGCGCGAGGCGCGGGCAATGGCGCTGCCCACCCCGCGGATGCCCTTGGGCGGGTATTGCACGGCACGCGCCATCAACTCGGCCTGCTCGGCCGTGTCAACCATGGGGATCAGCAGGTTCTGGGCACCGATGTCGAGCAACTGCTTGACCAGCGCCACCTGGCCTTCAACGGCGCGCACCACCGGTTGTGAGCGGTACGGTGCCACCACCTGCAACTGCTGCAAGGTGGTTTGCAAGGTGTTGGGGGCGTGCTCGCCGTCGATCAACAGCCAGTCGAAGCCGGCGGTGGCGCTGACCTCGCTGAGGTAGGGCGAGGCGGCCGACAGCCACAGGCCGATCTGGGCGCGCTTTTCGCGCAGGGCTTGCTTGAAGGGGTTGGCGGCCGGCTTGCTCATCGGGTGGGAACTCCTGAAAGTGGGGCCGGCGCATCGGCTCGGCCCGCGGTGAATGTCACAGATTGTTGATTCTGCGTCTTTTTGCTGTTGCAGTGCTCATTGCCAGCCAAAGCGCCCGGCATACCAGCGCTTGACCCCCGTGGTCAGCAGGCCATAGCCCAGCAGAATCAGCAGCAGCCAGCCAAAGTAGGCCGGGGGCAGGGCCTGCAGCCTGAAATACCCGGCCAGCGGGCCTTGCACCAGGAAGATGCCCAGCGCGGCCACCCCCGCGGTCATGCCCAGCAGCAGCGGGGCAGGGCGGCTTTGCACAAAGGGCAGCCTGGGGCTGCGCAGCAGGTGCACGATCAGCGTCTGCGTGAGCAGTCCCACCACGAACCAGCCCGACTGGAACAGGGTCTGCCGTGCCTCGCTGTTGGCGCCGAAGACCCACCACATGAGTGCAAAGGTGGCGATGTCGAAGACCGAACTCAGCGGCCCGAAATACACCATGAAGCGGCCGATGCCCTCGGGGTTCCAGCGCAGCGGCTGCTGCACCAGGGCCTCGTCGACCCGGTCAAAGGGGATGGCGGTCTGCGAGAAGTCGTACAGCAGGTTCTGCACCAGCAGTTGCAGCGGCAGCATGGGCAAAAAAGGCAAAAAGGCGCTGGCCACCAGCACCGAGAACACGTTGCCGAAGTTCGAGCTGGCTGTCATGCGCAGGTACTTGAGCAGGTTGCTGAAAGTGCGCCGCCCCTCCAGCACGCCCTCTTGCAGCACCATCAGGCTTTTTTCCAGCAGGATGATGTCGGCCGCCTCCTTGGCGATGTCGACCGCGCTGTCCACCGAGATGCCGATGTCGGCCGCGCGCAGCGCGGGGGCGTCGTTGATGCCATCGCCCATGAAGCCCACCACATGGCCGTTGCGGCGCAGCGCCCGCACGATGCGCTCCTTGTGCAGCGGCGTCAGCTTGGCAAACAGCTGGTGCTGCTCCACGCAGCGGGCCAGGGCCGCATCGTCCAGCGCGTCCAATGCCGGGCCCAGCACCACCGGCTGCACCGGCAGGCCCACCTGGGTGCAGACGCGGGCCGTCACCAGTTCGTTGTCGCCGGTCAGCACCTTGACGGCCACACCGCTGGCGGCCAGGGCCTGCAGGGCGGGGGCGGTGGACTCCTTGGGTGGGTCGAGAAAGGCCACGTAGCCGATCAGGGTGAGCCCGCTCTCGTCGGCCACGCCGAACACCGTCTGATCCAGTGGCAGCTCTTTCATGGCCACGGCCACCACGCGCAGGCCCTCGCGGTTGAGCTGGGCGGCCACCTCGCGTACCCGGGCCAGCAATTCGCCGTCCAGGGCTTGTTCGCAGGGGCCCTCGGGGCATTGGGCGTCCTGGGTGCGGACCCGGCTGCAGATCGCCAGCATCTCCTCCAGCGCGCCCTTGCAGATCAGCTCGTGGTGGTGGTCCTGCTCGGCCACCACCACCGACATGCGCCGGCGCACAAAGTCGAAGGGGATCTCGTCCACCTTGCGGTAGTCCTGTGCCAGGCGCAGTTCGGTGGCCATCTCCACATGCTCCAGCACGGCCCGATCCAGCAGGTTCTTCAGGCCGGTCTGGTAGTGGCTGTTGAGGTAGGCGAACTTCAGCACCTCGTCGCTGGCCTGGCCGAACACATCGGTGTGGCGCTCCAGCACGATGCGGTCCTGCGTCAGTGTGCCGGTCTTGTCGGTGCACAGCACGTTCATGGCCCCGAAGTTCTGGATCGCGTCCAGGCGTTTCACGATCACCTGCTGGCGCGACAGCATCACCGCGCCCTTGGCCAGGGTGGTGGTGACGATCATGGGCAGCATCTCGGGCGTCAGGCCCACCGCCACCGACATGGCAAACAGAAACGCCTCACCCCAATGCCCCTTGGTGAAGCCATTGACCAGCAGCACGATGGGCACCATCACCAGCGCAAAGCGGATCAGCAGCCAGCTCACGCTGTTGACTCCGCTCTGGAAGGCCGTCACCGTGCCATCGCCCGCGTTCATGTGGGCGGCCACGGTGCCGAAGTAGCTCTGGTTGCCGGTGGCCAGCACCACGGCCGTGGCCGAACCCGACACCACGTTGGTGCCCATGAACAGCAGGTTGTGCTGCTCCAGCGGGCCCTGGCCAGGGCCGGCCTCGGGGTGCTGCGGGTCGTGCGCACTGACAAACTTTTCGACCGGCATCGATTCACCGGTCATGGCGGCCTGGGCCACGAACAGGTCGCGGGCGCTCAGCACCCGGCAGTCGGCCGGGATCATGTCGCCCGCCGACAGCTGCAGGTGGTCGCCAGGCACCAGTTCGCGCAAGGGGCGCTCCTGAGCCTGCGGGGTCGCGCTGCCGGCCGGCACCCGCCACACCGTGGCGGTGTTGCTGACCAGGGCCTTGAGCGCCTCGGCGGCGCGGCTGGAGCGCGCCTCCTGCACGAAACGGACGACCGTGCTCAAGGCCACCATGCTGCCGATCACCACCGTGGCCTTGTTGTCATCGGTCAGCCACGACACGGCCGCCAACAGGGTCAGCAACAGGTTGAAGGGGTTGTTGTAGGCCCGCCACAGGCGCTGGGCGGCGGTGGGCGGCTTGTCGTGGGCCACCTCGTTGGGGCCGATGCGGCGAAATCGCTCGGCGGCCTCGGCCTCGGTCAAGCCGCCGGCGGGCGCCTGCAACTGCGCCAGCAGTTGCTCAGGGGTGGCCTGGGCGGCCCGCATCAGCATGGGCACCAGCGGGTCGGCGGCGCCGGGCCGGGCTTCGGGTGGATGGGCCAGGCTGTGGTCCAGCCAGGCGTGGCGGCCAAACAGGCGGTTGGTGTAGCGGCGGCGCAGCAGGGGCGCCAGCCAGCGGGGCAACAGGGCTCGCATGTCAGAGGGCTTTCGATGGGGCAGGGCGGTCTGGAACGACAAACCGGCTATGGCGGGATCATTGCGCGCCCATATGCCTAGTTTGACCGTTCAGCTTGCTGGCATCATGACGGGATGACGAACAGTTACGAATCCGAGGACTGGAACGACACGGTCGCTGTCGACGACGAAGACACCGCCCCCCTGGCCCTGGCCGATGCGGCCGGTCCGATCTGGGCCGTGGGTGAGGCGCGCCCCTATCCCCCCGAGCGGGTGTCCATCGGGCGCTGGATGCTGGGCGGCCTGAGGGCCGGCTTTTTCGTGTCGCCGGGCGTGGGTCATGCCCAGCCTTCGCCCTTTCAGGTGCTGTTGCTCACGGTGCTGGCCTCGGGGCTTTTGCTGGGGCTGGCTCGGCTGGAGGTGCCTGGCCCCGCCCTCTTTGACTGGCGGGCCTGGCTGGTGCCCTGGTGGATGACGCTGCTGTCGCTGTGGGGCGCCTGGTTTGCCCTGCCGCCCGAGCGCGTGGCCGAGATCGATGACGACCCCTGGCACCTGCGGGGGCTGGGCACCTGGTTTGCGCTCAGCTCGGGCGTGGCCTTGCCGGCACAGCTGGTGCTGCAGGCCCTGTCGATCGCCGTGGTACGCGAATGGCTGCCGGCCCAGACCATGGCCCTGCCATGGATCTACTGGGGCCTGTACCTGGGCCTGACGGTGTGGCTGTGGGCGGCGGTGGTGCGCTTGACGGCGCGTTTTGCCGGCCCGCGCTGGCGTCTGGGCCTGTTTGCGGCCTTGCTGGCCGGCCTGTTCGCCCTGGCCATCTGGCAGTTCCCGGACCGCCCCTGGGCGCCCGACGAGAGTGCCGAACTGGCCGACGCCGACACCCCCGAGCCCCCGCGCCTGCACCTGAGCCAAGGCGTGTT
Source organism: Curvibacter sp. EU05-FHT14A10 (assembly GCF_058791075.1). Taxonomy (NCBI): domain Bacteria; kingdom Pseudomonadati; phylum Pseudomonadota; class Betaproteobacteria; order Burkholderiales; family Comamonadaceae; genus Curvibacter; species Curvibacter sp. EU05-FHT14A10. The sequence goes on from NZ_JBYTDE010000008.1 coordinate 229,501, forward strand.
TGAGGCCCAGCAAGCCCTGTGGCCTGCCGCCGAACAGGGCCTGGCGGCGCAGCGCGATGGCGTGGTCGATGTCTATGGCCTGGTGTTTGCGCCCGACGGTAGCGAGGCGGTGTTCCGCCGCGAAAGCCAGCTGATGGCTGATGTGTTGCGCCAGCGCTTTGATGCCGAAGGTCGGGTGCTGCACCTGCTGAACAACCCCGAGACCGCCACCACCTTGCCCTGGGCCACGCCTGAGAACCTGGGCCGTGCCATCGGCCTGCTGGCCACCCACATGGACCGCGAACACGATCTGCTGGTGGTGTACCTGACCTCGCACGGGGCGCAGAACTTTCAACTGGCGGCCAGCAATGACCCGCTGGAGGTGGCCCCGGTCGACCCCGGCCTGCTGCGCCGGCTGCTGGACGAAGCCGGCATCCGCAACCGCGTGATCATGGTGTCGGCCTGCTTTGCCGGCGGCTGGATCGAGCCCTTGGCCACCGATACCAGCCTGGTCATCACCGCGTCGGACGCCGAGCACACCTCGTACGGCTGCGGCCGCCTGTCGGAGCTGACCTTTTTCGGCCGGGCGGTGGTCGACGAGCAACTGCGCCAGACCCATTCCTTCACCCAGGCCTTTGAGCGGGCCCGCCTGGTGATTGGCAAACGAGAGGTCGAGGCCGGCAAGCCCGACGGTCCGTCGAACCCGCAGATGCGCCTGGGCGCCGGCCTGGTGCCGGTGCTGGGGGCGTTGGAGGCGCGGCTGGGGCCTTGAGCAGTGGCCGAAGAGCCTGGCGCGACCTGTGGCCGGGGCGTGCTAGCGGGTCGATCTGAGCGCCACCTCCGGTCTTGGCCCTCCGCCCACCACGGCTGACACAGCTTTGCGCTATGGTGGCGCGCATGAAGCCTTCATTTTTCAGTCTGGGGTGGCGCACCCTGTGGCGTGACCTGCGCGCCGGCGAGTTGCGCCTGTTGATCGTGGCCGTGACCCTGGCGGTGGCGGCCCTCAGTGCGGTGGGTTTTTTTTCGGACCGGCTCAAGGGCGGGCTGCAGCGCGATGCCCGCCAACTGTTGGGCGGCGACGCGGTGCTGGCCAGCGACAACCCGGCCCCGGCCGCCTTTGCCGAGCGGGCGCAGGCCCTGGGCCTGCAGGTGGGGGCCACCCAGACCTTCCCGACCATGGGGCGGGCGGCCGACGAGCAGGGCGGCGCCAGCCGCCTGGTGGCGCTGAAGGCGGTCAGCCCCGGCTACCCCTTGCGTGGCCAGTTGCTGGTCTCGGCCACGGCCGACGGTGCCGGCGAGCCCACGCGCGAGGTGCCGGCACCCGGCGAGGCGTGGGTGGACGCGGCGGTGCTCGAATCGCTGGACCTGCACCTGGGCGACCCCCTGCTGCTGGGCGACAGCCGCCTGCGCATTGCGCGCGTGCTGGTGTTGGAGCCCGATCGTGGCGCCGGCTTCATGAACTTTGCCCCGCGGGTCATGGTGCGCGAATCCGACCTGGCGGCCACCCGCCTGGTGCAGCCGGCCAGCCGCATCAACCACCGGCTGGCCGTGGCGGGCGAGGGCCCGGCCGTCAAGGCCTTCACCGACTGGGCCGAGGCCGAGATGAAACGCAGCGGCCTGCGGGGTGCCCGCATCGAATCCCTGGACAGCGGCCGCCCCGAGATGCGCCAGACCCTGGACCGGGCCGAGAAATTCCTCAACCTGGTGGCCTTGCTGGCCGCCTTGCTGAGTGCCGTGGCGGTGGCGCTGGCCGCCCGCGGCTTTGCCGCCAGCCACCTGGACGATTGCGCCATGTTGCGCGTGCTGGGGCAGAGCCAGCGCACCATCGCGCTGGCCTACGCCTTTGAGTTTGTGCTGGCCGGTGTGGCCGCCAGCCTGCTGGGCGTGGCCCTGGGCTATGCGGTGCACTATGCCTTTGTGGCCCTGCTGGCAGGCCTGGTGGATGCGGCCCTGCCCGCGGCCACGGCCTGGCCCGCGCTGCTGGGCCTGGGCATGGGCCTGACCCTGTTGGTGGCCTTTGGCTTGCCGCCGGTGCTGCAACTGGCCCAGGTGCCGCCGCTGCGCGTGATCCGGCGCGACCTGGGCGGGCTCAAGCCGGCCTCGTTGCTGGTGCTGGGCTTGGGCGTGGCGGGCTTTGCCGCCTTGCTGATGGCCGTCAGCAGCGACCGCCTGCTGGGCCTGATCGCGGTGGGGGGCTTTGCAGGCGCCGTGCTGCTGTTTGCCGGCCTGAGCTGGCTGGCCGTGCAGGCCTTGCGCCGCAGCGTCAATGAAAGCACCGCGCCGCGCTGGCTGGTGCTGGCCACCCGCCAGGTCTCGGCCCGCCCGGCCTATGCGGTGGTGCAGGTCAGTGCCTTGGCCGTGGGCCTGCTGGCCCTGGTGCTGCTGGTGCTGTTGCGCACCGATCTGATCAGCAGCTGGCGCCAGGCCACGCCACCCGATGCCCCCAACCGCTTTGTGATCAATGTGCTGCCCGAGCAGGCGGGCGATTTTCAGGCCGCGCTGCGCCAGGGCGGCGTGCGCCAGTTCGACTGGTACCCCATGATCCGGGGCCGCCTGGTAGCCATCAACGGCCAGCCCGTCAAGCCCGAGGACTACCCCGGCGAGCGGGCCAAGCGCCTGGTCGACCGTGAGTTCAACCTGTCCAACAGCGCCGAGCGTCCCCCGCACAACCCGGTGGTGGCGGGCCGTTGGACCCCCGACGAGGCCGGCGCGGTGAGCGTCGAAGAAGGCATTGCCCAGACCCTGGGCCTGAAGCTGGGCGACCAGTTGCGCTTTGACATCGGCGGCGTGCAGACCGAATCGCGCATCACCTCGCTGCGCAAGGTGGACTGGGGCTCGCTGCACGCGAACTTCTTCGTCATCTACCCGGTGGCCAGCCTGCCCGATGTGCCGGTCACCTACCTGGCGGCCTTTCGGGCCCCGACGCAGCGCGGCTTTGACAATGCCCTGGTGCGGCAGTTTCCGAACATCACCAGTGTGGACATGAGCAGCACGCTCAATCAGATCCAGCGCGTGCTGGACCAGGTGGTGCAGGCGGTGGAGTTCCTGTTCGCCTTCACCCTGGCCGCCGGCCTGGTGGTGCTGTTTGCCGCCGTCACCGCCACCCGTGAAGAGCGCGCCCGCGAGTTCGCCATCATGCGCGCCGTGGGCGCCAGCAGCCGCCTGCTGCGCCAGGTGCAGGGCGCCGAACTGCTCGGCGTGGGCCTGCTGGCCGGCTTTCTGGCCAGCGCCGTGGCCGCCGGCGTGGGCTGGGGCCTGGCCCACTTTGTGTTCGAGTTCGCCTGGACCGCCTCGCCCTGGGTGCTGCTGGGCGGCGCCGCGGCCGGCGCCGTGCTGGCCCTGGCCGCCGGCTGGTGGGGCCTGCGCGAGGTGCTGCGCCGGCCGGTGGTGGAGACGCTGCGGCGGGCTGCGGGGTGAGGTTCGGCCTGGGGCGGTGTCGAGCCGAGAGTGCCGCCCGGCTGAGGTGGCAATGACAGCCCATGAGCACTGACGACACCCTGAAAGCGCCCAATCCATCCCCCGCCACCCAGTTCCGAATGGATCGGCGGTGAAGTGCATTTGTTGGCGCTGACCGAGCGCTTTTGCGATCTGATTTTCAGAAGTGAGTCGTGTAGCTACGCTTACTCAGATCGCGGGCTATGCGTTATCGAATGACCATCCGCGCCGCGGAGCAATGCCATGGTGTACGTGTCAAAAAACTGACCATCCATGAAAAATGCCATGCGGTTCACCCCTTCGACGATGAATCCGAATCTTTTGTAAAGTGCGGTCGCGTTAGTGTTGTCAGCTTTCACGGATAGCTCGATGCGGGAAATATCCGCAGTCCAAGCCCGTTCAATGCAGGCTGCCAGAAGCATCGAGCCGAGACCACGATGACGTGCGGATGGGATGAGCCCCATGCCCAGAGTTCCAACATGTGCACAGGCGTCTCCAAACTTGGGAAGAACATCGCACCAACCAACAACCGATCCACTCTCAACGGCGAGAACTTGGCAAAGATCGTTTTCAACGATATTTCTGAAAAATGCAAAGGCACTCTCAATGGGGGGAGCCTGGAAAAAGGCGAGATAACGCCTCTCCCGTGCCACTGAATCGAGTGCTTGGTACAGCCCCTCAAAATGCTCCGCAGATGTCGGGACGATCGTAGGCGGCGGCTTGGGACGTGTTTCGATGGGCTTTCGTTCTCTTTTCATCGAGCCCCCTGCGAAGGCGAAAAGGCAAAGTCAAGCTCCAGCAAGCCTTCACAGGCTGGGCAGTAGAGGTAGGTGTCCCCACTGGCGCGGCTCAACACCCCCCAGCCAGTGGCGTTGTCGATGGTCAGGGTTGCCCGTTGCCCACCAGCGAACTTGAGCCTCAGATCCGCATGACAGTCACCCAGCAGCAGATCGCGCCGGTATTGGGCTTCACTGCCCGCGCGGGCCTCATTCAGGAAATAACCAGCGCGCCGGGCATCGACCCTTGTGGATTGGCAGTAGGGTTGGCGGCCTGACTGTTCGGAGGGCTGTCGCAGAACAGTGATCCTACGAATGGCGGGTGGTGTGTAGATCCCGGGTTCGGGGGACGGATCAGTGGTGATGACGGTGGCCCATCCGCCCTGCGAACCCAGGAGCAGGGCGGTGAGCAGCGACAGGCCGCATGTGGGGTTCATGTCCATCTCGCTGATTGGTTGGGCTTGTCAAGGTTGACGGCGCCCGCATCGACTTCGGCCAAGGCGTGCAGCGTTTCCAGAATCAGGCCTATCGGCATGTCTGGGTTTTGCAGTGCAATCCTGCCGATGCGCGCCCAGTACTCGATTTGTTGGGCGGTCGTCCGGTGTTCTCTGATGGCGGCAGCTTGGGCCTGGCGCACCAAATTTCGGGATAGTTTCAGATGAGCAGGCATGGTGTCCTCGGGCTGATCGCAGATCGGGTCGCGCTGGCTGTGAGCGCTGGGGTCGTCGGGTGAATGGGCGTTTGAGAGTCCGCGATGGATGTGACCCAGGCGACAATCGCCATCCTATGAGCACCGACGACAACCTGGATACCCCTTCCACCCCCGCCACCCCTTTCGAATGGATCGGCGGCGAAGAGCGCGTGTTGGCGCTGACCGAGCGCTTTTACGATCTGATGGACCTGGAGCCTGGCTACCATGACCTGCGCGCTGCCCATGGCCCCGATCTGAGCAATGCGCGCCAGCGCCTGTTCTGGTTTCTGTGCGGCTGGCTGGGCGGCCCCTCGCACTACACCGACCGTTTTGGGCACCCGATGCTGCGGGCGCGGCATCTGCCGTTTCCGATCGGCATCAAGGAGCGCGACCAGTGGGTGGCCTGCATGGACCAGGCCATGGGCGAGACGGGCGTGCCCGAGGACCTGCGGGCCCGCCTCAAGGAAAGCTTTTTCGGCACGGCCGACTGGATGCGCAACAAAGGCATCTGAACGGCGCCGGCCCGGGTGCGTAACATAGGCGCCCATGACCGAAGCCATTTCTTCTTCCGTGCACCTGCGTGCGGCCACGCCGGCCGATGTCGACACCATCCTGGGCCTGATCCGCGGCCTGGCCGAGTACGAGAACCTGCTGGACCGCGTGGTGGCCACGCCTGAAAAGCTGGCCGACACCTTGTTCGGTGCTCACCCGGCCGCCGAGGTGCTGCTGGCCGAGGTCGATGGCCAGGTGCAGGGCTTTGCGCTGTTCTTCCATAACTACTCGACTTTTCTGGCCCAGCGCGGCCTGTACCTCGAAGACCTGTTCGTGCGCCCCGAGGCGCGCGGACACGGCGTGGGCAAGGCCTTGCTCAAGGCCCTGGCCGAGCTGGCCGTGCAGCGCGGCTGCGGGCGCTTTGAGTGGTCGGTGCTGGATTGGAACCAGAGCGCGATCGACTTCTATGAGGCCATGGGCGCCACGGTGATGCCTGATTGGCGCATCTGCCGTGTCACCGGCGAGGCCCTGGCCCGCTTGGGCGGGGCGGCCTGATTCAGCGCAGGGCCTCCAGCCGGCGCACCAGGGCCAGCGGTGTGAGGTCTTCGAACATCGGCCCGATTACCTGCAGGCCGATGGGCAGGCCGTCGCGGTCGCGGCCCACGGGCGCGCTGGTGGCGGGCAGGCCGGCCACCGTGGCGATGCCGGGCCAGAAGATCTGCGGCCCCAGCAGGTGGGATTGGCCATCCACCTCGACGGTGGCGCTGGCCCAGTCCATTGGGTCGATGTGCGGGTAGGCGGTGCAGCCCAGCACCGGCGTCAGCACCACATCCACCTCCTCGAACAAGGCCTGCCACTGCAGCTGCAGGCCCGCGCGGCGGTCCAGCAAGGTCAGCCACTCGTGTGCGCTGATGGATGTGGCGCCGGGCTGCCCCCGGGTCATGAAGGTGTTGAGCAGGCCCGTGTAGATCTTGTGCGCCATCTCCAGATTGGGCAGGCGCTCGCTGCTGCGCAGCACGCTGCAGCCGCCAGCCTGCAGGGTGTTGGCCACCTCTTGCAAGGCCGCCTGGGTGTCTTGTGACACCGGCAGGTCGGGGTGTTGGTCCAGCAGCAGGCAGCGCGCCTGCCGCATGTCGCGGGCCGGCGGCAGTTGCAGGGTGTAGGCCTTTGACTGCGGCGCTTCGGGGCCGGCCAGCACGCTGAGGGCCAGTTCCAGGTCGTCCACGCTGCGTGCCAGCGGGCCGATCACCGCCAGTTCGTTCGGGGCGCCGCTGCCCAGGCCCGGAAAATCATGGCCGCGCGCTGGCAGCAGACCCAGGCTGGGCTTGTGACCATACACGCCGCAGAAGTGCGCCGGCACCCGGATCGAGCCGCCGATGTCCGAGCCCAGCTCCAGGGCCACAAAGCGCGCCGCCAGCGCCGCGGCGCCACCGCCCGACGAGCCGCCCGGTGTGCGGCTCAGGTCCAGGGGGTTGCGGGTGCGGCCGTAGTTCGGGTTGGCCGATTGCCAGTCGCCCAGGCCCACCGGCACATTGGTCTTGCCCAGGATCACGGCGCCAGCCGCCTTGAGCCGCTTCACCGCCAGGGCATCCTGCTCGGCCCGATGTTGACGGGCGAACTCGAAGCCCCAGGTGGTGGGCAGGCCGGCCAGGTTGAAGGATTCTTTCACCGTCATCGGCAGGCCCAGCAGGGGCCGGCGTTCGCCGCGGGCCAGGGCCTCGTCTGCCGCGCGGGCCTGGGCACGGGCATGGTCGAAATCCCGCACCACCACCGCGTTGATGGGGCCGTCATGGGCCTCGATGCGGGCGATGGCCGCCTCGCACAGGGCCAGGGCGCTGCAGTCGCCCCGCGCCAGGGCAGCCACCTGGGCGCGGGCATCGAGGTCGAGCAGTTCTGTGGGGTTCAAAGCAGGCGAGGGCTGGTTCACGGTCGGGTCTCACTCCAAGGGGATGTAGATGTCGGTGCGAAGGTCGGCTTCGGCGGTCCAGCGCGGGTCATTCAGAAAGTATTCGAAGGGCGGGGCATCGCGCAGCAGGTAGCCGGTGTGGGGCAGCCAGTCCCGGTAGATCGCGCCCCAGCTCTTGTGCAACTGGCGGTGCGAACCTTGGTGGGAGAAAACGGCATGGCGCCCTGCGGGCAATGTCTGCCAGTGAAGACTCCCAGTGAGTGGCACCTCGGGGCGGGTGATCAGGCCCTCACGGCGATGCAAGTGGAAGTCGAAAATGGCGCCGACCTGCATCCTGGCCTGTTGGTCTTCGGGCCCCTGGGGTTCGTCGGCCATCAAGGCCACACAGGTCTTCATGCGGGGCATCAGGCCGGCCAGGGTGAGTGTGGGAATCAGCTCGCCCAGGGCCTGCCGTGCAGCGCGGTGCATGCTGCCCTGGTCCATTCCACGCCCGATGGCGGTGAGCACATGCAGTTCGGGGGTGTGGGTCATCCGGGGCTTCAGGCCATGGTCGTCCTTGGCCTCGGCACCACAGGCACGCCGTTCGAAAAGTTGTTGCCATCGGGGGCTCAAACCCTTCCTCACGGCCGTAGGGGTGGTGTCCAGTTCGCGCCGCATCGCCTTGGCCAGGGCTTGTGCGCTGGTGTACCCCACCTCAAGCGCCACCTCCAGGACCGCTGCGTCTGTCCTCGTCAGCAGCTCACAGGCCTTTTGCAGGCGGCGCCAGGTCAGGTAGCCGCTGACCGTGGTGCCGAAATAGGCTTGGAACAGGCGATGGAAGTGAAAGGGGGACAGCGCCGCGTGGGTGGCGAGATTTCGGGTGTCCAGAGGGGTGGCCAGGTGTCCGTCCAGGTAGGTCACTGCACGCGCCAGCCGTGCCAGATGGCGTTGGTGTCTGGAGGGGGGCTCGCGGCGGGGTTCAAGAGCAGGCATGGCGCCCATTGTTCCGCAATCAGGCGATCTTGGCGTGTCCGTTCCTGCGCATTTGCGGGGCGATCAGGCACCGCCCGGTGACGGTCGCAACAGCACGACCAGCGCACCGGCCCCGCCTTCGGCGGGCCGGGCCTGCACAAAGGCCAGTACTTCGTTCTTCTGCACCAGCCAGCTTTGCACCCGGCCCTTGAGCACCGGGCTTTTGCCGGGCGAGCCCAGGCCCTTGCCGTGCACCACGCGCACGCAGCGCACGCCGATCTTGTGGGTTTCGCGGATGAACTGGCCCAGCGCCTCTCGCGCCTCGTCGGTGCGCAGGCCATGCAGGTCCAGCTGGCGCTGGATGCTCCAGACGCCCCGGCGCAGCTTGCGCGTGACCTCGACGCTGATGCCGGGACGGCGAAAGCTCAGGGCGTCATCGGTGTCGAGCAGGGAGCTGACGTCGAAGTCGTCGCTGATGGATTCGAGCAGCACGCGTTGTTCGTCAAGCTGGTGCTGGTAGGGGATGGGCGCCGGTGGGTCGTTTTGCAGCAGCACCCGGCCGTGCTGGCGCAGCGGGATCACCGGGCCCACGGCCAATTCGAACAGGCGATGCCGGGCCTGTTCGCGGGCGGCGGCCTCGCGGCGGGCGCGCTCCAGGGCCTCGGCCTCGGCGCGTTGCTGGGCCAGGCGCTTTTGCAGCTGTTTCAGGTCTTGCAGCGAGTGCAGCACCAGGGGGCTGCCGCTGCGTTCGGGCAGGGCGCTCACAGCAGCCCTTTCTCGGCCATCGACAGGGCCTGGCCGGGTGCCACGATCAGGTGGTCGAGCACGCGCACATCGATCAGGCCCAGGGCCGCCTTCAGGTGCTGGGTCAAGGCCTGGTCGGCCGCCGAAGGCTGCACCTGGCCACTGGGGTGGTTGTGTGCCAGCACCACGGCGCCGGCCTGGTGGTGCAGCGCGCGCAGCACCACCTCACGGGGGTAGACCGAGGTCTGGTTGAGCGTGCCGCGAAACAGCTCTTCGAAGGCCAGCATGCGGTTCTGGCTGTCGAGAAACAGCACGGCAAACACCTCATGGCCCTTGTGCGCCAAATGAAGTTGCAGGTAGCGGCGCACGGCGTCGGGTGAGTCGAATACGGCGCGCTCGCTCAGCTGCTGGGCCAGGGCTCGGCGGGCCAGCTCCAGCACCGCACTGAGTTCGGCCCGCTTGGCGGTGCCGCCCAGGCCCTTGATGCGTTTCAGGTCTTCCAGTTTGGCCTGCAGCAGGCCCGCCATGCCGCCAAAGGCGTCGAGCAGCTCCTGCGCCAGCATCAGCACGCTTTTGCCGGCCAGGCCGGTGCGCAGCAACAGGGCCAGCAGCTCGGCGTCGCTGAGCGCACCGGCGCCACGCGCGATCAACTTTTCGCGCGGGCGGGCTTCGGGGGGCAGGTTCAGCGGGCTCATGGGGATCATGGGGCTCAGGGCAGGGGGCTCAGGGGGCGGGGCTGAGGTGCAGGAATGGTGAGAAAAGTGCGGAAAGCGGGGGGGAGGCGAGGGAATAGAGCCCCGGTGCTGAAGGGGCTCTGGCTGGTTTTTTACAATGGCGGTCAGTTTATCGGGACTTCCATGTCAACAACGCCCTCTCAAGCATCTGTCGTTCAGCCTTCTTCGTTCCTGACCTTGCACTACCGCCTGGCCGGGCCGGCGGGGGACATCATCAATACTTTCGACGACAAACCCGCTACTTTGTCGCTGGGCTCGGGCGAGTTGTCGCCTGCGGTGGAGCAGCGGTTGATCGGCCTGGCCGAGGGCACACGCACCCAGTTCGAGATCCCGGCCGGCGAGGCCTTTGGCGAGCGCAACCCCGACATGCTGCAATGGGTGGCGCGCAAGCTGCTGGCCCAGTTCGGCGACCCGGACGAGCAGTACGACGTGGGCGATGTGGTGCAGTTCCCCACGCCCGATGGCACCGGCAGCTATGCCGGCGCGGTGCAGCAGCTCAGCGATGACGCGGTGCTGTTCGATTTCAACCACCCGCTGGCCGGCCAGCCGGTCACCTTTGAAGTGCAACTGATCGGAGTGTTGTGAGATGGTCCCCCCTGAGTCGCCTTCGGCGCCTTCCCCCAGGGGACGACACCAGCGGCCTGGCAAAGCCAGCTCCGCGGTGTCTGCTGGCATGGCCTGCTCCGCGGCCTTTTGATCGATGAGTACGTGGCGATTTGCTGAGCTGCGGATGGAGGATTGCAATGAAAAATGACCAGCAGAGGACCCTGTCCGAAATCACCCTGGCCGAGCCGCGTGGCTTCTGTGCCGGCGTGGACCGGGCCATCGAGATCGTGGAGCGTGCGCTGCAGAAGTTCGGTGCGCCGATCTATGTGCGCCATGAGATCGTGCACAACACCTATGTGGTGAACGACCTCAAGAACAAGGGCGCGATCTTCATTGAAGAGCTCGATGACGTGCCCCCGGGCGCCACCCTGGTGTTCAGCGCCCACGGCGTGAGCCGGGCGGTGCAGGAAGAGGCCCGGGCACGCGGCTTTTCGATCTTCGACGCCACCTGCCCGCTGGTGACCAAGGTGCACGTCGAGGTGGCCAAGCTGGCGCGCGAGGGCTATGAGTTCATCATGATCGGCCACAAGGGGCATCCCGAGGTGGAGGGCACCATGGGCCAACTGGATCACGGCATCCACCTGGTCGAAGACGTGGCCGATGTGGCCCGTGTGCAGCCCGGGCAGACCGACAAGCTGGCCGTGGTGACCCAGACCACGCTGAGCGTGGACGACGCCGTCGAGATCGCCGAGGCCGTGCGCCTGCGCTTTCCCAAGGTGCGCGAGCCCAAGCAGCAGGACATCTGCTATGCCACGCAAAACCGCCAGGACGCGGTGAAGATCCTCAGCCCCCAGGTCGACATCGTGATCGTGGTGGGCAGCCCGACCAGCTCGAACAGCAACCGCCTGCGCGAGCTGGCCGAAAAGCTGGGCACCCCCGCCTACATGGTGGACAGCGCGGCCGAACTGCAGCCCGCCTGGTTCGAAGGCAAGGCCCGGGTCGGCCTGACCGCGGGCGCCTCGGCCCCTGAGCTGCTGGTGAACCAGGTGATCGAGCGCCTGCGCGCCTTCGGGGCCGTGGCGGTGCGCAAGATGGACGGGATTGAGGAAACGTTGAAGTTCCCCTTGCCCAAGGGCCTGAAACTGGACGCTTGAGGAGGCGGGTTCAGGTCCACAGGTCCAGCGGCGGGTCGGCGACCACGGCGCGCAGGATGTCGGCGCGCGACAGGAAGCCGATCACGTGGCCGTCGTCCTGCGTCACGGGCAGGCCGGGCAGGCCCATGTCCAGCAGCACCCGGGCCGCGCGGCGCAGCGAGGTGTCGCCGGCCACGGCGGGCACGGGGGTGAGCATGATGTCGCGCACGCTCTGCTGGGCCAGCTTCCAGGCAGAGATGCCGGTGGCGCTGGGGGCGGGCATCAGCACCGGCGGCATCATGTCGGCGCGCAGCAGCAAACCGATCAACAGGCCCTGGGCATCCAGCACCGGGGCCTGGCCCACGCCACGTGCGGCCAGGGCCTCCCAGGCCTCGGCCACGGTGATTTCGGGTGGCACGCTGAACACCTCGCGGCTCATCACGTCCTGCACCCGGTCCAGGGGTTGGCGGGCCGGCGGTTTGGCCTGCTGGGCATCGGCATAGGCCGCCATGGCGTCGTTGCGCCGGGTGTGCAAGGCGTTGGACGGCGGGCGTGGGGTGGCGGCGGGCAACTCGAAGGCGTCGCGGTGCAGGGCGTCGCTGCGGTGCACACCTCGTGTGGCCGACAGGGCGCGCACCGGGCTCAGCTCGGACAGGTTTTCCATCGTGCCCCGGTAGATGGGGCCACCCAGACCAAAAACGTAGAACATGCGCTTCTCCGGAGCCGCCCGTGGGGGCCAGCGGTGGGCTGCCCCGACGATCAGGGCTAGATACACTGCGAGCTTCGTATTTTGCGACGATTGCCCGCCCCATGATCTTGCGTTCCGATATCGAGGCCGCTTCGGCCCGCCTGCAACAGCAGGGCCCCCAAGGTTTTTTGCGTGCCACACCGTTGTGGCGGCTGCCCGGTGCCACCCTGGGGGTGGCGGCCGCCGAGGTCTGGCTCAAGCTGGAGCACCTGCAGGTCAGCGGCAGTTTCAAGGCCCGTGGCATGCTGAACCGCCTGCTGGCCCAGCCGATTCCGGCCAGTGGCGTGATCGTGGCCTCGGGGGGCAACGCCGGCATTGCCACCGCGGCGGCGGCCCGCGCCCTGGGCGTGCCTTGCGAGGTGTTCGTGCCCGAGGTTTCGCCTGCGGCCAAACGCCAGAAGTTGCGCGAATTGGGGGCCCGTGTCGAAGTGGTGGGGGCCACCTATGCCGAGGCTTTCGAGGCCTGCATGGCCCGCCAGCAAGTCAGCGGGGCCCTGATCACCCATGCCTATGACCAGCCCGAGGTGGTGGCCGGTGCCGGCACCCTGGCGCGCGAGATCGAGGCCGAGGCCGGCCTGCCCGACAGCGTGCTGGTGAGCGTGGGCGGTGGTGGCCTGATCGGCGGCATTGCTGCCTGGTTCGAGCAGCGCGCCCGCGTGGTGGCCCTGGAGCCCGAAGGGGCGCCCACCCTGTTCCGAGCCCGTGAGGCCGGCCAGCCCGTGGACGTGGCGGTGTCGGGCATCGCGGCCGACTCGCTGGGGGCTCGCCGCATCGGCGCCATCGGCTGGCAGGTGACGCAGGCCCACGTGGGCCAGGCCTTGCTGCTGGGCGACGAGGCCATCGCCAAGGCCCGCAAAACGCTGTGGAGCGAGTTCAAGCTGGCGGTCGAGCCCGCCGCCGCCCTGGGCTTGGCGGCCCTGCAGTCGGGCGCCTATGTGCCGGCCCCCGGTGAGCGGGTCTGCCTGGTGCTGTGTGGCGCCAATTTCGACCCCGCCACCCTGGCCTGAAGCGCACCGCCGGAATTGCCCTGAGACCCCTCGTTAAAATCGCCCCATGCTAGACATCAATTCCCTGCGCAAAGACCTCGATTCGGTCGTCGCCCGCCTTGAAACCCGCAAAAAGCCCCAGGCCTACCTGAATGTGGAGGCCTTCCGCACCCTGGAGGCCGAGCGCAAGACCCTGCAGACCCGCACTGAAGAGCTGCAGGCCCAGCGCAACACGCTGTCCAAGCAGATCGGCCAGCGCAAGTCCAAGGGCGAGAGCGTGGACGACATCATGGCCGCCGTGGCCGCCATCAAGACCGAGCTCGACACCTCGGCAGCCCGCCTGGAGGCCCTGCAGCCCGAGCTCAACCACCTGCTGATGGCCGTGCCCAACCTGCCGCACGAGTCGGTGCCGCTGGGTTCGGACGAGTCGGGCAACGTCGAAGTGCGCCGCTGGGGCACGCCGGGCCAGTACGACTTCGAGGTGAAAGACCACGTGGACCTGGGCGAGCCCCTGGGCCTGGACTTTGACATGGGCGTCAAGCTGTCGGGCTCGCGCTTCACCGTGATGAAGGGGCAGATTGCCCGCCTGCACCGCGCACTGTCGCAGTTCATGCTCGATGTGCAGACGCAAGAGCACGGCTACACCGAATGCTATGTGCCCTACGCCGTGAACGCCGATTCGCTCAAGGGCACCGGCCAGTTGCCCAAGTTCGAAGGCGACCTGTTTGCCGCCAAAAAGGGCGGTCAGGACGGCGAGCCCGTGCCCGACCACGCGGCGCTCTACCTGATCCCCACCAGCGAGGTGCCGCTGACCAACTTTGTACGCGACGTGGTGCTGGCCGAGGCCGAACTGCCGATCAAGCTCACGGCCCACACCCCCTGCTTCCGCTCCGAAGCCGGCAGCTACGGGCGCGACACCCGCGGCATGATTCGCCAGCACCAGTTCGACAAGGTCGAGATGGTGCAGATCGTGCACCCCGAGCGCAGCTACGAAGCCCTGGAGGCCATGACCGGCCACGCCGAGGCGATCCTGCAGCGGCTGGGCCTGCCTTACCGCGTGATGGCGCTGTGCACCGGCGACATGGGTTTTGGCTCGGCCAAGACCTATGACCTGGAGGTGTGGCTGCCGGCGCAGAACACCTACCGCGAGATCAGCTCGGTGTCGAACTGCGAAGCCTTCCAGGCGCGTCGCCTGCAGGCCCGCTTCAAGAATGCCCAGGGCAAGAACGAGCTGGTGCACACCCTGAACGGCTCGGGCCTGGCCGTGGGCCGCACCCTGGTGGCCGTGCTCGAGAACAACCAGCAGGCCGATGGCAGCATCACCGTGCCCGAAGTGCTGCGCCCCTACATGGGCGGCCTGACGGTGCTCAAGGCCTGAGCCTGATCCACCCCGGCACGGCCAGGCTGAGCGCATGATGTTTCGCCTGGGCGGCTGGTCACCCGCGCGCCGTCTGCGCGCCAAGTTTGTGCTGTTGGCCCTGCTGCCCTTGCTGGGGGCACTGGGCCTGATGGCCCTGGCCGTCTCGCACCAGGACCATGAGCTGGCCGAGCGCGAACGCGTGCTGGTGCTTCAGACCTACATGAATGCGCGCCGCGTCGAGCTGCGCCACTACGTGGACCTGGCCGTCAGCACGGTGCGCCCCTTGTATGACAGCGGGTTGACCGATGCGGCCACGCGTCAGCAGGCGATCCAGCGCCTGGCCTCGCTCGACTATGGCAGCGACGGCTACTTCTTTGTCTACGACCTGGACGGCGAGGTGTTGATGCACTCGCGCCAGCCCGAGCTGCTGGGCCGCAACCTGTGGAACCTGCGCGACCCCCGGGGCCAGCCCACCATCCAGCACCTGATCGCCCAGGCCCGCAATGGCGGCGGGTACGTGGAGTACCTGTGGCAAAAGCCCTCCAGCGGCAAGATGGTGCCCAAGCTGGGCTACGTGGTCGCGCTGCCGCGCTGGCACCTGATGCTGGGCACCGGCCTGTACCTGGACGACATGGACGACACCCTCACCCAGCTCGATCAGCAGGTGCGCGGCAACATCAGCGCCACCCTGTGGTGGATGCTGGGCATTGCCGGCCTGGCCCTGCTGTGCCTGAGCGTGAGCGGCCTGTGGCTGAACCTCAGTGAGCAGCGCATTGCCGACCAGAAGCTGCGCCTGCTGGCCCAGCGCCTGGTGCGCTCGCAGGAAGACGAGCGCGCCCGGCTGGCCCGCGAGCTGCACGATGGCAGCAGCCAGACCCTGGTGTCGACCAAGCTGCTGCTCGAATCGGCCCTGCACGCGGTGCAGCACGGCGGGCCGCCGCCTGAGCACAGCCTGCATCAGGCCCTGGCCCGCCTGGGCGACAGCCTGACCGAGATCCGGCGCCTGTCGCACCGCCTGCGCCCCGCCATGCTGGACCGCCTGGGCCTGCCGGCCGCGCTGGAGCAACTGGTGGCCGAATGGAGCGAGGCCAGCGGCGTGGCCGCTCAGGTCTTTGTGGGGCCCCAGGTGCCCGAGCTCAGTGAAGAAATCAAGACCGCCCTGTTCCGGGTGGCGCAGGAGGCCCTGGCCAATGTGGCCAAGCACGCGGCCGCCCAGCAGGTGCAGCTGAGCCTGCTGGCCGACGCTGCGAGCCCGGGTGCCGGCCCCACGCTGCACCTGCAGATCAGCGACGACGGGCGGGGCTTCGAGGCCGAGCGCCTGCACCACGATCCGCAGCAGGGCATCGGCCTGCGCAACATCCGCGAACGCATGGCGGCGGTGGGTGGCTCGGTGGAGTTTTTGAGTGCGCCAGGGCAGGGCACCCAGCTCGATGCCCAGGTGCCGCTGAGTCCGGCGGCCCCCGGCCCCGGTGCCGGCCCCCGTTTCAATCAGGAGTCAGAAGGATGAGCGAATCGGAAGTGCGCTTGCTGCTGGTGGACGACCACCCCATGGTGCGCGAGGGCCTGCGCGCCCGCCTGAGCCATGTGGCGCAGTTCACGGTGGTGGACGAGGCCGGTTCGGCCGCCGAGGCCCTGCAAAGCCTGGCGCGGCACGACATCCACCTGGTGCTGATGGACATCGGCATGAAGCCCGTCAACGGCATCGAGCTGACGGCCCAGGTGCTGGCGCGCTGGCCGCGCCTCAAGGTGCTGATGTTCAGCATGTATGACAACCCCGAATTCGTGCAGCGTGCCCTGCAGGCCGGCGCCAGCGGCTACCTGCTGAAAGACGCACCGGCCGACGAGATCGTGGCCGCGATCGGCGTGGTGATGAGCGGCGCCACCTTTCTGAGCCCGGGGGTGGCGGGCCGCTTGTTCCGCAACGACCAGCCCAAACCCCTGCTGTCACCCCGCGAGGCCGAGGTGCTGAGTGCCCTGGGGCGCGGCGAATCCAGCAAGCAGATGGCGGCCCGCCTGGGCCTGAGCTTTCGCACGGTCGAGGCGCACCGCCAGAGCATCAAGCGCAAGCTGGGCATCGAGGGCCAGGCCGAGCTGATCAAGTACGCGGTGGAGCATGCGGGCGATCATTGATCGCTGCGTGATCGCTGCGTGATGGCTGCTTCATGTCTGGGTGATGGCCGCGTGTCAGTGCTGCAGGGTCTCCTCGATGGATCGGGCGGTGTCGCAAAGGGCCTCGGCAAGCGCCCTCAGCCTGGGCTCTGTCAGCGGGCGTGAGCGCAGAAGCCCGGCGTTGAGCACATAGGTGCGCCCTTCGTGCGGCGCTTTCACCGCGGTGGCCAGTGCGGTGATGTCGGCCTGGAAATCACTGGACCCACACCAGCCGTTGGCCCGATAGAAATCGACCGCCTGTTGCGCTGCGTCTTGGTACAGGCTGAATTCCTCAGGCTGATGCAGGCGCAGTCGATTCAGGGCCTGTACCCGTTGCGTGGGTGAGGCCTGGCCCAGCCAGGCCCGGCCCATGGCGGTGCGCAACAAAGGCATGGGGGCGCCGATGTCGGGGGGGCGCAAACGTTCGTCAGCTTGCCACACCGTCTCGACATAAATCATGCTGGATCGGTACTCCAGCCCCAGCGACACGGCGGCCCCCAAACGTCTGGAAAGGTTCAGCAACATCACCCGCGCGTCGCGCCTCAGGCGCAGGTCATTCAACAAGGCCTGGGTTGGCGTCAGGGCTGCCCAGCCCAACTGGTAGCGGACAGGCTGTTCACTGCGTTGCAGGAAGCCCCGCTCGCACAGGGTGTGGGTCAGGCGCACGACCGTCTGGGGCGAGACGCCCAGCCGGTCGGCGATTTCCCTGTTGCCCAGTTCCCATTGGCCGGGCTCAAAAAGGCTGAGCAGGTCCAGGCCGGCGCTCAGCGTCTGGGCCGAGGGATGCCGAAGGCGGGGCCTGGGTTTGGGCGCCGCACGGCGGGCGGCATGGAGGGGGGCTGGCCTGGGCGCCCCCTGCTCGTTCCAGCAGCGCTCGATGTGTTGCGCGAGCCGGCCTAGATTCGCCCCCGGTGTTGCCGGAAATGATGGGGCGTCGCACCTGGACCTGGGCAGCCCCAGGTTGAGGATCAGGCGCTGACCCAGGACCTCGATGTTCAGCGGGGTGGCCAGGGCGTGGACATCACTCAACCACTCGCCTGCCGAGATGCAGAAGCCTTGGCCTTGAAGCTGGCGCACGGCCTCGTGTCTGCGCGCTTCGAACTGGGCGGGGTCGAAGGGCTGCTGGCGGCTCAATTGAAGCCGCAGGTCTTGCAGCTCGTCAGTGCGGGCGCTGGCCAGCCAGGCCCTGCCCATGGCGGTGGCCAGCATGGGCAGCTGGGCACCCACTTCGGGATTGAACTGGGCGGGGTCACTGCCTCGAACGGTTTCGACATAGATCATCCGATGGCGATCGCGCAGCCCCAGGGACACGGAGGCGCCCCAGGCCTGGGCAAGCTGCAGCATGGCCGGGCGGGCCAGTTGTCGCAGACCCCATCGGGCCAGCAGCGGATAACCCAGGCTCAGCGCGCCCAGGCCCAGCCGGAAGCCCCGCTGGGGGGCGCTGTCGTCAAGCAGCCCCCGGCTGAGCAGGGCCAGGGTCAGGCGCGAAATGGTGGCCTTGGAGAGCCCGGTTCGCCGGCTCAGTTCGGTATTGCTCAGCGCCGTGCCGGCCTCGCAGAGGGCTTCCAGCACATCCAGGCCATGGCCCAGGGAGGACGCCATGCGCGGGTCGGCCACGCGTCTTGTCGTGCTGAGAGGGGGTTCTGCCGGCATGCGTTCAATATAGCGAAACAAAGCTGGAGCGTCGTCGGTCTCAGCCCTAGTCTCCCGGCAACGGCCTCCTTTCGGCGGGCTGTCGGAACGGAGACACCATGTTCAAGCGGATCGCAGCGATGGCCCTCGCTGCCGGCACATTGCTGGCACCTCACCAGGCCATGAGCCAGGCGCCCCCCTGGCCCAGCAAGCCCATCAAGATCGTCGTCCCCTTTGCCTCTGGCGGATCGGCTGACCTGCTGGCCCGCCTCGTGGCCGAGGACATGCGCCAAAGCCTGAAACAGCCCGTGGTCGTGGACAACCGACCCGGCGCAGGCGGGAATGTCGCGGGGGAGATGGTCGCCAAGGCAGCCGCTGATGGTTACACCCTGTTGCTGGCAGCCACCGGCCCGGTGGCCATCAATCCGAGCCTTTATCCCCGAATGGGGTTTCGCCCCGATGTCGATCTGGTTCCCGTCACTCAGATCGTTCGTGAGCACAACTTGATGGCTGTTTCAGCCCGCTTGCCGGTCAGCGATCTCAAGTCGTTTCTGGACTACGCCAAGGCGCGATCTGACCGCCTTTCCTTTGGTTCTCCGGGCAACGGAACGCCTGCCCATCTGGGGGGTGAACTGCTGAATCAGAGGGCCGGCCTGTCGTTGATCCATGTGGCCTACAAGGGGACCGGCCCTGCCCTGAATGACCTGATGGGTGGGCAGATCACGCTCATGATCGACAACATGCCCGCGTTGCTGCCCCAGGTGCGCACCGGCCGATTGCGTGCCTTGGGCGTGGCCAGTGACCACCGCGCCTCAGGGGCGCCGGACATTCCCACGGTCGACGAAGCGGGCTTGCCCGGATTCCGATCGACAGCCTGGAAGGGCTTGATGGCCCCCGCCGGGACGCCCCCCGAGGTGGTGCGACGTGTGCAGGAGGCTGTGGCCCAGGCCTTGTTGCGCCCCGAATTGCGCAAACGCCTGATCGAACTCGGGGCCGAGCCGGTCGGCAGCAGCCCTGAGGCCTTTGCCAAGGTGATCGCCGAGGACACCCGGACCTGGGGTGCCTTGGTCAAATCGACGGGAGCGCGCATTGACTGATGCCCTCGAACCTGGCGTGCGCGGTGAAGGCCCCTTGAGCGGTCTGCGCATTCTTGACATGGCGACCGTGGTGGCCGCACCTTTTGCCTCCAGCCTGTGCGCCGATCTGGGGGCCGAGGTGGTCAAGCTTGAGCTGCCCGATGGCAGCGATCCCCTGCGGTCACTGGCCCCGGTCGAACCCGGGCATGCCCTGTACTGGAAGGTGCTCAATCGCGGCAAGCGGGGCATCACGCTGGATGTGCGCAAGGAGCAGGGACGCGAGTTGTTTCTGCGATTGCTGCCCCAGTTCGATGTGCTGGTCGAGAACTTTCGCCCCGGCACGCTGGACCGCTGGGGTTTGAGCTTGCCTGTCCTGCATGCCCGGCAACCTCGGCTGACGGTGCTGCGGCTGACCGGCTTTGGCCAGACCGGGCCTGACGCGAATCGGCCGGGCTTTGCCCGCATCTTCGAGGCCATGAGTGGTCTGGCCCACCTCGCGGGTGAAGCCGACGGCAGTCCCCAGCACTTGAACTTTCCTTTGGGCGACTCCATGGCCGGGCTTTTCGCCGCGTTCAGCCTCGCGGCCGAGGCCGCCTATCGGCAGCGCCACCCTCAGGCGCCGGGCCGTGAAATCGATCTGTCGGCCACTGAGGCGCTGCTTCGGGTTCTGGAACCGTTGGCCGTCGAGCGTGAACGCCTGGGGCTGGCGCGGGGGCGCATGGGCGCAAGAGCCGGCTACACAGCGCCCTCGAACGTGTACCGCACGCGGGAGGGGGCCTGGGTCACCTTGGTGGGCACATCGGACCCCATTTTCCGCAGGCTGTGCTCCGCCATGGGCCGGCCTGAGCTGGGGGCCGACCCTCGTTTCGCGACCAACCCGGCCCGGGTTGAGAACCTGCAGGTGCTGGATGCCTGGGTCGCTGAGTGGTGCGCTTCGCAAACCTTTCAGCAACTGGCCGAGCGGCTGCGTGAGCAGGATGTCCCGTTCAGCAAAGTCAACTCGATCGACGATGCGCTGCAGGACCCTCACTTTTTGGCCCGAGGTGCTTTTGTGCGTTTGCCAGATCCGGAGTTGGGCTCGGTCCCCGCGCCGGCCACGGTGCCCCGTATCACTGGCTTTCAGCCGCCGCTGCCACGCACCGGCCCCTCGGTCGGTGAGCACAACCAGGTCCTGTATCGGGGCCTGGGGCTCAGTGACGAGGACCTGACGCGCCTGCGTGACGAGCGCGTCATCTGAGTGTTCTCCTCCTGTTTTTTTCTGCGTCCATTCCACCCATCAACCCAGTGAGTCCACCATGATCCGAGATCCCCAAGCGTTTTCCCAAGCCCTGCAATCCATCGAGCGCTTTGTGCGTGAGCGCCTCATTCCGAGTGAGGCCGAGGTGGAGGCCCAGGATGAAGTGCCGCCGCATCTGGTGGCCGAGATGGCGAGCCTGGGCTACTTCGGCTGGTCCATTCCGGAAGAGTGGGGTGGCCAGGGCATGACGACCGAAGAGCTGGTGCTGGCCGCCATGGCGTTGTCCCAGGCCTCGGTGGCTTTCCGGGCCCGGGTGGGGACCAACACCGGCATTGGTTCGGAGGCCCTGGTGGCCGATGGCAGCCCAGAGCAGAAGGCCCGCTACCTGCCCCGTCTGGCCAGTGGTGACATCACGGGCGCATTCGCCTTGACGGAGCCCGAGGCCGGCTCGGATGCCACCGCGCTCAAGACCCAGGCATTGCGCTCCGGCAGCGATTACATCCTGAACGGCAGCAAGTGCTTCATCACCAACGCGCCCCTGGCGGGCCTGTTCACCGTGCTGGCCCGCACCGACCCCGAGCAGGCCGGTGCGCATGGCATCTCGGCCTTTCTGGTCGAACGCGACACGCCGGGCCTTCGTACCGGGCTGCCCTACAAAAAAATGGGACAGGCGGGCTCCCCGGTGTCCGAGGTGCACTTTGACCATTGCCGTGTTCCGGCCGCGAACCTGATCGGTGGGCGTGAAGGGCAGGGCTTCAAAACGGCCATGAAGGTGCTCAACAAGCAGCGCATCCACTTGGCCGCCCTGTGTACCGGCCCAGCCATCCGCATGCTGGAGGAGGCCATCCGCTGGACCACGCAGCGGCGTCAGTTTGGTCAGCCCGTGGCGCAGTTTCAGCTGGTGCAGGCCCTGATCGCGGATTGCCAGACCGACATCCAGGCCGCCCGGGCCCTGATCCTGCAAACCGCACGCGAACGCGATGCGGGCGAGGACGTGAGCCTGCAGGCCTCGATCTGCAAATACTTTGCCTCGGAGATGTGCGGCCGGGTGGCCGACCGCTGTGTGCAGATGCTGGGCGGCAGCGGTTACATCCATGGCCACCCGATCGAGCGCTTCTACCGCGACGTGCGTCTGTTCCGCCTCTACGAAGGCACCAGCCAGATCCACCAATTGAACATCGCCAAACGCACACTGGCGTCTTTCGAGGCCCGGCAGGGGCGTCTGTGATCAGGACTCGGTGATCAGGGTTATCCATTAGGTGTTGCCGCGTGCGCACCCACGTGGTGCGACGGATGCGGCGGCCCGACCTGCTCTGGACAATTTCCGCACCGCGGCGCCGTGCCCCCACAGGGGCGGCGCCGGCCTTCTCATACAACGGAGACCTGCATGGAATTCTTGAAACGCCACCTGCCGTGGCTGGCCGTGGCCTTGCTCGGCACCTGGGGCCTGGCCACCCTGGCCCTGAGCCGCGGCGAAGCCGTCAGTGCCACCTGGCTGGTGATGGCTGCGATCTGCGTCTACCTGATCGCCTACCGCTACTACAGCCTGTTCATCGCCGACAAGGTGCTGGGCCTGGACGCCACGCGCAACACCCCGGCCTGGCGCCACAACGACGGGCTGGACTTTGTGCCCACCCACAAGCACGTGCTGTTCGGCCACCACTTTGCCGCCATTGCCGGCGCTGGCCCCCTGGTGGGCCCGGTGCTGGCCGCCCAGATGGGCTACCTGCCTGGCCTGCTGTGGATTCTGGCGGGCGTGGTGCTGGCCGGCGCGGTGCAGGACTTCATCGTGCTGTTCATCTCGACCCGACGCGACGGCCGTTCGCTGGGCGAGATGGTCAAGCAGGAGATGGGCAACGTGCCCGGCGTGATCGCGCTGTTCGGCGCCTTCATGATCATGATCATCATCCTGGCGGTGCTGGCCCTGATCGTGGTGAAGGCGCTGGCGCACTCGCCCTGGGGCACGTTCACGGTGATGGCCACCGTGCCGGTCGCGCTGTTCATGGGCTTTTACGTGCGCTACCTGCGCCCGGGCCACATCGGCGAGGTGTCGGTGATCGGCTTTGTGCTGCTGATGGCGGCCATCGTGGGTGGCCAGGCGGTGTTTGAGAGCCCGGTGTGGGGCCCGTATTTCGACTTCAGCCCCGAGGCGCTGACCTGGATCCTGATCGGCTACGGCTTTGTGGCCTCGGTGCTGCCGGTGTGGATGCTGCTGGCCCCGCGTGACTACCTGTCGACCTTCCTGAAGATCGGCACCATCCTGGCGCTGGCCGTGGGCATCGTGGTGGTCAACCCCACGCTGGCCATGCCCTCGATCACCCAGTTTGCCCAGGGCAATGGCCCGGTGTGGGCGGGTGACCTGTTTCCCTTCCTGTTCATCACCATCGCTTGCGGTGCGGTGTCGGGCTTTCATGCCCTGATCTCGTCGGGCACGACGCCCAAGATGCTGGAGAACGAAACCCAGGCCCGCTTCATCGGTTACGGCGGCATGCTGGCCGAATCCTTTGTGGCCGTGATGGCCCTGGCCGCAGCCTCGGTGATCGACCCCGGCATCTACTTCGCCATGAACAGCCCGGCCGCCCTGGTGGGCAACACGCCCGAGGCGGTGGCCCAGACCATCTCCACCTGGGGCTTTGTGATCACGCCCGACGTGCTGATCCAGACCGCCAAGGACGTGGGTGAGAACACCATCCTGGCACGCGCCGGCGGCGCCCCCACCCTGGCCGTCGGCATGGCCCACATCCTGCACCAGGCCGTGGGGGGCCAGGCCATGATGGCCTTCTGGTACCACTTTGCCATCTTGTTTGAAGCCCTGTTCATCCTGACCGCGGTGGACGCCGGCACCCGCGCCGGCCGCT
Source organism: Curvibacter sp. EU05-FHT14A10 (assembly GCF_058791075.1). Lineage (NCBI taxonomy): Bacteria > Pseudomonadati > Pseudomonadota > Betaproteobacteria > Burkholderiales > Comamonadaceae > Curvibacter > Curvibacter sp. EU05-FHT14A10. Next base: position 252,933 of record NZ_JBYTDE010000008.1, read on the forward strand.
TCATGCTGCAAGACCTGCTGGGCACCTTCGTGCCCGCCCTCAAGCGCACCGAATCGCTGGGCGCCAACCTGCTGGCCACCGGCCTCACCGTGGCGGCCTGGGGCTACTTCGTCTACCAGGGCGTGCAAGACCCGCTGGGTGGCATCAACACCCTGTGGCCGCTGTTCGGCATCTCCAACCAGATGCTGGCGGCCGTGGCCCTGATGCTGGGCACCGTGGTGCTGTTCAACATGAAGCGCGAGCGCTACGCCTGGGTGACGGCGCTGCCGGCGGCCTGGCTGCTGGCCTGCACCCTGTCGGCGGGCTGGCTGAAGATCTTCTCCAGCGATGTGAAGGTGGGCTTTCTGGCCCATGCCAACCGTTATGCCGACGCCCTGGCCCAGGGCCAGGTGCTGGCCCCCGCCAAGACGGCAGCAGCCATGGCCCGGGTGATCTTCAACGACCGCCTGGACGCCGGCCTGTGCGTGCTGTTCATGGCCGTGGTGCTGAGCACCCTGGTCTACAGCGTGCGCGCCTGCCTGCGCGCCCGCGGCCAGGCCAGGGACCAGACCCGAGAAGTGCCCTACCAGCCCCTGCCGGCCGAGGCCCGGGCATGAGCGCAGCGCCCACCACCGCAGCGGCGCCCGCCGCCGCCAGCCCGCTGCTGGAGGCCGGGCGCTACATTGCCCAGTCGTTTCGCCTGATGGTGGGCCAGCCCAGCTACGACACCTACGTGGCCCACCGCCAGCGCACCCACCCCGGCGAGCCGGTGATGAGCTACGAGGCCTTCTTCCGTGAGCGCCAGGAGGCCCGCTACGGGGGCGGCAAAGGGCGAATGGGGCGTTGTTGCTGAGATTCTTCAAAAGGCCCAAAAAACCCTGCTAGAATTCGAGGCTCGACAAACGGCGCTAAGCCGAATGTCAAAAAATTCAGCTCTGCGGTCTCGCGCAGAGCGGCTTTCAAAGCTGGCCAAACTGGCATTGAAAGTTTCGGGACCACGGAGAGATGGCAGAGTGGTCGAATGCGTCGGACTCGAAATCCGATATACAGTTATGCTGTATCGAGGGTTCGAATCCCTCTCTCTCCTCCAGTGATACTTCCGGATACGTCCGGATGAGTCCTAAAAACCCCGTCTTCCCAGAGGAGACGGGGTTTTTTTTCGTCCATTTGCGTCCGGATGAGGACGTTTGAATCCACGACTTTTGAGGGGCAGAATTGGGGGCAATTGGGGATCAACCCCCTGATCCCCAAAATTTTGCCCCCTCATCCATGCCCATCACCGAGCTGCAATGTCGAAAAGCCACCTGTCCACCTGAGCGCCCCCGGGTGCGGTTCACCGATGAGAAGGGCCTGTATCTGGAGGTTTCCAAGGCTGGCGGTAAGCACTGGTACATGAAGTACCGGGTTGATGGTGTAGAGAAGCGCCTAGCCGTTGGGTCCTATCCAGAGGTATCGCTTGCAGAGGCGCGTGAGGCCCGTGACGGGGCTAGAAAGCTGCTTGCTGGGGGTGATGACCCTATGGAGGTCAAGAAGGCTGCCAAGGCCAAGCGAGCGATTGGCCTTGAGAACACTTTCCAAGCTGTCGCAAAGAAATGGTTCGACCATTGGAGCGACGGAAAAAGCGCCCGCCACGCCGACTATGTTTGGCGCAGGCTGGAGACGGATCTATTTCCTGAAATCGGAAAGCGACCCGCCGAAGAGATATCAGCCCGTGACCTGACCCAGTTGGTGAAGAAGGTGCAAGACCGTGGGGCAATTGATCTTGCCCACCGGCTGCTGCAGACCTCTGGCCAGATCCTGCGGTATGCCGTTGCTCATGACCTGGTGGAGCGAAACCCTGCTGCCGACATCAAGCCCTCAGACGTTTTGAAGGCCAAGCGTAAGCAGAACTATGCACGGGTGCCTGAAAAGGATCTGGGCGAGCTGCTGCGCCGGATTGAGGCCTACCAGGGCGGCCCATACACCCGGATGGCGCTGAAGTTGATGTGCCTGACCTTTGTTCGAACCAGTGAGCTGATCAAGGCCCGATGGATCGACTTCGATCTGGGGGCAGAAGAGTGGCGAATCCCCGGCCGCGTCAATGATGAGTCTGGTGAGAAGGTCTATGGGATGAAGATGGGAACGGTTCATATTGTTCCGCTTTCTGCGCAAGCCATTGAAGTTCTCAGGTCTTTGAAAACATTATCTGGTGAGCGTGAATTGCTTTTTCCTGGTGAACGGGATCATTCAAAGCCCATGAGTAATAACACCATATTGAAGGCACTTGAGCGGATGGGATACAAGGGCCAGATGACAGGCCATGGATTCCGTGGTGTGGCTAGCACGATCCTTCATGAACAGGGGTTTCCTCATGAACATATCGAATTGCAACTGGCGCACCAGGAGCGTAACGCCGTATCTGCTGCGTATAACCATGCCTTGTATTTGAAGGATCGTCGCACCATGATGCAGGCTTGGGCAAACCATCTTGATGCATTGCGCCGGCAGTCTTAACGGAAAACCCTTCTTTCGATAGTTGTTTCGGTGGGGCTGAAAAGTGCTTGACTTTCGTGTGGCGTCTGTGGCACATTTCTCATGCCCACTAGGTGGGTGGTGCGTAAGAACACCTTTCGATTAGCGGTTAAACCTCCCCGATAGCGAGGTTTTGTCACGTCTATGCTTTGGCGGGCTCTGTTTCGGGCCTGCTATGTGGTTTTCGGACGGGATGGCCAAAGCGGTAACGCCTGGCGCACGTCTAATCGCGTGTTCTTAACATCCCGTCCACCAGCTTTGCGTAAGAACATGGCTGGTGGGTTTCAGTCTCGATTAGGAGCTTGACCCATGACCACGGTTTCCACCGAGGCCAGCCGCTGCGCTGCGCCGTCTTCCTGCCCATCTTCGGGCACTCTCGATCTCAACCAACTTCATGCCCGTGCAGTGAACTCGCTGCGGATGGCGCTTTGGTATCTCAACCAAGTTGAAACCAATGCGCCAGGGGCCAGCCGCAAGGCCGTGCAGGCCCTGGCTGCTATCAATGCCATGCGCTCGCTCAGCCTGGGTGCTGCTGCCAACGATGGGAGGGCCTGAGCCATGGCGAAGACCATCATTCATTTCGAGATCGATAGCAGTGATCTGGAGCACTGGGATGATCAGTATCTAGCCCAACTCTGGCACATCGCGCAGGCCAATCCGGCACCCCATGGTGATGCAGATGCTTGCGAGTTTGCTGAGCGCGTTGGCCGGGAGATCATCCGTCGATTCGTTAGCAACACCCGTCCAGAACTGTGGCATCACCAGGCGCGTCACGTGGGGAGGGGCTGAGGTATGGCTGGAAAAAGTATTCTGGAGATGGGTGAGCACATCCGCTCAATGGATTGCCGCTCGCAGCTCGGCTTTGACCGGATTCAAGCGTTGGCTGCACTCTCCCAACTCGCGATGCAGGCGCCCGAGGCGCATAGGGGTCTTGAAGTCTTCGCGCAGGTCTTTTCCGTGATTGAAGACCTGGCCTATGAGGCAATGAACGACATCAACAGCGAGGCAGAGCAAGCCGGGCGTTTTCATTTCGATGATGCTGTCAAACGAGCAAGGCACCAGGCCCGCTCTGTATTCCTGCAGTCAAAAATCAAGCATCACCCCGGAAAGAGACGAGAAGCCAAGCAAGAAAGTGGCTGTCCGCAGCCTGCTTAACTGGCTTTTGGATGGGTTTCTTTGAATAACCTCTCGGACATCTAAGGTAACCATCTGTGGTAGGTGATGCGGTTATTCGATTGAAATGGGTGCAATGGCTATTTCACCCATTTGTTGGATCTTGGTTGATTTCCTGATGTTTGTGTTTATTTGCTCGGACTAATGCCTGGGCTCCTATATCACACGTTTGGGATGCTTCCGGGTGGATGCACTACGTTCCGAATGCAAAAAAATATTGTTCCACTTTTTATGGAAATGGAACAACTGTCTCTTCATGATTTCTGGTGTGCGCAAGGCAAAGGCTTCGTCTCCAGACGCTGACCTTTGGCCCCCCGCCAATCTTTGAAGGAGTGAATGTGTCTGAAGTGAATTATTCGAACGTGAAGATGTTGGACCTCGCGCAAGTGGAAACGCGCACGGGCCGCAAGAAGAGTTGGATTTATGCCGCCCAGCGAGACGGCCGGTTTCCTTCGGCTATTCGGTTTTCTTCTCGCTGCACACGCTGGAGAAGCTCGGATATTGACAAATGGTTGCAAGAGCAATGCGAACAGGCGGGGGCTAAATGAAAAGCGTCCACGAAGAGGCCCTGGCGGCCTCACAACGACAAGCGGCCAAGACGCTCAAGCGGGCTTCGGCATTCGCTGCGCTGCACGCGACGGCCAAGCCCTTGTTTCAGCGCGTCATGAAGCGGCCAGGCGGCTCCCCGGTCCTGGTTCGCGTGATTTGGCCAGGGGTGGTGCAGGTGTGTGACCCGCAAACCGGCGACGTCCTGGCCGTCTCTGAGCCCGGGAGGCCTGACCAGCTCTCTGACGGCTATGTGCCTGACCTCGATGAGGGCAGATAAAGGATCAAGATGGACACAGACAAAAAGAAAGCCGCCGGGGTGGTGGAAACACCCGGGGCGGCTAACCAAACTACTAACGAGCGGATTATCAGCCGCAGCGCAGATCAGCGCAAGCCGGTTGCCAGGGCTTCCATGCTGCAGGCCATGGCCCAGGCCGGCCAGGCGCCCTTCAAGGACTTGGACCTGGTGGCTGATGGCCTCTTGCATCGGTATCGGATTCAGGGGGACCGCTCCGGCAGTCTGAACGGCTGGTACGTGCTGCACTCCGAGCCGGTCCCTGCGGGGGCCTTCGGTAGCTGGAAACTGGGGGTGACCCACACCTGGCGCGGCGACGGCGAGCGGCAGCTCTCTGCTGCTGACCATGCAGAAATGCGGCGGCGCCTGGTTGCCATGCGCCAGGCCAGGGAGGCCGAGCGCCTGGCGGTGCAGGCCGAGGTCCGGTCACGGGCTGAAGCTCTTTGGCGAAGGGCCAGGCCGGCGACTGACGAACACCCCTACCTGCGCCGAAAGGGCGTCTCCGCCATCGGCATTCGCTTGCTCAGAGACAAGCTGGTGATTCCCCTGCGGGACTCGGACGGCCTGCTGCATTCGCTCCAGTTCATCCCCCCTGATGGCCTTGCAAAGCGCTTCCTCTCGGGTGGCCGGATTGCGGGCTGCTATTTCGCCATCGGGCGACCGGCGGGGCGGCTGCTGGTGTGTGAGGGGTACGCCACCGGGGCCACTCTCTGGAAGGCCACACGCCAGGCGGTGGCCGTGGCCTTCAACGCCGGCAACCTGCTGCCCGTGGCCGCTGCGCTGCACCGCAAATTCCCCGATCTGACCATCGTGGTCTGCGCGGACGACGACGCCAAAACGCCAGGCAACCCAGGCCTCACGCAAGCCATGGCCGCGGCCCGGGCGGTGGGTGGCTTGGTGGCCGCGCCCAACTTCGCAAGGGGAATCCATGGCTGATGAATCAATCCAGACCATTGAGCCGGGAACCGACTTCAACGACCTGCAAGCCTTTGCCGGGCTGGACGCGGTGCGGGCCCAGGTCGAGGCGGCCCAGCCGGTCGGGGATGCCTTCGCGTCTTTGCCTGAGCCCCTCAACGTGGCGGCGGAGGAATGGCCTCAACCCATGGTGCCGGGCGTGCTGCGCACCCCAGATATACCCACGGGTATTCTTCCTGGCGTGTGGGGGCGCTTCGCGCAAGCCGTCTCAGAGGGCACCCAGACACCCCCTGGCATGGCGGTGATCTGTGCGCTGGGCGTGCTGGGCACCCTGCTGCAAAAGCGCTTCGAAGTGGACACCGGAACGCACCGCGAAGTGCTCGCGCTGTGGGGCGTTTCGGTGAGCCCTTCGGGCACCCGCAAAACGGCGGTCATGAATGCCTTTCAAGAGCCGCTGCTGCATTGGGAAAAGCTCCTGCGCGACCGCATGCGGCGAGAGATTGCCCGCAATGAGGCGGTGAGGTCCACCACGCTCAAGCGCATCGAGTCGCTCAAGCTCCAAGCGGGCAAGGCCGACGACGAGCAGCTCAAGAAGCTGCGCGATGAGATCGAGCGCGAAGAGATGGAGATGCCCGACGAGATCAAGGCCCCCTTGTTGTTCACCGAAGACGTGACCCCGGAGACCCTGCAGCGGCTGCTGTCGGAGAACCGGGGGCGCATGGCGGTGATGAGCGATGAGCCGGGGATCTTCCGCATCCTGGGGGGCCTGTACAACGGCGGAAACGCCAGCCTTGAGGTCTTTCTCAAGGGCCACACCGGCAGCGCCTTGAAGGTGGCCCGGGCCTCTCGGACCGTGTTCGTGGACCGGCCTTGCGTCTCCATGAATCTGATGATTCAGCCCGATCTGGTGGCCGACTTGGCAGGGTCCAGCCAGTTCCGCAGCAGTGGCCTGCTGGCCCGCTTCTTCTACGTGGTGCCCGTATCCAACGTGGGCCAGCGCGATGTGCGCAAGCGCAGCCGCATCACCGAAGAGCTGAAGGCCGAATACAGCGCAGCGGTGATGACCATGCTGGAGGGCTACCCGCCACCAGTTGGCGAGAGCGACAAGCCTGCAGTTCTCCAGCTCGATGAACTGGCCGAAGACCTTTGGCTTGACTTCGCCCAGGAGATTGAAGACCAGCAAGGGGAGGGCGGCTCGTTCGATGCAATCCGCGATTGGACCAGCAAGCTGCCCGGCGCGGTGGCCCGGGTGGCCGCGCTGCTGCAGCTCGCAGAGGGCGGGCTCAGCGCTCGCACGGTGGGCCTGGAGGCCATGGCCAATGCGGTGCGGCTGGCCCGGCTGCTGATCGAGCACACCCAGGCGGCGTTCGGCCTGCTGGGCGCCGATCCGGTGGAGGCCGATGCACTGGCCGTCCTCAAGTGGATCAGGGGCAACGGCCTGGAGGAATTCACACCAAGGCAGGCGCAGCGGGCCATGGATAGCCGCTTTAAGACGGTGACCAAGCTGACAAAGGCACTTGAGAAGCTCGCCCAGCTCGATTGCGTTCGCTCACGCCAAAGGAAGAACCCTGGCGCCCGCTCATCCACCGTGATTCAGGTGAACCCGGCCTGTCTGTCCTGATTGCCCGGTTTGTCTATAGAGATGAAATTAGAACTATTTATTTATATATCAATGACTTACGCCACATATCACTACCCCGGCAGACACACCGACAAACCCGACAAACCGGGGGTGAGCGGTGACCCTGAACAAGACCGAGACGGGCGAGAGATCGCCAGCACTGAAACCGAGAACGTGGGTTCGTCCGGTTTGTCAGTGTGTCAGCGGGGTAGTAGGGGCTGGGGACGTGCAAGCACTCATGCCCTGGGTTTTGGTTCGTCCTGTTTGTCAGTGTGTCGTCGGGGTAGTAGTGGGTGGAGAAATGCCGGACCTGAAACCGTGGGGCATCGACCTGGAGGACTGGGGGCCGGTGGGCCTGGGTCCTCCGGAGAGAGTGCCTATGCGGGTAATTCGCACCGCCCTCTCGGGCTGTTGCGCATGAGTGCATAGGGGGTTGTATGGTGTCCCACCCATTGAACATACAAGTGACCCAGGCCGAGTTCGGCCAACTGGTCGGCGTGTCTCAGCAGGCCGTCAGCGAGATGCTGAAAGCCGGCGTCCTGCCTCCTGGCGGCACCGCCCTTGAATGGCTCCGCGCCTACTGCGAGCGCCTGGAGGAATCGGCCCGGGTGCGGCTGTCGCCAGACGGTCCCCTTGACCTGGTGCAAGAGCGTGCCGCGCTGGCCCAAGAGCAGCGCATTGCCTGGCAGATCCGCAACGCCAAAGAACGCGCCCAGTACGCCCCCAGGTCCATCCTGAACCACGTTCTTGAAGTCGCGGGCGCTGCGGTGGCCGCCGACATTGACCGGCTTGAGGGCCAAGTGCCGCAGGCGGTCCCTGACCTGCCCCCTGCGGCCCTGGAGGTCATCCGTGCGGTGATCAGCTCCGCCCGCAGTGAGTGGCAGCGAGCCATCGCGCGGGGGATTGCGGAAAGCCACACCGGCACCGACGAGCAGACAGACACAGACCAAGACCCAGAAATCGAAGTCGATTCAACCGAGGAGATTGAGCCATGAGCGGACAGAACTTGAACCCGGCCTGGTGGCACCAGCAAGCCCCATCGATCGCGCCCCTGGAGGCCGTGCGTGTGGGCGCCGAATGCCTGGAACGTGGTTGCGTGGTGCCGCCCGGCGCGGCAACCCTCATTGCCAAAGCGCTGCGCCTGTACCTTGAGGGGCAAACCGACATCACCGGCAACCTGGGCCTCAGACCCCGGCGCGGGGGCCGTCACGAAGCCCCGCTGGCGGTCGAGCGCAAGAGCCGAAGGGATGCGGGCATCCGGCAGATTTACGAGCTGCAAAGCGGTGGCAAGACCGAGCGAGCCCACAAGGTGGCCGCCCTCCTGCAGAGCCCGCCAGAGCACCCCCTGTCTGCCGATGGCCGGGTGTGTGAAGAGGATGTGTTTCGCCACCTCATGGAGCTGCACCGCGAGTTCGGGGGCGACCTCCCAACGTCAATGCGCCAGGTGCTGCGGGTTGTCAACAGCGGCCCCTCTGAGCCCTCGGAGCCCTCGGAGGGCTGACGGTAAATCGGCGTTATTTGTCATTGAGGGGGGTGGATCGAACATCGGTCCACCAAACGGAGATCCCTCAATGACCCATCCCTTCATCTCAATCAGCGACACCGGCGTCGCACTGTTGGACGAGGCCCCGGCGCGGCCCCGTCCAGCTTCGCCAAAGCCCCCGAAGCCACCCAAGCCGGTCACCGTCGCAGTCCATCACAACCTCACCCTTGAGCTGCACGGCGAGGGCTTCAGCACCAGCACCAAGCTCACGCCTGGTGAGGCCCTGGGCCTGATCTCCATGCTCAGCTACCTGCTGCGCGACCAGCTCGAAGTCGAGAAGGGCATTCGATGAGCACCCTTCTGCAGCGAACGCTTCGCTTCGAAGGCATCGACCCCAATCTGGCGGCAGACGCCCTCATTCCCGCGACCATCGCCACCACCACCGCCGTGCAGCGCTTTGGCGTGATGGAGGTGCTCGATTGCTCACCCCATGGCGTAGACCTGGCCCGTGCCCCGCTGCCCCTGGTGATCGCTCACGACACATCGCGCCTTGCCGTGGGCGTCGTTGAGCAGCTCATCGCCCAGGGTGATCGCGTGGTTGGCCTGGTCCGCTTTGGCACCAGCGCAGAGGCTCAGCAGATCCGCGCCGACGTGATCGCGGGCATTCATCGCAGCCTGTCCGTTGGCTATGCCTTGCTTGATCAAGGCACCCCCATTGAAGGGGGCATGGCCTACCGCTGGCAGCCCCACGAAGTTTCCATTGTTCCCGTGCCGGCTGATCCCGCAGCCGGCTTCTTCCGTTCCCATTCAAACCAAGGACCACGCACCATGCCCCAAGCCCAAACCACCGATCAAGAGACCTCCCGCGCCATCACGGACCTGTGCAAGCGCTTCAACGTCGAACACCTGACCACCACCCTGATTCAGCCAGGCGCCACGATGGATGCGGCCCGCGCCGCTGTCATCGAAGAACTGGCCCAGCGCGACCTGCGCGAAGGTGGGCACCTGAACGTGAGCCGTGACTATGCAGGCGGGCAGGGTGAGCGTGACCTCATCGTGAACACCTTTGTTGCCCGCCTGGGCGGCAAGCCGACTGGCGAAACCCTGCGCTCTGCAGACTGCACCCAGCTCGCCATGCGGGCGCTGCAGCTCGCGGGCCGCCCCGTCTCGCACCACGATGGCCGGGATCAGATCATCGAGCGGGCCTTCCACCACACCACCAGCGACTTTCCGCACCTGCTGGGCTCAGCCGTTGGCCGGGTGCTGCATCAGGCCTACCAAGAGGCGCCGGCCGCGCTCAAGCAAATCACGCGGCAGAACAACCTGAGCGACTTTCGTGCGCGAAGCGTGGTCCGCATGGGTGGTGCGCCTTCTCTGGAAAAGGTGAACGAGTCCGGCGAGTTCCACTATGGGACCATTGATGAAGCCGCCAACACTTGGCGCCTGGCCACGTTTGGCCGGATCATGGCCCTGAGCCGCCAGGCCCTGGTGAATGATGATCTGGGCGGCTTCGCTGACCTGATCACCAAATACGGCCTGGCCGCAGCCAGGCGCGAGGCTGACGAGCTGGTGGCCGCCTTGACCGCAGCCCCGACTGTTGATGGTGCGGCCCTGTTCAGTGCTGGCCGATCAACCCAGATCCCCGATGCACTCGGAGCCAACGGCGTTGCGGCTGGCGTTCTGGCGATGCGTTCGCAAAAGGATGGTGAGGCCTTGATCAACCAAGATCCGGGCTATCTCATCGTGCCTGCTTCGCTGGAATACACCGCCCGCCAGGTGGTGGCCGCCATCACTCCGATGAAGACCAGCGACGTGCAGCCCTATTCGTTGAAGGTGATCGTGGAGCCCCGCCTCGATGCCGTGAGCAAGGTGCAGTGGTATCTGGCCGCGAACAACCAGACGGCGTTTGAGCATGGCTACTTGGACGGCGCCGAAGGGGTGCAGGTCACGACCCGCGAAGGGTTCACGACCGACGGCCTGGAGGTGAAGGCGCGGCTTGACTTCGGGTGCGGCTGGGTGGCGCCGTATGGCTGGGTGAAGGGCCTGGGAACAACGTGAGGTTGAAATTGCGACGTCTTTGACGCCAAAGTGGACGCAGTTGTAGAACACCACTCGGCGGACAAAGACAGCAATATGGCTGTGAAAGGCCAGAGTTGCACCCGCCCCTGTGAATGGGGCGGGCTTTGGCTTTTTCGCCGACGTTGCCTCAATCGGCTAGAAACGGACCCCGATTGACGTAATCTCAGACGCTTGGAGATTATTCCCAGATTCGTTGAACATGGAACTGGGCTAGGTGTTCATCGGTCGTCTGAAAATCCTCCCGACCATCCCACTCGTACTTGACGACGGCCTCTTTGCTGGACTCTTCGATGATCGCCGCACTGAGGACACCTGGAATGCTACTGACGGCATTCAATGCATCGGTTCCCAGGCTGCTGGACGAGAAATTGCCTGTGCGGTTACGCTCGATTCGCACGGTGTGTGTCGACATGTTGAACTCCCTTTGTGATTGGCTTCAGTCCCCTGAGGATGAAGGAAACAATGCAATTTTGGGAGTCTACCGAAGATCGCTCCTTGGGGCGCTTGGCTCGGTTGAATGCTTGGAGGGGCAAAATTGGGGGCAATTATTGGTTTTGGAATCTATTTTTTGAGGCTGGTAAAGGCCTGTAAGGCATTTTGGGAATGTCTCTCTCTCCTCCAAGACAACGGTCTGTTGCTACTGAAAAGTAGCACAGGCCGTTTTTCTTTGTCTGTCAGAAAGCAGCTTTGCAAGCTGGGTGCGTCATCAGCGCCAGCAAATGCTGCTGAATAAACGCGCTACAACGTGTTTTTCCACGTGTCAGCACCCAACCCCTTGCCCCGACACTGTTGCGCTGTTGTGCGCTGGATTTGTCCTCATGCTGCACAGGCACGTGGATCCTGCGCTGGTGCGCATCGCTGAATTTGCGCGATAGGGCAGCGGTGTCGTCGTACACGACACTAGCGCTTCCACAATTGCTTGATCTTTCAGCACGATGCTGGCCCGGGGTTGTTGGCGTCCTCCTCACTCGATTTCCGACCTTTCTTTAAGAAGGTGACGTGCTGGCGCTGATCGTTAGGCAACCTAAATTCTTAACACTGCATAGTGGGCGACAAAATAGACCACGACAGCCCAGCCCGATCATGTGCAGGGCTGTTTCTTAAAGAAAGCAATGCCAGGTCCGGCCTCACTACGCCGAACAGCGGTCGGGCGCCGCAGGCCTTGAACAACGACGTGGCTCAAGACTCCCCGGCTTCACCGTCTGCGATGAGTCGCCTTGTGTGTGCTTGCGAACATGAAAGCGACGAAATCGCGCATGTGATGCTGAGCAACGCGAAGGCGGCGTAGCCCCCGGCCCCCACAGGCTGCGGCGCCAAGCGTCGTTCTTGGCGCCTGCCTTGACATTTCGACTTAACGCGGCACCAGGAAGGCCGACTTCTCCGACACATGGGCCTCGCCCCCCTCGGCACCGATCGAGAAATAAACGGTGTGCGAACCTGCCGGGGCCGAGCCATAGGGCACCTGCAGGCGCACGGGCACCCAGCGCGATTCGGCCGGCCCCACCTCGACCAACACCTCCGAGGCCACCTTCAGGCCCTCCAGGCCCGTGGCGCCCAACCGGTAGGTCTGTGGCTTTTCGGTGGCGTTCATGATCTGCAGTCGGTACACGTTCTCCAGCATGCCGCCCGGGGCAATCCGCGACAGCGCCGCGCGGTCGCGCACCACATCCACGCGCAAGGGCGTGCGCAGCACCAGGTGGGAGAACAGCGCCACGGTCAGCGCCAGCAGCACGGTGGCATACACCAGCACCCGGGGGCGCATCACATGGCGCAGGATCTGTGCGCGCGTCCAGCCGTTGCGCACCGCGTTCTGGGTGGAGTAGCGCACCAGGCCGCGCGGGTAGTTGAGCTTGTCCATCACCGTGTCGCACACATCGGCACAGGCGCCGCAGCCGATGCACTCGTATTGCAGCCCCTTGCGGATGTCGATGCCGGTGGGGCAGACCTGCACGCACAACTCGCAATCCACGCAAGCCCCCAGCTTCAGCGCCGCCGGGTCGGCCTTGCGCGAGCGCTTGCCGCGCGGCTCGCCGCGCGCTTCGTCGTAGGTGACGATCAAGGTGTCCTTGTCGAACATGGCGCTCTGGAAGCGGGCATAGGGACACATGTATTTGCACACCTGCTCGCGCATGAAGCCGGCATTGCCATAGGTGGCAAAGCCGTAGAACAGCACCCAGAAGGTCTCCCAGGGGCCCAGGGAGTTGGTCCAGACCTCCAGGCCCAGCGTGCGCACGGGCGTGAAATAGCCGACAAAGGTGAAGCCCGTCCACACGGCCACGGCCAGCCAGACCCCGTGCTTGCCGCCGCGCCGCCAAAGCTTGTTGAGCGACATGGGGGCCTCGTCCAGGCGGATGCGGGCCATGCGGTCTCCCTCGAAGCGCCGCTCGATCCACAGGAAGATCTCGGTGTACACCGTCTGGGGGCAGGCATAGCCGCACCACAGGCGACCGGCGACGGCCGTGAACAGAAACAGCGACAGGGCCGAGATCACCAGCAAGCCGGTCAGGTAGATGAAATCCTGCGGGTAAAGGACGATGCCGAACAGGTAGAAGCGCCGCGCTCCCAGGTCAAACAGCACCGCCTGACGCTGGCCCCACTCCAGCCAGGGCAAGCCATAAAAGACGATCTGCGTGAGGAACACCAGGCCCCAGCGCCAGCGAGCAAACAGGCCACTGACCGAGCGCGGATGGATCTTTTTGGTGGCGGCGTACAGGAACACCTCGGCATCTTCCGGCGGTGCCGCAACGATGGGAATGACTTTGGTTTGATTTGACGAGGTTTCCACGCTGGCTCCAGACAGAAAACAATGCGAGCACCCCAGATACTTGTCTATCGCCGTCGCTCCGAACCGACCCTCCGCCTGAATGCAGGGAGGGCACATCCGGGTAGAACATCCTACTTAGGGCATTTGGTGAGGATGTATCTGGATACGCTTGTATTGTCTTGTTTGCTCAAGCGTGCAAATTGACGTGAATCAAGTCGTGGTCAGCATTCGCAACTTTCTTGATCCTCACTTTTCTTGTGCTGTCATCACGATGGGCGTGCTGACCTTGCTTGAGCGGGGGGCAGCCCATTTCGTCAGGCATTCCGCGGAAGAAATTTCAGGCAGGTGTAGCGCTGTTGATCATGTGGTCTGCCATGGAGGAGAACGCTCCCAAGATCGCGTTCTTGAGCATCGGATCATCGATTTGCTCATCCAGTGCCTGAGTCATGCACGTCATCCATTCATCGCGCTCAAGCTTGCCGATGCGATAGGGTAGATGGCGCATCCTCAATCTTGGATGCCCCCTTTGCTCAGCGTACAGAGGCGGGCCACCAAACCAGCCGCTGAGAAACAAGCGAAGGCTTTCTGCGCTTCCTTGCAAATCTTGAGGGTGGAGTTGTCTCACGGCGTAGGCTTCGGGTTGCTCATCCATCAAACCGTAAAATCGCTCCACAAGCTTGTGAACACCCTCAGAGCCGCCAAGGCGTTCGAAAATAGATGGTGAACTCATGGTGAATCCGGAGCCTCAAGCAAAAGCGTGCAACACGCCCAGAAAATTCTGTGTTTCGGGTCGCTTTTCATGACCCCAGCCGCAGGACGGCTGCCCCAGTCAATGCCAGCAAGCATGCCCATCCGGAGAATGTCCAGCGCCACAGTAGATGACTTGGGATGAAGCCCAGGCCACGAACAAACCCTGCGCTCATGGCATACAAGAGGAGACCGGCCAGGCGATGGTCTGGATGTCCTAGCCGATCCGTCATGATGGCCGGATACAGTGTCCCGACCAACATGATGATCAACGCCGTGGCAAGGCAGGGGAGGTGCAGCGGCGAACTCACGGGAGCCTTGGCTGGAGGGTCTTTCTTCATGACTTCTCTTGGTCAGCCTTCCTGGCCGCGAGGCGAGCTTCTTCGTTTTCGCCCCACATCGCATTCATCACTGCAAGCAAGACCGCAAACCCAACACCCAGAATCCAAGCGAAGTACCACATGGTTTGATTCCATTTCAATTCGTGAGGGGAGTCCAAAAAGTGGACACCCATATTTCTGAGATGCGCCTAGTAAGCCGTGTGATCATTGGCCCGGATGTGAGCCACCGTGACCTTGCCTCGCATCACTCGATAGGCCCAACTGGTGTAAAAAACAATCAACGGCATGAAGATCATCGTTGCCCAGAACATCAAACCAAGCGTCAGGTGGCTGGAGACGCTGTCCCAGACAGTCAAGCTGGCTTGTGGCTGAGTAGATGAGGGCATCAGGAACGGGAACATGGCTGCGCCAGCAGTGCCAATCACACCGGTAATGGCCATGGACGATGCGATGAAGGCTGAGAGTGTGAAACGCAATGCTGTCAACATGAATGCCAACAGCGCTGCCACGATGCCCATCGTTGGAAGCAGCCATAGCATTGGATAGGTGCTGTAGTTGCGCCACCAGCCATCTGCACTGCGTACGACGGTTTTGGCAAGGGGGTCAGGCAATGCAGAGGGGTCTATCGCCGAGGTGATGACGTAGCCTTGTATTCCGCCGTGCCGAAGCCACAACCCAGCCAAAACAAAGGTCACCACCATCAAGAGCGAGGCGCCCATGGCCGCGTGTATCGACCGGCTTTGAATGGCGCCTTCAGTTCGGTGGGCCAGGTAGGTTGCCCCGTGCAGCGTGATCATGCTGCTGCTGACGATCCCTGCCAGCAGCGCGAAGGGATTCAGCAGTTGCCAGAAGTTGCCCGTGTAGTGGGAGACCAGAAAGTTATCGAACTCGAAGGGGACGCCTTGCAGCAGATTGCCGAAAGCCACGCCAAAGATCAGTGGCGGCACGGCACCTCCCACAAACAGGCCCCAATCCCAGGTGCTGCGCCATAGAGAATTGTGAATTTTGCTGCGGTAGTCAAACCCTACCGGTCGAAAGAAGAGAGCCCAGAGAACCGCCAGCATGGCCCAGTAGAAGCCACTGAATGCGGTGGCATAAACCAAAGGCCAGGCGGCAAAAATGGCGCCGCCTCCTGTGATGAACCAAACTTGGTTGCCATCCCAATGAGGGCCGACCGTGTTGATCACGACGCGGCGCTCGTCATCGCCTTTTCCCACGAAGGGCAGTAGGGTGCCGACCCCCATGTCATGGCCGTCCATCACTGCAAAACCCACCAGCAGAACGCCGACGAGCAGCCACCAGATCAACTTGAGTGTTGAGTAATCCAACATGTCGTTCTCCTCTCACGCGGCAGCGTGGCCGTGATGGGGTTCTTGTTCATATCGGCCGGTGCCGAGGCTGCCCGGTCCCTGTCGAGCAAACTTGACCATCAGGAACATCTCGACGAACAACAGGATCGTGTAGAACCCGATAAAGCCTGCCAAGGAGCCGTACAGGCTCTCGACGGTGAGCGTGGAAACGCTGAGGTGAGTGGGCAGCACGCCATAAATGGTCCAGGGTTGGCGGCCGTATTCCGCAACCACCCAACCCAGCTCACACGCGATCCAAGGAGCCGGAAGCATCAGCACCGCCCAGCGCAGCAACCAACGGTGTTTGTGGCAAGCACCTTTGAGGGTGCTCCAGAAGGCCAGGCCAAACAAGGCGAGCATGGCAAAACCCAGGCCCACCATCAGGCGGAAGCTCCAGAACATGGGGGTGACCTTCGGCACTGTGTCGTGCATGGCCTGATCAATCATTGCAGGCGTGGCCTGGGTCACGTCGGTGGTGTACTTTTTAAGCAGGAGCCCAAAGCCCAGATCACCCTTGGTGGCCTCCAAAACCTGCTTGGCGGTGTCGTCACCTCGGTTCTTTCTAAGGGCTTCCAGGGCCGCCACGGCCCGGATGCCATTCACGATGCGTTCACGATTGCGGGCCTTGATTTCGTGGATGCCTGGGATTTGCTTGGTGACCGATCGCGTACCGATCAATCCCATCAGCCAGGGGATCTCCAACTCCCAGTCGTTCTTGGATTGAGCTTCGTTGATACCAGCAATCAGCTTGAGACCGGCTGGAGCCGGCTCTGTGTTCCACATGGCTTCGATCGCAGCCATCTTGGTCTGCTGCGCTTCTCCAACCGTGTAACCTGATTCGTCGCCCAACACGATCACGCTCAACACACTCGCCAGTCCGAACGCAGACGCCACACGAAAGCTCCGTTTGGCGAATTCAATGTCACGCCCTTTGAGCAGATACCAGCTTGAAATGGACAAAACAAACATGGCACCGGTCACATAACCTGCCGATACCGTGTGTACAAATTTGGCTTGCGCATCCGGGTTGAACACGATGGCCCAAAAGTCAACCATCTCCATGCGCATGGTCTGCCAGTTGAACTCAGCACCTACTGGGTTCTGCATCCAGCCATTGGCGATCAGAATCCAAAGGGCCGACAAGTTGGTGCCGATGGCCATCAGGCCCGTCACCATCAAATGTTGGGTCTTTGGTAAGCGATCCCACCCAAAAAAGAACAGGCCGATGAAGGTGCTTTCCAAAAAGAACGCCATCAGGCCTTCGATGGCCAGGGGGGCTCCAAAGATGTCACCAACGTAGTGGGAGTAATAGGCCCAGTTGGTTCCAAACTGGAATTCAAGGGTGATGCCCGTGGTCACCCCCAAGGCGAAGTTGATGCCAAACAGCTTGCCCCAGAACCGGGTCATGTCCTTCCAGACCACCTGACCAGTCATCACGTAGACCGTTTCCATGATGACGAGCATCCATACCATGCCCAGCGTCAACGGCACGAACAGAAAGTGGTAAAGCGCAGTTGCAGCGAACTGTAGCCTTGACAGGTCGACGAGTTGTTCTGAGATCACGGGGTGGCTCCTTTCAGAGACGCAGGCATTTGAGATTTCTTGGAGGCGTTTGTCGTGGCGGCCATGTGTGCCGCGGCGCTCTCCGCGCTGACTGGAGGCGAGGCGTCCCGGATGAGGAAAAACCAAATCGCAACAAGGGCCGCGACTTTGATGGCAACAATCCAGGCCAGGTGGCGAGCGAGATGGCCTTGCGCATTCAACATACACCTGGGGGTATCAAATTTCATGCCTGCTTCGCAAAACCCTGCATAAGGCTTTACTGACAACAAGTTACATCGAATGCTCAGCAGCTTCGTCGCTTGCCGTACTTCGATTGAGTGCCAATTTTGGCATTCAGTGCCATATATGGCATAAACTGAATGCTGAGCAACAAGGCCCCGTGCGCTGATTGGTGGTGGACCCATCGCGTTCCGCCGAGAACGATGGTGGCGGACTTGACGGCTGTTCGATTGACAACCTTTTGGGGCCTTCACTGACACAAAGGCAACTTCGGCAATGAGCACTCGTACGAATCCCGAGGAGATAGAGGTCCCTCCAGAGTTGGCATCCTTTCTCGAGGGAATGCCTGAGCCCCATATCCTTTTTGATCAGAACTATCGAATACTGGCAGCAAACAACGCCTACAGGCGCCTGTTCAGCCCAAATGAGTCAGTTCTCGGGCGGACGTGCTATGCCGTCTCCCACCATTTCGATGTGCCCTGTGATCAAGCTGGCGAGAGTTGCCCGCTGGCCAAG
Organism: Curvibacter sp. EU05-FHT14A10; assembly: GCF_058791075.1. NCBI lineage: Bacteria > Pseudomonadati > Pseudomonadota > Betaproteobacteria > Burkholderiales > Comamonadaceae > Curvibacter > Curvibacter sp. EU05-FHT14A10. Next base: position 271,034 of record NZ_JBYTDE010000008.1, read on the forward strand.
TCCCGAAAGACTGGTCAGCGAGAACGAGAGCTCCATCTCCACCACACTCCGCAGGGAGAACAATATGTCAGCATCGAACTGGTCCCAGTGTCAGGGGTTTCCGGGAACCCGTGCTACTACGTCGAAAAAATGGAGCCCTTGCGTCAAACGGGGCAGCCCTCGGTCCTCTCCGGTCTGATTGGTCAGTCAAACGCCTTCCGTTCAATGCTCGAGTTGGTCAGCCGCGTCGCACCCTCGGACGCGTCGGTAATGCTACTTGGCGAGTCCGGCACTGGCAAAGAACTGCTTGCGCGAGCAGTTCACGAGGGAAGCAAGAGATCGGCACAGCCTTTTGTCGTGGTGGACTGTGCAAGCGTCACTGAAAGCCTTTTTGAGAGTGAGCTCTTCGGCCACGAAAAGGGCGCCTACACGGGGGCTCATGCGGCTCGTCCGGGATTGGTTGAAGCTGCGTCCGGGGGGACTTTGTTTCTGGACGAATTGGGAGATATTCCCTTGGGGATGCAGGTCAAGCTTCTTCGGTTGTTGGAAAGCGGAACGTATCGGCGAGTCGGGTCTACGGCCCTGCGTCATGCAAACGTCAGAGTGGTTTCTGCCACTCACCGGGACATGGAGCGCATGGTGGCAGATGGACGCTTCAGGCAAGATTTGTATTTTCGACTGAACACCTTTCCCATCGCGTTACCGCCGTTGCGGGCGCGGGCTGCAGACATTCCGATGTTGGTCGCAACCCTGCTGAATCGGGTTTCACCCCAGCGTGCATTTGTACTCAGCCCTGCGGCCATGAACTTGCTGGCTACCTGGCCGTTTCCTGGCAACATTCGAGAATTGCGCAACGTACTAGAGCGTGCAACTTTGCTATGTGACGGGCCTGAGATCGGATACGAAGTTGTGGAGCGATCGTTACACCTTGGGGTAGCCGCATCTCATGAATCTGTGCCTGCGCGAACGGTTCGGACCGCAACTTGGAGTCAAGGCGCCACAACTCTGAAAGATGCCGAACTTGAAGCCTTCAGATCTTTGCTGGCATCGCACAAGGGAAGTCGCCAAGCTTTGGCTGAGCAATTGGGCATCAGCATGCGTTCGCTCTATCGAAAGATAAAGGCCGCAGAAATGAGTACAGATCGTCCGGTGTGAGGTGGCGTCCGCCATGTCAGCAAATGCTCGCAGGGAGGAAATTTCAGGTCTTTTTTAGTTCAGGATTGCCGTGATGCCCTCGTTGATCGCGAAGCCGCCGCATACCAACCACACGAACAGCACCGCCGCCAGCGCCAGTGGCTTGATTCCAGCCTTGCGGATGGCCGAGCCGTGTGTTGTCAGACCCAGGCCGGCCATGGCCATCGCAAGCAGCACGGAGTCGACGTCAATCAGTTGGGTCACGATCACATGTGGCAGCAATGCCAGCGAATGGAGTGCGGTCACCAGCACGAATCCGAGGGCAAACCACGGAATGACGATGCCGCCGCGCTTGGCATGGCCTTGACCTTCTCCGTCGTCGTCATCGTCGGTGGCCGGGTCTGTGGCGCCTGAGCGGGAGAGGTAGGCTGACAGGATCATGAGAAAGGGTGCGAGCATCATCACTCTGACCATCTTGGTGATCACCGCCGTGTTGGCGGCTTGCGCGCTGATGGCGTGGCCTGCTGCCACGACCTGTGCGACCTCATGAATCGTTGAGCCAGCGAACATGCCATATGCGCTTGGCGAGAGATTGAACTGCCGATGTTGAGTCGCCAGGTGATACAGCATCGGATACACGAAGATCGCCAGCGTGCCGAACACCACCACTGTGGCCACCGCGACAATCACATGCTCGGCGCGTCCACGCACCACCGGTGCCGTGGCCATGACCGCTGCGGCACCACATATCGAACTACCTGCGCCGATCAGCAGTGCCGTCTCCCGGTTGAGGCCCAACACTCGGGTCCCGAAGACGTAGGCGAGCCCGAATGTGCTGCACAAGATCGTCGCGTCGATGGCTATACCCGTCCAGCCCACGCTGCCGATGTCCTGAAAGGTCAGGCGCAGACCATACAGAATGATTCCAATGCGCAGCAGGTTGGCCTTGGAGAAGCTCACGCCCGCCGTTGCAACGTTATTCAGGCTTGGGTAAAGGGTGTTGCCGACCCCTATGCCCAGCACGATGGCAAGAGTCAGCGCGCTGATGCCGTTGGCTTGCAGCCACCCATTCTGACTCAACTGAATCGACGCGAACGCTAGAAGGCCTGTCAGCGCGAGGCCGGGCATCAACTGGCGAAGACGGGGCATGCCAGCAAGTGGCGATTTGTGTGGGGTGCCGAAAGGGGCGCTGTGCATCGTTTTCTCCGTCACGTCGCATTTGGAAACATGGACGGACTTTGAAGGGATGCAACGTATCTGACAAACAGATAATTTAGATATAACCTATTCGATAAACAGGTCATTGAGGCACTGAATGAATCTGACATTGCGTCAACTCCTGATCTTCGCGGCCGTGGCCGATACCGGCAGTACCACGGCTGCGGGCGAGCGAGTTGCGCTTTCGCAGTCGGCCACCAGCGGCGCACTGAACGAACTGGAGAGGTTGCTCGGCGCACAGCTCTTCGATCGCATCGGCAAGCGCTTGCTGTTGAATGACAATGGCCGAGCACTGCTGCCTCAGGCCCGGGCCTTGCTTGAGGGGGCTCAGGAGATCGAAAGCCAGTTCGGGCTTGGCAGGTCGCCATCGGCCACGGCGCGATTGGTCACGAGGCTTCGCATCGGCGCCAGCACGACGATTGGCAACTATGTGTTGCCAGCGTTGGTTGCCAGCTACAAAAAGGCTTGGCCCGGTGCCGCGGTGGACGTCGTCATCGGCAACACGCATGATGTCGCCGTTGCGGTGAGCAGGCTCGAAGTCGATATGGGCTTGATCGAAGGACCTTGTCACGAGACGGATCTTGGCGTCTCCCCATGGCTGCAGGACGAACTGGTCATTGTGGCCGCGCCTACGCATACATTGGCGCAGGCCCATGTTTCAGTGCCTGTCTCTTTGCAGGCTTTGCAGCAGGCCAACTGGTTGCTTCGCGAAACAGGTTCTGGCACGCGAGAGGCGGTGGAACAGGTGTTGCTGCCCCACCTGCACCATTTGGCCGGCGACGTGCAACCAGGCAGTACCGAGGCGATCAAGAGTGCGGCGGCTGAGGGTGTCGGCCTGGCATGTCTGCCGTTGTGCGCGGTGCAAGACCTGGTGACACTCGGCAGATTGGTCATATTGCAAACCCCCCTGCCTCTGCTGACGCGCCGCTTTTACCGGATACAGCACCGGCAAAAGCGTCTGTCGGGCAATCTGCAACGCTTTGTTGCGCACTGTGAGTGCTTTGAACGACCAATTCGCTCGTTGAAAAAGTAGCGATTCCCCATGGCGGACCGAGCGCCGTGTGGAGGGTGCAAGCGGTTGCCGCAGCGTCTGGTTTCTGGGGGCCTGGGGCTGTCGGCCGGCTTTCGAGGCGGCCTTGAAAGCATCTGCGCTGATCAGTCCCTGCGATGCACGCCGTGAGCATCAGACCCATGAACGGTGCACTCTCGGGCCTGAAGCGGGCGGCCTGTTTTCGGGAACGCTCTGGATGTGAAGGGTTGGCATTTTCATTTCGCCCAGTGACCCTCTGACCTCCTGGCTTGTCGTGCTGGGCTTGTTGTGATCCGCTTGAGCGATCTTTAGGTCACAGATTGGGTGTCATTTGCTCAATCGTTGATCAGTCTCAACGAACCTCTACTGACTTGTAAAAGGTTCATGGCTGTCAAATAGAACCGATATTTATATAAAAATAAAATAAGCATATGCGATAAACATCTAATCAACAAAGGTCAAGCAGATGGCGAACACATGTACAAGCAACCAGCCTCATGGCCTTGATCGCTGGGTTATCGATTGACGATGGTTGGCATGGCATTCGGCTTGTTTACTTCTCTGTCCAGTGGGTTGGTCGCAGTCGCCGAATTGAACGCTTCTGCCTTATCAGAACGCCCTGTTGTGGATCTGCGCACGTAGCCCGTTCCTGAAATTGATCCGTCCAATCTGGCCGACAGCGAGCCAAACCGTCTTATCAAGACCGGGGAGGCTTTGTTTTCCCACACGTCGGAATACCTGGGCCCAGAAGTGCTTGACCATTCCCAACGGTATGCCGGCACCAACATGGCCTGTGCCAGTTGTCATAGGGCTGCCGCTACGGTTCCATTTGCGGCCCCTTGATCGACGCTTATAGCGTGCATCCTCAGTTTCAGGCACGTTTTGGCAAGATGGCCTCGTTGGAGAATCGAATCAACCTGTGCTTCACACACAGCTTGGCCGGGCGCGAAGTACTCGTTGATTCCAAAAAAATGACAGCCATCGTCGCGTACATCGAATTCCTCTCACGGGGGGGACCTCGAGGTGCCAAGATCATTGGTGAAAAAGAAATGGTGGTGGAAGAGTCTAAAAGAGAGGCCAACTTGGTACGCGGTGAGGTGGTCTATCAACAGCAATGCGTAGCCTGCCATGGCGACCATGGCCAGCGGGTGGGCGCCGCCGGCAAGCACACTGTCGCAGTGACTGCAGGATGGTTTGGACGTTTGGGCTGGCTTCTGCAGTTGTTTGGCGGGCGGCCATTGCCCTGGCTGCAGGCTGTGCCCTGGCGATGAGGCCGCAGGATGGCTGCGGCGCATCTCCTTGCTTGGCCCGGCCCCCAGGCGGTTCTGTCTCCCCCCTCCCTGACATTCGGATCAAGGCGTCATGCGAAGCAATGTCCAGCCAGGTTTTACACAGCGCTGTGCTGCATGGGGCCAGTGCGTCTTGAGCCCCTTTTTTGCTGGAACTGATATTCTTCAGACTGCTTTGAAACAGGGGGTATGAATGAAAAGACGAGATGTTATTTTCTCTTCTATGGGGGGCGCTTTCATTGGAGCGCTTGCAGGTTGCGGTGGAGGTGGTGGTCAGACCGCTTCCGTTTCTTCAAGCCCTTTCAAATACTTGAGTCAATCTGACTTTGCAAAAAGTATGAAGAGCTTGCTTTATACGGGGGATGACAACCTGGGAGCGCCCAGCATCGATGGCTTTGATCCCTATTGGCTTGATCCTGTCTTGAATCAATCTGCGACCGGGGTGAAATACAGGCTAGGCAATGCTGGATACGATGAGTCAAAAAATCTTGTTGGGTATCGGCTTTTGAAGCCTGGAGTGCCTTTGATCGATCTTGCGAGTGTGACAGGGTTGATCAGCCCTGATTCAGAAGACTACCGGGCCTGTACCACGGGCGTTGCGCGTGCCACGGGTGTGCAATTGGATGCGCAAGGGCGTGTCGGCATGTTCATTAACGGGTTTGACACGCCCTCGCTGGACGACGGTGCTGGCAATTTTCAGGGCTATGGGCCTGATATTCACATTTCTCGGTCCTATCCTTCATCAGCGATCTACCTTGGGCCAACTTCGTCGCAATGCCTGCGCATGAGGTGCAAACTCTCGCTGGGTGAGTCCTACTTCGCGCCTGCTGCTGGTAGCGCGTCTGGGGTGGGCGGGCAGATCGGCTGGAGAGTGAGCTTTCGGCGCTCTGACGGAAAATCCTTTGCCTCGAATATTGTCGATATCGTTGTCTTGGTTGGGTTTTGGGAGAGTCGAAATATAGGTGATCCCGGCTTTGATGGGAACGACGTATTGGTTAATTCGACGGATGGTGAGTATTGGATTGGCGCAACCCTGGCTCAAGGAAAGACATCGAAATTTGTTGAAAACAAAGGCGATAATTTGATGGTGGGCCCTTCTGGTTGGCGAAGTGCGAATTTCTCCTGCAACATCACTCGAGATAATATGCTCAACATCTTGGCGGCTTTTGGTGCTGAATCAACAACACCAGAGATGGTTCAGTTGTCTGGCACCACATTCAGTGGGGAGATTTACGACAATCGAACCCCTGCGGCTCAATTTAAGCCGGGGCAGTTTGGGTTTGTGTTTGAAGGTCAGACGGTTGAAGTGAGTTAAAAGCAGAACCCCTGCTGCCCACAGTTCATCATGTTCTGTCGCGATGGTTTCTTGGACAGTTGGGGGCATTGGTTTGGCGCGTCGCATGCGCTGGAGCCGCCTGCACTCCAGTCCACTGTTCAGTTTGTCCGCGGCTTTTTCCTTCAGGAATTCCCCTTCGCACATCCTGGACGCGCCTGTTCGGCCTCAGACCGCGGCGCAGTTTTTTAGTTGGTACCCCATGAATTTCCGGCTGTCCGTCGATTTGGAACGTGGTAGAACCGTCAGTGACGGGTGTGCTGGAGGCACTTCAATTTCTGAGACCACGGCTTGCCCTCCACGATCATCATGCGCATTGAGCCCTTGCATTCCGACAGCCGGAACAAAGCCTTCCCGGACACGTTCATCCCCTTGAGCGGCAGTGCTCAAGATTGCATCGATTGCGGTCGTGGCGAGCGTGTGGGGTTTGCCTTCGATTACGCGTATCAGCCCATCGTGGATCTGGCGCGCAAGGCGGTGTTCGCGCATGAAGCCTTGGTGCGCGGGCCGAATGGTGAGGGGGCGGCAAGCGTTCTGGCGCAGGTCAATGATGTGAATCGCTACAGCTTTGACCAGGCCTGCCGCGTGAAGGCCATCAAGGGGGCGAAGGCGCTTGGGATTCAAGAGCCGATTTCCATCAACTTTCTGCCCAACGCCATCTACCAACCCGAAGTCTGCATCCGCACCACGCTGGAAGCGGCCCGGGTGCATGGTTTTCCGTTGGACCACATCATCTTTGAGGTGACCGAGGGCGAACGGATCGAGGATGGGCCGTGGTTTGCCAGCATTCTTCGTGAATACAAGCGTTGTGGCTTCAAGACAGCCATTGATGACTTCGGGGCAGGCTACGCCGGGCTCAAGCTGCTGTCAGACTTTCAGCCTGATCTGGTCAAGATCGACATGGATTTGATTCGCGGTGTCGATCTGAACCCGGCGCGGCAGGCGATTGTCCGAAGCCTGGTGAGCCTGAGCCGCGAGATGGCCATTACCCTCATCGCCGAGGGGGTGGAGACTGCCTCCGAGCGAGATTTTCTGTTGGATCAGGGCATTGAATTGATGCAGGGCTATCTGTTTGCGCGCCCGGCTTTCCGTGCCATGGCCACGCTCCACCCTGACGCCTATCGTTGAACCTGCCCGTGGCTTGGCCACGCCCTCTCCCAAGACACTTCATGAGTCGATGGCATCAGACTGAAGGCCCGGACGATGGGCCGCAGGCCAGGCCTCTCGCCCCGGGTTGGCTTGTCAGCAAAACCCAAGCCCCGCCCACGCAGGCTGAGGCCCAGGCCCGCCTGGCCGCGCTGGACCCTGTCGTCTATGCGCGCACCCGCAATTCGCTGGAGGGGGCCGTCAGCGGGCTGTCACCCTACATCACCCATGGTTTGCTGAGTCTGCCGCAGGTGTTGGCTGGCGTGCACGAGCGCCACCCGATCGAGGTGCAGCACAAGTGGGTCTACGAACTGGGCTGGCGCGAATTTGGTCGCCATGTCTGGGGGCGGCTGGGGGACGGTATTTTTCAGTCTTTGCATCCTGGCCCCTTGCCGGACGAGGCGTATGCGCCGCAGCTGCCGCCTGACGTCCGGCTGGGCTGCACGGGTGTGCCGGCGGTCGATCAGGCCGTGCGGGCCTTGTACGCCACGGGCTACCTGCACAACCACGCCCGCATGTGGCTGGCGAGCTATGTGGTGCATGTGCGCAAGGTGCATTGGCGTGCGGGGGCTGATTGGCTGTATGGCCACTTGCTGGACGGCGATCTGGCGAGCAACCACCTGAGTTGGCAATGGGTGGCGGGCACGGGCAGCAGCAAGCCCTATGTGTTCAATGCCGAGAATGTGGCGCGCTTTGCGCCCGCGTCCTGGCACAGCGAGGGCAGCGTGATCGACACCCGCTACGAAGCGCTGGACATGATGGCGCGCAGCCCTGGCGCCGCGTCACCAGGGGCTGCGCTGGCGCCTGCGCTGAATGAGCCCGCATTGCACAGCCAGCCCCCCGAGGGGCTGCGGACCCACTCGCCCCAGGCTGCGGATGTGGCGGGCCGGGAGGTCTGGCTGGTGCACCCCTGGCAGCTGGGGGCCTTGCCTGCGGATCTGCCGGCTGACACGGTGGTGATCGGCCTGTGGCTGGCGGATTTTCACCAAGCCTGGCCCTGGAGCGAGGCGCGCTGGCGCTTTGTCGGAACACGGCTGGCCGAGCTGACCAGTCTGTCATGGTGGGGCGATGCCGAGGCGGTGGGCTGCGCCCTTGCCGCCGCGCGCAAGGTGCGCTGCGTGGCCGAGCCGCACTTGCAGTCTTGGCTGAGCCGATGGGCAACTTGCCTGCCGGCGCCCAGGCTGTTCCCGCTGGTGGAGCGGCCCTGTACCTCGTTTTCGCAGTGGTGGACTCGGGCCTCCAAAGGGTTCATCAGCGCTGGCGATCTACTGGGCCAAAGCCGCGGCTGAAAGGCAGCGACTGGGTGCCTCAGTTGCCTGGGCAACCGTCCTGGGTGCAGTTGAATTGTTGTCGCAGGATGCGCAGCCGCGCCTCGGTGTGCTCGCTCAGACAGGTGTTTTGCAGCAGAGGCCAGATCGTGCCCGATTCTTCACGCGGCCCGTTGCGGTACAGGCAATCGGCCTCGGCGTACTTCAGCCAGGCGCGCTGGGCCTCGCGGTAGCGCTGCGCATCCACCTTGGACGACATGCGGGCCAGGTGCGCCTGGTACAGCCGGTTCAACTCGGCATCCCCCTTTTTGTAGCGGTGAAAAGAGCACAGGTTCAAGCTCATCTGGTTGGCCTCGCAGTTTTTCAGGGCCTCGGCCTCCAACGCGGCCTGGCTGCCGGGCGGGGCGTTGGTCTGGGCATCGGCCAGGCAGCACCCCAGTACCAGGGCCAGGCCGGCCAGCGATGCGGGCTTCATGGCCATCACATCACCACCGGCCCGCCTTGGGCGATGGCGCGCTGGTAGGCTGGGCGCGCGTTCATGCGCTGGCAGAAGGCCGCCAAGTGCGGATAGCGGTCGGCCTTGCCGGCGCGGGACAGGGCGGCCTCCACCGCAAAGCTCATCTGAAAGTCGGCCAGTGTCAGTACCGGCCCGGCAAACCAGGTGTGGGTGGCCAGGTGGCTGTCCATGAAGGCCATGGCCGTGTCCACATTGGGGTTGATCAGTGCGGCCTGCACCTTGGCGCAGAGCTGGCGGGCGATGGGGCGCACGAAGAAGGGCATGGGCTGGGTCGGGATGGTCATGAACACCAGCTTCATCACCAGCCAGTTCATCAGCGAGCCTTCGGCGTAGTGCATCCAGAAGCGGCATTGCCGATGCTCCTCGGTACCGCGGGCGGGCTCCAGGCCGGCCAGTTCACCGCTCAGGCTCTGGCCATATTGCTCGGCCAGGTACTCCAGGATGGCCCCGGACTCGGCCACCGTGATGTTCCCATCGGTGATCACCGGCGATTTGCCCAGCGGGTGGATCGCCTTGAGTTCGGGCGGTGCCAGGCGGGTCTTGGGGTCGCGCTTGTAAGTCTTGATCTGGTAGGGCAGGCCCAGTTCTTCGAGCAGCCAGAGCACGCGCTGCGAACGCGAGGTTTCGAGGTGGTGGACGGTGATCATGCGGTTCCAGGGGGTGGGTTGCAGGAGGGCCGGGCGATGGAAGCTGCCGAGCACGGCGCGATTGTCATCGCTTTGGCGCTCGCCTGTGTCTCAGCCTGGCAAAGCACCGGCGGGGCCCCTGGCAGTTTTTAAAACTTATTTTTCTATCAACGGAATTTCATATTCCGAACACTGTTATGATTCGTCTGCGCGGTGGAGCAGCCTGGTAGCTCGTTGGGCTCATAACCCAAAGGTCGCAAGTTCAAATCCTGCCCGCGCAACCAATACCCAAGCCCTTGCGGCTTGTAGCAAACGCCCACTGATCAGTGGGCGTTTTGCTTTGTGCTCGGTCAACACGCAGGCCGGCACCCCAGATTCAGGGCCTCAGAGCCTCAGGGGCTTTTGGCTTGCGCCGATTCGCGCGCACTGAGGATCACGGGCAGGCTCTGCTCGATCCAGTTGGCCAGGTCTTCCACCCGCTGGCTGACCTGCTGCCCCACCGGCGTCAGTGAGTACTCCACATGGGGCGGAATCACCGGGTGGGCCACCCGCAGCACAAAGCCATCCTGCTCCAGCGTCTGCAGGGTCTGCGCCAACATCTTTTCACTGATGCCCTTGATCTTGCGGCGCAGGTCGCTGAAGCGGTGCGTGCCGCCCCGCAGAGCCACCAGAATCAACACCCCCCAACGGCTGGTGACGTTGCGCAGCACCTCGCGCGAAGGGCAGGCCTCGGAGAACACATCGCCCCGGGCCATGCGTTCGGCCAGGGTGCCGGCCAGGGGGATGTCCTCAGGGCGTGTTTTGTTCATGGCGCTTACCTTTTTGTGCGTACTTGCGAAAAGTTAGTGTCGTCGCAATCATAGCGGCTCTTCTCTTTTTCAAGCACAGGAAAGCATCTCATGATCGTCGTCACTGGCGCCACCGGCCAACTGGGTCAACTCGTCATTCAATCGCTGCTGCGCAGCGTGCCCGCTTCGCAAATCGTCGCCGCCGTGCGCCAGCCAGCCAAGGCCAGCGCGCTGGCCGCCCTGGGCGTGCAGGTGCGCGAGGCCGACTACAACCGCCCGGCCACCCTGGACGCCGCCTTCGCTGGCGCGGACAAGGTGTTGCTGATTTCTTCGAGCGAGGTGGGCCAACGCCAGCCCCAGCATCAGAACGTGATCGATGCCGCGGTGCGCGCCGGCGTCAAGCTGCTGGCCTACACCAGCCTGCTGAGGGCCGATACCTCGCCCCTGGGCCTGGCGGCCGAGCACTTGGCCACCGAGCGTGCCCTGAAGGCCTCGGGCCTGCCCCATGTGTTGCTGCGCAATGGCTGGTACACCGAGAACTACCTGGCCAGTGTGCCGGCTGCGTTGGCGCACGGTGCCTTGATTGGCAGCGCGGGCGACGGGCGCATCTCGTCGGCCGCGCGGGCTGACTATGCCGACGCCGCGGCTGCCGTGCTCACTCAGGCCGATCAGGCCGGCAAGGTCTATGAGCTGGCGGGCGACAGCGCCTACACCCTGAGCGAATTGGCCGCCGAGCTCAGTCAGGCCACGGGCAAGACCGTCCCGTATGTGAACCTGCCCGAGGCAGACTTCAAGGGGGCGCTGCTTCAGGCTGGTCTGCCGGAGCCCATTGCCGAACTGCTGGTCAACTCGGATGCCGGTGCGGCCCAGGGCGGCTTGTACGAGGGCAGCGGCCAGTTGGGCCGCTTGATCGCGCGCCCCACCACGCCCCTGGCCACGCTGCTGCAGGCCAGCCTGGGCTGAGCCTGCGATGCGCTGGCGGGCGGGGTCGGCGCGGCTCGCCAGCGCTTATCCTGCCTGCTGTCTGTTCGCCACCAGGAGCCCGTACCCATGTCCGACCTTCGCCAAACCTTGCGCCTCATGCAGGCCGGCCGCTGGAACGAGGCGCATGACCGCATCCAGCACGACGATTCCATGCTGGCGGCCTGGCTGCACGGCCTGCTGCACCTTCAAGAGGGCGACCTGGAAGATGCCGAGAACTGGTACAACCGCGCCGCCCGGCACTTTCGCAGCCGCGGCAGCCTGCAAGAAGAACTGGCCTTGTTCGAGGCCGCCTTGTTCGGCACGGCGGCTCAGGAACAGCCGGCGGTACAGGCACCACTGGCGTCAAACTCCAGGGTCTTGTCCGACAGCGGCACATAGGCCGGCACCTTGCTGGCCTTCAGAAAGGCTTCGGTCTTGCTGCCGGGGCGCACCTTGCCGCCCACGGTGCCGACCTCGTTGGCGTGCGAGAGGATCACCGAGGCGGGCTTGACCAGGTCGTTGATCACATAGGCGGCCTCGGCAGGCCCGGTGGTGAAGCCATCGCCCATGTTCATCACGGCGAGCTTGGCGTGGTAGTGGTCGCGCACCACGCGCTCCTGATCGGCCAGGATGCCGGTGTCGCCCGACAGGTAGGCGACCAGGCCGTTGCTGAAGGTCAGCACATAGCCGGTGGCCGCACCGGCATCGCCCGCAATGCCGGCTTCTTTCATGGCCCGGCCCAGATCGCCCCCGATGTAGTCGGGGTCCACACCATTGCTGTGCAGTGCCGTCACGGTGGCGATGCGAACCCCACCCACCATCACACTGCCGCCAAAGCGGGCCAGCACCGATTGCCCAGGGTCGCCGCCGTTGGACTTGAGTTTGGCGGCAAAGAAGGCGGGCATTTCGCTGCCGCTGATGATCTTGGACTTCTTGGCCACGGCAATCGCCACCGCGCTGGTGGCCGGCAGGGCCGAGACCGACACATCGGGTTGGGCGCAGCTGCCTGCGTTGGGGGCCTTGTTGTGGGCATTGCCCACATGGTCACCATGCAAGTGGGTGACCAGCACGATGTCGATCTTGCCCAGGCGTGGGTCGTTGGCACCGGCCACTGTGCGACCCGGGTCGTACAGGATGCGGGTGCCATTCGGATCTTCAAATACCAGGGCCCGGTCCTGGGGGCAGAACTCGCCCGCCATGCCGCCCAGCGGTGTGACCTTGACGCTTTCCTTCACGTTCTGGGCCGCCGCGGTCCCGAGCCCGCAGCTGAAAGTCAGTGCCAGCGCGGCGCCCACGGTGGAAAGCCGGGATGTCTTGAACATGGTCTGTCTCCTGTTTTGTGTTTCAAAGTATTGCATAGGCCCTCCGTTTTTGCTGGGCGGGGTGGCGCCGGGTCTGGGTTGACAGGGGCTTGGTCGCTGACGACGATGGCGACCCGCCCCCAAGGAGACTGCATGCGCCCGATCACCTGCCCAACCCCGCCCGGGGCTGTCTCGGTTCGCCGCCGTGAACTGTTGGGGGCCTGTGCACTCAGCTGGCCGCTGGCGGCTTGCGCCAGCCGATCGGGTGATGTCTCCGCCGCTGCGGTTCGGTCTGAACTCGCGACCGAGGGGCGTCTGCGGGTGGCCATCAACCTGGGCAACCCGATCCTGGCGTCGCGGGGCCACGAGCCCGGTGCGCCCCAGGGCGTGTCGGTCGATCTGGCGCGTGAGGTGGGTCGACGCCTGGGCCTGCCCATCGAATGGGTCGAGTTGCCTGCGGCGGGCCGGGCGGTCGAGGCGGTGCGGGCCCGGCAGGTCAACCTGGCCTTCGTGGCCATCGACCCGGTGCGGGGCGCCGACCTGGATTACACGCCGCCGTACGTGGTGATCGAGGGCGCTTACCTGGTGCGGGCCGACTCGGCGCTGAGCCGCCTGGACGAGGTGGACGGCCCGGGCAACCGGGTGGTGGTGGGCCGTGGCAGCGCTTACGACCTGTACCTGACGCGGACGCTGCAGCACGCCCAACTGGTGCGGTCCGCCACCTCGCCGGCCGTGGTCGATCAGTTCCTGGCCGAGGGGCTGGAGGTGGCGGCCGGCGTGCGTCAGCAGTTGCAGGCCGACAGGGATCGCTTGGCCGCCACCGGCGGCCCTGCGCTGCGGCTGCTGCCCGGCCGCTTCATGGTGATCGAGCAGGCCATGGCCGTGCCCAAGGGGCGGCAGGCCGCGCAGGCCTGGCTCAGTGCGTTCATTGAAGAGATGAAGGCCTCAGGCCGGGTGGCCGATAGCCTGCGCCGCCACGGCATCGAAGGGGCGGCGGTGGCGCCGCCCGCCCGGCCCTGATGTGCGTCGCCGCGCCGGCGCTCAACTGGGCCGCTTCATCTGGCAGGAGGTCGGCTGGGCACTGATGTACGAATCCCAGGCCACCTCGGAGCGGAAGCCGTAGCCGGTGTTCTCGGCGTCGTACTTCACGCCCTTGCTGCCTTGCTTGGCCCAGATGCCCAGGTACAGCGGGGCCTCCAACTGGTGATCGGCCTTGCGCATCTTCACCTCGCCCATGGGGCTCTTGTAGCTCATGCCTTCGAGCGCCAGGGCCACCTTCTTGGCGTCGGTGGAGCTGGCCTTGCGCATGGCCTCGCGCAGCATGTTCATGCTGTTCCAGTGCGCGGCAAAGATGAATTCGTCGTTGTACTTCTTCTTGTAGTCGACGTAGATCTTCTCCAGCTCGGGCGTGGGCGCGTTGTGCACCCAGTTCCACACCACGCCTACCTTGCCTTCACCCCAGTTGCCCAGCTGGGCCGGGGTGCCCGGGTTGTTGGCGTTCAGGGTGAAGTAGTTGATGTTGAGCCCGTAGTCGCGTGACGACTTGAACAGCAGGGTCAGGTCGCTGCCCCAGTTCGAGGTGATCACCGTGTCGGCACCGCTGGAGGCGATTTTGGCCACGTACGAGGCAAAGTCGCGCGTCTGGGCGATCGGGATGAAGTCGTCGCCCACGATCTGGATGTCCGGCCGCTTGCGCGCCAGGTACTCCCGGGCTGCCTTGGACACCTGGCGGCCATGGGTGTAGTCCTGGTTCAGCAGGTACACCTTCTTGATGTCCTTGCGGCCCTGCAGGTAGGTGGTCAGCGCCTCGATCTTCATCTCACTCGAGGGGTAGAAGCGGAAATGCCAGAAGCTGCATTTGTCGTTGGTCAGCAGCGGGTCCATGGCGGCGTAGTTCAGGTACACCGTGGCTCGCTCGGGCTCGCGCTCGGCCAGCTTGTTGAGCGCATCGACCAGGGCCAGTGCCACCCCTGAGCCACCGCCCTGGGTGATGTAGCGGATGCCCCGGTCGGTGGCCGCCTTGAGCACGTTCAGGCTTTCCTGGGGCGAGCCCTTGTTGTCGAAGTCGACCACCTCGAACTTGGGGTCGTTCGGGCCGGCCTTGGCATTGAGTTGCTGTACCACCTCACGCAACTGCTTGAGCGAGCTTTGCCCGGTCAGCGCAAAGGGCCCCGAGAGCAGGTCGATGAAGCCGATGCGCACGGTCTCGGCCGCGCCGGCATGTGAGGCGGCCGCCAGCAGGGCAGCGCCCAGCCAGGCTCGGCGGCGAAGGGTCAGGGGGGTGAACAGGGGCATGATGTCTCCAGGGGCGCCGAGGCGCTGTTGGTGTTGTGAATCGGTCGCAGGATCTGGGGGCGGGCGGGTCAGGTCGGGCGGATCACAGGCCTTCGAAGACGCCGCCGTGCTGGTGGCGCAACTCGTTTTTCTGCACCTTGCCCGTGCCGCCCAGGGGCAGGCTGTCGACGAACAGCACCTCGTCGGGCAGCCACCACTTGGCCACCCGCTCCGTCAGAAAATCGAGCACCTGCTGCTTGCTCAGATCCTGCCCGGGCTTGCGCACGATGAACATCAGTGGGCGCTCATCCCAGCGTGGGTGCTTCACGCCGATCACCGCAGCCATGGCCACGGCGGGGTGGGCCACTGCAGCGTTTTCGAGGTCGATCGAGCTGATCCATTCACCGCCGGACTTGATCACGTCCTTGGTGCGGTCGCGGATCTGCATCACGCCCTGGGCGTCGATGGTGGCGATGTCACCGGTGGGGAACCAGCCGTCAACGAGGGCCTCGCGCTCGGCCTTGTGATAACGCTCCACGATCCACTGACCGCGCACCATCAGCTCGCCTTGCGACACCCCGTCACGCGGCAGGTTGTGGCCGTTTTCGTCGACCACCTTGATCTCGATGCCGAACACCGATTTGCCCTGCTTGCCCACCAGCGCGTGGCGTTCTTCGGCCGGGCGGGCCATCTCGTCGGGGCCCAGGTGGCTCATGGTGGCGATGGCCGTGGTCTCCGTCATGCCCCAGCCGTGGCGCACGTCCACGCCATACACGTCATTGAACTTGGCGATCAGGGCCTTGGGCATGGCCGAGCCACCGACGCCAGTGCGGCGCATGGTGCTGAAGCGCAGCTGGTGCTGCTCCACGTGATGGATCAGACCCATCCAGATGGTGGGCACGCCGGCACTGACGGTGACACGTTCGGACTCCATCAGCTCGTACAGGCTGGCCGGGTCCAGACGAGGGCCGGGCAAGACCAGCTTGGCGCCCGAGATCAGGGCCGCATAGGGCAGGCACCAGGCATTGATGTGAAACATCGGCACCACGGGCAGCAGGGTCTCCTGCGCCCACAGGCTCAGCACGCCGGGCAGGCAGGCCGACAACGCGCTCAGGCACAGGGCGCGGTGAGAGTACAGCACCCCCTTGGGATGGCCGGTGGTGCCCGAGGTGTAGCACAGGGCGGCGCCGGTCTTTTCATCCAGCTCCGGCCACTCAAAGCGGTCGTCCTGGGCCTGGATCAGGCTGTCCACCGCCAGCACGGCCGGGCCGGCCTCCAGTGAGGGCAGGGCCGCCTCGTCGCACAGGGCCACCCAGTGGCGCACGCGGGGGCAATGCGTTGCCACGGCCTGCACCAGGGGGGCGAAGCTGGTGTCGAAGAGCACCACCTCATCGTCGGCGTGGTTGATGATGTAGGCCAGTTGCTCGGGGTGCAGGCGCGGGTTGCAGGTGTGCATCACCATGCCGCTGCCTGAGACGGCGTAGTAGGCCTCCAGGTGGCGGTGGTTGTTCCAGGCGATCGAGCCCACGGTGCTGCCCGTCTTCAGGCCCAGTGCCTGCAAGGCCTTGGCCAGTTGTCGGGCGCGCCGGGCCAGGTCGGTGAAGGTGCCGCGGTGCAGGCTGCCATCGGTCTCGCGCGAGACGATCTGCTGAGTGCCGAACTGGGCGGTGCCGTGTTCCAGGATGGCCGAAACCAGCAGGGGGCGGTCCATCATGCGGCCGGGCTGTTGCATTGTCTGTGTCTCCTTGGGGCTGTTTTGAGGGTTCGGGGCTGTCGGCCCTTGAAAATGTGTCCGGATGTTCGCAAACGCATTCGCTCACCCTTGTCGTGTCGGCGACTGGTGGGCTTTGGCATGGGGGTAAAAACTTTTTGTTTCCAAGTGGCCCGGGTTCTTCTACACTGCGCCCGGTTGTCGGTTGAAAACCGCCGACACCACGTGAACCCGGGAGAGACTGCCCCGCCTTCGATGGCTGGTGCGCAGCGCCGAAGGAGCAACCGCCCCGGAAACTCTCAGGCAAAAGGACCGGGTTCACACGCGACAGATACTCTGAAGAGCTGCCGGAAATCGTTTTCGTCGTCCGGCGCACCGAAGGAGCAAGCCCGCACCGCCCCCCTGTCAGGGCGGCGGCCGGGTGAATCTCTCAGGTCCAGAACAGAGGGGGCGCCTGCCACGCAATGTCGCGTGCAGGCCCCAACCTCATGACGAGTTCTGGAGCTTTTCCCATGAAAACCATCGCAGTCATTGGCGGCGGCATCACCGGTGTCACCACCGCCTACGCATTGGCCCGCCGCGGCCTGTCGGTCACCCTGTTCGAGAAGAACCGCTACGCCGCCATGGAGACTTCGTTTGCCAACGGCGGCCAGCTGTCGGCCTCCAACGCCGAGGTCTGGAACCATCCCTCCACCCTGCTCAAGGGCCTGAAGTGGATGCTGCGCAACGATGCCCCGCTGCTCGTCAACCCCAAACCCAGCTGGCACAAAATCTCGTGGTTCGCTGAGTTCATGGCCCACCTGCCGCATTACGAGCGCAATACCATCGAGACGGCCCGCCTGGCGGTGGCGGCGCGCGAGCATCTGTTTGGCTGGGCCCAGGAAGAGGCCATCGACTTCGACCTCAAGAAGCAGGGCATCCTGCACATCTACCGCGACAAGGCCGGCTTTGACCATGCGGGCCGGGTGTCCGAATTGCTGGCGCGCGGCGGCCTGCCGCGCCGTGCCGTGACCCCCGCCGAGATGAAAGCCATCGAGCCCACGCTGGCCGGCCAGTACTTTGGCGGTTACTACACCGAGAGCGATTCCACCGGCGACATCCACAAGTTCACCAACGGCCTGGCCCGTGCGGCTGAACGCCGCGGGGTGCGCACCCTGTTCGGGCAGGATGTTCAGGGCGTGAAGGCACATGGTGGCGGCATCCAGATCACGGCAGCCGATGATTCGGGCGTGATGCAGCACCGCTTTGACGGGGTCGTGGTCTGCGCGGGCACCGCCAGCCGCCAGATCGCCGCCAGCCTGGGAGACCGCATCAACATCTATCCGGTCAAGGGCTACTCCATCACCGTCAACCTGCGCGATGAAACCAGCCAGCGTGCCGCTCCCCAGGTCAGTCTGCTCGACGACGCCACCAAGCTGGTCACCAGCCGCCTTGGGGTGGACCGATTCCGCGTGGCGGGCACAGCCGAATTCAACGGCTTCAACAAAGACATCCGGGCCGACCGCATCCAACCCCTGATCGACTGGGTGCAGCAGTGCTTCCCGGGTGTCAGCACCCAGAGCGTGGTGCCTTGGGCCGGGCTGCGACCGATGATGCCGAACATGCTGCCGCGCGTGGGCCGGGGCCGGGCTCCCGGGGTGTTCTACAACACCGGTCACGGTCACCTGGGCTGGACGCTGAGCGCCGTCACGGCGGACATGGTGGGGGATGTGGTGGCCGAGGCCTTGTTGCCCCGGGCGGGGGGCCTGAGGGCCGGTGGGTTGGCGGGGCCCGCACTCACCCAGGCCTGACAGGCCTGCGCGCCGGTGCCGGGCCGGCGCCTTGTTCTGGTGCTTGGAAGGCAGGGCCCGGGGCAGGCCCGACGGTGCGCCCCGTGTTGGGGCGCTTCGAAGCCGGGGCTGTCACCGGGCTGTGTCGTGGGCTGTGTTATGGGCTGGGGGGCGGCGCAGAACTTGCTCGGGTTGTGGATGGCCGCCTCCTTTGCCGAGGGCTGGGGTGGCCCTGAGTCCTGAGCCTTCCCATCCCCATGAATCCGCCACTTCACACCCCCTCGCTTGTTGCCCCCCCGCGTTCCTCCAGTCACTTTTTCCGGCACCACGGCGTTTGGGCGCCCGGGGTCCGGCTGTTCCGACGGCTGCAGTTCGGCGCCAAGGCCGGCTGGATCTCGCTGGCTTTCATGTTGCCCATCGTGTTGCTTTTGCTGGCCTACGTGCGCACCAGCCAGGCCACCATCGACTTTGCCGCCAGCGAACGCATGGGTGTGGGGGTCATCCGCCAGATCGAGCCCTGGTTGATCGAGGTGCAGAAGCAGCGCCGGCTGCTCGAGTCGGGCCTGGCCAAGACACCCGATCTGGAGGCCATCGCGGCCCGCATGGCCGCCACCCAGGCCAGCCTGGACGCTGTGGCCAGCCAGATGGACCTGCGCTCTGAGTTCGCCCACGTGGCGCAGTTGCACGAACAGATCAAACCCCTGGCCGCCAGTGGCCGGATCGATGACCTGACCCAGCCGCTGCAGGCCTATGTGGACGCCGTTCGTGATTTGCGCGTGACGGTGATGGACCGGTCTCAGCTCACGCTCGATCCGGATCAGGACACCTACTACCTGATGACCCTGTCGACCGACGTGGTGTCGGCCGTGATCGAGCCCGTCTCGCGCACCCGGGCCCTGGCCGGCGCGATCGCACGCCGTGGCGAACCCGATGCCGCAGCCTTGCGTCAGCTCTATGGGGTCTGGTACCAGGGACGTGAGAGCGTGGACGGTGTGCTGAAGGCCGCGCTACGTGCCGCCGAGGCCAACCCCGAGGTGACTCGGCGAGTCAAGGCGGCCGAGGCTGTCGAGGCGGCACGGGCCTTTCTGAGCGCAGCCGACACGGCCTGGTTCGGGCCGACCTTCCGGGCTGACACCGAAGCCCTGAATGGCCCGGGCCAGGTGGCTGTGGACCGCTTGCGCGAGGTGGGCAGTGCCAGCCTGGGCCTGCTCGACGAGCTGCTGCAGCAGCGCATTGCCCGCACCGAGAGCGAGCGGCGTCTGTTGTTGGTGGGCCTGGTGCTGTGCCTGCTCATGGGCATCTACCTTTTCTATGCCTTCTACCTGGTCATGAACGGGGGGCTGCAGGAGGTCAGCCGCCATCTGGAGGCCATGACCGAGGGCGACCTCACCACCTCGCCCAGCCCCTGGGGGCGTGACGAGGCGGCCAGTCTGATGATCATGCTGCGCCAGATGCAGGACAGCCTGCGCAGCATGGTGCTGCAGGTGAGGCGCTCGTCCGATGAGATCGTGCATTCCAGCACCGAGATCGCCGATGGCTCGGTCGATCTCTCGGCCCGGACCGAGAAGACAGCGGCCAACCTGGAGCAGTCGGCTGCGGCCATGGAGCAGATCGGCGCCACGGTGCGCCAGACCACCGAACACACCCAGGAGGCGACCCGCATCGCCGCCCACAACGCCCAGGTAGCCGGGCATGGCGGTGGCGTGATCGGCAACATGGTGGCCACGATGGAGCAGATCCAGGCCGCTTCACGGCGCATCGAGGACATCATCGGCGTCATCGACGGCATTGCGTTTCAGACCAACATCCTGGCCCTCAACGCCGCAGTCGAGGCGGCCCGCGCAGGCGAGCAGGGCCGGGGTTTTGCCGTGGTGGCCAGCGAGGTGCGATCCCTGGCCCAGCGCTCGGCAGCTGCCGCGCGTGAGATCAAGGGCCTGATCGGGACCAGCGTGGAGAAAGTGGACAGCGGCACGGCCATCGTGCGTGAGGCCGGCAGCACCATGCAGGACATCGTGCAAAGCGCGCAACGCGTGAACGAACTGCTGAGCTACATCGCCACCGGGGCGGTCGAACAAAGCCAGGGCATCGCTCAGGTCAGTGAGGCGGTGCAGGAACTGGACCGCGCCACGCAACAGAATGCTGCCCTGGTCGAAGAGACCGCCGCTGGCGCGTCGGCCCTGCGTGAGCAGGCCGCGCGGCTGGCCCGGGAGGTGGCGCGTTTCCAGACGCCTTGAGGTGCCCTGAGCGCGCTTTGCGCCGAAGGTCTCAGCGGCACAACGCCAGGATGTCGGCTGGCACCGGCACGGCCTTGATGCGTTCAGGGCCTTCGGGGCTTTCGGGCAGGCGCACGCAGAAGGCGCGCACCTCACGGCCCTCGCACAGCACGTCGTCGCCCCGCATCACGACATGGCGGTGCACAAAGGTCTTGTCGCGCCATTCCTCGACACTGGTGTGGATCTGCAGCGTTTCGCCATAGGTGGCGGGGCGCATGAACTTGGTGTTGATTTCCAGCAGCGGCGTGCCGATGATGCCGGTGGTCTTGACCAGTTCACGCCAAGGCGGGACGCCGCAGCTCACGAAAAAGTTCAGCGACGAGGCATCCATCCATTTCGAAAAGTTCGGAAAGAACACGATGCCCGCGGGATCGCAGTCGCCGAACATCACCTTCACTTCATAGACCACGGTCTTGGTCATGGGGTCTCCATTGATTTCATTGATTTGTTTGGCAGGGCGATGGTGCTTCAGTCGCCGCTCGCCACGGCCCCGATTGTGGCCTGTGAGCGGCTGGATGG
Source organism: Curvibacter sp. EU05-FHT14A10 (assembly GCF_058791075.1). Taxonomy (NCBI): domain Bacteria; kingdom Pseudomonadati; phylum Pseudomonadota; class Betaproteobacteria; order Burkholderiales; family Comamonadaceae; genus Curvibacter; species Curvibacter sp. EU05-FHT14A10. The sequence goes on from NZ_JBYTDE010000008.1 coordinate 292,172, forward strand.
CCGTTGTCCCGGCGCGACCCCTTACTTTCTGCGGGGCAGGGGAGGCGCGCTGCGGGTGTGTTTTCTATTGATTTTTTCATTTGCTTTGCTTATCATTTAAATCAATTTAAGCAAATATGGCGGCTTGGCAACAAGCTTGCCTTCTGGAGTCAATCATGGAGCGCTCGATTTCAATGCCTTCTACCAGCCGTGCTGGCCGACCCACTGAGGCCGCAACCCAGGTGCGTGAGTACCTGGCCTTCCAGGTTGGCAAAGAGCTGTACGGCGTTGACATCCTGCGTGTGCAGGAGATTCGCGGCTTTGAGATGCCGACCCGCATCGCGGGTGCCACCGAGGTGGTGCGCGGCGTGTTGAACCTGCGTGGCGTGATCGTCCCCATCCTGGATTTGCGTCACAGCATGGGCCTGCCGGCCGACATCGGGGTGGCTACCGTGACCATCGTGATGAACCTCAAGCAGCGCACCGTGGGCTTTGTGGTGGATGGCGTGACCGATGTGGTGGGCCTGGCCCCGGCTCAAATCCAGCCCGCCCCTGAGCTGGCCGATGGGGGGCGCGGTACGTTCATCCAGGGCCTGGGTGAGCTCAGCGTGGAGGGCCGTCAACAGATGCTGATCCTGCTCGACGCCGATCAGTTGCTGGGCCAGTTGGGCGACAGCGAGCAGGCCTTGCTCGCGGTGCCCATGTAAGGTTTCAACCCTCAGAGCGCAGATCTGGCGCGCGCCCAGGCGTGCTGCGCTGCCAGGTAGGCAAACACCAGGCCAGGTCCGATGGTGATGCCCGGGGCGGTGTACACCCCCCCCATGATCGAGTTCATGTCGTTGCCCACCGCGTACAGGCCGGGCAGAGCCTGGTCGTGCTCATCGAGCAATCGGGCCTGCGCGTCGGTCACCAGGCCGGTGCTGGCGCCGATGTCCCCGGGGTACAGGCGGATGGCGTAGAACGGCGCCTCGTTCAGCGGCCCCAGGTTGGGGTTGCGATGGCCCGCCGCCGCATCGCCGATGTTCTGCTGGTAGGCGGTTTCTCCGCGGTGAAAGTCGGGGTCCACGCCGGTCTCGGCGTAGCGGTTGATCTGTGCCACCGTGTGTTGCAGCGCCTGCGCCGGCACCTTCAATTGGGCGGCCAGTTCGGTCAGGGTCTGGCCGCGCAGCAGGTAGCCCTCGGCCAGGAAAGGCGCCAGCCCCTTGCCGCCCGGGCGCACCATGCCCAGACCGTATTGGCGCAGGGCCTTGGCGTCGCACACCAGATAGGCCGGGATGGCGGGGTTGTGTGGGGCGGCCTTTTGCATGGCCAAGCCAAACAGGTGGTACGAGGTGCTTTCATTGACAAAGCGCTCACCAGCCTGGTTGACGGTCACCATGCCGGGCTTGGCCCGGTCCATCACGAAGTGCGGAAACACGGCCTGGCTGCCGTCGGGCCGGCGGCGCAGCGACACCGGGGCCCAGAAGGCCGGGCTCAGGCCGTTTTGGCCGTGCCGGGCGCCCAGGCTCTGGGCCAGGCTCTGGGCCTGGCCGGTGTGGCCGGGCGCGGCCGGGCACCAGGCCTCGTCCGCCCCGGGCAGCAGTTTCTGGCGCCACTCGGGGTGGCGGTTGAAGCCTCCGCTGGCCAGCACCACACCACCGCGCACCCGCACGTTCAGGTGCTGGCCCTGGTGCTCCAGTGTCAGTTCGCGCAGGCCCTGCTGGTCGGGGCCGATGGCAGCCACGCTGGTGTTCAGCGCCAGGCAGACCGAGTCATGCTGCGCCAGCGAATACAGCAGGCGCGCGATCAGTGCATTGCCCATCACCAGTCGGGTGCCACGCGGGTGGCTGAGGCGGTCCAGGCCGTGCCGCGCCAGGATCTTGATCGAGTGCTTGAGCGAAGCCCACGAGCGGGTCATGCCTAGCAGGTGGTTGATGTCGTTGCGGTCCACCATCATGCCGCCCAGCACCGTGAACTCGGGGATGGGTGGGCGCAGCAACTTCAGCAGCGGGCCCAGGCGGCGGCCATCAAAAGGCAGGGGTTCCAGCGCCCGGCCGCACAGCGTCGAGCCGCCCAGGTCTGAGATGTAGTCGGGGTGCTTGGCGTAGGCGCGGTAGCGCACTTCGGAGTGCGCCTCGATCTGCTCCACCGCAGCGCGGCCGTGGGCCAGAAAGGCCTCGCGCAGGGCGCGCGGCGCGTTGTCGCCGATGGCGTTGTCGAGGTAGCGCGCCGCCTCGCTGAGGCTGTCTTGCGGGTTCACCGCGGCGCCCTGGCGCGTGCCTGGCACCCAGGTGGTGGCCGCCGACAGGGCCGTTGTACCACCCACGTACCCGGTCTTCTCCACCACCAACACCCGCGCCCCCTCGATGGCCGCAAACAGCGCCGCCGACAGCCCGGCCCCCCCTGCACCCACCACCACCACATCAAAAGTCTGGCCCGCTGTGAGGCCGCTCAGGTCTTTGTCCAACAACTGCATTTCAGTGATCCAAGAGAAAACGGTGGGGCCGAAGGCGGCTCAGGGAGCGGCCTTAAGCGGGGGACAGAAAATCCACCATGAGGTCCTTCACCCGCGCGAACATGTCCGCGCCAGTCATGGTCGTGCAGCCCAGGCTGCGCGCATGGGCGATCAGTGGGGTCACGGCCGGCTGGGTGATCACGCAGCCGACAAACATCTGGCCCTGCAGGCGGTTGGCGTCCAAGGGGTAAGGGTCACCGTTCTTCATGCCCACGGGCGTGGCGTTGAGCACGATGTCAAAGCCGCTCGGGTCGGCGCTGCCGTCTCGCACCGGGCAGCGGCCCAGGCCGGCCAGGCGGCTCACCAGGGTCTGGCGGCGGGTGTTGTCCTCGTCATGGATGGCCAGTTCGCTGACACCCGCCAGCACCAGCGCGTGGGCGATCGCCGAGCCGGCGCCGCCGGCGCCCACCAGCAGGGCTTTTTTTCCCGCCGGCTGGCAGCCGCGGTCCTGCATGGCGCTGACAAAACCCAGGCCGTCGAACATGTCGCCATACCAGCTGCCATCGGGCAGGCGGCGCATCACGTTGACGGTGTGCAAAAAGGCCGAGCGCTCGGAATGGGCGCTGCACAGATCGAAGCAGGCGAACTTGTGCGGCACGGTGACGATGATGCCGTCCACATTGCGGGCCAGCGACACGCCACGGGCCCAGGCCGCCAGCTCGGCCGGCGGCACATGGGCCGGCACCACCAGGGCGTGCTGGTCACGCGCCTGCAAGGCCAGGCTGACCCCGGCGGGGGATTTGACCTGGGCAATCGGGTCGCCCACGATGTAGTGGACTCGGGTGGCGCCGTCGAGCGAAAGGCTCAGCTTGTCTGTCATGGTGTGAGGGTGATGACTGGTGAAAAGAAGCCAGATCGTATTTGAAAGTGGAATTCAATTCAACTATTGAATTTAATTCCAATTTATGGATATGATTGCGCCATGCTGTCACGCAAGGCCCCGTCACTCATCCCCACCGCTGGCTGTGGCTCGGGTACGCTCGGGCTCCTTCCCGCATGGAGTGTTGAGCAATGAGTGGCGTATTGGAAAGAACCCTGGGCATTCTTGAACTGCTGGCCCAGCATGGCGACGGGCTGGAACTGGCCGTCATCGCCGACCGCCTGGACATCCCGCGCAGCGCGGTGCACCGCCTGCTGACCGATCTGGTGCGCTGTGGCTATGTACGCCAGTTGCGCGACCATGGTGACTACATGCTCACCACCAAGCTGGTGGCCATGGGCCTGTCCTTCCTCAGCAGCACGGGCATCGTCGACATCGCCCAGCCCCTGCTGGACCGGCTGGCCGAGATTTCGGGGGAACTGGTGCGCCTGGCCGTGGTCGACGGTCACCGCCTCACCTGGGTGGCCCGTGCCCAGGGGGCACGCCAAGGCCTGCGCTATGACCCCGACATGGGCAGCGATGCCTTGCTGGCCTGTTCGTCTTCGGGCCTGGCCTGGCTGTCGGGCCTGAGCGACGACGAAGCCCTGGCCCTGCTGGCCCAGCAAGGGCTGGGTGAGCCCGGCAAATACGGCCCCAATGCCCCCACCAGCCTGCAGGCTGTGATGGCCGAGGTGCAGGCCACGCGCCAGCGCGGCTACAGCCTGACCTGTGAAACCTACACCGCCGGCCTCAATGCGATGGCCGCCCCGATCCGCCTGCATGGCCAGCCACCGCTGGGCACGCTCAGCATCGCGGGCCCGACCGTGCGCTTCACCCCCGAGCGCATGCAGGCCCTGGGCGATGAGCTCCAGGCCTGCGCCGCCCAACTGGCGGCTGCCAGCGGCAGCTCGCCTTTCTTCAGCAAACCTGCCCAGGGCGTGCGCGCCGCGGCAGGTGCCAAACCCATTTACGCGGCCTGAGGGCCCCACCACGCCTGCATGAACCCCGCCAGTTCCTCTTCCAACGCCGATGTCGATTTGCTGGTGGTGGGTTCAGGGGCCGGAGGGCTGGCCACCGCCGTGGCTGCGGCGCACCTGGGCCTGAAAGTGCTGGTGCTGGAGAAAGACCCCCAGTACGGTGGCACCACCGCCTGGTCGGGCGGCTGGATGTGGATCCCGCGCAACCCGCTGGCGCGCGCCGCCGGCATCGACGAAGACCCGGCCCTGCCCGAGGCCTACCTGCGCCACGAGTTGGGCGAGCAGTTTGATGCCCCGCGCGTGAGCGCCTTCCTGAACCAGGGGCCGCGCATGGTCGAGTTCTTCCGGCGCCAGACCGCGCTGCAGTTCATCGATGGCAACGGCATACCCGACTTCCATGGCCTCAGTCCGGCGGCCGCGCTGGGCGGACGCTCGGTTTGTGCAGCCCCTTTTGATGCCCGCCGCCTGGGCCGCCACATCGACCGCCTCAAGCCTCCGCTGGCCGAGACCACGCTCTGGGGCATGGGCATTGCCTCGGGGGCTGAACTGCGGCATTTTCTGAATGCACTGCGCAGCCCGCGCTCGTTCTGGCATGTGACCGGGTTGGTGTTGCGCTACTGGCGCGATGGCCTGCTGCATGGGCGCAGCATGCGACTGGTCAATGGCAATGCCCTGGTGGGCGCGCTGGCGGCCTCGGCCATCGAGGCCGGCGTGACGATCCGGGTCGACACCCCGGTCAGGCGCCTGCTGATCGAGGGCGGGCGCGTGGCTGGGGTGCAGACCGCTGGCCCCGACGGCAACCAAACCCTGCGCGCCCGCTGTGGCGTGGTGCTGGCCTGTGGCGGCTTTCCACACGACGAGGCGCGCAAGCGCGAATTGCTGCCGCATGCCCCCAGCGGACGCGAGCACTGGTCGGCCGCCTCGCGTGGCAACACGGGCGATGGTTTGCGCCTGGGTGAATCGGCCGGCGCCGTGGTGGCGCGTGACCTGCGCAGTGCCGCGGCACTGGCCCCGGTGTCCCTGGTGCCACGCGCCGATGGCTCGGTGGCGCATTTTCCGCACCTCATCGAACGGGCCAAGCCCGGCCTGATCGCGGTCACGGCGGCGGGCCGGCGCTTTGTCAACGAGGCCGACTCGTACCACGACTTCATGAGTGCGCTGCTGGCCGCCATGCTAGCAGGCCAAACGGTGCAAGCCTGGCTCGTGTGTGACCACCGCTTCATCCGTCGCTACGGTCTGGGGGCGGTCAAGCCCGCGCCCATGCCGTTGGGCCCCTGGCTGCGTCGCAGCTACCTGCTGCGCGGTCACACCCTGGCCGAACTGGCCCGGGCCTGCGGCATCGATCCGGCGGGCTTGCAGGCCACGGTGCAGCACTACAACGCCGCCGCACTACAAGGGCGCGACACCGACTTTGCCAAGGGCGAGAGCCCCTATAACCGCATCCAGGGTGATGCGGCTGCCGGCACCGCCAACCCCTGCATGGCGCCGCTGCAGCACGGCCCGTTCTACGCGGTGCGGGTGCTGCCCGGCAGCCTGGGCACGTTCGCCGGCCTGCGTGCCAACGCCCATGCCCAGGCGCTCGATGCCCAGGGCCTGCCCATTCCGGGCCTGTACGCCGCTGGCAATGACATGAACAGCCTCATGGGCGGTTGCTACCCCAGTGGCGGCATCACCCTGGGGCCGGCCATGACCTTCGGCTTCATCGCGGCCCACCATGCGGCGGGCGTGGCCCTGCCGACCTGAGGGCGCGCAGCCCGCGGGCTTTTTTCCTTGATTCACACTCCACTGGTCTGTCCATGTACTACGAACTCGCTACCCTGACTCTTCCCTTCGGCACCGCCGGCCAGGCGGCCACCCAGGTGCAGGCGTTTACCAACGCGCCTGAAGCGCAGGGCGAACTGCTGGCCTGCTGGACCACCGACATCGGTGAACTCAACCGCATGATCGTGCTGCGCGGCTTTGCCGATCTGACCACGCTCGAAGCCGAGCGCCAGCGCACGCAAAACAGCGCCAGCCCCTTCGGCTGCGGTGATCTGTACCAGAGCCTGAGCCTGGAGAGCTTTCGCGGCTTCCCCTGGATGAAGCCAGTGCGCCCCAGCGCCGAGTCGGGCATCGTGGGGCCGGTGTATGAGATTCGCACCTATGGCATCAAGCCCGGTGGCGTGCAGCCCACCATCGACCTGTGGGCGCAGCATGTGCCCGCGCGCGAGGCCCTGTCGCCCTGCGTGGTGGCCATGGTGGCGCTCGACGGCCCACTGCGCTTCACCAACATCTGGGCCTACCCCACGCTGGATGCCCGCAGTCAGGCCCGTGCCGATGCGGTGGCCCAGGGCATCTGGCCGCCCAAGGGGGGCCCGGCGCACCTGAGCACGCAGATGGTCTCGACCATCGCCCTGCCCACGGCGGTGTCGCCCTTGAAATGAGGTCAACACCATGCGGACCTACTCTCTGGCCTACCTGACGGCGGGCTCACTCACCCCGGCCGCCATGCTGCGGCTGGCCGCGGAGCTGGGCTATGCCCACGTGGGCCTGCGCCTGTTGCCCAACGGCCCCGGCGGGCCCTTCCAGACCTGGCTGTACGATCCTCAGCAGCAGCGCGAGACGCTGGCGGCCCAACGCGACACCGGCGTGGGCGTGTTCGATCTGGAGATCATCCGCATCGGTGAGGGCTTTGATGCCCTGACTTACCGCCCCTTGCTTGAAGCGGGGGCGGCGCTGAAGGCCAAGGCCTTGCTGGTGGCTGGCGACGACACGAACGAGGCGCGGCTGGTCGAGGGCTATGCCCGCCTGTGCGAGCTGGCGGCGCCCTATGGTTTGAGTTGCGATCTGGAGTTCATGCCCTGGACCGCGGTGCCCGATGCCCGCGCCGCGCTGCGCGTGGTGCAGGCCGCCGGCACCCCCCAGGCGGCGGGCATTCTGGTCGACGCGATCCATGTGGGGCGCTCCGGCACCACGCTGGACGACCTGCGCGCCCTGCCACGCGAGCTGCTGCATTACGCCCAGATCTGCGACGCCCCTGGCGGGCCCGATCTCACGGTGCCCCAGATGATCCACACGGCCCGTTGCGAGCGCCAGCTACCCGGCGAAGGCGTGATCGACCTGGCCGGCATGTTTGCCGCCCTGCCGGCCGAGCTGCCCATCAGTGTCGAGGTGCCGCACCAGGTGCGGGTGGCGCGCCTGGGCCAGACCGCCTGGGCGCGTGCGGCTTTGGCGGCCAGCCGTTCTGCATTGGAGTGACGGTTCCTGGTGGGGGGGTGCGCGACATGCGCGCAATTTGGGCGCCAGCCGGGTGTTTTGAGGGATATCACCAAGGGCCAGGCCCGAGACGCCCGGCACAGAATCGGTGATGGAAGTTGCGCGCAAGAACATCATCGACGGCCTGGGCAAGGGGCTGCGGGTCATTGAGGCCTTTGACGACGAGCATGCCCGGCTCACGGCTTCTGAAACCGCCATCCGGGCCGACATTTCGCGCACGGCGGCGCGGCGCTACCTGCTGAGCCTAGTGCATTTCGGCTATGCCGCGACCGATGGCAAGCGCTTCTGGCTGTCACCCCGGGTGCTGATGCTGGGGCAGAGCTACCTCAGCGCGGCGCGCCTGCCCCGGCTGGTGCTGCCCTTCATCCAGCGGCTGGCGGCCGAGTGCGGCGAGAACTTCAATTTCAGTGTGCTCGACGGGCACGAGGTGGTTTACCTGGCGCGCAGCCAGAGCAACCGCATGGTGACGATCGGGTTTCCGGTCGGGGCCCGCGTGCCGGCCCACGTGGTCACGCCGGGGCCGGCCATCCTGTCGGCCTGGGAGCCGGCCGCCATGGAGGCCTGGGTGGCCGAGCACGAGTTCAGCACCTTCACCGCCAACACGCCCACCCATGCCGAGGTGTTCCGCCGCGATGTGGACGCCGCGCGCGAGCTGGGCTACTGGGTGGCCGAGCAGCAGCTCAGCTCGGGCTTGCGCGGCTTTGCCGTGCCGATCAAGACGCGGCGCGGTGAATGCGTGGGCGCGGTGGGCGCCACCATGACCATGCACCAGAGCCGCGAGGCCATGGTGGCGCGTCTGCTGCCGCGGGTCACCGACGTGGCGATGCAGTTGCAACAAGTGTTGTGACCCCCCCCTGAGTCGCCTTCGGCGCCTACGTGCGGCCGCGAGACGCGGACGCTCTTCACCCTGTCCAGCCCTGCGCAGGCAGGCCTGGAGCCGCAGGGTTCAGCCCCCAAGGGGCGACACCCGCGGCCTGGCAAAGCCAGCTCCGCGGTGTCTGCTGGCATGGCTTGCTCCGCAGCCTTCTGAACGTTAAGACCGCGGTGCTATCGGGCGTCGTGGGCCCGTACGAGCGCTTCGGATTCCTGGGTCTGATCCGACGGCGGGCGCGCAGCGCTTCAGCGCGCACCCGTGGTGGTTCGGGTCCAGTGGGGTAGGGGGGCGGCGCGGTGCAGCACGTCGTCGTTGAGCCAACTGGCGCTTTGGCGGGCCTGGGCGGCCACGTGTTGGGCGGGGAGTTGGGCGTAGTCGTCGTTGCTCACGTCCAGGCTGTAGTCGCCGGTGTAGCCCAGGCGGGCCAGGCGCAGCACCAGGTTGGCCAGTTGCTCGCTGTGGGCGCCCTGGCCGGGGAACACGCGCAGGCTGCGGGCCGAGGGGTCGGGGGCGGCGGGCTCGGGCAGCGCACCGATGACATCGGACAGCTGTACCTGGAAGATGCGCTCGGGCTCCAGTTCGATCAGGTCGTCCAGCGAGTCGCCGTTGGCAAACATGTGGAAGGCGTCCAGGCACAGGCCCAGGTTGCTGCAGTTGGCATCGCTCACCACATCCCAGGCATCCAGGAAGCCACGCACGCTCTGGCCCCAGGACAGGGCTTTGTAGGCCACCTGCAGCCCCAGTGGCACGGCCAGCATGGCCAGCTTGTGCAGGTCGGCGGCGAGTCGGGCCAGGTCGGTGCTGGCCTGGGGCAGGGTGCTGGCGCTGACCAGCAGCTGCGGGGCCCCCACCTGGGCGCAGGTCTGCAGCATGCCCTTGGCCACTTCGACCTTGTACTGGTGCAGCGGCCCGCTCAGGCCTTCAAAGTCGTGCAGGGTCTGCAGGCCGGCCGGGCGCAGGCCGCTGGCCCGCAGGGCGGCCACGGCCCCGGCCACGCCACCGGGGTGGCTGACCACGTCGCGGGCGTCCAGCATCACCTTGGCAAAGCCGGCCTGGCGGATGGCCGTCAGCCGGGCCTCCAGCGGGCCGGCCAGGGTGCGGCTGTCCAGGCTGTAGCTTTCAAACATCGTCATGGCGGCCTCTGTCACTCGCGTGTGCGGTGCACCAGCTCGAAGGACACCGAGCCCAGTTCGCGCCGGGTCAGCGCGCCGCGGTCTTCGGGGTGCAGGCTGCTGGTTTCGATGAATTCGACCCCTCGGCTTTTCAGCAGGGTCACGGCCTGGCCCACATCGGGGGTGCCCAGGCCGATGCGTTCAAGGTTCTCGGGGGCGCGGTCGCTTTCCATCCAGGGGTCGGGTTCGATCAACTGCCACATGAACTGGCCGCAGGGGCTCTTCAGAACCTTGCCCTTGGGCAGGATGCCGTAGCGCTCGTCTTCGGGCACGGTGCTGAAGTCGAACATGGTCTCGTAATAGCGGATCCAGTCCTCACTGCGACCCGGGTCCACGTACTGCACCAGGCCAAAGTAGTCCAGGCCGGCCAGGGCCGGCGGGTGCTGGTCCACACCCGGGATGGGCTTGAAGTCGATGTCATAGATCGAGAACTCGGTCCATCGGTCCACCAGGTAGATGCGACTGCCGCCGGGCCCATGGATGGCGGGGATGTGCAGCTCCATCGCCTGGGCATGGCTGGGCACCGGCCAGGCCCCCAGTTCCACGCAGCGGGTGTGGGCCCGCAAGGCATCCTTGACGCGGAAGGCCACCGCCGAAATGACGGGCTTTTCGTCCAGCAGGGCGCTGACGCGGGCGTCCTCGCTGTGGGCATTGACGATCAGGTTCATGCTGCCCTGGCGGTACAGCATGACCTCACGCGAGCGGTGGCGTGCGATCGGCTTGAAGCCCATGGTCTCCAGCACATGGCCCAGGGCCTGGGGGCGTGTGGTGGCGTATTCGATGAATTCGATGCCGTTCAGCCCGAGGCGATTGGGCATGTCGGGCACGGCTTCGCGGTCGGTGCCAAGTGGGGTCATTCGGTCCTCTTCGGTTCGCAACAGCCCGTCCAGGGGCCTGATACGGCCGTTGGCAGGGCGATGGGGCGAGTATGCCGCCAATGCTGCCAAGGACTGCGACGAAAGTCGGGCCTGGCGCCCAGATCAATCGTCTGGCGCGCGAACTGCGCGATAGTCGCCCAGAATTTTCCGGGCGAGAGGCTTGTCGAGCGCCGACTCAGACCAGGCCGCGCAAGATTTCGGCAATCTCCTTGAGTCCAGGCAGCAGCTTGTGCAACGACGTGTCCGCGGGGTAGGCCTCGCGCTGGAAGGTCAGGCTCAGGGCCCCCACACTGCTGCCTTTGCGGTTGACCAGGGGCACCGACAGGCCGCAGATGCCCAGATTGATGAACTGGTCGGTGGCGGCATAACCCTGCTGGCGGGCCAGCGTCACCGAGGCTTCGAAGGTCTGCTGCGAGGTGATGGTGTTGGCCGTGAAGCGGCTGAAATCGTGTTCTTGCAGCCAATGCGCCAGCGCCGGGGGCTCCAGGCTGCTGAGCAGCACCGGTCCGGGCGACACACAGTGCGCGGGGATGCGGGCCCCGGTGTGAAAGCCGATCGACAGCACGCGCGGCGAGTTGCTGCGGGCCAGGTACACCACGTCGTGGCCGTCCAGCACGCTGAGGTTGCCGGTCTCGCCGGTCTGCATCGACAGGCGCTGCAGAAAAGGCATCACCAGCCGGGGCAGGCGGGCGGACTCGAGGTAGGTCTGCCCGATGCGCAGCACCCGCGGGCGCAGCCAGTAGTGCTTGCCGTCGGTGTCGGCGTAGCCAAAGTGGACCAGGCTCAGCAGGTAGCGGCGTGCGGCGGTTCGGGTCAGGCCGGCCAGTTCACCCGCCTCGGTGGCGGTCAGGCGTGGGTGTTCGTCCGAGAACGATTCCAGCACGCGCAGGCCTTTTCCCAGGCCTTCGATCAGGTGCTGGCGGTCGATGGCGGGGGGCTGACTCATCAGGGTGACCTCGGGTGAAACCCCTATTGTGATTCATTGGCGCACAGCAGCGTTCGATCATCGCACGCGTTATGGGGGTAGGCACTGGCATTTCAAAGCCTCGCCACCTACATTCGCCTCCACCCCGAAGCGGCTTGCCGGCCGCCTCGATGTGTCCGGGGCGCAGCCGTGTGAGCACGCTGTGCCTCTGGACGGCATTCGACAACACAACCGACGATTGGAGACATCCATGTCTGATCAAAAAGCCGCTGCGCACGGCTTGCAACAAACCAAGAAAGCGACCGCCAGCGGCTGGATCGGCTCGGTGCTGGAGTATTACGACTTCTTCATCTACGCCACCGCCGCTTCGCTGATCTTCCCGCAGATCTTTTTCCCCTCGGGCAACCCGACCGTGGCCATCGTGGCGTCGCTGGCCACCTATGGCGTGGGCTACGTGGCGCGTCCGATCGGTGCCTTCTTTCTGGGCCATTGGGGCGACACCCATGGCCGCAAGCAGGTGCTGGTGCTGTGCATGTTCCTGATGGGCCTGTCGACCATGGCCGTGGGTCTGCTGCCCACTTACGACCAGGTCGGCCTGTGGGCCCCGGCACTGCTGGTGCTGATGCGCCTGGTGCAAGGTTTTGCCGTGGCCGGTGAGATCTCGGGCGCCAGCTCGATGATCCTGGAGCACGCCCCCATGGGGCGTCGTGGCTACTACGCCAGCTTCACCCTGCAAGGCGTGCAGGCCGGCCAGATCCTGGCGGCGGCCATCTTCCTGCCCCTGGCCTATTACCTGCCCAGCGAGCAATTCAACAGCTGGGGCTGGCGAGTGCCTTTCCTGCTGAGCTTTGTGGTGATCATCGTGGGCTACTACATCCGTCGCGAAGTCGAGGAAACCCCGGTGTTTGCCGAAGAGTCCAAGCAAGGTGTCGTGCCCCGTGCCCCGGTGGTGCAGGCCTTTGCCGAAAGTGGCCCCAACATGCTGCGCGTGGTCTGCATGGCCCTGATGAATGTGATCCCCGTGGTCACCACCGTGTTCGGTGCCGCGTACGCGGTGCAGCCGGGCTATGGCGTCGGCTTTGACAAGAGCGTGTACCTGTGGATTCCGGTGCTGGGCAACATCGTGGCGGTGCTGGTGATCCCCTTTGTCGGCAACCTGTCCGACCGCATCGGCCGTCGCCCGCCGATCATCGTGGGCGCCATCGGTGCCGGTCTGCTGTCCTTTGTGTACCTGTATGCCATCAGCACCAAGAACGTGCCCCTGGCCGTGGTGATGTCGCTGCTGATGTGGGGCGTGGTGTACCAAGGCTACAACGCCGTGTTCCCCAGCTTCTACCCCGAGCTGTTCCCAGCCCGCACCCGGGTCACGGCCATGGCCATTTCGCAGAACGTGGGCACCATGATCACGGCCCTGCTGCCGGCCCTGTTTGCTGCCGTTGCCCCGCCCGGCGCCGCCGACATCCCGACCACCGTGGGCGCCATCGCCCTGGGCATCACCGTGATCGCCTCGCTGGCGGCCTGGTCGGCCCGCGAAACCTACCGCTTGCAGACCAAGGACCTGGGCAAGCCCGACGCAAGCCCGGTGTCCACCGCGGACTACGACAAGGCCCGCGCACAGGCCCTGGCCACGGCCAAGCGCTGATGTCCGCCACACCCCCTGCCACGGCAGGGGGCGCTGGCCCCAGGGCCCGCCCAGGGCGGGCCTTTTTTCATGGATCCCGGCTGCCGGCTTCTGGCCCGGCGGCCCTTTCACCGGAGCCCCGCCATGACCCACCCCCTCTCCTCTGAACCGTCAACCCTGCGCCTGGGCATCCTGGGCTGCGCCCACATTGCCCGCCAGTTTGTGCGCGACACCGCCTCCTGCGCGGCCGTGCAGGTGGTGGCGGTGGCCAGCCGCCGGCTGGAGACAGCGGTGGCCTTTGCCGGGGCACTCGGCATCGCTCGGGCCCATGGCAGCTACGAGGCCCTGCTGGCCGACGGCACGGTGGATGCCATCTACCTGCCCCTGCCCAACAGCCTGCATGCCGAATGGGCTGTTCGCGCCGCTGAGGCTGGCAAGCACGTGCTGTGCGAGAAGCCCCTCTCATTGGGCGTGGCCCAGGCGCGCCGCATGTTCGATGCAGCCGAACGGCACGGCGTGCAACTGCTGGAGGCCTACCCCTATGCCTTTCAGCCGCAGAACCAGGCCCTGTTGGGCTTGTTGAGCCAGGGGGTGCTGGGCGAGGTGCGCAGCGTGCAGGCCTGCTTTGGCTTCACTGTGGCCCAGGGCACGGGCAACATCCGCCTGCAGCCCGAGCTGGGCGGCGGCGCACTGCTGGACGCCGGCAGCTACGCCCTCAGCCTGATCCGCTCGGTGATGGGCTGTGCGCCCCAGCGCGTGCGGGCCGATGCCAGTTGGAGCGACAGCGGCGTCGACATCAGCACCAGCGCCACCCTGTACTACGCCGATGGCCGCCGCGCTCAGCTCTCCTGTGCCATGGACACGGCCAACCACCGCCGCGCCACCGTGATGGGCAGTTTGGGCACGCTTGAGACCGAATACCTCAACCACACCGCTGAGGCCCCGGGCGACAACCCCTGGGGCTACCTGCCCAGCCAGTTGCGCCTGCGCCGCGGCGTGGCCAACAGCCTGCCGTTTGAAGAGATTTCTTGTCCCACAGGCAGCGGCTTTCGCTTTGCCGCCGAAACCTTTGCCCAGGCGCTGGCCCATGGCGACCGGGCGCTGTTCGAGCGTGCGCGGCAAAGCAGCCTGGACAACATGGCCACGCTCGAAGCGCTGGCCCTGAGTGCGCGCGAAGAACGCACCGTGGCACTTGAAGGCCTCTGAGCCTAGCCCTGATCTCGATCCCCTTCGAACCCTTTTGCCCCCTGGAACTGACATGCCCATCAGCGGAAAAACCCGACTCATTGCCCACATCGGCTACCCCACCGAGAGCTTCAAGGCCCCCATGATCTACAACCCCTGGTTCGAGCAGCAAGGCATCGACGCGGTGGTGGTGCCCATGGGCGTGAGGGCTGACGACTACCGTGCCACGCTGCAGGTGCTGCGGCGCTTCACCAATCTGCACGGGGCCCTGATCACCATGCCGCACAAGGTCGTCACGTTGGACCTGGTGGATGAGGCCACCCCCACGGCCCGCATCGCGGGCGCCTGCAACGCCATCCTGTTGCGGCCCGACGGCAGCCTGCTGGGCGACCAGTTCGACGGCGCCGGCTTTGTGCGCGGCGTGGAACGCAAGGGCTTTGCCCTGACCGGCCGGCGCGTGCTGGTGTCCGGCTGCGGCGGCGTCGGCTCGGCCATTGCCGCCTCGCTGGCAGCGGCTGGCGTGGCGGAGATGGCTTTGTTCGATTTCAACACCGCCGCTTGCGAGGCCCTGGCCGGCCGCCTGCGAGCCCACTACCCCGCGCTCAAGGTGAGCACGGGCTCGAATGACCCGGCCGGTTTCGAGCTGATCGTCAATGCCACGCCCCTGGGCATGAAGGAAGGCGACCCGCTGCCCTTTGATGTGGACCGCATCGCCCCCGGCACCTTTGTGGGCGAAGTGGTCATGAAGCAGGCCTACACCCCGCTGCTGCAAGCCGCGCTGGCCAAGGGCTGCCCGGTGCAATTGGGCACCGACATGCTGTTCGAGATGATCCCGGCCTACCTGGAGTTCTTCGGCTTCGGCAGTGCCACCCCGGAGCAACTGCGCGCCGTGGCGCAGATCCAGTACTGATCAGGCCGGGGGCGGCCCCTGCAGGGCCCGCAAATCGGCCAGTCCCAGCAGCGAACGCATCTGGGTGATGGCGATGGCGTTCAGCTGGGCCAGGCGCTGCTCCGAACCCAGGCCCTGATGTATGAACACCGCGTTGATGCTCTCCAGGTTGGAGAGCACCACCAACTGCTCCAGGGTGGCGGTGTCCCGCAGGTTGTCGCCGCTCTTGGCATGGCCCTGACGCCACTGGGCTGCCGTGAGGCCAAACAGGGCCATGTTGAGCAGGTCGGCTTCGCTGGCGTAGAGGGTGCGTGCCTGCTCCGGCGTGATGCGCGGTGGCATCAGGTGGGCCTGGATGGCATCGGTGTGGATCTTGTCGTTGACCTTGGCCAGCGTCCGCTGCACGTTCCAGGCCTGTGATTGGCTGCGGGCTTCCTCGTCTTTGAGGCGTTGGAATTCCTTGATGAGGTAGAGCTTGAATTCAGGGCTGAGCCAGGAGCCGAATTCGAAAGCAATGTCTTTGTGAGCGCAGGTGCCACCATAGCGTCCGGCGCGTGCGTGTAGCCCGATGGCGCCCGCGCTGGTGATCCATTTCTTGGCAGATAGGAAAAAGCTGTTTCGACCGGACTCATTTTTAATTCCCTCGAATTCGGGGGAATTAAAACCTGGGTTGTTGAGCTGTTCCCAAACACCCAGAAACAAGACGGTGTCCTTGTTTTTGAGCCGTTGTTCAATCAGGGCGCTGCCCCCCTCGAAGCCCTTCACCATGTCGGTCAGCGAAATGTAGTCTTGCTGATGCCTTGAGGTGATCGTGACGGCGGTCCCTTTGACGTTGATGTTGCGTGTGTTCATGGCAGTGCCCATTCGGGGATGCCTGAATGATTGAGGGCGGGCAGCCTGATCTTTGGATCAGGCAGTTCGTCGGCCTCACACCGTGTGCAACGCCATCAACAAGCCGCTGACCGTGAAGAACGAGACCACGGTACCAGCCAGCAGGGATGCGGCGGCGGTGTCTTCTTCGCCGTAGGCTTGGGCCAGGATGGTGTAGATGCCCATCATGGGCATGGCGGCGCTGAGCACGGCGGCCAGTTTGAGCTGGGGCGCCAGTGGCGACAGCCCGATCAGAGGCAGGGCCGATGCTGCGGCCAGCACGGCCAGGGGGTGCAGCAGCAGCTTGCCCGCCACGATGGGGGCCACCTGGCGCAGCAGGCGACCAAACGACAGCCCGGTCAGGGTGCCGCCGATCACGAACAGCGACAAGGCGCTGCTGGCCTGGGCAAACAGGCCCACGCTGCGTTCCAGGGCAGTCGGCAGGTGCAGGCCCGACAGCGAGACCGCAAAGCCCAGCAGCAGGCCGATCACCATCGGGTTGGTGATCAGGCGCCGGCTGGTGTCCATCAGCATGTGCCGCCAGCCCGTGGCGTGGCCGCGCGCGCGCTCGGCCATGGCCAGCAGCAGCGGGATCATCAAGGCGTTCTCCACCACCATGTTCAGGGCCAGGGCCACACCGGCCACGGGCGCCAGCGTCAGCACCAGGATCGGAAAGCCCACAAAGCCACTGTTCGAGCACGACATGCCCATGGCGTAGCAGGTGCTTTGCAAGGCGGAGTGTCGACCCAGCCGGCGCCAGGCGGCATAGCCCAGCCCCATCGTCGCCAATGAGCCCACCAGGTAGGCCACCAGGTAGCCGGTGTTCAGGATCTCGCCGATCGGGCGCTTGGCCAGCGCATTGAACAGCATGGCCGGCAAGGCCAGGTTGACCACGAACTTGCCGAACAGGCGCATGTCGGGCTTGCTGAACAGGCCGGCGCGCGTGGTCAGAAAGCCCAGGGCGATGGCGATGTAGATGGGGCCGGTGATGGCCAGGATGTCGAGCATGTGGGAGGCTGAAAACGGCTCAGCGCCCGCGGGCTTCGGCCGGCGGGCGCTGAGAAAAAATCAATGGGATCAGGTTTGGGCTTGTTGTACGGCTGACACGGCGGCGCGCAAGGCCAGCAAGTAGCTGTCCACGCCAAAGCCGCAGATCTGGCCCTTCACGATCTCGGCAAACACCGAGACGTGGCGGAAGGCCTCGCGCGCATGGATATTGGACATGTGCAACTCGACCACCGGCACGGTCAGGATGGCCAGTGCGTCGCGGATGCCGTAGCTGTAGTGGGTCCAGGCACCGGCGTTGATCAGCACGGCGTCCATGCCTTCCTCGTAGGCCTGGTGGATGCGCTCGCACATCGCGCCTTCGTGGTTGGTCTGGAAGCTCACCACTTCGGCACCAAGCTCGCGGCCCAGGTCTTGCAGTTGGCCATCGATCTGTTCGAGCGTGATGGTGCCGTACTGCTTGGGGTCGCGCTTGCCGAACATGTTGTGGTTGATGCCGTGCAGCATGAGGATCTTCATCGCTTGTCTTTCTGTGTTGCTTGAATCGGGTGGTGATCAGGGGGCTTCAAAGGAGTTCGACCGTCTCGCCATTGGCCGCCGCGCGGGCGATGGCTTCGGTCACGCGCAGGTTGGCCAGGCCGTCGCGTGCGCTCACCAGCGGGGGCGCTTCGCCACGCACCACGGCCCCGAAATGCGCCATCTGCTGCATGATCGGATCGTCGCGCACCAGACCCACCACGCCCACCTCGAAAGGCTTCCACCAGGAGGACTCGCCGCTGCGGGGGTAGGTTTTGAGCCGCATCGTCGGAACCGACAGGCTGCCCTGGGTGCCGGTGATGACGTAACAGTCCTCGTCATCGTAACTTGGATAGGCCTTGTTTTCCTGCGAGGTCTGCTCCCAGCTGCGCGCACAGGCCGCCGTGTCGGACAGCATGAAGCTGCCCAGCACGCCGCTGGCAAAGCGCAGGTTGATGCTCACGGTGTCTTCGACGGCGTGGCCGCGCACCGCGTTCGATGCCAGGGCCTGCACCGCCATCACCTCGCCACACAGCAGGCGCAGGTTGTGCACCTCGTGGATCAGGTTGAGCAGGATCGGGCCGCCGCCGGGCTCGCGTCGCCAGGGCCCTTCGTCAAAGTAGCGCGCCGGCTTGAAAAAAGTGGCGCTGCCCATCACCGCCACCAGGCGGCCCAGGGTGCCGGCCTGCACCACCTCGCGGGCCTTGGCCATGATGGGGCTGTGGGCCCGGTGGTGGCCGATCAACACCCGCCCCGCCGTGGCGTCCACACGCTCGACCAGGGTCAGGGCTTCGGCCACGGTGGGGGCGATCGGCTTTTCCAGCAGCACCGGCAGGCCGGCCGCCAGGCATTGCAGGGCCTGCGGCACGTGCAAGGTGTTGGGGGTGGCCAGCACGATGCCGTCGGGGCGGTCGTGGCGCAGCAGTTCGTCCAGGCTGGGGTAGCAGGGCAAGCCCGCCGCCGCGGCCAGGGTCTGCGCGGCAGGGGAGGGGTCGACCACGGCGCTCAGGCGCGCGCCCGGGGTCTGTTGCAGGGCGGCCATGTGGGCCTGGCCGATGGTGCCAGCGCCGGCCACGGCGATGCGAAGGGAGTGGGTCATGCGTGTCTCAAATTCTGGAAGGGTCTTGTTGCGCCGGCCCTGCCACGATAAAACCGCTTGATCCATTCACAATGTGCTTGAAATTCCATTCACAATTTCCTGATGGTGAATAAATGAATCAAGCCTGGGACCTGGTGGACCTGCAGGTGTTCTGCCTCGTGGCCCGGCGCGGCAGCTTTGTGGGGGCCGCGACCGAGCTGGGCATTTCGCCGGCCTATGTGACCAAGCGCATCGCGGGCCTGGAGCGGGCCTTGGGGGTGACGCTTTTTCACCGCACCACGAGGCGGGTCTTGATCAGCGAAGCGGGCGAAGCTGCCTATGCCTGGGCCAGGCGGGTGCTGGAGGCCGCCAACGAGTGGCATGCCCAGGGGCCTGCGAGCGGGGATGCGCTGACCGGCACGCTGCGCATTGCCACCAGCCTGCGGCTGGGGCGCAATCACCTGTCGCCCATCCTGGCCAGGCTGTCCGACCAGCACCCCGCGCTGGAGGTGTGGCTGGAGCTGGTGGACCGCCGCATCGACCTGCTGGAAGAGGGCTTTGACATCGACATCCGCATGGGTGAGGTGACCGAACCGCACCTGATCGCCCACCCCATCCTGCCCAGCGTGCGCGTGCTGTGCGCGGCGCCCACCTACCTGGCCCGGCGCGGGGCCCCGCGTCAACTGGCCGATTTGGTGCAGCACGATTGCCTGCTGTTCCGCGAGCGGCACCAGAGCTTTGGCGTGTGGCGGCTGGAGGGGCCGCGCGGGCCCGAAACCGTCAAGGTCACCGGCACCCTGGGCTCCAACCACAGCGATGTGGTCAACCATCTGGCCCTGGCCGGCAAGGGCATCGTGCTGCTGTCGAGCTGGGATGTGGACGAGCCTTTGCGCAACGGCAGCCTGGTGCGTGTGTTGCCAGAGTATCGCCAGAACGCCGACGTGTGGGCTGTCACGGCCGCCCGGGCCCAGCAGTCGCCCAAGCTGCGCCATGGCCTCTCGTTTCTGGTCGATGAACTGCGCTCCGGTCCGAACGCCCTGCACACCTTCACCCACTGATCCGATGACCTGAAGGGGTTGATATTGGAATGATCTTCAAAAATGGAATAAGATTCCAAAACTTGAATTCATGCCACGATCACCCATGTCTGCGCCCACGATGTTCCCCATGCCCTGCCGGCTGATGGCCGGGCTGGCGTCGGCCTGCGCCACCTCGGTGTCGTGCGGCGAGGCGCTGTCGCGCCTGCCTTTCTTTTTCGGAGCCCGTTGGTACAGCAGCGCCTGAGTTGGCGCTGTCTTGTGCTCGCCATCCAGGCCCTGCCACGTCGTCGCTTTGTCGTCGCGTGGGGGCCTGCCGTTTCCCGAATCTGAAAGAACCCCATGGACTTCGCCCTCAATGACGAACAGAAAATGATGATCGACACCGTGCGTCGATTCATCGCCGAAGAACTGCAGCCCCTCGAAGACGAGATCGAGCAGCAGGGCTTTCTGGCCCCCGACAAGGCCCGTGCCGTGCACGAAAAAGCCAAGGCCCTGGGCCTGTACGGCCTCAACATCCCGGCCGAGCATGGCGGCGGCGGCTTGGGCGTGGTGGACCGCATCCTGTGCGAGGAGCAGTTCGGCCACACCAGCGACATCCTGATCCGCCGTGCCTTCGGCAACATCTACGAGCCGCTGCTCAAATGCCAAGGCGAGCAGGTGGAGCGTTGGCTGCACCCCACGGTGCGGGGCGAGCGCACCTGCGCCATTGCCATCACCGAGCCCGGCGCCGGCTCGGACGCCCAGGGCATCCGCACCCATGCCCGCCGCACCGACAGCGGCTGGGTGCTCAATGGCAGCAAGCACTTCATCAGCGATGGCGAGTGGAGCGACTTCTTCCTCGTCTCGGCCAAGACGGGCGAGCGCGAAATCTCGATGTTCATGGTGGACAAGGGCCTGCCCGGCTTCACCGTGGGCAAGGACCAGAAGATGATGGGCCTGCGCGGCACGCCTCACGTCGAGCTGTTCTTCGACAATGTGCCGCTCGAACCCGTGGCCTTGCTCGGTGAGCAGGGCCAGGGCTTCAAACTGGCCATGGGGGCGCTCAACGTGGTTCGCCTGGCCCAGGTCGGTGCCCGTGCCGTGGGCAAGGCCAGCCATGTGCTCGAAAAAGTGGTCGACTACGCTACGCAGCGCCAGCAGTTCGGCCAGCCCATCGGCGACTTCCAGATGGTCCAGCAGATGCTGGCCGACAGCGTGATCGAGATCAACGCCGCGCGCTGGATGGTGTTGCACGCGGCGTGGCAACTCGACCAGGGCCAGGATGCCCGCGAAAGCATCGCCCAGGTCAAGGTGCATGCCGCCGAAACCCTGGGCCGCGTGGTCGACCGCGCCGTGCAGGTGTTTGGCGGCATGGGCTTCTGCAAGGAGCTGCCGATCGAGCGCTACTACCGCGACGCCCGCATCTACCGCATCTTCGACGGCACCAGCGAGATCCACCGCACGGTGATTGCGCGCAGCGTGCTCAAGAAGGGCGCCACCCTGTTCGACCTGCACCGTTGAGGCCCGACATGAGCGAACACAAGCCATCCAAGTTCATGAGCCCGGCCCAGGCCGCGGCGCTGATCCGTGACGGTGACACCGTGGGCCTCATGGGCGGCGGTGGCGGTCTGATGGAGGCCACCTGCCTGTTCGAGGCGGTGCAGGCCCGCTTCCTGGCCAGTGGCGCACCGCGCGACCTCAGCGTGGTGCATGCCCTGGGCATTGGCGACAAGAAGAGCAAGGGCATGAACTGCTTTGCCCACGAGGGCCTGGTGCGCCGCGTCATCGGCGGCCACTGGGTCTGGTCGCCGGCCATGCAGCAACTGGCGCTGGACAACAAGATCGAGGCCTACATCCTGCCCGGTGGGGTGTCCAGCCAACTGATGCGCGAGATCGGTGCCGGCCGCCCGGGCCTGCTGACCCATGTGGGGCTGGGCACGGTGTGCGACCCGCGCCAGGGCGGCGGCCGCATGAACGAGCGCGCATGCGACGACCTGGCCGAGGTGCTGCAACTCGATGGCCGCGAGTTCCTGCGCTACAAGCCCTTTCCCATCCACATCGCGCTGGTGCGGGCCAGTGCGGCCGACGAGGACGGCAACATCAGCTTCGAGCATGAGGCCGCCAACCTCGATGCCCAGTCGCTGGCGCTGGCTGCGCGCAACAGCGGCGGCCGGGTGATCGTACAGGTCAGGGAGCGGCTGCCCCGCGGCGCCCTCAAGGCGCGCGAGGTGCGCATCCCGGCCGCCTGGGTGGACGCCATCGTGGTCGACCCCGGGCAGCGCGCCAGCTACGACATCCCTTTCGATCCGGCCCTGAGCGGCGAATTGACGGGCGAAGCCCGCCATGCCAGCGAACAGGCCGACCGGGAGGCCGAGCGACTGGCCGCCACCCAGGCCTTTGGCGAGCGTCAGGCCGTGGCCCGGCGGGCGGCCGAAGAGCTGTTCAACACCGGCAAGCCGTGCCCGGTGGTCAATTTCGGGGTGGGCGTGCCCGATGCCGTGGCCAAGCTGATCGCAGCGCGGGGCGAGCAGCACCGCCTGTACCAGACCATCGAACACGGCACCTATGGCGGCACGCTGCTCGATGGCGTGCTGTTCGGCTACGCCCGCAATGCCAGCGCCATGCTCGATGCTGCCACCCAGTTCGACTTCTATGCCGGGGGCGGGCTGGACATCGCCTTCCTGGGCCTGGGCGAGCTCGATGCCCAGGGCAATGTCAATGTGTCGCGCCTGGGGGGCCTGACCGTGGGGCCTGGTGGCTTCATCGACATCGCCCAGAACGCCCGCAAGGTGGTGTTTTGCGGCACCTTTGCCGCCAAGGGCGTGAAGCTGCAGACCGGCGACGGCCAGATGCGTGTGCTGCAGCAGGGCCAGGTGCGCAAGCTGGTGCGCCAGGTCGATCAGATCACCTTCAGCGGGCCGCAAAGCCTGGTGCGGGGCCAGCAGGTGCTTTACCTCACCGAGCGCGCCAGCTTCAGGCTCACGCCCCAAGGGCTGGAGCTGTTCGAGCTGGCGCCGGGCATCGACCTGCAGCGCGACGTGATCGATCAGATGGACTTCCGCCCCTTGATCGCCAGCGACCTGCGCACGATGGCGCAGGCCCATTTCCATGAGCCTAATGGGGTTGCGCTTGAGGCATGATGCAGCCCATGGCGGCACTCCAGTGGGTGCCGCCCCGTCAAACCTGAATGCCGTACCGCCATGTCCACTGCGCCCGCCGCTTCCAAAGACAACGCTGATTCCAGCGACATCATCGACAGCCTGGGCCGGGGCTTGCGCGTCATCGAAGCCTTCGACGACGCGCATCCGCGCCTGAGTTCGTCCGAGGTGGCCGCGCGCTCGGGCATCACCCGCACCGCCGCGCGCCGCTACCTGCTCAGCCTGGTGCACTTCGGTTATGCCGACACCGACGGCAAGCGCTTCTGGCTGATGCCGCGCATCCTGCGCCTGGGCCAGAGCTACCTCGATTCGGCGCGCCTGCCGCGCCTGGTGCAACCCTTCTTGCAGCGCCTGTCGGCCGACTGCGGCGAAACCTTCAACTTCAGCGTGCTCGACGGCCACGAGGTGGTGTACGTGGCGCGCAGCGCCAGCAACCGCATGGAATCCATCGGCTTTGCGGTCAGTGCACGGGTGCCGGCCCACCTGGTGACGCCGGGCATTGCGATGCTCTCCACCTTCCCGGTGCCGGCCCTGGAGGCCTGGGCCGAGGTGCACGAGTTCAACGCCTTCACCCAGAACAGCGCGGCCAATGCGCCGCAGTTTCTGCAGACCGTGGCCGCCGCCCGCCATCAGGGCTACTGGACCAGCGAAGGGCTGCTCACCCTGGGCTTGCGCGGCATTGCCCTGCCGGTGAAAGACCGCAAGGGCGAATGCCGGGGTGCCATCGGTTCGACCATGCCGGCCCAGCCCTATACCCACGACGAGATGGTGCAGCGCTTTCTGCCGCGCCTGACCGAGGTGGCCAACGTGCTGCGGGATCTGGTGTGAGCGCCCTCGTGCTGCAGGGCATCGACGCGTTGATCTTTGACTGCGACGGCACCCTGGTCGACAGCGAGGAGCCGGGCCTCGAAGTGCTGCATGCGCTGGCGCTTGAAGCGGGCCTCAACCTGACCCTGGCGCAGGCGCGGCTGCGTTTTCGTGGTGTGCGCATGACCGAGTGCGTGGCCTGGATCGCGGCCCAGCGCCCAGGCCGACCTGCCGGATTCGAGGCCGATTTCATCGCCCGGGTGCGGCGCCAGACCGACATCCGCTTTCACCAGGGCCTGCAGGCCATGCCGGGTGCGCAGGCGTTGCTGAGCACCCTGTGCGCACAGGGCCTGCCGATCGCCGTGGCCACCAACGGGCCACGCGAGAAGGTCGAACTGTCCCTGGGCCTGACCGGTCTGCGCGAGCCCTTTGGCCCCCATGTCTACTGCGCCTACGAGGTGGGCAGCTTCAAACCCGAGCCGGGTCTGTTCCTGCATGCGGCGCAGGCCCTGGGCGTCGCGCCGCAACGCTGCGCCGTGGTTGAAGACAGTCTGCCCGGCCTGCAAGCCGCCCTGGCCGCCGGCATGCGGGCCTGCTCGCTGCACCCCCGCGCCGGCCTGCCCGACACCCTGGTGCAGCAGGTGCACTTCATCGAGCGCCTTGACGACCTGCTGGCCTGAGTCAGGCCACGCGTTGCAAGGCCTGGCGCACCGGGCCCAGGTCGGCCGTTAGCGCATCGGCCATGGCTTCGAAGCCAAAGAAGCGCAGGTACTCGGGTACCTGCTGGGTCAGCATCTCGAAGCCGGGATGCACGGTGATGCCGCGCTTTTCACAGGCCTGCTGCAAGGGCGTGGCATGGGGCTTCATCAGGATGTCGACCACCGCTGCATCCGGCGCCAGGGCCGCCACGTCAAAGGGCAGCGGATCGTCGCGGTTCAAGCCGAGCGAGGTGCAGTGCACCACCAGATCGAAGCCACTGGCATCGGGTGTGGCCATGGCGTGCACCGGGCTGGCCGCGCCTTCGGCCAGGCGCGCAGCGATCCGCTGTGTGTGGGCTGTGTCGCGGTCCCACAGGGCCAACTCGCCCAGGCGGCGTTCGGCCAGCGAGGTGGCCACGGCGGTGCCCGCGCCGCCCAGCCCCAGCACCAGCACCCGGCGGCCTTCCGGGGCCAACCCGAAATGGTCCAGCGACTTGGACAGGCCCAGCCCGTCGAACAGGGCCCCCCGCAGGCTGCCATCTGGTTCGCGGCGCAGCGCGTTCACCGCCCCGGCGCGCCGGCCCAGCCGGTCCACGTGCTGGGACAGGGCCAGTGCGGGTGTCTTGTGCGGGATGGTGAGCCACAGGCCGGGCACGTTGGCGGCCGCCAGGGCACCGCGCACAAAGCCTTCGAAACGCTCAGGTGCCACCTCGGCAGGCAGCAGCACGGCGTTCACGCCATGGGCCTGGAACAAGGGATTGAAGACCTCAGGCGCGCGCACCTGGTTGACCGGGTGACCGAGCACGAAGAAGACCTGGGTGTGTCCGTCGATGAGCATGCGAAAAGGGCGCCGTTGCCGGCACTTCAATGAACGAGGCCCGCACGATAGTGGCTGGATCGCCGGGCTTCAAGCGGGCGCCACGGCGGGTGGGCGCACAGCGCGCAGGCCGTCCGGCCAGGCTGCCATCACAGGGTTTTTCCTTTGAGTGGCAAGGACTTGGCGGACACGGCTTGTTGTTTGTTGGACGCGCAGGGCGCTAGGGATATCCCCTGAATCGGGTGCCCGGCGCTCGACTTGCGCGCTATGCGCACGGGGCGCGAGGGCTTGCATTGAATTGGCCTGGTGCGATGCCTAGCATTCAGCCATCCAAGGTGCTGGGAGGGGCGCCGTGCCTTCGCGAGGGGGCGGCGTTCCACGGGTCTTTCGCTCGCGGCTGCCACCGCGGGCGATCAAGTCCGACGCCTGGATACCTGTTCCCCCAGGCTGCTGACGGCAGCGGCCCGGGTCCCCTGCAAAAGAGCGCCGGCCTGTGTGCCGACGCTGTTTTGTTCACCCGGCACGCAAACGGGTGATGAGTCTGAGCAACGCGCCGATTGAAACGCACAAGCAAGTCAAAACAAAGTCACCAGGAGCACTCCGTGAAGAAGACAAACCCCATCATCGCCGCCGTCATGGCCCTCGGCCTGGCCGGTGCCGCCCAGGCCCAATCCAGCCTGACCCTCTACGGCAGCATCGATCAATACTTCAACCACATGACCAGCAGCAGCGGTGCCAAGCTGAACACCTTGCAAGATGGCAAGGACCTGCGCAGCCGTCTGGGCGTCCGCGGGGTCGAAGACCTGGGCGGCGGTCTGTCGGCCAAGTTCCAGCTTGAAATGGGCATTGCCGCCGTGACGGGCGCCACTGCAGACGCCAGCCGCGCCTTCGACCGTCAGAGCTGGGTCGGTCTGGCCGACAGCAGCCTGGGTGAGGTGCGCATCGGCCGCCAGAACACCGCCATCTTCTACCGTGGCGACTACATCGACTACACCTCGCGCACCTTGGGCTCGATCGTCAACAACTTCGGCGTGCCCTCACGTTTCGACAACGACGTGTCGTACATTTCGCCGCGTTGGGCCGGCCTGCAACTCGAAGGCCATTTTGCGCAGCAACAGGCCAGCACCACCACGGCGCAGGTCAGCACCCCGATCACCCAGTTGGCCGCCGACTACCTGAACGGCCCGTTCCGCGTGGGCTACGCCGGCCTGCAGGCCAAGGCCCCGCAGAACGCTGCGATCAATGCCAATGTGTTCTATCACAACCTTTACGCCAACTACGACTACGGCAAGGGCAAGGTCTACGCCGTCTACATCAAGTCGAACAACATCGCGTCCAGCGCCAACGGCAACAACGCGGCCCAGGTGCTGGGCAATGTGGGTGGTGCGGTCAACTGGACCAGCGCCAGCGTGAACCGCACCTTTGATGTGTTCCAGGTCTCGGCCGACTACAACGTCAGCCCGCAACTGCGTGTGGGCGCCCTGTATGGCCGCATCAGCGACAAGTCGGGTGCCGGCCAGAACGCCAACGGTGGCTCGATCGGTGCGTACTACGCCCTGTCCAAGCGCACCACCTTGTCGGCGCTGTGGGAAACCATGCGCAACGACACCAATGCCGGTTTCCGCCCCTCGGGCTCGGCCGGCCTGTCGCCCAACTTCGCGGGCACGGACGTCAATGGCCGCACCATCAGCGGCTTCCAGGTGGGCGTGGTCCATCGCTTCTGATCTTGGGCTCCTGGGCCTGATGGAGGGCCTGGGGCGCTGCCCCAGGCCTTGTTGTTTCAAGAATTGATTTTTCCGGGCTTGACTTCGATGCGCCGTTCCATTGCCACCGTCTCCCTCAGCGGTACCCTGCGTGAAAAGCTGGAGGCCATCGCCGCGGCCCGCTTCGACGGCATCGAGCTGTTCGAGAACGATTTCATCCACTTCAATGGCTCGGCCCGCGATCTGGGGCGCATGGCGCAGGACCTGGGGCTGGGCATCGACCTGTTCCAGCCTTTCCGTGATTTCGAGGCCATGCCCGAGCCCTTGTTCCGCAAGAGCCTGGACCGCGCCGAGCGCAAGTTCGACCTGATGCAGGAGATGGGCGCCCAGTTGATGCTGTGCTGCTCCAACACCTCGCCCGCCGTGATCGACGATGCGGACCTGGCCGCCGCCCAGTTGTACGAGCTGGCCGAGCGGGCGGCCCGGCGCAACCTGCGCGTGGGCTTCGAGGCCCTGGCCTGGGGCCGCGTCACGAATCTGTATGGCCAGGCCTGGGACATCGTGCGTCGCGCCAATCACCCGCACCTGGGTTTGATTCTGGACAGCTTTCACACCCTGTCGCTGCGCGATGATCCGGCAGGCATTGCCGACATTCCAGGCGACAAGATTTTTTTCCTGCAGATGGCCGATGCGCCCTGGATGCAGTTGGATGTGCTGCACTGGGCGCGCCATCACCGCAACTTCCCGGGCCAGGGGCAATTGCCGGTGGTGTCCTTTCTGCAGCGCGTGCTCGAGGCCGGTTACAGCGGCCCGCTGTCGCTCGAAATCTTCAACGACGTCTTCCGCGGTACGCCCAACCGCCGCATCGCTGTCGATGCGATGCGCTCGCTGCTGTACCTTGAGAGCGAGGTGCGCAAGCAGCGTGCGGCCGCGACACCCGCCAACCCGGCGTCCGCTTCCTTGCAGGTCGAGCTGTTCAGCCCCCCGGCGGCTCCGGCGCTGGAGGGCTTCTCGTTCCTCGAGTTTGCCGCGCAAGGGGACTCGGCCGCTGAGCTGGGCGCTTGGCTGGGCAAGATGGGCTTCGAGCGCGTGGGGCGACACCGTTCCAAGGCGGTGGACCTGTACCGCCAGGGGGGCGTCAACCTGATCGTGAACGCCCAGCCCGGCTCGGTGGCCAGCCAGCGTTTTGAGGCCCATGGCCCTTCGGTGTGTGCCTGGGGCTTGCGCACGGGCAGCCCGCTGGCGGCGGTGAACCGCGCCACGGCCATGTGCTCGCAGCGCTATGACGGCCCCATCGGCCCGAGCGAAATGCACGTGCCCGCCATCGTGGTGCCCGGTGGCAACCTGACTTATTTTGTGCCGGCGGCCCTGGGAGAGATGGGGTTGTTCGAGGCCGACTTTGAACTGGCTCCGCTGTCGGAGCAGGCCGCCGTGGCCGATCTGCAGCGCATCGACCACCTGGGCCTGGGGCTGGCGCTGGACCAGCGTGACACCTGGGTGCTGTTCTCGCGCGCCGTGCTGGGCCTGGAGACCGGCGACAGTGTCAACATCGCCGACCCTTTCGGTCTGGTGCGCAACCAGGCGGTGTTCAACCCGGCGCGCAGCGTGCGGCTGGTGCTCAACGTGTCCGACAGCCAGCGCACGCGCACCGCCCGTGACGCGCGCCAGCAGGGCGGCGCCGCCGTGCAGCACATCGCGTTCGCCTGCGCCGACCTGATCGGCACGGTGCGACGCCTGCGCGAGCGGGGCGTGGCCTTTGTGCCGGTGTCACCCAACTACTACGACGACCTGCCGACCCGGCTCGACATCGACCCGGCTCTGTTGCAAAGCCTGCGCGAGGCCGGCATCCTTTACGACGCCAGTGCCGACGGCGCCTACCTGCACATCTACACCGAGCGCTTCGAGGGCCGCTTTTTCTTCGAGTTTGTGCAGCGCATCGGGGGCTATGACGGGCAGGGCGGGCTCAACGCCTCGGCACGCATGGTGGCCCAGGTCGATGACCCGGTCGGACACTGAGGGCACCCCACCTCAACCCGCGGCGAGCTGCCGGACCATGAGCTGCTGAGCCAGCTCGTCCACCGGCACCGGTTCGCCCAGGGCGTGGCCCTGGAAGGCGCTGCAGCCCAGGGCCAGCAACTGCTCTCGCTGGGCATCGGTCTCGACCCCCACCGCCAGGGCCTCCAGCCCCAGGTTGTGGGCCGTGTCGATCAGCGTCTTCACCACCACGATGCCCTGGCGGTTGTCGGGCAGGGTCTGAACGATGCCGCGCGTGATCTTGACCTGATCCAGTGGCAGCCGCGACAGGTCTGTGGCCGAGAAATGGCCTGCCCCAAAGTGGTCCACCGCAAACCGGACCTCGTGCGCACGCAGCTGCGCCATCTTGAGCGCACAGCTCTCCAGGTCTTGCAGGATCAAGGCTTCGGTGATCTCCAGGCGCAGGCGGCCGGGCGGCACCCGGTGGCGCGCCAGGGTCTGCAGCAGCTGCCCCACGAAATCAGCCTGGGCAAACTGCACCGGGCTCACGTTCACGCTCAGGCTGAGGTCCTGCAGCAGGGGCTGGCATTGCCATAAGGCCAGTTGGGCGCAGGCCTGCTCCAGCACCCATTGGCCAATGGCCTGGATCTGCTGACTTTGTTCGGCCAGACCGATGAACTGCTCGGGTAGCAGCACGCCCGCTTGCGGGTGTCGCCAGCGCAGCAGCAGCTCGGCACCGCAGACGTGGCCGACCTGGCGGGTCTGGAGCTGGTACAGGCAAAACAGCTGTTGTGCGGGCAGGGCCTGGCGCAGATCCGTCTCCAGTGCCGCGCGCTGGTTCACCTCGTTTTGCATGGCCTCTTCAAAAAAGCGGAAAGTGTTGCGCCCGGCGGCCTTGGCCTGGTACATGGCGATGTCGGCACGGCGCAGCAGTTCGTCGCTGTCCGGGCCGCCCGGGCGGAACAGCACCACGCCCAGGCTGGCGCTGGTCGAGAAGCCCGGGTAGGCCTGACCCAGCACCAGCTCCAACTGCGCCAGGATCTTTTTGGCCACCCGGGCCGTGTCCAGGGCAGCCACGGTGGGGTTCGCGTCCAGTTCGGGCAGGATCACCACGAACTCATCGCCCCCGAGGCGGGCCAGGGTATCGCCCTGGCGCAGGCAGCGGCCCAGTGCCTCGGCGACGGTGCGCAGAAAGCAGTCACCCACCTGGTGGCCCAGCCGGTCGTTGATGGTCTTGAAGTTGTCCAGATCGATGAAGATGACTGCCCCGTGGGCGTGCCCCTCACCCTGCTGGCGGCTGGCCAGGGCCTGTTGCAGCCGGTCCTGCATCAGGCGGCGATTGGGCAGGCCGGTGAGGGCGTCGAAATAGGCCAGCTTCTGGATGGCCTGCTCCGCCTCATGGCGTTGGCTCACGTCGGTCAGGATCAGCAGCACCCCCTCGACAAGGCCATGGCTGTGCACCAGACTGCTCAGCGCCAGGTCGACCCAGATCACGCGCCCGCTGGGGCCTGTGACGCGCTGGTTTTGCAGAATCAGGCGCCCGCTGGCGGCGCTCAACTGCTGCAGGTGGGCGTGCACCGTGGGCAGATCGTCGGGGTGCCACCAATCGGCCAGGGTGGACTGCATGCTCAGCCCCAGCGTTTGCATGCGCTGAAGGGCGGCGGGGTTGATGCGGGTCACCTGCAGGTCGGCGTTCAGGGTCAGCACGCCCAGCGGGGTGGTCTCGAAGATCACATGCTGCATGCGCAACTGCCGGCGCAGGTTCTGCCGGGCCACCTCCTGCAGATAGCGGTTGGCCAGCCACAACACCACGGCCGCCACCACCACGGCGGTCACCAGACCGGTGAACAGGTAGTCGGTTGGGACGTAGCCCTTGATCAGGTAACCGATGGGGGCGACCAGCAATTCCACCATCAGCACGCTCAGTCCGACACCGAGCAGCCAGATGCGTTGCCGGGGGATGCCTTCCAGCCGGCGGAACAGGCGATCAATCAGTGTGTTGCGATCCATGGAGAGGGGGCCGGGTCATCGCCTTGATGATCGTATTCTGGCGCCCCCTCGGAATCGTCGGAGTGTGAAGAAGTTGGTGGAAACCCCGGCTTTTCCTCTCATTTGGCTTGGATCTGGCCGAAATTCGGCTGAACTGGGGCCCCGCGCCTTCGCCGGGCCCCAGGCTTCACATCTTGCACAGCGGCGAAGGTGCGGGTGTGATCGAGGGCTCGAACTGACGTTCGATGCTGGGGCGCAGAACACCGTCCACCACCTTGGCCCGGCCCACGAAGTTGGGCAGCAGCAACTGGTTGTCCTGGCTGCGCATCGTGACCGGACCATAGAGGCTGTCAAAGCTGGCGCCGCGCAAGGCCTTGCTGACCTCGCCGGGTTTGGCGCTTGCGGCTTTGCGCACGCCCTCAAACATCACCTGGACGCCGTTGTAGGCCTGGCCTTCGTTGTCGGTCGGCAATCGGTTGAACTTGGCCTTCCAGGCCGCCACGAAGGCCTTGTTGCGCGGGGTGGCGATGTCCGGGGTGTAGCCAGTGGTGCCCACCGTGTCCTTGAGCGCATCGCCTGTGGCGTTGACCATGAAGTTCAGGATCAGTGCGTGGCCGATCAGCTTCTTGGCCGGGATGAGGCCGAACTCCTGCGCCTGCTTGACGAAGGCGATCGCATCGCGCCCGATCTCGGCCACCCAGATGGCCTCGACATTGGAGGCCTTCAACTGGGCGATGTAAGGCGAGAAGTCCTTGGTGCCCATGGGCACGTACAGCGACAGCGGCACGCTCTTGCCGGCGGCCTCGGCGGCCTTCTTGAACGATTCGCCCGAGTCACGGCCCCACACATAGTCGGCCGCCAGCACGGCGAACGACTTTTCTTTCAGGTCCTTGGCCCAGACGTTGATCATCGCGATGTCCATCGCGTCGGCGTGGTTGGTGCGGAAGCTGCGCGGCTTGCAGGTGTCGCCCGTGAGCTTGTCCGACTTGCTGGCCACCACGAAGTAGGCGGCGTCCCAGCGCTCCAGGTTCTGCGCAATGGCCAGCGAGATGGACGACGGGATGGCGCCGATCAACAGGTTGTAGCCATCGCGGGCCAGCTTCTCGGCTACGCGGCGGCCGGCATCGGGCGTGCCCTCGTCGTCGGCGATCTGCACCTCCACCTTGCGGCCGTCCACGCCGCCTGCGGCATTGGCCTCATCGATGGCGAACTGCACGGCACGCAGCACCTCTTCGCCCTGCTGGGCGAACACGCCCGATTTGGAGGTGACGAGGCCGACGCGCACCGGGTCTTTGCCTTGCGCAAGGGTGGCGAGGGGGGCGGTGGCCAGCAGTGTTGCCATGGCCAGGGTCAGGGGGCGGGTGGTGAACATGGTTTGTCTCCTTGGGTTGGTGCTTCGAAAAAAGGGGGCGGGTCAGACCATCACGTGGGCTTCGAGGTCGCGCAGGCCGGCGGGTGAGTTCTCGACCGGCCCCTGCGCCACCACCGAGCCCTTGGCCATGGCGCAGTAGCGCTCGGCCACACGCACCACCAGGCTCATGTTCTGTTCGATCAGCAGCAGGGCCGTGCCCTGGTCGGCCACCGCATTGAAGATCTGGCCCAGCTGATCCACGATCACCGGGGCCAGGCCCTCGGTGGGTTCGTCGAGCAGGATCAGCGAGGGGTTGGCCATCAGGGCCCGGCCCACGGCCAGCATCTGCTGCTGGCCACCCGACAACGCCGTGCCCGGGGTGTGGGCGCGTTCCTGCAGGATGGGGAACAGGCGGTAGATTTCGGGCACGGTCCAGGGGCCCTTGCGGTTTTTGTCGCTGCTGGCAGCGCCCAGCAGCAGGTTCTCTTCCACGGTCAGATTGGCGACGATGCGCCGACCCTGGGGCACCACCACCACGCCGTTCTGGGCTGCAAGGTAGGGGCGGGGGCGGGGCAGCTCGCGAGCGCCCAGCCGGATGCGCCCGCCACGCAGGCTGGCCAGGCCCAGGATGGTGTTCACCACTGTGGTCTTGCCCACGCCATTGCGACCGATCAGGGCCACGCGTTCGCCCGGCTGCACGGTCAGGTCCAGGCGGTGCAGGATGTGGGCCGAGCCATAGAAGGCATCGACCTGTTCAAGGTTCAACAAGGCGCTCATGCGGCACTCCCGAGGTAGGCCTCGCGCACGCGAGGGTTGGCGCGCACGGCAGCGGGTTCTCCGCTGGCGATCACACGCCCCAGTTCAAACACAGTGACGACATCCGAGATGCCGAACACCACATCCATGTCGTGCTCCACCAGCAGCACCGAGACCTCCCAGCGCGAGGTCAGCGCCTTGAGGTGGCGGGCCAGGTCGTGCGACTCTTTCACTGACAGGCCGGCCATGGGCTCGTCGAGCAGCAGCACGCTGGGGCGGCCCACCAGGGCCAGCGCCAGGTCCAGACGGCGTTGTTCGCCGTAGCCGAGTTCGTCGGCCGTGATGTCGGCCAGGTCGTGCAGCTCCAGTTCACGCAGCACGGCGTCGGCGTCGGCCTGCGAATCGGCCACGCCCATCTTGTGCGAGGCCAGTTCCACCTGCTTGCGCACCGGCATCTGGCTGAACACGCTGGTGCGCTGGAAGCTGCGCGACAGGCCGCGTTGGCGTCGTTCGGTGGCCCCCAGGGCACTCACGTCCTGGCCCTTGAGGTGCACGGTGCCGCGGGTCAAGGGGCGGCGCCCGGTGATGGCGTCGATCACGGTGCTCTTGCCCGCCCCGTTGGGGCCGATCAGGCCGCGGATCTGGCCGGGCTCCAGCGTCAGCGAGACGCCGTCCAGGGCTTTCACGCCGCCGTAGTGGATGGCCACGTCCTCGGCCTGCAATGCGTATGAAGGGTTCATGGGGGTTTCCTCAGTGGGCTGCGGGAGCAGAGCGACGAGCCGGCTTGGCGGCTCGGGGCCGCAGGCACTGGCCCAGGGCACCGGCCAGGCCGGTCGGGGCGAAGACGATGACGGTGATCAGGGCGATGCCGAAGATGGCCATCCAGTGGTTGGCGTAATCGCCCAGCACATCCTTGGCCAGGAAATACACCACCGCGCCCAGCGCGGGGCCCCACAAGGCCTTGTAGCCCCCCACCACCACCATCATCAGGGCTACGCCCGATAGGCTCCAGTGCAGGTTCTCGGGCGACACGAAGCCGGTGTTCAGGGCAGCCAACAGGCCGGCGAGCCCGGTCACCATGGCCGACAGCGCATAGATGGCGGCCCGTGGCACCAGGGTGCGGATGCCGATGAAGCGGGCGCGCTCCTCGTTGTCGCGCACCGCCTCGGTGATGGCGCCGAAGCGGGTGCGCAGCAGCAGCGTCAGGCCGGCCATCACCCCCAGCAGCACGGCCCAGCTCAGCATGAACAAGCCTTTGGGTTGCAGCAGGACCGACAGCTCGACGCCGAACAGGCGTGCCGGCCAATCGATGTTCATGCCGTCGGCGCCACCGGTCAGGCCACGCGATCGGGAGGCGCTGAGGTAGAACACCTGGCCGATGGCCAGGGTGAGCATGCCGAAGGCCACGCCCGGCACCCGCACGATCACCAGGCCGATCAAGAAGGCCACCAGACCCAGGCCGAGCAGGGTCAGCAGCAGGGCCAGCTCCGCTGGCATCACCTGTTGTTGCAGCAGCAGGCCCACGCCATAGCCGGCGCTGCCGAAGTACAGCGCATGGCCGAAGCTGACCATGCCGTTCTGGCGCAGTAGCAGGCCCACGCCCAGGGCGAACACGGCATAGATGGTGGCCTGGGTGAGCAGGGACAGCACGGTGCCCGAACTGATCGAAAGCGCCAGTGCGGCGCCAACCACGGCGCCTGCCAGCAGGCGCATCGGAAGGGAGTTGAAGAGGGTCATGGGACAGGTCCGGAGGTCGGGGCAGGAAGGCGAGGCAGGGGCGAGGAGGGCGGAGAGCGTGAAAACGTCAACGGGGCTCAGGTGCGGCTGCCGGCAAAGCCTGCGGGCTTCCAGATCAGCACCCCCACCATCACGGCAAAGGGCAGCAGCACGGCGACATCGGGCAGGTAGACCGCGCCCAGGGCCTGGATCATCCCCAGCACCATGGCGGCGATGAAGGCGCCGGCCAGCGAACCCAGCCCGCCCACCACCACGACCACGAAGGAGTCGATGATCACGTCGCTGCTCATGGACGGCGACAGCGACAGAAAGGGCGCCGCGACCACGCCGGCCAGGCCCGCCAGGGCGGTGCCCAGGCCCACCACACCGGCGCTCAGCACATCGGTGTTCACGCCCTGCATGGCGGTGGTCACGGGGTCGGTGCTGGCGGCCCGCACGAACAGGCCTACCCGGCTGAAACGCAGCCACAGGCTCAGGCCCAGGGCCACGGTGATGCCGGCGCCGATCACCGCCAGACGGTAGGCCGGCACCGGGGTGCCCAGCAGGTTCAGCGAGGTGTTGAGCAGCTCGGGCACGGCCATCGAGAGGTTGCTCTTGCCCCAGACGGTCTGCACCACGTCCTCGATCACCAGCAGCAGCCCGAAGGTGACCAGCACCACGCTGAGCGGATCGCGGTCCTGCAACAAGCGAAAGCCATAGCGGTCGAGCAGCACGCCCAGCACGGCCATCAAGGCCGGGGCCGCCACCAGGGCGATCCAGAAATTGCTGTGCGCGGCAATCGAGTAGCCCAGGTAGGCGCCCAGCATGTAGAGCGAACCATGGGCGAAATTCACCACCCGGCGCAGGCCGTAGATGAGGGCAAGGCCCGAGCACATCACGATCAGCAATGCGCCGTAGACCAGGCCGTTGAACAAGTTGATGGTCAGCATGTCGGCTTTCAGGAGATCAAAGAGAGAGGGGGCAGGGTGTTGTCGGGCGCGCCGAAGGCACTCCAGCCGCCGTCCACCGGCCACACCGCGCCCGTGACGTAACTGGCCTGCGGCGAGAGCAGGAAGGCGATCACGGCGGCCACCTCGGCGGGCTCGGCCAGGCGGCCGAGCGGGGTGCGCTGGGCGATGGCGGTGGCGTCGAGCGCGCCCTGGCGCGCCAGCTCGGCCACCAGGGCGGTCTGCACATAGCCCGGGGCCACGGCATTGACGCGGATGCCGGCCCGCGCCCATTCGCAGGCCAGGGCCCGGGTCAGGCCCAGTACGCCCGCCTTGGCGGCGCTGTAGGCGTTGCGCGTGGGCAGGCCCCCCAGGCTGGCGATCGAAGCCAGGTTGACGATGGCGCCCCGGGCTCGGCCGGCAACCACGGGTTGTTGCAGCCAGTGCCGGCCCAGGGCCTGGCTCATGAGAAAGCTGCCACGCAGGTGCACGGCCAGCACGCGGTCGAAGGCATCGGCGCTCTGCGCCACGGTGGGGCCGGTCTGGTCGCCAATGCCGGCGTTGTTGACCAGGCCGTCGAGCCGGCCGAAGTGGGCCAGCGCCGCCTGCACGGCGGCGTCCACCGCCTCGGCCTGGGTCACGTCGCAGGGCAGGCCCAGGTGGCAGGTGCCCAGCTCGGCGGCACGCTGGGCGGCGCTGGTGCCGTCCAGGTCGAGCAAGGCCACGGACCAGCCCTGGGCGGCCAGGGCCTGGGCGCAGGCCCAGCCAATGCCCTGGGCGGCACCGGTGATCAGTGCCACCGGGCGTGCGGTGTCCGGCGCCCCGCAGGGGGGCAGGTGTGAACTCATGTTTGTCTCCTCTGAGCGGGGTGGGGGCCGGGCCGTCTGATCGCGGCACCTGGCAGGCCACTGCAAGCCCTTCACGGGCCTGGGGCTGGGGCAGATTGTGTTTTTCGGGGCCGGTGGCCCCCTTCACGATTGGCGCAAAAAGCAGGACAAATCGTGCATCGATGGCTCGGGATTTCCCTAGGTTGCGCGCACAGCGTGCGGGGTGGGCGCTGCGGGGGCGGCAGGTGATGCAGAAGCGATGGGCCAGGCAGTGGCCCGGATCAGCCGTGTCTCCTGGGCCGTGATCAGGTGGCCCGAGGCCGCCAGGTAGGCCGCGAAGTCGGGGTGGCTGTCACGCGCGGCGCAGCGCTGCTCGTAGTCGGCCAAGCTGTCGTAGCCCCACAGGTGCACGAACTGGTTCTGGGGCCCGACCAGGCTGGTGTAGAAGCCCAGCGGGTGGCCCAGGGTCTGCAGCAGCACCGGCATGGCCAGGCGGTGGAAGACCTCCAGGAACTCGGGCATCTTGCGCAGGGCAATGGTGTAGACGCGATGGTCCACCAGGGGCTTGGGCTGTGTGGACTGGGGGCTCATGCGCGCGCTCCGGCCTGGTCGGCAATGTGGTGGGCGGTGACAAAGCCGAAGGTCATGTTGGGCCCGTGGGTGATGCCGGCGCCGGGGTAGTTGCCGCCCATCATGCTGGCGCGGTCGTTGCCCACGGCATACAAGCCTTCGATCACGCTGCCGTCGCGCCGCAGCACCTCGCCGGTGACGCGGGTCTGCAGGCCGTCGAAAGTGCCCAGGTCGCCCATCAGTACCTTGACCGCATAGAAGGGGCCGGTCTGCACCGGCGCCACGCAGGGGTTGGGGTGGTGCTCGGGGTCGGCCAGGTAGCGGTTGAAACTGGTTCGGCCACGGCCGAAGGCCGGGTCGTCGCCGCGCACGGCGTCCACGTTGTAGGCCCGCACCGTGGTCTCCAGGCCCTCGGCATCGATGCCGGTGACGCGGGCCAGGTCGGCCAGGGTGCGGCCCTCGAACAGGTAGCCATTGCGAATGAAGCGGCCGATCGGCATCGGCGCCGGTTTGACATAGCCCAGGCCATACTTGGCCAGTGTCCTTTTGTCGCAGACCAGCCACATGGCGGTTTCGGTCTGGCCCTCACAGGCGCGGATCAGGGCGGCACCCACATCGTGGTACGAGTTGGATTCGTTGGTGAAGCGCCGGCCATTGCGCAGCACGCCGATCACGCCGGGCTTGTAGCGGTCCAACAGGTGTGGGAACACGCCGAACTCGCCATGGCCGAAGGGCACGCGGGACACGGGCATCCAGGCCGCGCTGTCGCCAAAGCGGATGTCGGCCACGCCGCCCGCGCCTTCGGCCAGGCGCACACCGTCACCGGTGTTGCTGGTGGGCGTGGGCGACAGGTGCTCGCCGCCGCGCTGCACATGGGGGTAGGCCTGGGCGATGCGCCGGGCATCGTGTGGAAAGCCGCCGCAGGCCAGCACCACGCCGTGGCGGGCGCGCAGCGTCTGCCGCCCTTGCGCACCCTCGGCCACCACGCCTTGCACGCGCCCGTCCTCGATCAGCAGTTCGCGCACCGGGGTGCCGGTGCGGATGGGGATGCCGCGCTGCAGGGCCGAATGCGCCAGCCGGGCCGCCAGCGCATTGCCGCTGGTGACCTGGATGCCGCGACGGTAGAGGGCCAGCTCCTTGAGGTGGGTGACCAGGCGCTTGGCCACGTAGACGAAGGAGGTCAGCGACTTGGTGGCGCGGAAGAAGTGCTTCAGGTCGGCGTTCGAGGAGTTGAACATCATGCCGATGAAGGTGATGGTCTTGAGCGGTGGCTTGAGCCGGGCCATGTCGGGCCCCAGCGTGCGGATGTCGAAAGGCGCAGCCAGGATGGAGCGGCCGATGTCCACGCCGCCGCGCACGTCGGGGTGGTAGTCGGGGTAGAGCGTGGGCACGAATTGCATGTCTGTTTCGCGCTGGAAGAACTCGACCATGCGAGGGCCGTTGTCCAGAAAAGACTCAACGGTGGCTTCGTCATAGAACTGGCCCGTCTCGTTCATCAGGTACTGGCGCACCGCGTCGCGGTGGTCGCCTGCGTTTTGCTGGCGGCCGTGCGGGCCCAGGGGAATCCACAGCACGCCACCCGACAAGGCGGTGGTGCCGCCGAAGACGGGTTCCTTCTCCAGCACCACGACCTTCAGGCCGCGGGATTGGGCGGTGATGGCGGTGGCCAGGCCGGCAGCGCCGGAGCCGACGACGATCAGGTCGCATTCGTATTGAGGGGTCATGGGGGTCTCCGGGGCGGTTCAGGCGGTCTGGTTGAAGCCGGGGCGGGGCACCATGTCCATGAGCATCGAGCTCATGCCGCCGTCGACGTTGAGCTCGGCGCCGTTGACATAAGCGCTGCGCGGGCTGACCAGGAAGAGCACCACGTCGGCGATGTCCTGCGGCTCGCCAATGCGGCGGCTGGCCGTGACGGCGGCACGCTTGGCCTCGAAGCCTGGTTCTTCGTAGAACTTGGCCGACAGCGCGGTGCGGATCATGCCGGGGCACACCGCATTGCTGCGCACGCCGCGCGGGCCCCATTCCACCGCCATCTGGCGCGACAGCAGCAGCACGCCGCCCTTGCTGGCGCTGTAGGCGCCACTGCCGGTCTGTGGGAACTGCCCCGCAATCGAGGCCACGTTGACGATGCTGCCCGTGCCTTGCTCGCACATGGCCGGGGCGAATTCACGCGCGCACAGCAGGTAGCCGGTCAGGTTGACGGCCAACACCGTGTTCCAGTCGTCCAGACTCACGCTTTGCAGCGGACCGGCTCGCAGCAGGCCGGCGTTGTTGACCAGGCTGTGGCAGGCG
The DNA here is from genome assembly GCF_058791075.1 of Curvibacter sp. EU05-FHT14A10. NCBI lineage: Bacteria > Pseudomonadati > Pseudomonadota > Betaproteobacteria > Burkholderiales > Comamonadaceae > Curvibacter > Curvibacter sp. EU05-FHT14A10. The sequence goes on from NZ_JBYTDE010000008.1 coordinate 331,373, forward strand.
CCGAAGCGCTGGCGCACGGCGGCGGCGGCCTGGGCCACGCTGGCTACATCGCTCACATCGCAGGGCAGCACCAGGGTGCGTTGGCCTGTGGGGTCGATGCGGGCGGCTACGCCCAGCGCGGCCTCACCCTGGCGGTCCAGCAGGGCTACCCGGGCGCCTGCGGCCACCAGGCTTTCGGCGATGGCGGCGCCAATGCCGCTGCCCGCCCCGGTGACCACGCACACCCGCTCCTGCAGGCCCAGCCAGTCGCGGCCGGCCTCGGCTTCTTGCTTCATCTTGTCTCCTTGGTTTGACTCGGCGGATTGTTGGATTTGGGGGCGTTGCCGGCTTTGACGATTCAGGCCAAGAATTGGACAATTCGTGCAAATCCAGACCTTCACGAGCTGCCATGTCCAAAGCCATTCCCAATTACGCGCTGTACGGCGACCAGGACCCCCCAGGCTGGGAGGCCGGCTTTGACTTCGAATGGATCCCGCAGCGTTCGGTGCCCTACAACTTCGACATCAAGCCGCACACGCATGGCGCGTTTTTGCAGATCCTGCTGCTGCAAAGCGGCGGTGGCGAGGTCTTCATCGACCACAGCCGCACGGCAGTGCAGGCCCCTTGTCTGCTGCTGGTGCCTGCACAGACCGTGCATGGCTTTCACTTCACGCCCGATGTCGACGGCCCGGTGGTGACGGCGGCACAGCGCCCGCTGGAATCGCTGGCCGCCGTGGTGATGCCTGAGTTGCTGCAAACCCTGCGCCGGCCCGCGGTGCTGTCCTTGCAGGGGCAGGACCGGGCACTGGACAACCTGGTGCCGCTGTTTCTGGCGGTGGAGCGCGAGGCCCGAGCCTGTGCGCTGGGGCAGGTGGCGGCGGGGCTGTCGTTGCTGACGGCGGTGCTGGTGCAGATCGCTCGCGTGCAGCAGGTGCAGCAAAGCACCGGCGCGCCCGCCCATTCGCGCAAGGCGCAGCAGATTGAACGCTTTCGCAGCCTGGTGGATGCGCACTTCCGCCAGCGCTGGCCCTTGCAGGCCTATGCCGAGCACCTGGGCATCACGCCCGGGCAACTGACCCGGCTGTGCCGGGAGGTGATGGGGCACTCCAGCCTGGAGGTGATCAATGCCCGCATCGTGCACGAGGCCCAGCGCGAGCTGGTGTACACGCGCAGCAGCATCAAGCAGGTGGCCGACCACCTGGGCTTTGTGGACGAGGCCTACTTCACCCGCTTCTTCCGCAAGCACACGGGGCAGACCCCGCGCGAGTTCCGCACCCGCACGCTCGCGGCCATGGCGCCCGGCGGGGCAGGAGAAGCCCCATGAAAAAGCGACCCAACCCTGAATGGACTGATGAGGTTTTTGTCCAGGCCCGGCCGGCGCATGAGGTGTTGCCGCCGTTGTTTGGCGAGGCTCTGGCCCAGGAGATGCTGAGGCCCATGCCGCTCGCCCCTGCCCAGCGACCCGATGCCTGCGACCTGTCGAACGAGGTGATCAAGCATTTCAGGGCAAAACGCCCCAAGCCCTGAAGACCTTGGTGCTAATCGATGTGCAGCGCAAGCTTGCCGAACTGGGCGCCGGATTCGAGCCGTGCCAGCGCGGCGTGCACCTCGCCCAGCGGGTAGACGCTGTCGATCACCGGGCGCAGCAGGCCGCGCTGGCACAGGGCCAGCACCTGGGCCAGCTCGCCGGGGTTGCCCAGGGTGGATCCGAGCACCTGCAACTGGCGGATGAACACCCGGCGCAGATCGGCCGGGGGCTGGTCGCCGGTGGTGGCGCCGCAGGTGACGATGCGGCCGCCGCGCACCAGGGAGCGCAGCGCGCTGTCCCACACCGCGGCGCCCACGTTTTCGATCACCACGTCCACCCCGCGCCCGCCGGTCAGGGCCATGACCTGCCGGGCCACGTCGTCGCGCTGGCTGTTGATGGCATGGTGCGCGCCCAGGGCCAGGGCGCGCTGCAGCTTGAGGTCGTCGCGCGAGGTGACCACGGTGCGCGCACCCGTGAGGCGGGCCAGTTGCAGCGCGGCCAGCGATACGCCGCCGCCGATGCCGAAGATCAGCACCGTTTCATGGGCCTGCAGGCGGGCCTGCGTGTTGACCATGCGCCAGGCGGTGAGGTGGTTCACGCCCAGGGCCGCGGCCTCGGCGTCGCCCAGCCCGTCGGGCACCGGGAACAGGTTGGCCGCCGGCACGCTGAGGTACTGGGCAAAGGTGCCGTCGCGGTGTTCGCCCAGCAGGCTCATGCCGGCGCACAGCACGGGCTGGCCGGCCAGGCAGAACTCGCAGCGACCGCAAGTGATGCCGGGGTAGACCAGCACGCGCTGGCCGGGCTGCAGCCGGGCTTCCTCGGGCCCCACTTCCTCGACCACGCCGCAGCCGTCCAGGCCCATGATCTGGGGCAACTGGTGGCGGATGCCGGCGCCGCTGTTGCGCATGTACAGATCGACCTGGTTGAGGGTGGCGGCGCGCAGGCGCACCAAGACCTGGCCGGGGCCGCGAGTCGGCATGGGGCGCTCGCCGACCTGGACCACTTCGTTGCCACCATGGCCAGTGATGAAGGCTGCCTGCATGGGTTCTCCTGCTGTGAGGGGCGTGATTGCGATGATGGCGGCGATTGTGCCCCGCACTCAGCGGTGCTGAAAGACCGGGGCGCGTCGCGCCAGAAAGGCGTTCATGCCCTCCTGGGCGTCGGCGCTGGCAAAGCGGGCGTACAGGGCCCGGCGCTCGAACAGGATGCCCTCGGACAGCGGGCCCTCGAAGGCCCGGTTGACCGACTCTTTGATGGCCATCAGCGCGGGGGCCGAGTACGCGGCCATCTGCTGCGCCAGGGCCAGGGCTTCGGGCAGCAGTTGATCGTCGGGCAGAACGCGCGAGACCAGGCCGTAGCGGTCGGCCTCGTCGGCCGACAGGGTGCGGGCGCTCAGGCACAGGTCCATGGTCTTGGCCTTGCCGATGGCGCGTGGCAGGCGCTGCGTGCCGCCGGCGCCGGGCAACAGGGCGAGTTTGATCTCGGGCAGGCCGAAGCGAGCGCCCTGGGCGGCCAGCACCAGGTCGCAGGCCAGGGCCAGTTCACAGCCGCCGCCCAGGGCCAGGCCGGCCACGGCAGCGATCACGGGTTTGCGCACCTGGCGGATGGTTTCCCAGTTGCGGGTGATGAACTGGCTGTTGAGCATGTCCATCAGGCCCGCACCCTGCATCTGGGCGATGTCGGCGCCAGCGGCAAAGGCTTTGTCGTTGCCGGTGATGAGGATCACGCCGATGTCCTCACGTGCGTCAAAGCCGAGCAGGGCGTCGCCCAGGGCGTCCATCAAGGCGTCGTTGAGGGCGTTCATCTGGCGCGGCCGGTTCAGCCGGATCAGGGCCACCCGGCCCTGGGTCTCACTGAGGATGGGGGCATCTTCTTGCACCGGGGCTCCTGTTCAGTCGACGTTGATCTTCTGCTGCTTGATGAGGGCGGCCAGGCGCTTGTTCTCGTCGATCAGCAGTTTTCGGAACTCGGCGTTGTCGAGGTAGGTGGTCTCGCCGCCCAGGTCGGCATAGCGGGCCTTGACGTTGGGCTGGTTCAGGATGGTGGCCACCTCGCGCCCCAGGCGCGCCAGCACCTCGGGCGGCGTGCCGTTGGGGGCCCACAGGCCAAACCAGATGTCAAGGTCTGCGCCCGGGAAGCCTTGTTCGGCCACGGTGGGCACGTCGGGGAAGAAGGGCGATCGGCGGGCGCTGACGATGCCCAGCAGCTTGACTTTGTTGCTGCGGATGTGGGGAAAGGCGATGCCTGGGTCGCAGACGAAATCGGCCTGGCCCGACAGCACGTCCTGCAGCGCGGGGGCGGCGCCCCGGTAGGGGATGTGGGTGACGTAGGTGCCGGTGGCCACCTTGAACAGCTCGCAGGCCAGGTGGGGGGCGGTGCCCGCGCCCGACGAGGCGTACGACATCTTGCCCGGTGCGGCCTTGGCCTGGGCCACCAGCTCTTTCACGTCGTGCGCCGTGCTTTGTGGCTTGGCCACCAGGTACATCTGGGTGCGGCCCACGGCCACCACGGGCGTGAGGTCACGCGCTGGCAGCAGGTTGGACTTGAACAGCCAGGGGTTGGCGGTCTCGACCGAGGTGGGGGCGATCAGCAGGGTGTGGCCATCCGGTGCGGCACGGGCCACCTCGGCGGCGGCGATGTTGCTGCTGGCACCGGGCTTGTTGTCGACCAGCACGGGCTGGCCCAGGGATTCGGCCAGTTGTTGCGAGATCAGCCGGGCCATGACGTCGGTGGTGCCGCCGGGGGCAAAGCCCACCACGACGCGCAGGGGTTTGCTGGGCCAGGCCGGTGTCTGGGCCTGGGCCAGACCCGCTGCGCAGAGCATGGTGCCGATCAAGGCCAGGGTGTTGCGGCGCAGGCCGCTGAAGGTGTTTGAAATCATGGTTGTCTCCGTGGTGGATGCAGGACCGGGGGCCGAGGTCAGAGCTGGCCTTCGCGCAGCAGCTCGCGCAGGCGGAACTTCTGGATCTTTCCGGACGGCGTGGACGGGATCTCCTGGCGCAGCACCAGTTTTTCAGGGATGTACTGCAGGGCCACGTGCTGGCTCTTGAGGAACTCGACGATGGAGGGCAGGTCCACGTGCTGACCGGGCCGGGGCACCACCACGGCGCAGGCTCTCTCGCCCAGGCGCTCGTCAGGGTAGGCCACGATGCTGGCCATGGCGATGGCGGGGTGTTTGTAGAGCAGTGCTTCGATTTCGACCACCGGGATGTTCTCGCCGCCGCGGATGATCACGTCCTTGCTGCGGCCAGTGATGCGCACATAACCGCGCTCGTCGATGCGGGCCAGGTCGCCGGTGTCGAACCAGCCCTCGGCATCGGTGGCGTTCAGGTGCGGGCGCTTGAGGTAGCCCCCGAAGTTGGAGCAGGCGCGCAGCATCAGCTTGCCGGTCTGGCCGGTGGGCAGGGGCTGGCCGTCGATGTCGATCACCTGGATCTCGACGCCGGGCAGCGGCAGACCATCCGTGTTCACCGAGCGCTCGTCGTCGTCGTCCAGCCGGGTCAGGGTGACGGCGCCGTTCTCGGTCATGCCCCAGGCCGAAACGATCTTGGCGCCGAGTGACTGGCGGGCCTGTTCGACCAGGGGCCCCGGGATGGGCGCACCGGCGCACAGAAAACTGCGCAAGGTGGGCACCGGGGTCGCGGTCTCGATCACGGCCTTGGAGAGGTCGTTGAGGAAGGGCGACGAGGCCATGGTGAAGGTGCAGCCTTCGTGGTTGATCACCTCGACGGCGGTGCGGGGCTCCCAGATGTCTTGCAGCACGGCGCTGGCGCGCAGCTCGATGGGCATCATCAGGCCGTACATGAAGCCGGTCTGGTGGGCCATGGGCGAGGCCATCAGCACCACGTCATCGGCGCCCAGTTGCAGGCGTTGGGCGTAGGGAATGATGTTGGCGAAGGTGGTGTTGGCGCTGTGCATCACGCCTTTGGGTTCACCGGTGGTGCCCGAGGTGTAGATCAGCTGGGTGATGTCGTCGGGGCCGGGGCGCGAACGGCTCAGCATGGCCGCCGCCTCGGGGCTGTTCTCCCACGCGGGGCCGCTGAGCAGGGCCTCGAAGCTGTTGGGGCCGGTGCCGTCCACGATCACCAGGTGCCTGAGGTGAGGCAGGCTGGGTTGCAGTGCACTGTGCATGGCTTCGAAGTCGAAGCCGCGGAAGGTCTTGGGGGCGATCATGACCTTGGCCTCGCCATGCTGGAGCATGAAGCTGAGTTCGCGCTCACGGAAGATGTGCATCAGCGGGTTCATCACCGCACCGAGGCGCGAGCAGGCCAGGTAGGTGAGGGTGAATTGCCACCAGTTGGGCAACTGACAGGCCACCACGTCGTTGCGGCCCACGCCGAGGCGGGCCAGGCCCACGGCGATGCGGTCGGCCATGCGTGACAGTTCGCGGTAGCTGAAGCGGGTGGTCTGCGGATGGGGTGCTCCGCCGGCCACCTGGACGGCGGTCAAGGCCAGCTTGTCCGGGCACTCGGCCACGCAGGCGGTCAGTGCGTCATTGATGGTGCGGTCGTGCCACAGGCCTTGGGCCACCAGGGTGGCGCGGCGGGCGGGTAGCAGCAGGGCGTCGAATTCCATGTCTTGTCTCCTCGTTGGCTTCACGGTGGATCGGGGCGCCCGGCGTTCTTCGACCGGTGCGGCCCCTCGGGGGGCTCTCAGGTGATCAGGCCGGCACGGCCTGGCGGCCGGCGCGGGTACGGGCCACGATGGTTTTCATGATCTGGGCCGTGCCGTCGCCGATCTGGAAGCCCAGCACATCGCGCAGGCGTTGCTCCATCGGTCCGCGGTCGTAGCCGCCGTGGCCGTGCATCAACAGGCACTGGTGGATGGCCTCGTAGGCCAGCTTCGGTGCCCACCATTTGCACATGGCGGCCTCGGCGGTGTGCGGCTGCTGGCGGTCCTTGAGCCACAGGGTCTGCAGACACAGCAGGCGGGCGGCGGTGACCTGGGTGTCGAAGTCGGCCAGCGGGTGCGACACGCCCTGAAACGCCGACAGTGGTTTGCCAAAGGCCTCGCGCTGGGCCACGTAGTCCCAGGTTTCTTCCAGGGCGACGCGGGCCACGGCCAGCACCTGCAGGCCGATCAGGGCACGTGAGAAGTCAAAGCCCTGCATGACCTGCACAAAGCCCTTGTTCTCGTCGCCCAGGCGGTGGTTGACGGGTACGCGCACGTTCTCGAAGAACAACGAGCCGCGTCCGATGGCGCGTTGGCCGTGGCAGTCGAAGCGGTTGCGCGTGAGGCCGGGTACATCGGTGGGCACGAGCAGTGCGGTGACGCCGTGGGCGCCGCTGTCCACCGCGCCGGTGCGGCCGAACACCACGCAGGCGTCGGCCTGGTCGGCAGCCGAGATGGAGGTCTTTTCGCCGTTGATGACGTACTCGTCACCCACCCGCTCGATGCGCAGGCGCAGGTTGGCGGCGTCGGAGCCGCCGCGGGGCTCGGTCAGCGCGATGGCGAACAGGGCCTGGCCCTGGGTGAGCTTCTCCAGCCAGGGTTGCACCACCTCGGGGCGGCCGTGCTCGGCCAGGATCTGGCCGTTCAGCGAGGCCAGCAGGTTGATGTAGGACAGGCTGAGGTCGGCCCGGGCGATCTCTTCGTGGATCACGCCGGCCGCCAGGCAGCCCAGGCCCTGGCCGCCAAAGCGCTCAGGCAGTTCGGGCGCGATGAAGCCCATCTCGCCCATCTCGGCCATCAGGCGGCGGTCGAGCACGCGGGTCTGGTCGCGCTCCAGGAAGCCGGGCGCCACGCGTCCGTTGGCAAAGCGGCGCGCGTGTTCGGCCAGTGCCTGCAGGTCTTCGTCGATGTAGGGGTTGTTCATCGCGGTGCTCCGGGCTTACTTGGCGTACTTGCGGAATTCGGGCTTGCGCTTTTCCTGCAGGGCTTTCACACCCTCGCGCGACTCCTCGGTGTCGTAGTACAGCTTGAGGGCGTACATGCCCATGCCGGCAATGCCGGCCTGGTGGGCGGTGTCCATGTTGAAGCTGCGCTTGGCAATGGCGATGGCGGTGGGGCTGCGCTCGCAGATGGTCTCGGCCCATTCCTGCACCGTGGCGTCGAGTTGCTCGGGCGGCACGCAGACATTGGCCAGGCCCATGGCGACGGCCTCGGGGCCGGTGTAGCGCTTGTTGAGGTACCAGATTTCGCGGGCCTTTTTCTCACCCACCACGCGGGCCAGGAAGGCGGTGCCATAGCCGGGGTCGACCGAGCCCATCTTGGGCCCCACCTGGCCGAAGACGGCCTTGTCGGAGCAGATGGTCAGGTCGCACAGGGTGCACAGCACGTTGCCGCCGCCGATGGCAAAGCCTTGCACGCGGGCGATCACGGGTTTGGGTACATCGCGGATGGCGGTGTGCAGCTCTTCCATGGGCAGCCCGATGGTGCCGCGACCGTCGTAGTTGCCATCGTGGGCCGATTGGTCGCCGCCGGTGCAGAAGGCCCGGTCGCCAGCGCCGGCCAGCACGATGCAGCCCACCTCGCGGTCGTAGCCGGCCTTGTTCAGGGCCTTGATGAGTTCGTCGCAGGTGGTGCCGCGGAAGGCGTTCATCTTCTCGGGGCGGTTGATGGTGATCCAGGCCACGCCGTTGCGGACCTCGTACAGGATGTCTTCGAATTGCATGGGTTGCTCCAGAACAAGAGGGGAGGGAGGGGCGGTCAGCCGTGCATGGTCAGGCCGCCGGAGACACTGATCACCTGGCCGGTGATGAAGGCGGAGTCATCGCTGCCGAAGAAGGCGATGGCACCGGCCAGGTCGTCGGGCTGGCCCAGGCGACCCAGCGGGATGGCCTTCTTGAAGGCGTCGATCAATTTCTCGGGGTTGGCGGCCCCTTCGGCCACGCCGGCCAGCAGGGCGGTGTCGGTGGGGCCGGGGCAGACCACGTTGACCGTGATCTGATGCCGGGCGTGTTCGCGCGCCAGGGTCTTGGACAGGGCCACCAGGCCGCCCTTGCAGGCGGCATACACCGCTTCGCCCGAGGAGCCGCCGCGCGCCGCGTCGGATGCGACGTTGACGATGCGCCCGCTGCCGCGGGCCACCATGCCTGGCAGCACAGCGTGGTGCATGTGCAGGGCGCCGGTGAGGTTGATGGCGATCAGGCGCTCCCATTCGGCCGGCACGGTCTTGGTGAAGGGCTTGAAGATGTCCCAGCCGGCGTTGTTGACCAGCACGTCGATGGGGCCGAGCTCGGCCTCGGTGGTGGCCACGGCAGCGTCGACCTCGGTGCGCGAGGTGATGTCGCAGCGCACGGCCAGGGCCACGCCACCATCGGCCTGGATGCCGGCTGCCACCTTCTGCGCCGCTTCGAGGTTCAGGTCAAACACCGCGACCTTGGCCCCGGCGCGGGCAAAGCGCCGGCAGGTGGCACTGCCAATGCCGCCGGCGCCGCCGGTGACGATCACGGTCTTGTCTGTCAATCCTTGCATGTGTTTCTCCTGGGTGAGGGCTTTGGCCCTATGCTTTCAATCAATGTTTGCTTTTAAATATGTAAACATATGGACGCATTATGGATTCGGTCTGCCTTGGATCGCAATCCGGTTTTTGTCTGGAATCACTATGGAAAACCCTAGTAAAAACACCGATATAGCGCGCACGGAATTGGCCAATAGATTGTTCTTTCGTCTCTATCAATGTGCAAACATGTTGCATAAAACCGGGTCGAGGGCGGTGGAGGATGAAGGCTTGACCACGCAGCAATGGGCTGTGCTGGGGGCCTTGTCCCGCCCTGAGGCGCTGGGCGGCATGAGCGTGGGGGACTTGGCGCGCTACCTGATGGTGAGCCGACAGAACCTGTCAGGCCTGATCAGTCGCATGGAGCGCGATGGCCACATCCAGACCGCCCCCGACGGGAGGGACCGCCGCTCGCGGCTGGTGACGATGACCGAGGTGGGGCAGCAGGTGTGGGCGGTGAAGGCGTTGCCGAAGATCCATGCCTACTACGAGCAGGCCTTGCATGACTTTTCGGTGGGCGACCTGACCCACACCCTGCATTACCTGCTCAAGCTGCTGGACAACATGCGTGCCCTGGATGGCCTGGAGGCGGCGGCGGATGAGGCTTGAAAGCGCTCCAGTGAATGTGACATCTTGATGAATGTCTCCGGGCGCCTCCCGCGGTGTTGCTTGAGCGCGCCGTTGCTGGCGACAGGACTTGCAGACGGTGGCTAGGCGAGGATGATCGGCGGATTCTAAGAATCAAGAACCCCCGTCGTTCCCGACTGCCCCGATGGGCTGTAGCGGCCTCGGCTCCGCAGGCGGCGGGGGTGCTCAGGGGGTGTCATGCGTCTGGAAACCCGCTTCGCCGGGATCATTGCCTCGTGTTTTGTGTTCGGTATCTGCACGGCCGGCTACATCTCGTACCGGCTGGAGGCCCGTCAGGCCCGTGAAGAGGTCAAGCAAAAGGCCGACATGGTGCTGGAGACCGCCATGGCCGTGCGCGCCTACACCTCGGAAGAGGTGGCCGTGGCCTTGCAGGCCATGGACGACAAGGGCAGTTTTCATGCCGCACAGGTGCCGTCTTTCGCGGCGCAGGGCGCCATGCGCCGGTTGGCCAAAAAGCTGCCCGAGTACCAGTACCGGGAAAGCTCGCTCAATCCCACCAACCTGAACGACCGCGCCACCGATTGGGAGGTGGGATTGCTGCGGGCCTTCGAGGCCGATCCCCAGCGCACTGAACTGAGCGGTGAACTGGGCACGGGCCAGGATCGGCAGTACTACGTGGCTCGTCCGATTCGCATGGGCTCGCCGGCCTGTCTGTATTGCCATAGCACGCCGGAAGCCGCGCCGCGGGCCATGGTGGCGCGCTATGGTGCGGCCAATGGCTTTGGCTGGCGCATGGGGGATGTGGTGGGGCTGCAACTGGTGCGGGTGAGCACCGCCCCGGCCGAGGCCAAGGCGTTCAACAGTGTGGTGGTGACGATCGGTTCGATCACCAGTGTGTTTGTGTTGGCCGCCGCGGTGATGTTGGTGCTGCTGCGCCGCCATGTGACCAGCCCGCTGGAGGCCCTGACCCGGGTGGCCTTGGCCACCAGCCTGGACAAACCCCTGGACAAGGCTCAGGACGACCTGCCCCTGCCGACGGGCCATGGCCAGTTCGAAGAGCTGCAGCGCGCGATCCAGCGCCTGAAGGCCAGCATGGACCATGCGCTTCGCCTGATTGAACGGCGCCCCACCTTGTCGCCGGTGCCAGGGTCTGCCACCGTCTCGTCCCCTGGGGCGGGGGCCGCATCCACGCAGGCCGTGGCGCCCGACGCATCTTGCGCGCCAGCCGCGAACCCTCGGAGCTGAGCCCATGTGGCCCCTGATCACGTTGGCCTTGGCGGCCTTGTTGTGGCTGATGCAGGTGACCTTGGGCAGCGACCCCGAGTTGTCGGGTTGGCTGGCCGAGGGCGCCTGGCTGAAGCCGCTGGCCATGGGCTTCAGTGCGTTGGCGCTGGGTCTGGTGCTGCGCCGGCTGCTGGTTCATTTGCTGCGGGGCAGTCATCGCTTTCGACTGGGTTCGGGGTCGGACCTGCTGCAGTCGGTGCTGTCGATGCTGCTTTTTGGCGTGCTGGCGCTGGTGTTTCTGGGTTGGGGCCTGGGGCAGGACCTGGGCCGCCTGCTGGCCACCTCGGCGCTGTTGTCGGCGATTGTGGGTCTGGCATTGCAGCCCCTGCTGGGGCACCTGTTCGCCGGCGTGTCGATCGAAGTGGAGCGGCGCCTGAACGTGGGGGACTATGTGCGCCGCGATGAACTGGAGGGCCAGGTTGTGTCGCTGGGCTGGCGTTCGGTCACGCTGCGCACCGATCGGGGCTCACTGGTGGTGATGCCCAACAGTGACTTCACCAGCCGGGCTCTGGAGGTGGTGCCGCGCGAGCAGCCCTATCGCCATCTGGTGCCGCTGCAGGTGAGCAGCGAGTGGCCACCCGGCCAGGTGATGCGCATCGTGATGCAGGTGCTGGGCAGTGAATTGCCCGGCATCTGCAGCACCCCCGCACCCAGTGTGGTCCTGATGTCGAACGATCCCGGCAGCGGGACCTTGCGCTACGGGGCGCGGTTCTACACCACGCGTTTTCTGGACCGGGGCATGCTGTCGTCGGCCTTTCTGGAGCGTTTCTGGTATGCCATGTCGCGTGAGGGGCTGGCTTTCGAGACACCGCCCCCCTGGGCATTGTGGCCACCCCGGGGCGAGGCGATGCCTGCCGATCGGAGTCCATCCGATGCGGTGACGGGGCGCCTGCCGGCTACTGGCGGGGCCCCGGCCCGGGGGATGCCTCCGGTACCTGGCGTGGTGCGCCCCGTGGGGCGTCAGAGGCCGGGTGCCGGCCTGGATGCCGCGTGCATCGGTGGTTTGCAGTCGCTCAGTGACCGGGGTTGCGAGGCCCTGCTGCAGGCCGGTCAGTTGCAGCATTTCGGTCGTGAGGAGCGCTGCGGTGGGCCTGACTTCAAGCTGCTGCTGCAAGGGCGTCTGCGCGAGGTGCGACCCTGGCATGACGAGGGGGCCACTGAAGCTGCACAGACCGAACTGGGGGCGCTGTTGCAGGCACTGGCCGAACAGCCTGGAGCCGAGGAGGGGACGTGCCGTCTTGAAACAGCCGTGATGCAACAACTGGTTCAGCAGGGTAGCCTGGTGCTCGGGCCAGTGGCGCAGCGCCTGTGTGCCCGGCTGGGCGCCCTGACCGAAGACCCCTGGCTGGCTTGGCAGGCCCTGGCGCATTCGGTGGCGGATGCCAAGGCCCGGGCCGGCTTGTTGCAGCAGGCGCCTGCCGAGCGCTCGCGCACCCTGCATCCGGGCGCCTGGCTGGTGTCGGGGGCGGTGCTGGGGTTGGCGGCCGATGCGCGTTATTGCCTGGCCAGCCAGGGGTGCACTCTGATGACCTGGAGCCCCCAGGTGTTGCACACCGTGCTGCAAGGTTTGTCGCAGGCGGACCAATGGGCGCTGGGCGAGTTGCTGGCCTGGCGCGCCGTCGGCGCCGATGGCCTGAGTGCCAGGCTGTGGGCGCACTGGCTGGTCTCGCCGCTGTCACTTCGTCGGGTTTGAGTGCCTCAGCTGGCTTGCAGACCTAGGGTTGACCCTGGGTGTAGGGTGTGAGTGGCACTTTTTGGGACACCCACGGTCTTTTCCGCTCGTATGATGAACATCCGGCATGGCAAGGCGCCCTCCTTTGAGGGCCTGGGTGGCTTGTGCATGACGGAGACCCTCAGCAGCCTTGGAGACCATTTTGGCTTTTCTGGACAACTTGAAGATCAGCACCCGTTTGGCTTTGGCCTTCGGGTATGTGGTGGCGCTGGCAGCGGCCATTGTGTTGGTGGGCGTGAGCCGCCTGGGTGATGTGGACCGCAGCTACCAGGCTGTGGGCAAGCTCAGTCGCGTGGAGCGTGATGCCTTGAACGGCATCGTGCAGGGCACCGAGGCCGCGGCGCGCAGCGCGCTCGTGATGGCCCAGGTGGACGCTGACAAGTCCAGGCTGGGCCAGTCGGCACAGCAGCTGGAAGCGCAGTTGAAGGCGGCAACCGATGCATCCCGTGAGCTGGGTGCCATGGACCTGCCAAGTGCCGAGAAGGATCTGGCGCGGCGCCTGGGCGAAAGTGCCACGCGCGCCCAGACGGCCGTGCGCGCGGTGGCGGCCCAACTGGCGCAGGGTGACCACGACGGCGGTGTGCGCAAGCTGCTGGGTGAGGTGTTGCCGGCCCTGGACGGGCTGCGTGAGCTGGGGGTGCAGATGGCCGACGTGCAGCGCCAGCGCCTGGATCAGAGCGTGGAGCAGGTCGACAGCGACATCGTGGCCACCCGTTACTGGATGCTGGCGATCGGTTTGCTGGCGGCTGTGGTGGCTGTCTTGGCGGTATGGTCTTTGCGCCGCAGCATTGTGAAACCCTTGAACGACGCCTTGTTGATTGCCGAGACGGTGGCATCGGGTGACCTGAGCCAGGAGTTCTCCACCGAGCTGGGGGGCGATTTTGGGCGCCTGCTGGGGTCTTTGGGGACCATGGAGGACACGCTGACCGATCTGGTGGGCCGAATCAAGCAGTCGACGGATTCAATTGCCCTGGCGTCGCAGGACATCGATTCCGGCAACTCTGATCTGTCACGCCGCACAGAAGACCAGGCGGCCTCGTTGGAGGAGACCGCTGCCAGCATGGAAGAGCTGACCTCGACGGTACGTCAGAACGCCGAGCGGGCCCGGTCGGCCAGCGGCCTGGCCGTGAATGCGTCGGGCATTGCGCAGAGGGGCGGGCAGGTGGTGGACCAGGTGGTGAAGACCATGGACGCCATCAGTGGCAGCTCGAAAAAGATCGTGGACATCATCCAGGTGATCGAGGGCATTGCCTTTCAGACCAACATCCTGGCCCTGAACGCGGCGGTGGAAGCCGCCCGTGCTGGCGAGCAGGGGCGCGGCTTTGCGGTGGTGGCCAGCGAGGTGCGATCGCTGGCGCAGCGCAGTGCGGTGGCCGCACGTGAGATCAAGTCGCTGATCGGTGACTCGGTGGAGCAGGTGCAAAGCGGTGCCGACCTGGTGGGGCAGGCGGGCAACACGATGGCCGAGATTGTCTCGGCCGTGGGCCAGGTGACAGGTTTGCTGGCCGAGATCTCGGGCGCACTCAATGAACAGAGCACCGGCATCGAGCATGTGAACCAGGCGGTGGCCCACATGGATTCGGTGACGCAGCAGAATGCGGCGCTGGTGCAGCAGGCGGCCCAGGCGGCAGCGTCGCTGTCGAGTCAGGCGGCCCAGTTGCAGGCTGTGGTGGGTGAGTTCAAGCTGGATGCCGACGATGCGCCGGCTGGGCCGGCTCTGGGCCATGCCCAGCAGCCCCGCCTGAGTGCGGCCTGAGCAGATCGCTTTCGAGCTCAGCCATTGAAAGGCGGCCGCCCTTTGCAGGGTGGGCCGCTTTTTTCATGGGGGCTTGTTGGCGGCAGTGAATGCCGCTGATGTTCAGGCGGCGTCGGCCAACATTTGCAGGGCGGCAATGATCTGATCGGTGCTCACACCGTCAGCGGCGGCCCACTTGCCTTGCAAGGCGGTCAGTGTGGCGTTGGGGTTTTGCTTGAGCTGGGCAATGGCCTGGCCTGCCGCCTTGGGGGCTTCAAAGCCGGTGCTTTGCAGCAGCAGCTTGCCCTGGCCGTCTTGCAGCTTGAAGTAGAAGCGGCCGTCGTTTTCGCGGTATTGCTTGAAGCTGGGCAGGCTCACCTTCTCGGCCTGGCTGGCACGGGCCGGGCTGGCGGCGCTGCCCAGACGGCGCAGGCCCACGGCCTGGCGCAGGTCGGAGATCAAGGCCGTGGACAGTTTGCGAGCCTTGGCGGCGCCGGCCTGCAGAATGTCCTCCAGGCGCTCGGGGTGGGCGATCAGGTCTTCGTAGGTGGCACGCATGGGGGCCACTTCACGGGTCACGCGTTCCCACAGCAGTTGCTTGGCATCGCCCCAGGCAATGCCGTCGGCATAGGCTTGGCGCAAGGCCTGGGTTTCTTCGGCGCTGGCAAAGGCCTGGTAGATCTGGAACAGGGCCGAGCCCTCGACCTCTTTGGCCTCACCGGGAGCGCGCGAGTCGGTCAGGATGCCGGCGATGAGCTTGCGCATCTGCTCGGGCGGCGTGAACAAGGGGATGGTGTTGTCGTAGCTCTTGCTCATCTTGCGGCCATCCAGGCCGGGCAAGGTGGCGACCGATTCTTCGATCAAGGCCTCGGGCAGGACCAGGTGCTCGCCATACAGGTGGTTGAAGCGCTGGGCCATGTCGCGGGCCATCTCGATGTGCTGGATCTGGTCTCGGCCCACGGGCACCTGGTGTGCCTTGAACATGAGGATGTCGGCGCCCATGAGCACGGGGTACATGAACAAGCCGGCGTTGACGTCGGCGTCTGGGTCGACGCCGGCCGCTTCGTTGCGGTCGACCGCCGCCTTGTAGGCGTGGGCGCGATTGAGCAGGCCCTTGCCGGTGACGCAGGTCAGCAACCAGGTCAGTTCGGGGATCTCGGGAATGTCGGATTGCCGGTAGAAGGTGACGCGCTCTGGATCCAGACCCGCCGCCACCCAACTGGCTGCGATTTCAAGCGTGGAGCGCTGGATGCGGGCTGGATCGTCACATTTGATGAGCGCGTGGTAGTCGGCCAGAAAATAAAAACTCTCGACACCCGGTTGGCGGCTGGCTTCAATGGCCGGTCGAATGGCCCCCACGTAGTTGCCGAGGTGAGGGGTGCCAGTGGTGGTGATGCCGGTCAGGACGCGCTTGATGCTCATGGCAGAAACAGTTCGGTTGCAGTCAACAAAAAAACAGAAGTGAGGCTAGTGTCAGCGGAACAGGGCCGATGCAGGCCCGACCACCAGGGTCTCGATGACCCCGTAGCCGATGGCCATCAGCGGGCGCAGCCACAACGAGCCCACCACGCCGGCCACCACCAGGCCCATCACGATGAAGAAGCCCCAGGGTTCGACCCGGGCCAGCCACTGGGCCTGTTTCCAGGGCAGCAGGCCGACCAGAATGCGACCGCCATCGAGCGGGGGCAATGGAAACAGGTTGAAGGCCCACATCACCAGGTTGACCAGTACACCCGCGCGCGCCATTTCGAGGAAAAAGCGTTCATGGATGCCGGTGCCAGCCAGCAGCACCAGCACCAGGGCCCAGATCATGGCTTGGGCAAAGTTGGCGGCCGGGCCGGCCAGCGCGACCCAGATCATGTCGCGCTTGGGGTTGCGCAGGTGGCTGAAGTTGACGGGCACCGGCTTGGCGTAGCCAAACAAGAAGGCACCCGAGGTGGCAAAGTACAGCAACAAGGGCATCACGATGGTGCCCATGGGGTCGATGTGCCGGGTGGGGTTGAGCGAAATACGCCCCATCATGGCGGCGGTGTTGTCACCGAAGTACCGGGCTGCGTAGCCATGTGCGGCCTCGTGCAGCGTGATGGCGAACAGCACCGGCAGTGCGTAGATCAGAACGGTCTGGATGAGGTCGGAAAAGGAGTTCACGGCGTCATTGTCTCAGACGCGCCGCCCTGCGGCGCCGGGCGGATTTGTCACAAACCCAGGGCGGCCAATGATCCGCGGCCTTCGCGGATCACGACAGGTTCGTCGCCCTGGTCGATCGGGGTGAGGTCGACCACGGTGGTGGGTTCGTGCGGGCAGGCGCCGGCATCGACCACGGCCGCCAGGGTTTTCTCGTAACGGCTACGGATTTCGGCCGCATCGTTCAGGGGTTCTGACTCGCTGGCCGGGATCAGCGTGGTGGCCAGCAGTGGCGCGCCATGCAGTTCGAGCAGGGCCTGCAGGACCTTGTGGTCGGGCACCCGCAGGCCGATGGTCTTGCGCTGAGGATGGCTGACGCGGCGCGGCACCTCTTTGGTGGCCTCCAGAATGAAGGTGTAGGCGCCTGGCGTGGCGGCTTTGAGCAGGCGGTACTGTTTGTTGTCCACCTTGGCGTAGTTGGCCAGTTCGCTCAAATCGCGGCACAGCAGGGTCAGGTGGTGTTTGTCGTCCACCTGGCGGATGCGACGCATCTGTTCAGTGGCGTTGCGATCATCCAACTGACACACCAGGGCGTAGCTGGAGTCGGTGGGCACTGCAATCACCTGGCCAGCCTGAAGCAGCGCCACGGCTTGCTTGAGCAGGCGGGGTTGGGGGTTGTCGGGGTGGACTTCGAAGAATTGGGCCATGGTGTTTTGTTGTGAGCTCAGACCGGATCGTTCTTGCGCGAGGGAATGCGGCCCTCGCGCAGCGTGAGCCAGGCGCCGGCGGCGCCGGACAGGGCAATGAGTGCAATGCCCGTGAGCGACCAGCTGTCGGGCAAGTGGGAAAAAATCAACCAGCTTCCCAGCATGGCAAAGCCGATCTGGGCATAGAGGTAAGGGGTGAGGATGGCCGCGGGCGTTCGGCTGTAGCCCAGGATCAGCATGAAGTGGCCGACACAGCCCATGAGACCCATCAGCAACATGCCTGCCCAGCTTTGCCAGGGCAGGTTGGCCGCCCAGACAAAGGGCAGCATCAAGGACGACAACAGGGTGCCGACCCAGCCGGTATAGAAGTGCATGGTCAGGGGGTCTTCGGTCCGAGCCAGTCGGCTGGTGACGATCTGGAATGCTGCATTCGTGCTGACCAGGCCCAGGGGCAGCAGCATGGCCCAGCCGCCGATGCTGGAGCCGCTGGGGCGGATGATCAGCAAGGTGCCCGCGAAGCCCGTCAGCACGAGCAGCCAGCGCAGCATCGATACCTTTTCACGCAACAAGACGGCAGCCAGCACCGTGATCACCAGCGGTGCAATCATGACGACGGCGGTGAACTCGCCCACGGGCATGTGCTTCAAGCTGAAGAAGGCAAACATGCTGCTGCCCATCAGCAGCAGTCCCCGCACCAGTTGGAACTTGGGCTTGGTGGTGTGCAGCAGGGCCCAACCGCGGGCAGGCAGGGCCACCAAGGTGGTGGCGATGGCTTGCGAGGCATAGCGAACCCACAAAGCCATCATCAAAGGCACGGAGGCACTGATGAATTTGGTGGTGGTGTCCAGGGTGGCAAAGCAGGCCGTAGCGGCAATGGCCAGACCGATGCCCGCCAACATCCCGCGGGGCGTGTATCCCGAAACCACACTCACGATGGCACTCTCACTGGATCCGGTCGGCGAGCAGCTCCCAGACGGGGGTCAGTTTGCCAGGTAGGAAAGGGAGGGCGCCCAGATCGGTGTGGGATTCGTCAGGACTGTGGAAATCACTGCCGCGTGAAGCGGCCAAGCCGAACTCAATCGCCATGTCGGCATAGGTGAGGTATTCAGCGCTGGAATGGCTGCCTGTCACGACCTCCACGCCCTGACCCCCATGGGCCTTGAATTCAGAGAACAGCGCGTACTGTTCGTTGGCGGTGAAGCGGTAGCGACCTGGGTGGGCAATCACGGCCACCCCGCCGCCCTCAGTGATCCACTGAATCGCTTGTTGCAGATTGGCCCAGCGATGGGGCACGTAACCGGGCTTGCCCTCGGTGAGGAAGCGCCTGAACACTTCGCCGGTATCTTTGCAAACCCCTGTTTCGACCAGAAACCGAGCGAAATGCGTGCGTGAGATCAACTCGGGGTTGCCTACGAATCGCAGGGCGCCCTCATAGGCATTTGCAATGCCCACCTTGGCCAACTGATCGGACATCTCCTTGGCACGTTGCCCGCGGCCACCACGGGTCTGGTGCAAGCCCTCGGTCATGCGAGTGTCCGTTGCATCGAAACCCAGGCCCACGATGTGGACCGTCTCCCCAGCAAAGGTCACTGAAATCTCGACCCCGGTCAGGTAGCGCAGCCCGACCTCGCGTGCGGCCGCGGCCGCGCGCAATTGCCCACCCACTTCGTCATGATCGGTCAGGGCCCAGAGTTCAACGCCGTTGGCTTTGGCTCGGGCCGCCAAGGCCTCAGGGGTCAGGGTGCCGTCTGAAACAACGGAGTGGCAGTGCAGGTCTGCGTTGAGGATGGAAGTAGTCACCGGGCCATTTTAGGCGCGCGTGCGATTCCGTGCCGGTTGCAGTGTGATACGTACCTGCGCTGATTTGAGTTTGCCGGTTTGGCTTGTGCGTCTTGTCGGTGGCTCGGCGATTGGTGCTGCAATGGGGGGGGCAGGCACTCGCCTCCAACAAGTGCTGTTTTCTCTCCCTCTATATATAGAGTGCCTCCAGGGCTTGTTTGTTGAGGAGGGGCACAGGCTCTGCGACAGCCCCATGGCTGTTCACAACAGGTCAGAGGCGCTGGATGAGCAGGTCATGGTTCTGTTTTTCGCAGGTGCTTCCAAAGAAGCTTGATTTGTGTGTATACTAGCGGGCTCGACTGCACAGAACAGTGCTTAGCGAGGTGGCTGGGGTCTGATGGCTCTGGGTGCTTGG
>NZ_JBYTDE010000009.1:0-70454 GCF_058791075.1 Curvibacter sp. EU05-FHT14A10
TTTCTTTTGGGTACTTTGCTTTGGCGAAGCAAAGAAAAGTGCCTCGGCCGCCGGGACGAACCCCCGGCCTCCGCCCTCAAACAAAGAGCAGAAGCCACAGAGCGCAGCGGCAAGACAAAGCCTTCAATCAATGAACAAGGCAAACCATCCATTGCCACCCAAGGCAGACAAGCTCAGTGGCGAAGCCACATCACCCCAAACTCCTCAACAAATTAGCCAACTCAACAGCCGACTTGACATTCATCTTGTCAAACACCCGCGACCGGTGCACCTCCACCGTCCGCACACTGATGTCGAGCTGATCCGCAATCAACTTGTTAGGCAAGCCCTCCACCACCAGCCGCATCACATCGCGCTCCCGCTCGGTCAGCTCCGTCAGCCGCACCTGCAAGCCCCGGTGCTGCCGGTGTTGCGCCAGCACCTCGGCCGAGCGCTGCAGGGCCTGCTCGATGCGGTCGACCAGGGCATTGTCAGAAAACGGCTTTTCGCAGAAGTCGAAAGCCCCGCGCTTGACCGCATCGACCGCTGTCGGCACATCAGCATGGCCGGTCAGGAAGATCACCGGCATGGCCGCCTGCAGGCCGCGCTCGATCAGTTGGTCGAACAGCGCCAGCCCGCTCATGCCGGGCATGCGCACATCGAGCAGCAGACAGCAAGGGTGGCTGGGGGCCGGGCGCGAGCGCAGGGCGGCGTCAAACTGCTCGGCGCTTTCGAACACCTCGCTGAGCAGATGGCGCGAGCGCAGCAGCCAGGCCAGCGCGTCGCGCACTCCGGCGTCGTCATCCACAATGAAAACGGTGGCGTCGGGCGAGGGTTCCATGAGGATCGGTTCCGTCGGATCAGAAAAAGAAAACAGGGTGGCCGGCCGGCGCTCAGGCCGTGCTCACGGTCGCATTCAAAGCCGCGGCCGTGGGGCCTTTTTTCACCGGCAGGGTGAAGCTGAAGATGGTACCCCTTGGCGCCTGGCCCTCGAAGCCCAGGTAACCCCCATGCTGCTCGACCACGGTGCGGCACAGGCTCAGGCCCAGGCCCATGCCCTCGGCCTTGGTGGTGAAGAAAGGGGTGAAGAGTTGCTCGCCCACCTCTTTCGGGATGCCCGGCCCATGGTCGATGACACGCCACTCCAGCCAGCCGCTGGATTCGTTGGAGGCGGCCTTGCGGGCCTCGATGCGCAGCACCCGCTGGGCCAGCTCGCAAGGCTCCATGGCCTGCATGCCGTTGCGCGCCAGGTTCAGCAGCACCTGCTCGACCATGGTGCGGTCGCACAGCACCTCGGGCAGGCCCGGCTCGATGTCGGTGATCACGCGCACCCCGAGCTTGCGCGCCTGCAGCGTGACCAGGGGCATGATGGCTTCGAGCAGGGCCCGGGCGGCCACCGGCTCGCGGGCCTGGTCACGGCGGCGCACAAAATCGTGCACGCTCTTGATCACCCGGCCGGCACGTTCGGCCTGCTCGGCAATGCGGCGCAGGGCCATGTCCAGGTCAGGCGGGGCACTGGCCCCCTGGTGGCGCAGCAGGTTCATCGAGCCGGTGGCATAACTGGAGATGGCGGCCAGGGGCTGGTTGAGCTCGTGGCTGAGCAGCGAGGCCATCTCGCCCACCGTGGCCAGGCGGGCGGTGGCCTGCAGGCGTTCTTGCGAGGCACGCGACAGCTCTTCGATGCGGCGCTGTTCGCTGATGTCGAGAAAGGCACTCATCCAGCCGGTCTGCAAGCCCTGGGCGTTGATCAGGGGCGCCTCGATCACCAGCACCGGAAAGCGCGTGCCGTCCTTGCGCATGAAGACCGACTCGAAGCCCTCGCGCGGCGGCACATTGCCGGCCAGCCGGATGGCCTGACGCTGTTCGTACTCGGTGACCCGGTCGGGGGGCCAATAAGGCGCCGGCACACCGTGGCCCAACAGTTCCTCAGCGCTGAAACCGACCATCTGGCAGAAGGCCGGATTCACATAGGTGATGTGGCCTTGCAGATCACGCGCACGCAAGCCCGTGACCAGGGAGTCTTCCATGGCCTTGCGGAAGGCCAGGGCATCGGCCAGGTCGCGCTCGGCGGCCAGGCGCCGGCGCGTGTCCTTGGCCAGCAGCACCAGCACCGACACCAGGGCAATCGCCATGGCCGTGACCAGGGCCGTCATCACGTTGGGAAACAGGCTGGGCGCGCTGTGCCAGCTGTCCAGGCGCAGCACCAGGGTGTTGCCCGGCAGGTCCAGCAGTTGCTGGGCGGTGAACATGCGCACCCCGCGCCGTGCCGACCCGTGCAGGGCCAGGCGCGTGCCGTCGGCCTCGGTGAAGGAGATCTCCTGGCTGCGCGCCAGTTGGCGCCCCACCAGGTTGGCCAACACTTCCTGCAGGGCGTAGGTGGTCACCGCGTAGCCCGCGACCCGCCCCGAGGTGATCAGGGGCAGGCACATCTCGATCACTTCCAGGCCCAGACCGTCGTTGCTGGGCACGAAATACGAGCTGGAATAGGCCGGCCCATTGAAGCGCCGCGCATTGGCACAGGCCAGCGACACGTCGGTCTGCGCCCGCTCGCGTCCACCCTGGCCGTCCACGGCACCGCGGCCGAACAGGTTGCCGCGGTAGGGCGTGTCCACGTGGGCCAAGGGGCGCAGACCCGCGTCGCGCCACTCGATGCGCATGATTTCGCGGTGCTGGCGCAGCATCTCGGCGGCATCGATGGCCCAGGAGTTGGGGGTGGGGTTGCTGGACTGCAGCGCCTGCAGGCTTTGCACATTGCGCGTCAGCCCCCCGCGGATGTCGCTCAGGGCGTCCGAGGTGTCGCGCTCCAGGCGGCTTTGCACCTGGCTGGCCTCATAGCGCCCGGCCAAGTACACCATGATGCCCAGCATCACCAGCACCAGGGCAGCCAGCAACAGCCACAGCGTCCAGCGTCGCCAGCCCAGGGGCAGCAGGCGCGCCTGCCAACCGCGGGACCGCAAGGGCCCGGGGGGCGGAGCGAATTCGTCCGCGCTCACAGCACGCGGTGGCCCAGCGCGGGCAATTGCTGTCGCCAGGTGGTCAGTTGCTCGCGATCCAGCTCGCCCAACACCACGCCCACGCCCTGGGCCTGACAGGCCATCACCTGGCCCCAGGGGTTGACCAGCATCGAATGACCCCAGGTGCGGCGACCGTTTTCGTGTTCGCCCCCCTGGGCCGGCGCCAGCACATAGGCCAGGTTCTCGACGGCCCGGGCGCGCAGCAGCAGCTCCCAATGCGCCTCGCCGGTGGTCGCGGTGAACGCACTGGGCACCAGCAGCAGATCGGCGCCCTGCGCCGCGTAAGTGCGGTACAGCTCGGGAAAGCGCAGGTCATAGCAGACCGACAGGCCGATGCGCCAGCGCTGGCCATCGCGCGAGGGCAGGTCGAAGCACACGGGCTCGGTGCCGGCCTCAAGTACGCGCGATTCGTCGTAGCGTTCACGCCCGTTGTCGAAGCAGAACAGGTGGATCTTGTCGTAGCGGGCCACGGGCTCGCCCGCGGGCGACCAGACCAGGCTGCTGTTGCGCACGCGCTCGGGCTGGCCGGTGGACAGCGGCAGGGTGCCACCCACGATCCACAGGCCCAGGGTGCGTGCCTGCCGGGCCAGAAAGTCCTGGATCGGGCCGTGGCCGGGGGCCTCCTGCACGGCCAGCTTGTCGGTGTCGCGCCGGCCGAGCAGGCAAAAATACTCGGGCAACACGGCCAACTCGGCCCCGGCCTCGGCGGCCTGGGCCAGCAACAGGCCGGCCCGCTCCAGATTGGCCTGGACCGTGGTGGCGGACACCATCTGAAGGGCGGCGACTTTCATGGTTTGACTCCTGCGGGTGCCGGAACATTGACGGGGAGATTGTCGCGCGGGCCGCGGCTCTGGCGCACGATGCGCGGGTCGGTCCAGGTGCCATCGATGTGGAACTCCTGGGTGGCCGCTTCCATCAAGGGCTTGCGCAGGAACAACTGGGCCAGAAACGTGCCCAGGCCAATCGCCGGGTTGATGGCGGTGGCCACCAGCGAGGCCGTGCCGGCATTCACCTCGGGCACCACCACCACCTTGAGGTCTTGCGTCTCGCGGGCCAGGTCGGCCTTGCCCTCCATCAGCACCGCGGCATTCACGCCCTTCATCTGCAGGTTGTTGGTGCTGGCAATGCCTTGCTCGATGTGGGCGTCGCCGCGCACCAGGTCAAAGGCAAAGCCCTGGCTGAACACATCCCGGAAATCCAGCGTCAGACGCCGCGGCAGGGCCTGCAGACTGAGCACGCCCAGCAGCTTGGCCAGGCCCGGGTCGGCCTTCAGAAACTGGCCACCTTCAACCTGGATGCTGAGTTGCCCCGCCATGCTGGGGTAGTCGAGCGTGAGGGGTGAGCCCATCCAGGCCACCTGCCCCTCCAGCGGGCCATGACCCTGGCGCACCACACCGGGCATGCCCAGGCGGGTGAGCAACTGACCGGCATCGCGAATGTCAAAACGGAAGTTCATCACCGTGCGGCGGCGCTCGGACAGCAGGCGCGGCCCGACGGTGGGCAGGGGCAGGCTGGCCCAGTTGCCGGTGGCCGTGAGCGTGGCCTCAGGGGTGAGGATGTTGAACTTGTTCAGGCGCCACTCGCGCTGGGCGCCCTCACCGCCTCGGTTCACGGCTTCGATCTCGACGCGGCCCAGGCGCTTGCCGCGCAATTCGAAGTCGTCCACCACGATGTCAAGGGCCGGGATGCTGGTGGGTTGCTCGTCCAGCAGGGCCTCGACCTCGCTCTGGTTGCTTTGTGCCAGCTTGAGTCGCGACAGGCGAGCGAACAGCCGCCCCGCACCGGCGCTGCCCGGTGGCCGGTACTCCAGATAGCCATTGAGCTCGGTGGCGTCAAGGTTGGCACGCCACACCGAGCCCTCGCGCGAGCCCCCGACCACCACCTGGTGCAGGTTGCGGCCGTCAAACACCAGGGTGTCGGCGCGCACGGCCAGCGCATTGGGCAGGTAACTTTGGGCACTGGCCTCGCTGCCCGAAGACGCCACCCCGGTGGACCGGGCCGGGCCACCGGCGCGGGTGAGCGCATGCTCCCAGGCATCCAGATCCACCAGGGGCAGGTGCACGCTGGCCATCACGCCGCTGTCGGGCAGGGGGGCCGATTCGCCCGGCCCCAGCCCAACCGCGATGCTGCCCTGCAGCACACGGGCCTGGGGGCCGGCGATGTCGCGCACGTAATGGATCTGCACCTGGCGCCCCAGTTCAACCATCAACTGGTCGCGCAGCGGGCCCTGGAGTTGTGCCTCGCGCAGCAGGCTGTTGTCGAAGCGCAGCGGCATCACGGCATCGGCCGCCTTGCCCAGGGGCGCAGGCAGGTTCAAGGTCAGGCCCTGCAGGCTGCTTTGCACCTGGATCTCGGGCTGGCCACGGCGCATGCCCAGCACCAGGGAATACGGGGCACTGCCCGTGGCCTGGGCCGCCAGTCCGGCCACAAAGCCCAGCTCACCGGCCTGGCGCAGGCCTTCGGCGCTGAACGTGCCGTTGGCCCGCAACTGCAGCACCGGGTCGGGCGGCTGGGTGCCGACCGGCGGCGGGCGCATACCGCCCTCCAGCCGCACATCGCCGCCCAAGGCCCGGGCCAGCACCCCATTGAGCTGGAAGCCGGTGTCGGAGAACGCCACGCTGCCCCGCACCCGCGACAACTGGGGGGCCTGCGGCACCACCCGCAAATCGTTGCTGCCCGTGAACGTGACGCTGCCCTGCACCTTGCTGCGCTCGATCTGGGCAATTGGCAGCGCGAGCTTGAGTTTGACCTCGGCCGGCCCGGTGGCCACGGCCTGGGCCAGGGCCTGGTTGGTGATGCGGCTCAGCGGCGAGCTGTTGACGATGCCCAGGGCATCGGCCAGCGGCCCGCGCACGGTGGCGTCCACATCGACCACGGTGTGCATCAGGTCGGGGATGTCGGCCTCCACACGCACCACCTGCAGATCGGGCAGGCCGGCGAACTGGGCGGTGGCGCCCTTCACGTGCATGCTCTGGCGATCGAAGATCAGCTCGCCATTGAGGTGGGCCAGGGCCGGCCAGGGCGCGGCGCCCGCCGGCATCAGGCTTTTGGGCACATAGGCGAGGCCGGCCTCGCGCACCTGGGCGCTGATGCGAAACTCTCCCAGGCGCGGGTTGGCAAAGGGCAGATCGCGCAGATCGCCCTTGACGCGGAACTGCGCCCGTCCGATGCGGCCGGCCGTCACGGCCTCGCGCACGTAGTCGCGCACATCCTTGGGCAGGGCGCGCGGCAGGTAGCGGTAAACCCGTGTGGCATCAGCCTCGCTGAGGCTGGCCGTGAGGTCCAGCACGCCCGGGGAGCGGCCTCGCCCCGGCACCTTGCCCGGCTCGGCGCTGCGCCACTGAAACCGCCCTTCACCCCGCAGATCGGCATTGGCAAAGCGCAGATCGGCCACCTGGAGCGCCAGTTGCTCACCCTGCTGCTGCCACTGCAGCTGGGCCTGCAACTGGTCCACCGGCAGCAGGGGCTCGTCAAACACCGTGGGCAGCTCGACCTGGCCATTGGCCATCCTGACCGAGGCCTTGCCGCCGCCCTGGTTGAGGTCGAAGTCCAGGTCCAGGCCGGACACCCCAGGCAGCGAATCGTGCGCGGCCAGCGCCAGGCTGCTGGCCCGGCCCTTCAGGCTGTAGCGTTCGGGGGCATCGACCGGCCCCTGCCATTGGGCCTGCACCGACTCGACCAGCCCCCGCGGCGCCTGACCCTTGAGCAGGCGGTGCGCGGCCTCCCCCAGGGGCAGGCGGTTGGCGATCTGGCTCAGGGCGGCCAGGTCCAGCCGGTCGGCCCGCAGTTCGCCCTTGGCGCCGTGGCGCGGATCGGGCTGGGTGTAGCTGACAAACGCATTGCCGCCCGGCCAGCGCAAACCGTCGGCGGTCAGAAACTGCAGCCCAGTCGTCGAGGCATCAAAACCGCCCGCCAGTCGGTGCCCCCCCAGCCGCCCTTGCACCGACTTGAGGGCCAGGGGCTCCAGGTCGGGGGCAAACTGCACGTTCACATCAGACAAGGCCACATCGGCCACCGCGCCGGTGAACTGCCCCTTGGCCACATCCGCCCACAGACGCAGGGCGCCCTGACCGCTGGCCACTTCAAAACCCAGGTCGATCTGGCGGCGCAAGCGGGCGACATCGACCCGATCGAAGCTGCCGTACAACTGGCCGTTCCAGTCGCGCCAGTGCCCGCGATGCACGCTCAACAAGGGCTGGCGAAACTGCCCCATCAGGGTGAAACGCTCGCCCCAATCGGGCGGGGGCGTGCCGTCCAGCCGCATCAGGTGGCGGCGCGGGCTGTTGCGCAGCACCACGTTGACGTCGGACAGGCTCAAGGTTTCGGCTCCGCGCAGCTCGTCGCTCCAGTGCACGATGCCCGAGGCCACCACCAGCTCGGCCTGGGAAAAGACCCAGTCGCTGATGCGGTCATCGCCCGGGCTGGCCGGGTCGATCTCCAGGCCGGCGACGCGCAGCCGACCCTCACGGGTGCGGCGGATTTCCAGTTCGGGGCGTTCGATGTAGAGCTGCTGAAAACCCAGGTTCCACAGCGAGCGCGGCGAGAGTGCCGCCACCACCCGCGGCAGGATCAGCGCCTCGCGCCCTTCGCGGTCGGACAGCACCACGTCCTCCAGCTCGAAGGTGGGGATCAGGCCTTCACTGCGGGCGCTGATGTGACCGATGCGCACGGGAAGCCCCATGGCCCGGCTGGCCTGCCGCTCCAGTGCGGGGCGGAACTCTGCGATTCGGGGCACAATCCAGCCGTGCAGCGCCCCCCAGGACGCTGCCAGGATGAGCCAGAAGGCCAGCAACGCCCACAGGGCCCAGCGCGTCAAGGCTGAAAACAGCTTCAGCCCTCGCGAAGGAATGGGGATCGGGTCGTTCATGGCGCTTGTTGAATGTGGCAGGAATTATGACCCGCAGCGGAAACACGGTTTTTTGCGTACCCCGTGAAGTTTTGTTAATGAATGGGATGCCCGTCGGGCATTCCCCCGTCTGATCCGAGGGCCCATGAGCACACAGCCACTCTCCACCCAGTCCCGCCTGGTGCAGCGCCTGCACCGGCGCTACGCCGATCTGCTGCCCCTGCTGCCCCCGGGGCCCCCCACCCATGCCACCCTGCGCGAAGCGCTGCAGGCCCTGCGCCAGCGCTCGCTGGACACCGGCGCCGCCTTGCGGGTGTTGCGCCAGCTGGTGATGGAACGCCTGGTGGTGCTCGATTGCGACCGGCAGGCCAATCTGGCCACCATCACCCGTGGCATCACCGAGCTGGCCGAACTGGCCCTGGATGTGGCCTGCACCGAGGTGCAGGCCGAACTTGACAGCCGGCACGGCGCCCCCCTGGGCCCGGACGGCCAACGCGCCGAACTGTGGGTGATCGGCATGGGCAAGCTGGGTGCGCGTGAGCTCAATGTGTCCAGCGACATCGACCTGATCTATATCTACGACCACGACGGTGAGACCGCAGGCCTGCCCGATGGGCGCGGCCGACTGTCCAACCACGAGTATTTCGGCCGGGCGGTGAAGATGATCTTCGCCCTGGTCGGCGACACCACCGAGCACGGTTTCGTGTTCCGCGTCGACCTGGCGCTGCGCCCCAACGGCAACTCAGGCCCGGCGGCGGTGTCGCTGTCGGCGCTTGAGGAATACTTTCAGGTGCAGGGCCGCGAGTGGGAGCGCTTTGCCTGGCTCAAGAGCCGGGTCATCGCCCCGCGCAGCGCCCTGAGCGGCAGCGGCGTGCAAGCCCTGCGCGGCGTGGTGCTGCCCTTTGTGTTCCGGCGTTACCTGGACTACAGCGTGTTCGAGGCGCTGCGCACCCTGCACCGCCAGATCCGCGAGCATGCAGCGCGGCGCAGCGCCGGCCACCCGGCGCGCGCCAACGACGTCAAACTGTCGCGCGGTGGCATCCGCGAGATCGAGTTCACCGTGCAATTGCTGCAGGTGGTGCGCGGCGGCCAGTACCCCGAGCTGCGCTGTCGCCCCACCCTGGAAGCCTTGCAGCGCCTGGCCCATGCGGGCCTGATGCCCGCCGAAACCGCCAACGCCCTGGCCCGCGCCTATACCTTCCTGCGCCGGGTCGAGCACCGCATCCAGTTCCTCGACGACCAGCAGACCCACCTGCTGCCCACCCAGGACGAAGACCTGAACTGGATCGCGCACAGCCTGGGCTTTGCCGACTGCTGCCCCTTCCTGCACGAACTGGACGCCCACCGCGAGCTGGTGGCGCAAGAGTTCGACACCCTGCTGGGCCAGAGCGAAGAACGCAAGAGCTGCCGCGGCGGCAGTTGCGGCGCCAAGACCGGCGCCGTGCCGGCCGACATTGAAGGCCTGCTCGACAAACTGCCACCCGCCCTGCGCGAACGGGTGCAGGAGTGGCAAAACCACCCGCGCGTGCAGGCATTGCGCGAGGACGCCCGGGCGCGCCTGATCCGCCTGGTCCAGCGCAGCGCGGTGTGGGTGCGCGAAGACCGCGTGACCGAAGCCGCCGCGGTGCAGCTGATCAACTGGCTGGAGCCCCTGCTGCGGCGCGAAAGCTACCTGGCCATGCTGCTGGAGCGCCCGGCCGTGCACGAACGCCTGATGCACCTGCTGGGGGCGGCCCGTTGGCCGGCGCGCTACCTGCTGCAACACCCTGGCGTGATCGACGAACTGGCCAGCGACGCGATGCTGTCCGAACGCTTCTCGGCGGCCGACCTCAAGGACGAGCTGGCGCGCCGCGTGGGCTCGCTGCGTTCGACCGGCGAAGACGACGACGAAACCCTGCTCAACCTGCTGCGCCGCGCCCACCACGCCGAGGTGTTCCGCACCCTGGCGCGCGATGTGGAGGGCCGGCTCAGCGTCGAACAGGTGGCCGACGACCTGAGCTCGCTGGCCGACACCTTGCTGCAGATCACCGTGCGCTGGTGCTGGGAGCGGCTGAAAAACCGCCACCGCACCGACGCCGACCTGCCGCAGTTCGCCATCATTGGCTACGGCAAGCTGGGCGGCAAAGAGCTGGGCTATGGCAGCGACCTGGACATCGTGTTCGTCTACGAAGACGAGGACGAACGCGCCTCCGAGGTGTACTCGGCCTTTGTTCGCAAGCTGATCAACTGGCTGACCGTCAAGACCGCCGAAGGCGATCTGTTCGAGATCGACACCGCCTTGCGCCCCAACGGCAACTCGGGCCTGCTGGTGACCAGCTTCCAGGCCTACGCCAACTACCAGCAGCAGCGCGGCAGCAACACCGCCTGGACCTGGGAACACCAGGCCATGACGCGGGCCCGCTTCGTGCTGGGCAGCCCGGGCCTGCAGGCCCGCTTCGACGCGGTGCGCGAGGCCGTGATCACCGCGCCGCGCGATGCGGCCGCCCTGCGCGACGAGATCGTGAGCATGCGCGACCGCGTGCGCGGCGCCCACAAGGTGCGCAGCGGCCGCTTTGACGTCAAATACAGCCAGGGCGGCATGGTCGATGCCGAGTTCGCGGTGCAGTACCTGGTGCTGGCCCAATCGGCCAGCCACCCCGGGCTGCGCGACAACGTGGGCAACATCGCCCTGCTGCAGCGTGCCGAGGCCTGCGGCCTGCTGCCCGCCGGGGTGGGCGAGCGGGCGGCTGCGGCCTACCGCGAACTGCGCCGCATCCAGCACAAGGCCCGGCTCAACGACGAGCCCACCCAGGTCGAGCCGGAGCAGGTGGCGGCCGAGCGCGACGCCATCATGGCGCTGAGTGCGGCGGTGCTGGGCGGCTGAAGCCGCCCGGGCGCCCATGTGGGCGCTGGCGCGGGCTCAGGCCTCGGCAGCGATCTGGCGCAGCGCCTGCACAAACACCGCCGGCGGCTGGCCGCCTTGAATCAGGTGGCGGTCGTTCACGATCACCGCCGGCACCGAATGGATGCCAGCACCTTGGTAAAGCTGCTCCTGCGCCCGCACCTCGGCGGCAAACTCATCGCTGACCAGAATGGCCCGGGCCCGGGCCGCGTCCAGGCCCACGCCGGCGGCCAGCTGGATCAGCAGTTCGGCATCGGACGGGTTCTGCCCGTGACTGAAATAGGCTTCGAACAAGGCTTTCTTGAGCGCCAGCTGACGCCCCGGGCCCTCGCCCTCGGCCCAGTGCAGCAGGCGGTGCGCGTCGAAGGTGTTGTAGATGCGGGCCCGTGCGGCCATGTCAAAACGAAAGCCCACCGATTCGCCGCGCTGCCGGATCGCTTCGCGGTTGGCGGCGCTCTGCTCGGCGGTGGCGCCGTACTTCTGGGCCAGGTGCTCGGTGATGTCCTGCCCATCAGGCCCCATCTGGGGGTTGAGCTCGAAAGGCTGGAAATGCAGTTCGGCTTGCACGCTGCCCTGCAGTTCGTCCAGGGCCTGCTGCAGACCGTTGAGGCCAATGGCGCACCAGGGGCAGGACACGTCGGAGACGAAATCGATCTTCAAGGTGGCAGGGGCGGTGGTGTTCATGGCGCAGCTCGGGTTCAGGATGATGGGCGCATCGTAGGGGATTCGCCCGGCCTTTGCCTGGGTTAAGCTTTTGCCCCCATGCCTCAGACCCTCAGTGCCCCCGCCCACAGCGAACTGCTGATCAAGAAAAGCCGCTTCATCGGCTGCGTCCAGCCGATGAGCGACCGGGCCGCCGCCCAGGCCGTGGTGCAGCAATTGCGCCAGCAACACCCAGGCGCAGCCCATGTGTGCTGGGCCTTGCTGGCGGGCGGCCAGTCGGCGGCGGTGGACGATGGCGAGCCCGGCGGCACCGCGGGCCGACCGATGCTGGACGTGCTGCGCCACCAGGACCTGGAGGGCGTGCTGGCCACCGTGGTGCGTTACTACGGCGGCGTCAAGCTCGGGGCTGGTGGCCTGGTGCGCGCCTACACGGATGCGGTAGCCCAGGCCCTGCTGCAGGCGCCGAAAGTGACGCTGCAGAAGATGCGGGCACTGGCCTGCAGCGTGCCCTATGCGCTCGAAGGCACGGTGCGGCGTGAGCTGGAGCAGGCGGGCGCCACACTGGGCGAGGTGCAGCACGGCAGCGTGGTGACCCTGCATTTCAGCCTGCCCGAGACGGCCAGTGCCGCCCTGGTGGCGCGCCTCAACGAGCTGGGCCAGGGCCGTCTGGCCTGGGTCTCGGACTGAATCCACAGCCGGGTCGCAACGGCCCACCCGCCAGAGCGCGCGCACTGTGCTCAAATCCGCCGCCATGACACCCGCTTTCGTTCTGATCGGGCGCGCCCTGCTGGTCGTGTTGCCCCTGGCCCTGGCGGCCTGTGCCGCGCCCCTGGCCATGCCCCCGCTACCGACCAGCGCCCCCGAGCGTTGGACCGCCCCCTTGCCACACGGCGGCCAGCCCCAGGCGGTGGCCGACTGGTGGCGGCAATGGAACGACCCCGTGCTGCCAGGCCTGATCGAACAGGCCCAGGCCCTGAGCCCGGGCCTGGCCAGCGCCCAGGCACGGCTGGTCGAGGCGCGCACACAGCGCGTCGAGGCGGCTGCCAAGCTGCAACCGCTGCTCAGCGGCAATGCCAGCGTGAGCCGCGGCTACGCCACCGCGCTGGGCAGCGTGGCCACCATCGCCTCCGCCGGCCCGCAACTGAGCTGGGAGGCCGATCTGTTCGGCATGAACCGGGCGGCCCTGGCCGCCAGCGAGGCCCGGCTGCAAGGCGCCCGGGCCCAATGGCACGAGGCGCGCGTGAGCGTGGCAGCCGAGGTGGCCAGCCAGTACGCCCAATGGCGCCAATGCGGGGCCCAGGCCCGGCTGGCTGCCGCCGATGCCCGCTCACGCGAGGCGAGTGCCCGATGGATGGAACAGGCCCAACGGGCAGGCCTGCAGGCGCCCGCGGCACTGGCCCTGGCCGAGGCCAGCGCCGCCGAGGGCCGGCAACGCTGGCGCCAGCAACAGACCCTGTGCGAGGTGCAGGTGCGCGCCCTGGTGGCCCTGACCGGCCAGACGCCCGGCTTTTTCGACACCCTGCAAGACAGCGAGCCCCCCGCCCCGCCCGACACGCTGTTCAGCCTGGGCAGCCTGCCGGCCCGCGTACTGGAGCAACGCCCCGACGTGGTCCAGGCCACCCGCCAGTTGGCCGCCAACTGGGCCGAGGTGCAACAGGCCGATGCCGCGGGCTACCCGCAGCTGAGCCTGCAAGGATCGGTGAGCGCGCTGCGCCTGGACGCCCGGGGCAGCACCCAGCACCTGTCGACCTGGTCGCTGGGGCCGCTGAGCCTGAGCTTTCCGATCACCGACGGCGGGCGCCTGAAGGCCGAGCGGCAAGCCGCCCAGGCCCGCTACACCGAAGCCGTGGCCCTGTATCAGGCCCGGGTGCGCCAGGCCGTGCGCGAGGTGGAGGAAGCCCTGCTGAACCTGGCCTCGGCCCAGCAGCGTCGACACGACGCACAACTGGCCAGCCAAGGCTACGACAGCGTGTTGCAACACACCCAGACGCGCCAGCGCGCCGGCCTGGCCAGCCTGGCCGAAGTGGAAGAAGCCCGGCGCAGCGCCCTGGCCGCCCAGACCAGCCTGAGCACCCTGGCCTTGGAACGACAGCTGGCCTGGATCAACCTGTACCGTGCCGCCGGCGGCGGCTGGGACGGCAACACAAGCTTGCCCGCCCCCCCACCCGACGCCCCACCCGACATCACCGAAGAAGCCGCCGCCCCCGCGGGCCCGGCCCGCCCCGGCCCCGCCCTGTGAGACCCGACATGAACCGCCAACGACTCGCCGCCCTCGCGCTGGCCTGCCTGCCCTGCCTGCTGGGGCTGATCGCCCCTGGAGCCCAGGGCGCCGAGCCCGCCACGGCCCGCCCCGCCTTGACCGTGAGCACCACCCGCCCCAGCCAGGTGACCCTGCCGCTGCAGTTGCAAGCCAACGGCAACGTGGCCGCCTGGCAGGAAGCCCTCGTCAGCCTGGAGACGCAGGGGCTGCGCCTGACCCAGGTGCTGGTCAATGTGGGCGATACGGTACGCGCCGGCCAGGTGCTGGCGCGGCTGGCCGACGAGACGGTGCAGGCCGATCTGGCCCAGGCCCGCGCCGCACTGCTGGAGGCCGAAGCCAACGCCGACGAAGCCGTGGCCAATGCCAACCGCACACGACAGGTGCAGCCCGGCGGGGCCCTGAGTGAACAGCAGATCAGCCAGGCCCTGAGCACTGAGCGGGCCGCCCAGGCCCGCGTGCTGGCCGCCCGGGCCAGCGTGCAGGCCCAGGAACTGCGGCTGCGCCAGACCCAGGTGCTGGCCCCTGACAGCGGCGTGATCTCGGCCCGCAGTGCCACTGTGGGGGCGGTGCCCGCCAGCGGCACCGAGCTGTTCCGCCTGATCCGGCAGAACCGGCTGGAGTGGCGCGCCGAGGTGACCGCCGCCGAGCTGCCACGCCTGCGCCGTGGCACCCGAGTGCGCTTGGGCCTGCCCAGCGGGGCCCAGGTGCTGGGCGAGCTGCGCCAATTGGCCCCCACCATCGACCCGCAGACGCGCAACGCCCTGGTCTATGTGGACCTGAAGCCCCACCCCGAACTGCGTCCGGGGCTGTTTGCCCGCGGTGAGTTCGAGCTGGGCCAGAGCCCGGCCCTGACCCTGCCGCAGCAGGCGCTGGTGGTGCGCGACGGCTTCAGCTATGTGTTCGAGCTGGATGCCCAGCAGACCGTGCAGCAGCGCAAGGTCGAGACCGGGCGGCGCCAGGGTGAACAGGTGGAGCTGCTGCGTGGCCTGGCCCCCGGGGCCACGGTGGTGCTGCAGGGCGCCGGCTTTCTGAACCAGGGTGACCGGGTGCGGGTGAGCAACCCGCCGGCCCCCGGCACCACCGCCCCTCAGCGCTGAGGAAGCCGGTATGAATGTCTCCGCCTGGTCCATCCGTAACCCGATCCCGGCCCTGATGCTGTTCGTGCTGCTCACCTTCGGTGGGCTGGTGGCGTTCCAAAGCATGAAGGTGCAGAACTTTCCCGACATCGACCTGCCCACGGTGTCGGTGTCGGTGTCGCTGCCTGGGGCCGCGCCCGCCCAACTGGAAAACGACGTAGCGCGCAAGATCGAAAACAGCTTGGCCACGCTGCAGGGGCTCAAGCACCTCTACACCAAGGTGCAGGACGGCGGGGTCACCCTGACGGCCGAATTCCGCCTGGAAAAGCCAGTGCAGGAGGCGGTGGACGATGTGCGCTCGGCCGTCTCGCGCGTGCGGGCCGACCTGCCCGCCGATGTGCGCGACCCCATCGTCACCAAGATGGACCTGGCGGCCCAGCCCATCCTGGCCTACAGCGTGCGCAGCGCGGCGCTGGACGACGAGGCCCTGTCCTGGTTCGTGGACAACACCGTGGCGCGGCGCCTGCTGACGGTGCGCGGTGTGGGCGCGGTGAACCGGGTCGGGGGGGCCGAGCGGCAGATCCAGGTGACGTTGGACCCCCTGAAGCTGCAGGCCCTGGGGGTGACGGCGGCCGAGGTGTCGCGTCAGCTGCGCCAGGTGCAGGTGGAGAGCGCCGGCGGGCGCACCGACCTGGGCGGCGGCGAGCAGCCCGTGCGCACCCTGGCCACCGTGCAGGATGCCGCCGGGGTGGCCGCGCTGGCCCTGCCGCTGGGCGACGGCCGCCCGCTGCGCCTGAGCCAGTTGGCCCGGGTCAGCGACACCGTGGCCGAGCCCCGGGCCGCGGCCCTGCTGAATGGCCAGCCGGTGGTGGGCTTCGAGGTGGCACGCAGCCGCGGGGCCAGCGAGGTCGAGGTGGGGGCCGCGGTGCGCCAGGCCCTGGCCGCGCTGCGCGCCGAGCGGCCCGATGTCGAGATCACCGAGGCCTTCGACTTTGTGGCGCCGGTGCAGGATGAATACGACGGCTCGATGCACCTGCTGTACGAGGGCGCCCTGCTGGCGGTGGTGGTGGTGTGGCTGTTCCTGCGCGATGCCCGCGCCACCCTGGTGTCGGCGGTGGCACTGCCGCTGTCGGTGATTCCGGCCTTCATCGGCATGGCCTGGCTGGGCTTTTCGATCAACGTGATCACCCTGCTCGCGCTGTCGCTGGTGGTGGGCATCCTGGTGGACGACGCCATCGTCGAGGTGGAGAACATCGTGCGCCACCTGCGCATGGGCAAGAGCCCCTACCAGGCGGCCATGGAGGCGGCCGACGAGATCGGCCTGGCCGTGGTGGCCACCACCTTCACCCTGGTGGCGGTGTTCCTGCCCACGGCGTTCATGAGCGGCATCGCCGGGCGCTTCTTCAAGCAGTTCGGCTGGACCGCCGCGCTGGCGGTGCTGGCCTCGCTGCTGGTGGCACGGGTGCTCACGCCCATGATGGCGGCCTACCTGCTGCGGCCCCAGCCCGAGGCCGAGCCCGACCCGCGCTGGATGCGCCTGTACCTGCGCTGGGCCGCCTGGTGCCTGCGCCACCGCTGGGCCACGCTGGGTTTCACGCTGGCCTTTTTTGTGGGTTCGCTGGCGCTGATCCCGCTGCTGCCCACCGGCTTCATCCCGCCCGACGACAATTCGCAGACCCAGGTGTACCTGGAGCTGCCCCCGGGCAGCACGCTGGCCCAGACCCGGGCCGCGGCCGAAGAGGCCCGCCAGCGGGTGAGCGCCGTCTCCGAGGTGAAAAGCATCTACACCACGATCGGCGGTGGCAGCGCCGGTGGCGACCCCTTTGCGCCCCAGGGCGCCTCGGAGGTGCGCCGCGCCACCCTGACCCTGCAACTGGCCGAACGGGGTCAGCGCCCGCCCAAGCCGGTGCTGGAAAACCGCTTGCGCGCCGCGCTGGAGCCGCTGGCCGGCGTGCGCAGCAAGGTGGGCCTGGGCGGTTCGGGCGAGAAGTACATCCTGGTGCTGACGGGCGATGACCCGGCCGCCCTGCAGCAAGCCGCCCTGGCGGTGGAGAAAGACCTGCGCACCATTCCCGGCCTGGGCAGCGTGGCCTCCAGTGCCAGCCTGGTGCGGCCCGAGATCGCGGTGCGGCCCGACTTTGCCCGCGCCGCCGACCTGGGCGTGACCAGCACGGCCATCGCCGACACCCTGCGCATCGCCACCGTGGGCGACTACGAGTTGGGCCTGGCCAAACTCAACCTGGCCCAGCGCCAGGTGCCGATCGTGGTGCAACTGGAGCCCGCCGCCCGCCAGGACCTGGCGCTGCTGGGACGGCTGAGCGTGCCCGGCACCCGGGGCCCGGTGCTGCTGGACCAGGTGGCCACGCTGAGCGCCTCGGGCGGGCCCGCGGTGATCGACCGCTACGACCGCTCGCGCAATGTGAACTTCGAGATCGAACTCTCTGGCCTGCCCCTGGGCGACGTGGCCAAAGCCGTGCAGGCCCTGCCCGCCATGCGCCAACTGCCGCCCGGGGTGCACGTGGTGGAGGTCGGCGACGCCGAGGTGATGGGCGAGTTGTTTGCCAGTTTCGGCCTGGCCATGCTGACCGGGGTGTTGTGCATCTACATCGTGCTGGTGCTGCTGTTCAAGCACCTGCTGCACCCGGTGACGATCCTGGCGGCCCTGCCGCTGTCGCTGGGCGGCGCTTTTGTCGGGCTGCTGATGGCTCAAAAGAGCTTTTCGATGCCTTCGCTGATCGGTCTGATCATGCTGATGGGCATTGCCACCAAAAACTCGATCCTGCTGGTCGAATACGCCATCCTGGCGCGCCGCGAACACGGCATGAGCCGCCGCGAGGCCTTGCTGGACGCCTGCCACAAACGGGCCCGGCCCATCATCATGACCACCCTGGCCATGGGCGCGGGCATGCTGCCGATCGCCCTGGGCATGGGCGCGGCCGATGCCTCGTTCCGCTCGCCCATGGCAGTGGCCGTGATCGGCGGCTTGATCACCTCCACCCTGCTGAGCCTGCTGGTGATTCCGGCGGTCTTCACCACCCTGGATGACCTGGCACAGGGGCGCCCCTGGCGACGCCGACCGCAGCCCCCCAGCCCCGCGATCGATCAAAAAGAAGCGTAAACACCTGGGCAGGAGGCCGCTCATTTGTTACGAATACATACATAATTGATGACGCCTATGAAGCTCGTCAAGCTCGACCTCGAAACCATTCCGCTGGGTCATCCACTGCCTTTCATCCTGCGCAGTGCTACCGGCGTTCTGCTCGCCCAGAAGGGCTATGTGGTGCAGTCCAAGGATGAATTGCAGCAGATGGCCTTGCGCGGCATGAGCCTGTGCGTGGACACCGACGAGTCGGGCGAGAGCCACCGGGCCTACGTGGGCAAGCTGCACTCGATGGTGCGAGAGGGCAAGACCCTGGGCACCATCGCATCGACCCAGTTCGTGACCGACGGCAAGGGGCCGGACACCACCGCCCCGACCATCACGGACCCGACGGCGCGCCCGAACTGGCACGACATCCAGACCCGGGCCAGCAATGTGCTGCGTCAGCCCGAGAGCACCAGCTTCATGACGCGGCTGTTCCAGCTGCACGCCGACCTGACCCTGTTGACCCAGCGCCAGACCGATGCCACCTTGTTTGCGCTGATGCACTTGTCGGCCGGGGAAACCCGGCTCTACAGTGCCACCCACGCCATGCTGGTGTCGGTGGTGTGTATGCTGGCCGCCCGCACGGTCTTGCAGTGGTCCGAGGATCGGGTGAACAGCCTGGGCCTGTCCGCGCTGACCATGAACATCAGCATGACCGAACTGCAGGACCAATTGGCCCAGCAAAGCCTGCCTTTGAGTTCAGCCCAGGTCGAGGCCATCGACGGCCATTCGCAAAAGTCGGTGGACATGCTCATGAAGCTGGGCATTCAAGACCCGGACTGGCTGGAGGCGGTGCGGCATCACCACGATCGCAGCCCCGGCCCCCTGACCGGCCGCCCACCCGCCCAGCAGATGGCGCGGCTGATCCAGCGGGCCGACATCTTCGGCGCCCGCATGGCCCCGCGCGCCACCCGCTTTCCGCTGCCCAGCACGGCCGCCATGCAGGGCAGCTATTTCGACGAAGACAAGAAAGTGGACGAGGCCGGTGCCGCGCTGGTCAAGGCGGTGGGCATGTACGCCCCGGGCTCGTACGTGAAGCTGGCCTCGGGTGAAGTGGCCGTGGTGACACGGCGCGGTGCCACGCCCAGCACACCGCGTGTCAGCGTGGTGATCAGTCGGCAGGGCATGGCGATGGCCGAACCCCCAC
This sequence comes from Curvibacter sp. EU05-FHT14A10, assembly GCF_058791075.1. Classification (NCBI taxonomy): domain Bacteria; kingdom Pseudomonadati; phylum Pseudomonadota; class Betaproteobacteria; order Burkholderiales; family Comamonadaceae; genus Curvibacter; species Curvibacter sp. EU05-FHT14A10. The sequence goes on from NZ_JBYTDE010000009.1 coordinate 19,012, forward strand.
CACGTGACACGGCCCGGCCCGACTTCAAGATCTCCGCCGGGCTGCCCGCGCGCGAGGTGAAGGTCAAGCTGCCGCTGGAACGCCTGCTGACCCTGGTCTGAAAGCTGAAAAACAAAACGGCCCCGAGGGGCCGTTTTTCGCAGGGGACGGGGCTCAGGCCGGCTGGGCGCCAGCCGCGGGGCTGACCAGGGTGGCCGAGACCTCCTTGCGGTAGCGGTTGAGTTCCTGCACGGTCTTGAAGCTGCGGTCCAGCAGCAGGCTCATGTTGTGCAGGATGCGGTCGACCACCTTGGTTTCCCACACGGCATCGAAGTTGATCTGACTGTCGAGCCAGGTCTCCAGCCACTCGGGGTTGGGCAGGCGGCTCTGGATGGTGTCACGTGGGAACAGCTGCTTGTTGACGTGCAGGTTGGTGGGGTGCAGCGCCTGGGCGGTGCGGCGGGCGCTGGCCATCAGCACCCCCACCTTGGCGAAGGCGGCCTTGGCTTCGTTGCCGAAGTTGTTGATGGCGCGCTTCATGTAGCGCAGGTAAGCGCCACCGTGGCGGGCTTCGTCCTGGCTGAGGGTGGTGTAGATCTGCTTGATCACCGGCTCGGTGTGCCATTCGGCCGCACGGCGGTACCAGTGGTTGAGGCGGATCTCGCCGCAGAAGTGCAGCATCAGGGTTTCCAGGGCGGGGGCCGGATCGAACTCGAAGCGGATCTCGTGCAGCTCTTGCTCGGTGGGCACCAGGTCGGGCCGGAAGCGACGCAGGTATTCCATCAGGACCAGCGAGTGCTTTTGCTCTTCAAAGAACCAGATCGACATGAAGGCCGAAAAGTCGCTGTCACCCCGGTTGTCGCGCAGGAACATCTCGGTGGCCGGCAGCGCAGCCCACTCGGTGATGGCGTTCATCTTGATGGTCTGGGCCTGCTCATCCGACAGCTGCGAAGCGTCGAATTGGTCCCAGGGGATGTCCTTGTCCATGTCCCAGCGGACGGATTCGAGTTGTTTGAAAAGTTCGGGGTAAAGCATGCTGTCTTTCGTGAATCGCTCGGATTTTAAGGGAGGGGCCTCAAAAACCTTCACAAATCATCGAGGTGATCAAGGACATGATTGGCCTTTTCAGTTATGGCAATGCGCTCGGCAGGCGGCAGCCGGGCCAGGCTGCGCGCCATCAGCGCCATGCGGGGATGGGCCTTGAAATCCGCTTCATGGCGCAGCAAAAACCGCCAATAGAGCACGGTGACCGGACAGGCGGTATCGCCCGTGCGCAGTGCAGGGTCATACGGGCAGTTGCCACAGTAGTTGCTCATGCGCTGGATGTATTGCCCGCTGGCGATGTAGGGTTTGCTGGTGAAGCGCCCGCCGCAGGCGTTCAGCGCCATGCCCAAGGTGTTGGGCAGTTCCACCCACTCGACCGCATCGACGTACATGGCCAGGTACCAGTCGCCGACTTGGCGCGGCTCGATCTCGGACAGCAGCGCGAACTGGCCGGTGACCATCAGGCGCTGGATGTGGTGCGCATAACCGTGGGCCAGGGTCTGCTGCACCACCTCGCGCATGCAGGCCATGCGGGTGTCACCGCTCCAGTACCAGGCCGGCAGGCCACGCTGGTGGCCCCAGTGGTTGGACTGGGCGAGTTGCGGCATGTCGAGCCAGTAAACCCCGCGGATGAACTCGCGCCAGCCCAGCACCTGGCGCACAAAGCCTTCGACACTGGCCAAGGGCAGGTGATGCTCCCGCCAGGCGGCCTCGGCCGCCGCCAGCACCTCGCGCGGGTCCAGCAGGTGCAGATTCAAAGCCACCGACAGCAGCGAGTGCCAGCCCCACGGCGTGGCGGTCCACAAGGCGTCCTGATGCGGCCCGAAATGAGCCAGCCGCACCGAGACAAAACGCTCCAGCGCCTCCAGCGCCTGTTCGCGCGTGACCGGCCAGCCAAAATGCGCCAGCGAGCCGGGGTGATCGGGAAAGTGCTTTTCGACCAGCGCGATCACCTGCACGGTGATGCGATCGGGCTCAAAAAACTCGGGCTCGGGAATGGCGCCCGGGCCGCTGGCCGGGTAGCCACGGCGGTTCTCGACATCGAAGTTCCATTGCCCGCCCGCCGGGTCGCGCCCGTTCATGAGCACCCGGTGACGCCGGCGCATGTCGCGGTAGAAGAGCTCCTGGCGCAGCTCTTTCTTGCCCAGCGCCCAGCGGGCGAACTCGGCGCGCGAGCACATGAAATGAGGGTCAGGCAGCACCTCGAGCGCCAGTTGGGCGGCATGGGCCACCCTGCGCACGTCTTCCAAGGTGCGCCATTCTCCGGGCTCGCACAGGCGCAGTGTCTCGGGCCGCAGGGCCTGCAAAACCCGCAGGGCGCGACCGTCGAGGTCAGGCGTTTCGGGCTGCTCGTCCAGGCGCACATAGGTGTAGGCCCAACCGCGGCGATGCACCTCGTTGCAGAAGTGACGCATGGCCGACAGGAACAGCGCAATGCGTGCCTTGTGGCTCCAGACCACCGAGGCCTCGCCCGGCGCCTCGACCATCAGAACATGGTCACAGGCAGGGTCGAAATCACGCAGGGCCGGGTGGCCGAACCAGAGCTGATCGCCCAACACCCAGACCACCCGTCGCGGGTGGGTCCAGGCGGGGCCGGAGCGGTCATGGGTCATGGTCATCTGGAACAAAAACAGGGGACAGCACGGATCCGGGAAAAACCCGACTGGCAAAATGGTGTCAAGAATACTGTTTAGTATCGGTCAAATACACTTCAGTACAAATTCAAAACCCTTCGGGGTCGGTCACAGACGATTGTGTCCTGATCGCCACCGATTCCGGCCCAGGAGGCCCCATGAAAAAACTGTTTTCCAAGCTGCTGCCAGGGCTGGCCCTGGGCCTGATCACGGTGCTCGCGATGCCGGCAGCCCGGGCGGCGACGGCGGCACCAGCGGCCCCGAACCCCGGTGCCGCGTCCAGTTGCCCGGCCACCTTGCAACACACCTTTGCCCGCCTGCAAGACGAAAAGCCCCAGTCGCTGTGCCAGTACGCCGGCAAGGTGGTGCTGGTGGTGAACACCGCCAGTTACTGCGGTTTCACCGGGCAGTACAAGGGCCTGGAGGCGCTGTACGCACGATACAAGGACCAGGGGCTGGTGGTGCTGGGCTTTCCGTCGAATGACTTTGCCCAGGAAACCGGCGACAACAAGCAGATCGCCGACTTCTGCGAAAACACCTTCGGGGTGAAGTTCCCCATGTTTGCCAAAAGCAGCGTGACCGGGGCCGACGCATCGCCCTTCTTCAAGCAACTGGCCGAGTTGTCAGGCCAGAAGCCGCGCTGGAACTTCTACAAATACCTGCTGGGGCGCGATGGCCGCGTGGTGGCCAGCTACTCCAGCATGAGCGGCCCCGATGACAAGGCTTTGATCAAGGCCTTGCAGCACGAGTTGCAGGCGCACTGAGACCCGGAGGAACACATGTCTTGTCTTTACGGGAATTTACGTTTTCAGCCCTGGAACTTTTCTGGGAAGTCCCCACTCTATCGGGCACTGAGAACTTCTGGTTCAAAGTTGCTTTTGTTGTTGCGAAGCCTTCCGGCGCTGTATAGGCCGGTCGAAATCCTGGAACGCTTCTCCTCCTCCCTCCCTCCCTCCTTCGTTCCGGGGCGCTTCGCAACACTTTTCTTCCCTCTCGCCCTTCTGGGCTCAGCCCGCCGCCACGGAGGCCAGCCATGAAGGTCGCCGTGATCGGATCCGGCATCTCCGGCCTGGCAGCGGCTCATGCCTTGCGCGACCAGGCCGCTGTCACCCTGTTCGAGGCAGGCGCCTACTTTGGCGGCCACACCCACACGGTCGACATCACCCTGCCCACGGCACGCGGCCCGGTCACCCATGGGGTGGACACCGGCTTTCTGGTCTTCAACGAACGCACCTACCCCCAACTGATTCGGCTGCTGGCCGAGCTGGGCGTGGCCACGTCGCCCTCGGACATGTCGTTCTCGGTGAAGGCACCGGGGGCCCTGGACGGCCACGACCTGGAGTGGAGCGGCTCCAGCCTGGCCACGGTGTTTGCCCAGCGCAGCAATCTGCTGCGCCCGCGCTTTCTGGGCATGCTGGCCGATCTGCTGCGCTTCAATGCGCTGTGCACGCGCATCGCCCGCGCCAACGAAGAAAGCGCCCTGATGCAGCCGCTGGCCGACTTTCTGCGCCAGCACCGTTTCGGCGACGCCTTCCGTGACTGGTACTTCCTGCCCATGCTGGGCTGCATCTGGAGCTGTCCGACCGACCAGATGCTGAAGTTTCCGGTGGCCACCATGATCCGTTTCTGCCACAACCATGGCCTGATCCAGGTCAGCCAGCGGCCCCAGTGGCACACCGTGACCGGCGGCGCCCGCCACTATGTGGACAAAATCCTTGCCGGCCTGGACGACAAACGGCTCAACACGCCGGTGCACCGCATCGAACGCGACGCCGCCGGCGTGCGAGTGACCAGCGACCAGGGAGCCGAACGCTTCGATCGACTGGTGCTTGCCACCCATCCCAACCAGGCCCTGGGCTTGCTCGCCGATGCCAGCACGCTGGAGCGCGAGGTGCTGGGCGCCATCCGCTACCAGGCCAACCGGGCCGTGCTGCACACCGATGCCAGCGTGCTGCCCCAACGGCGCCAGGCCTGGGCCGCCTGGAATTACGAACGCGCGGCCGACAGCGCCCAGGAATCCACCCGCGTCTGCCTGCACTACCTGATCAACCGACTGCAGCCGCTGCCCTTTGAACAACCGGTGCTGGTGTCGCTCAATCCGGTGAAAGCGATTGCCCCGGCCCAGGTGCTGGGCGAGTACGACTACGAACACCCGGTGTTCGACCTGGCCGCCATTGCGGCCCAGCAGCAGGTGCCCCACCTGCAAGGCCGCCAGCACACCTGGTTCTGCGGCGCCTGGACAGGCTACGGCTTCCATGAAGATGGCCTGAAATCCGGCCTGCAGGCGGCGGCCATGCTGCAGCCCACCCTGGCGGCATCGCAGGCCCGGGCCGCATGAGGCCGCAACGCATGGCGCCCCCCAGCCCCGCGACAGAACAGACCCAGCCCCTGCTGGGCTTTGGCCAGGTGCGCCACACCCGCCTGCGGCCCCATCGCCACGCCTTTGCCTACCCCACCTTCTTTGTGCTGCTGCCGATGCGTGAACTGGCGGGCTGCGACGGCCCCTTGGGCATCAACCGGCGCGCCGCCCTGAGCTTTCACGATGTCGACCACGGCGATGGCCGCCCGGCCAGCCAGGGGGGTGCCCTGGCCTGGCTGGAGCAGGTGCTGCAAGCCGAGGGCATCCTCGACGCCACCGGCCCCGTGTGGCTGCACTGCTACCCGCGCGTGCTGGGCTACACCTTCAAGCCCGTGAGCTTCTGGTACTGCCACCGCGCCGATGGCACGCTGCGGGCCATCGTGGTCGAGGTGAACAACACCTTCGGCGAGCGCCATTGCTACCTGCTGGATCCCCCTGCCAGCGGGCCCTTCTGGGGCGCCGAGCTGAGCGCTCGCAAGGTGTTCCATGTGTCGCCCTTCTGCGCCGTGCAGGGCGGCTACCGCTTTCGCTTCATGCGCACACAGCGCGACGGCCTGGATCGCACCGTGGTGCGCATCGACCACGATGACGCCCAGGGCCCGCTGCTGCAGACCAGTGTCAGCGGCACGCTGGAACCGATCACGCCCGCCAGCGTGCGCCGCGCGCTGTGGGGCCACCCTTTGATGACGCTGGCCCTGATGGCCCGCATCCACCTGCAGGCGCTCAGGCTGTGGCTCAAGCGCGTGCCCTTTCACCGCAAGCCCGAAGCGCCCACCGCCTTCGTCAGCCGTTGACCTGCCCACCCCGAACGCCATGAACAGCAGCACCGCCCCCACCTCGTTCACCCTGCCGCAGGGCACGCCCGCCGCCGCGCGCACCGCGCTCAGGCTGCTGCAGCGACTGCAGCACGGCTCGCTGACCGTGCAATTGCCTGATGGGGCTTTGCACCATTTCGGCGACGGCCACGGCCCCGCGGCGGCCATGACGCTGCGCAACTGGCAGGTGTGCCGGGCGGCCCTGAAATCGGGCGACATCGGCTTTGCCGAGAGCTACATCGCCGGTGACTGGACCACGCCCAACCTGACCGAATTGCTGAAGGTGTTCCTGGCCAACCGCCAGCACGTGGAAGACGTGATCTATGGCAGCTGGGCTGGGCGCCTGCTGTACCGCATCAAGCACCTGCTCAACCGCAACACGCGGCACAACAGCCAGAAAAACATCCACGCCCACTACGACCTGGGCAACGCCTTTTACGAGCTCTGGCTGGACGACACGATGAACTACTCGTCGGCCTGGTTCGAGGCCGGGCCAGACCAGGACATGCGCAGCGCCCAGCACGCCAAGGTGCGCCGGGCGCTGCGCATGGCCCGGGTGCAGCCGGGCGACCGGGTGCTGGAGATCGGCTGCGGCTGGGGCGCCCTGGCCGAGATGAGCACCACCGAGTTCCAGGCCCGCCTGACCGGCGTGACCCTGTCCACCGAGCAGTTGGACTTTGCCCGGCAGCGCATGCACGCGCTGGGCGTGCCAGACCGGGCCGACCTGCGCCTGCAGGACTACCGCGACATCGACGACGGCCCCTACGATGCGGTGTGCTCGATCGAGATGGTCGAGGCCGTGGGGCGCGAGTACTGGCCCACCTATTTCTCGGCCATCCAGCGCCTGCTCAAGCCGGGTGGGCGGGCCTGCATCCAGAGCATCGTGATCGATGACGCCTTGTTCGAGCGCTACATCGGCTCGACCGACTTCATCCAGCAATACATCTTTCCGGGCGGCTGCCTGCCCTGCCCACGCGAGTTTCGCCAGGCCGCCGAAGCCGCCGGCCTGCAGGTCGAGGACAGCTTCGCCTTCGGCCAGGATTACGCCGAAACCCTGCGCCGCTGGCGCGAACGCTTTCTGGCCCAGCGCAGCCAGATCCAGCAACTGGGTTTTGACGAACGCTTCATGCACATCTGGGAGTTCTACCTGGCCTATTGCGAGGCCGGCTTCTCGATGGGCAGCATCGACCTGGTGCAGTACACCCTGGTGAAGCCCGCATGAAACGCCGCCAGAACCTGCTCTGGTGGGCCGCGCTGGCGGCCAGCGCAGGGCATGCCGCCGCGAGCCCGCAGCACCCACCCTTGCCCGGCGCCGTGCCCGCCGGCGAGGCCACGATGCGCTTTCTGGGCTGGTCGGTCTACCAGGCCCGTCTGTGGGTGAGCCCGGGCTTTAGCGCCGAGCAGTACGCCAGCCTTCCGCTGGCGCTTGAGCTGCTCTACCTGCGCGACTTCAGCGCCGAGGCCATCGCCAAGCGCTCGCTCAGCGAGATGCGCCGCATCGAGCCCATCAGCGATGAGCAGGGCGCCCGCTGGCAGGCCCAGTTGCAGGCCCTGCTGCCCGACGTGAAGAACGGCGACCGGCTGTTGGGCCTGCACCAGCCCGACGCCGGAGCCCGCTTCTTGTACAACAACCGCCCCCTGGGCGCGCTGGAAGACGCCCGCTTCTCACGGCTGTTCTTCGGCATCTGGCTCTCCGCATCGACCTCGGAGCCCTCGCTGCGGCAAGCCTTGCTGGCACCCGTGACCGGCGCCCGCTGAAGGGATTTGCCTCATGGCCGACCTTGCCCCCCCCTCGCCGGTGACCGGCGTGCAGCCCGCACTGACGCCGCCCCTAGGCCTGGCCTATGGCCTGATGGGCCTGCCCCTGGCCTTTGTGGCCCTGCCCCTGTACGTGGTGCTGCCGCACCATTACGCCAGCACGCTGGGCGCCCCGCTGGCGGCCCTGGGGGGCGTGCTGCTGGGCGCCCGCCTGCTGGACGCGCTGATCGACCCGGCCCTGGGCCGGCTCGCCGATCGCCTGCTGCACCAGGGGCCACAGGCCGTGTGGCGTGCCTGTGCCGCGGCCGGTGCCTTGCTCGCGCTGGCCCTGTGGGCCGTGTTCATGCCCCCGGTGCACAGCCCGGGCGCCTTGCTGGTTTGGGCTGCGGCAGGCCTGGCACTGGCCTACCCGGCTTACAGCCTGTTGAGCATCGCCCACCAGGCCTGGGGCGCCCGCCTGGGCGGTGACGAAGCACAGCGCGGCCGGGTGGTGGCCTGGCGCGAGGGCGCAGGTCTGCTGGGGGTGGTGCTGGCCTCGGTGCTGCCTACGCTGCTGGGGGTGCCGGCCATGCTCGCCGCCTTCAGTGGCTTGCTGATGCTGGGCTGGCTGGCCTGGCACCGCGCACCGGTGCCTTCCCCCCGGCCTCCGGCCAACGAATCCGCCGACCCGGCCGGGCTGTGGCAGCCGTGGCGGCAGGTGGCCTTCCGCCGCCTGATGGGGGTCTTTGTGCTGAATGGCATCGCCAGCGCGGTGCCGGCCACCTTGCTGCTGTTTTTTGTGCAGGACCGGCTGCACGCCGCGCCCGGACAAGAGCCGGTGTTGCTGGGTCTGTACTTTCTGAGTGCCGCCGCCGCCATGCCGCTGTGGCTGCGTGCCGTGGCGCGCTGGGGGCTGACGCGCTGCTGGCTGGCCGGCATGCTGCTGGCGGTGGCGGTGTTTGCCTGGGCCGCCACGTTGGGGACGGGGCAGGTGGGCGCGTTCCGCTGGATCTGCGCCCTGTCCGGACTGACGCTGGGGGCCGATCTGGTGGTGCCCGGTGCCCTGCTGGCCGGCGTGCTGGCCCAGCCCGGCGCCGCCTCGGCAGGGGCCAGCTTTGGCTGGTGGAACTTTGCCAACAAGCTGAACCTGGCCCTGGCTGCCGGCCTGGCACTGCCCCTGCTGGCCGCGCTGGGCTACACGCCCGGCAGCACCGACGCAGCCGGCCTGCAGGCCCTGAGCCTGGGCTATGCCGCGCTGCCTTGCGCGCTCAAGCTGGGGGCGGCCGCGGCGCTGTACCAGTTGATCCTGCGGCCAGCAGCCCGGGCCAAGGCCCAACCCGGGCCCCTTCTTCAACCCTCACCCCTCGACACACCATGAACCGACAACACTTTCTGCGCTGCGCCCTGGGCGCCGCCACCTTGGCGCTGGCAGGCTGTGCCGGCCCCCAGGTGAGCGACTACGCGGCCGAAAAACCCACCCTGGATCTGCGCGAGTTCTTCAAGGGCCGCGTGGATGCCCAGGGCCTGTTCCAGGACCGCAGCGGTCGCATCGTGAAGCGCTTCACCGTGGTGATGGATTGCCGCTGGGACGGCGACGAAGGCGTGCTGGACGAACATTTCAGCTACTCCGACGGCAGCACCCAGCGCCGCGTCTGGCACTTGACCCGCCTGCCCGACGGAAGCTACCGGGGCCGGGCCGATGATGTGGTCGGCGAGGCCCAGGGCCAGGTGGCCGGCAACGCGCTGCGCTGGAACTACACCCTGGCGCTGCCGGTGGACGGCAGCACCTACCACGTGCAATTTGACGACTGGATGATCCTGATGAGCGCGCAGACCATGCTGAACCGGGCCACCATGAGCAAATTCGGTGTGCGCCTGGGCGAGGTGCTGCTGTCGTTCCAGAAGGCGCAGCCATGAGCCGCAACCCGCGCATCACCGACTGGCAGGGACGCCGGGTGTGGCTGGTCGGGGCCTCCAGCGGCATCGGGCTGGCCACGGCCAGCGCACTGCACCAGCGGGGCGCCCAGGTGATCGTGTCGGCGCGCAATGCCGAGGCGCTGCAGGTTTTTGCCCACCAGCACCCCGGCAGCCAGGGCCTGGCACTGGACGTGACGCAGCGCGATCAGGTGCAGGCCGTGGCCGCCCAGGTGCTGGGCGCGGGCCCGCTGGACCTGATGCTGTACTGCGCCGGCTACTACCAGCCCATGCGGGCCACGCAGCTACGGCTCGACAGCCTGCTGCAGCACCTGCAGATCAACTACATGGGGGCCCTGCATGTGCTGGACGCCGTGCTGCCCGGCATGATCGAGGCGGCCCGCGCCGGGCGGCCTGGCCACCTGAGCCTGGTCAGCAGCGTGGCGGGCTACCGGGGCCTGCCCAACAGCCTGGCCTATGGCCCGACCAAGGCGGCACTGATCCACCTGGCCGAAACCCTGTACCTGGACCTGCAGGACCTGGGCCTGGGCGTGAGCGTGATCAACCCCGGCTTTGTGGCCACCCCGCTGACGGCCCAGAACGACTTTGCCATGCCGGCCCTGATCAGCCCCGAGCAGGCGGCACTGGCCATGCTGCAAGGCTGGCGCCAGGGAGATTTCGACATCCATTTTCCGAAACGATTCAGCCGCGTGATGAAGCTCTTGCAGTGCCTGCCTTACCCTGTCTACTTTCCGCTGGTGCGCCGCTTCACAGGACTGTGACCATGACCGAACCCCTGTCACCCGCCCCCGGCGGGATCGATGCCGCCGTGCAGCGCACGGTGCAGTTCTTTGAACACCTGCGCCCGACCGATCTGGCCCGACTGGGGCAGCACTACGCGGCTGATGCGGTCTTCAAGGACCCGTTCAACGAGGTGCGTGGCCTGGCTGCGATCGAGGGGGTGTTCCAGCACATGTTCGTGTCGCTGCATGAGCCGCACTTTGTCGTGACCCAGCGCGTGGTGCAGGGCCCGCACTGCTTTCTGACCTGGGATTTCTTGTTCCGATTCCAGCGCTTCTCGCCCACCCAGTGGCAGACGGTGCGTGGCGCCAGCCATCTGGTGTACGACGAGCAGGGCCTGATCACGCTGCACCGCGACTACTGGGACGCGGCCGAAGAGCTGTACGAGAAACTGCCCGTGGTGGGCCGCATGATGCGCTGGCTGAAGCAACGCGCCCGCGAGTGAGCCGTGAGCCCCGGGGCCCAGACATGAAAAAACCGGCCAAGGCCGGTTTTTGATTGGAGGGCCATGCCCCGCACCGAGGCGCTTCAGGCCGGGCGGGTGTCGGCAAAGCTGGGGCGCTGCATGAGCTTGTCCATGAGGCGCGCCAGGTTGGGGTGCTCGGTGCGCCAGGACACCTCAGGAAAGCGGAACTCGAGCCAGCCCAGGGCACAACCCACGGCGATGTCGGACAGGCTGAGGTGGATGCCACTGCAGAAAGGCTTGTCGCCCAGGCCCTGGCTCATGGCCTTGAGGCTTTCGGTGATCTTGCCCATCTGGCGGTCGATCCAGGCCTGGCATTGCTGCTCGGGCGGGCGGTGTGCCCACACGGTTTCCATGCGTGCCAGCAGGCCGGCGTCCATCAGGCCATCGGCCAGCGCCTCCCAGGTCTTGACCTCGGCGCGCTCGCGGCCCTGGGCCGGGATCAGCTTGCCGACGGGCGACAGGGTGTCGAGGTACTCGACGATGACGCGCGAATCGAAGACGGCCTCGCCGCCCTCCATCACCAGACACGGCACCTTGCCCAGGGGGTTGGAGGTGCTGATCGTCGTGTCATCGGCCCAGACGTTCTCAATGACGAACTGGTAGTCGAGCTTTTTTTCGGCCATCACGATGCGCACTTTTCGCACATACGGGCTGGTGGTAGAACCGATCAATTTCATGTGTCTATGTCTCAGGGAATGGGACCAGGGATCCGTGCAGCGCATTCTATCGAGTCGCCCCTGTCCCGGCCCGGCAACCTACAATTCAGGGATGAGCTTCTCACCCATCTCCGCCCTTTCGCCGCTGGACGGTCGTTACGCCAGCAAACTCAGCCCCCTGCGCCCGCTCATGAGCGAGCTGGGATACATGCACCGCCGTGTGCAAGTGGAGGTGGCGTGGTTCATCGCGCTGTCCGACGCCGGTTTTGACGAATTCAAACCCCTCACCCCCGGCGCCCGCACCTACCTGCTGGGCCTGGTGAAGAACTTCTCCGAAGCCGATGGCCTGGCCATCAAGGAGATCGAAAAGACCACCAACCACGACGTGAAGGCCGTGGAGTACTGGATCAAGTCGAAGTTCGAGGCCCGCCCCGAGCTGCAGGCAGCCAGCGAATTCGTGCACTTTGCCTGCACCAGCGAAGACATCAACAACACCAGCCACGCGCTGCAGATCAAGGCCGCGCGTGACGTGGTGATCCTGCCGGCCCTGGACGGCCTCATCACCAAGCTGCGCGACATGGCGCACGCCTATGCCGACGTGCCCCTGCTGAGCCGCACCCATGGCCAGACCGCCAGCCCGACCACGGTGGGCAAGGAAGTGGCCAACGTGCTGGTGCGCCTGGCCGCCGCCCGCGAGAAGATCGCCGCGGTGAAGCTGATGGGCAAGATGAACGGCGCCGTCGGCAACTACAACGCCCACCTGTCGGCCTGGCCCGACTTCGACTGGGAGGCCTTCAGCAAGAAGGTGATCGAGTCGCCCGAACCCCTGGGCCTGGGCCTGACCTTCCAGCCCTACAGCATCCAAATCGAGCCGCACGATTACATGGCCGAGTTCTTCGATGCCGTGGCCCGCGCCAACACCATCCTGGTCGACTGGTCGCGTGACGTGTGGGGCTATGTGAGCCTGGGCTACTTCAAGCAACGCCTGAAGGCCGGCGAGATCGGCTCGTCGACCATGCCGCACAAGGTCAACCCGATCGACTTCGAGAACGCCGAAGGCAACCTGGGCCTGGCCAATGCCGTGTTGCGCCACCTGAGCGAAAAGCTGCCGGTGAGCCGCTGGCAGCGTGACCTGACCGACAGCACGGTGCTGCGCAACATCGGCGTGGCCCTGGGCTACGCCGCCCTGGCCTACAACTCGCTGATGGTGGGCCTGAACAAGCTCGAACTCAACGAAGAAGCCCTGGCAGCTGACCTGGACGCCTCATGGGAAGTGCTGGCCGAGCCCATCCAGACCGTGATGCGCCGCTTTGGCGTGCAGGGTGCCTACGAAAAGCTCAAGGAAGTGACCCGTGGCAAGACCGTGACGGCCGAAGCCCTGCACGGCCTGATCCGCTCGCTGGAAATCCCGCAGGCCGAAAAAGACCGCCTGCTGGCCATGACGCCGGGCAGCTACGTGGGCAAGGCCGCCGAACTGGCACGCCGGGCCTGAGGCCCACAGGCCTCAAGCTGCTCAGGGCAGCGAGGCCTGGTAGGCCTGGGCGCGCTGCAGCGCCAGGGCCGCATTGTCGATGGCCTGGCGCTCGCGCAGGCGCCGCTGGGCATAACGCTCGCTGAGGCGCGAGCCCGTGCGCACCCGATTCGATTCGTCCTCACGCGGGGCCTCGCCGGCCAGATAGAGGGCCTGGGCCTGCTCCAGGTGCTGGCGGGCCAGTTCGACGGCGCGCGCCGCCTCGCTGCGGCGCTGCAGCTTCTGGTTGAGTTGCTGGTTGTAGCGGTCGATTTCGACCTGCTCATGCTGTCGCTTGGCCTGCGCCTGGGCAGCCATCTCAGGCGTCACCTTCTCAACCTTTACCGGCTGCGCCCGACCCGAGGCAATGTCGTCTTCGCTGACCCGATCGGTGAACACCGTGCGGCCTTGCGCATCCTGCAGGCGCCACACCGCGGCGGGCCCGGCGGCCCCCGCAACCTGGGCGAGGGTGAGCGCCAAACCGGCCAGCCCGGCCCCCCGCCACAGCGTGCGGCGCCAGGGCAAAACAGCGCCTGTGGTGAAATGCAAGGTTGGACCCATGGCAGTCGATGCTCCATTCGAATGGACCGACCCGCCCGCAGGCGGGCCCATCCGGCTGCCAGCATAGCCGCTTGTGGCTCGCACGGCACAGGCCCCTGCACGGGTTTTGCGACCTTCTCCTTTCAGAACAAGAACGCCTCATGGCTCTCAAATCCACCATCTTCAAAGCCGCCCTGTCGATCGCCGACATCGACCACAACTACTACGCGGACCACGCCCTCACCCTGGCACGCCATCCCAGCGAAACCGATGAACGCATGATGATCCGCCTGGCGGCCCTGGCGCTGCAAGCGCACCAGTTGCAGGACGTTTGCAACGGCGACGGCACCCTGGCCTTTGGCGCCGGCCTGTCAGACCCGGACGACCCCGACGTGTCGCTGACCGACTTCACCGGGTACAAGCGGGTGTGGGTGGAGGTGGGCCAGCCCGAAGAAAAGCCCATGCTCAAGGCCTGCCAGAAGTCGGACCAGGTGCTGGTGTACTGCTTTCACCACGCCGCAGAGGTGTGGTGGAAGACCATGGAAAACAAGGTCAGCCGCATGGACAAGCTGCAGGTCTGGCGCGTGCCCACCGAGGCCTCGCAGGCCCTGGCCAAGCTGGCGCAACGCAGCATGCAGCTGCAGGCGACGGTGCAGGAGGGGGCGCTGATGATGAGCGACTCGAAAGACACCGTAGAGATCGAGTGCATCCGCTGGAAGTGAACTGTTGGCCCCCACGGTCGCGCACTGCGTGTCGCTCCCTGCCCCCCAAAGGGGGCCCAGCCCGCCTTCGGGCGGCCGGGCGGCGGGCTGACCTCTTCGTTGCAGGGCCTGCCTGATCGGGCAGGCGCCCCGTTGGTCAACGGGCTGCGTGAGGTCGGGTCAGGCGGTGGTTTGGCGGCGGCGTTGGCGGTGGGCTTCCTGGGCTGCGGTCTGCATGGCTTGGGCTGCGGCGGTGGGGCCTTCGGCGGCGCGCTCCAGGTAGCGGTTGAAGCGCCAGGCCTGCCCCTCCTGGGTGATTCGGCGCCAGGTGTGGCGTTTTTCGGTGGCGCTCATGCCGGGCCAGTGCTGCACCTCGTCAAAGGTGCGGCCGCAGCCCTTGCAATGGCTGTCGCCCTGGCTGGTGGAGCAGATCGCAATGCAGGGGGTGTCGGGCGTGGTGTCGTACCAGGCCTGCCAGGCCTGCCAAGCCGCCTCGGGCAGGCTGAACTCGTCGGCCTCGTCTTCATGGAAATACACCATCAGCGCATACACCTCGGCCAGCGCGCGCAGCTCGGGCGACAGAACGACCCCATCGGGCGAGGGCTTCTTGGCGCGCCAGTGGTTGATGGCGGCTTCGATGTCGGTGATGTGGATTCCGGCCATGGCAAATTCAAAACAAGGGGCGCGATCATAATCCGCCGCCACAAGCCCTGCCTGGTGACCGGGCCGCCGTGAAGCCACCTCGTTGGAATTTAAAAAACCTACAACTTGCAAGGCCTCTGCGACCAATGGTTAAATCAGGGCACGAAGGGGAGTAGCTCCCTCGGTGTGAACGGGTCTGCACCCTCGTGCAACCGCCACACCAGATCAGCAAGTCGTCAATACGAAGCCTAGGCTTCCGGCTTGTTGGGCATTTTCTGCATGACTCCATGCCGAGCAAGACCTTCGATTCGAACCTGGGACAGGTTTGGTCGAAGCGTGTCTGCCACCGCATCCGCCTGGGTGCGCGCCCAGCCCCACCATGACCGCCACCTGCCCCAGGGTTTGTTCTTGCACATCCTGGAGTGTTTTCATGGAATTTCTTTCCGCACCGTGGTGGTCCGCCCTGCTGGCCATCGTTCTGATCGACCTGGTTCTGGCCGGGGACAACGCCATCGTGATCGCCCTGGCCGCGCGGCAATTGCCTGCGCACCTGCAGAAGAAGGCGATCCTGTGGGGCACGGTGGGCGCCATCGGCGTGCGCTCGCTGATGACCGTGGGCGTGGTCTGGCTGCTGAAGGTGCCCGGCCTGATGCTGATCGGTGGGCTGGGCCTGATGTGGATCGCCTACAAACTGCTGGCCGACGACGGCGATGGCCATGCCGACGGCCCGGCCGCCAGCACGTTCTGGGGTGCCATGAAGACGATTGTGGTGGCCGACGCCCTGATGGGCATCGACAACGTGCTGGGCGTCGCCGGGGCCGCGCACGGCGCATTTGACCTGGTGATCCTGGGCCTGTTGATCAGCGTGCCCATCGTGGTGTTTGGCAGCTCGGTGGTGCTGAAGCTGGTGGAACGCTTCCCGCTGATCATCCATGCCGGTGCCGCGGTGTTGGCCTTCACGGCCGCTCGCATGATCGTGGGCGAGCCCTTGCTGGACGCGGTGTTTGATCCGCCTGAACTGATGAACACGCTGGCCCGCTGGAGCACCTACGGGGTGGCCATTGCTGGCGTGCTGGGCGCCGGCTGGCTGCACCAGCGCCGGCAGTCCACCCACCAGGGCGGCCGCACCACGCCGCAAATCAGCTCCGACCCCTCGGCATGAACCAGGCCCCTGCCATGTTCCTTCCCGGATCCAAGACAGCTTCCGTTCCCGCCAGCGGCCCCACACGGCCACCTTCGTCTCAAGGAGAAACCATGGACACCCTGATTGCCTACTTCGACGATGCCGAACACGCCTGCCATCAACTGCTGCCCCTGCTCGCGCCGGCCACAGCCCCCGCGCAGCAGGCCGCCACCCACTGGATCCTGGTGGCCTGCCCGCCGCGCATGACGCGCCGCGTGAGCAAATGGGTGAGCTACGCCAACCGCGAGAACTGGCGCGCCCGCTGGGCCGACAAGGTGACCGAGCCCGTGGTGCAGGCCGTGGTGGGCCCCGGCGATCAACTGACCCGCCTGGTGGCCCATGGCTCGCTGGCCGATCTGTCGGACAGCCTGCGCCGGCAGTTCCCCGGTGCCCGGGTGCTGGATGCGCGCCGCCCCAAGCTGGGCCAGGACCTGCCCGCCGTGACGCACAACCAGCCCGAGCCCCACGGCGCGCGCTGGGCGGTACCGGGCGCCGTGGCAGGTCTGGGCGCCGCCCTGGTGCTGGCCACCGAGTAAAGCAGCAGGGTGCCGCGTGCCACCTGCTGCTATGCTGCGCCCATGAAACTGCTGCTGAAATGGCTGCTGAGCGCAGCCGCACTGATGTTCGTGGCCTACCTGTACCCGGGCGTGCAGGTCACCAGCCTGAGCGCGGCCTTGGTGGCCGCGCTGGTGATCGGCCTGTTCAACGCCGTGTTGCGCCCCATCCTGGTGGTGCTGACACTGCCCGTGACAGTGGTGACGCTGGGGCTGTTCCTGTTCGTGATCAATGCCTTCATGTTCTGGGCCGCCGCCGAGGTGCTCAAAGGCTTTCAGGTGGCCGGGTTTGGTGCGGCCCTGATCGGCTCGCTGATCTACTCGGCCTTGGGCATGGTGATCGACTCAGCGCTGCGCAGCCTGTTCCCGCAGCAGTGAAGCCACCTCGCGGGTGCGGGCATCGATGATCGAGGCCTCGACATGGTCGGTGGCGGCGCTGCCGCCGCGGCGAACCATGTCTTGCGCGGCCTTGAAACGGTCCATGGCACCGCTGTAATCAAAGTGCGCCACCTGCACCTCGGCTTCGGCCCGCAGCGCCCGCAAGGGCTTGCCAGCGCCCGCCCAGGCACGTGACAACCACTGCCATGCCGTGCCATCGTGGGGGTGCACGGTCACCCAGGTCTGCAGGGCTTCGGCCGTCTGTTCGGCCTGATCCACGCCACCCAGCGCCAGGCGCCCCTGGGTGCCCAGCAACAGCTCCGGACGCCGCACGCCCGCACCCATTGGCAGAGCAGCCGCCGTGGCAGGCTTGCCCGTGGCCAGGTCGAGCTCGGCCACCAGCAGGCGCTGCAGGCGCAGGGCCTCGGGGCTGGACTGCACCAGAGGCTGCAGGCGATTGACCGCATCGCGAGCGCGAGCCCAGTCACGCAGTTGCATGGAGGCCAGCGCGGCCCCGTACAAGGCCTGCGCCTGACGCACGGGCGGTTGCTGCCGGAAAGCAGCCCCATCGGGTTCGGTCTGGCGCTGGCGCTGCAATTCGATGTTGTCGGCACTGATGGCCCGGGCCCGGGCCATGATGAGGGCGTGCTCCAGCGTGGTCGGCACCCCCCCCTTGCTGCCGGGGCGCAGCTCCTGGCGGGCCTGCATGTCGGCGATGCGCTCGGTGGTCAGCGGGTGGCTGCGCAGGTAGGGGTAGGCGCCGTTGTCGTTCAGGCGCGAAGCCTGCTGCAGCTTGTCGAACATGGTGACAAAGCCCTGGCCATCAAAGCCCGCCTGGGTCATGACGCCATAGCCCACCCGATCGGCCTCGCGCTCCATGTCGCGCGAGAACTTGAGCTGATTCTGCACCGTGAGTGCCTGCCCCCCCACCACCAGCGCGCTGGCGGCATCGGGGCTTTTGCTGGCCGCCAGGGCGGCCAGGATCAGCGCGGCAACCAGCAAGGGGGTCTGCTGGCTGTCCTTGCTCATCATGCGCGAGATGTGGCGCTGGGTGATGTGGCTGAGTTCATGCCCCAGCACCGAGGCCAGCTCGTCGCGGTTGGCCACGATGGCGATCAGCCCCAGGTACACGCCCATGTAGCCGCCCGGCAGCGCAAAAGCGTTGACCTGGCGGTCCTTGCCCAGCAGCACCTGCCAGGCAAAACGCTCGTCCTGATCGGGCGTGAGTTCGCCGCGCTGGCGGGCCGCCTGCATCAGCTGCTGCCAGATGCCCTCCACATACTCCTGCAGCACCGGGTCATCTAAGTAGTCCGGGTCACGGTAGAGCTCACGCGCAATCTGGTCACCCAGGCGGCGCTCGGCGCCCAGGGTCATGCCGTCGCCATCGCCCAGGGCGGGGAGCTGGGCGCTGCTGAGGGTGGGGGTGCCCAGCGCGGCCAAGAGGGCCAGGGTCAGGGGCGCCAGCCAGCGGTGGCGGAATGCAGAACGGGTCACGATGGGCTTGGTGGCGGGGCAGCCGGTGGTCAGAAGGAATCGATGGGCAAGTAGCCCAGGATATCGGCAGTTTGGACGTCCAGGATCACGGTCCAGAAGGTTTTACGGCCCACCATCGGCACATAGGCCAGGGAGGAGACAGGACGGCCGATCTTTTGCACGCTCTGGTCGATCAGGCTGGCCTGATCAGGAAAGCGGGCGCGAAGTGCCGTCAGAGGGCGAGACTCCTTGAGCACAGATGTGTGGGCCTTTTCGTACGAAACCCACAGATCAGGTCGAAAACCCAGCTGCAACCCGTTCAAGGCGGCCAGGGTGGCGTCGACCTGTTCATTGCTGCTATGGAAATCGCGCAGGCCAATGGGCTTCGGTCCGGTCCAGGGCAGCCTGCGAAATGCAGGCTCAGCCTTGTCGAGCAGGTCGTCAGGCACATCGATCGCGTGAACCACCCGGAAGCGGTTGTATTCAAAGGCCAGATACACCGGTCGGGCCACCGACACCGTCCAAAGCCCATAAACCAGTGCCGACAGTTGCAGCACGGCCACCAAGCTGAAATCCAGCGTCAGCGCGCGCCGGGTCTTGGTCGGGTTGAACAGGATGAAGGTGACCAGTGGCCCCAGCACCACATCCACGCCTATGACCAGGAAAAACAACTCCCGGCCACCCGATATCTCGCGGTAGGGAAAGGGGTACCAGATCCAGAACACCAGGGCAGCCGCGCCGGCCGCAAACAACAGGCTGATGCAGGCATGAACGCCCAAGGCCTTGAGACGAGGTATCAACTGACTCATTTCCGTATGATGCTCGAAGTACGTCAATCTGGCGTAAATGCCGTTTGTCTCCCTATTTTCAAGCATGACAGCCCTCACCCACTTCGATGCCCACGGACAGGCCCATATGGTCGACGTCAGCCACAAGGCCAGCACGCACCGCATTGCGGTGGCAGGGGGGCAGATCCTGATGCAAGCCGAAACCCTGGCGCTGATCCTGGCGGGCAACGCCAAAAAGGGGGATGTACTGGGCATTGCCCGGATCGCGGGCATCCAGGGCGCCAAGAAGACCAGCGACCTGATCCCACTGTGCCATCCCCTGGCACTGACCAGGGTGGCTGTCGAGTTCCAGGTGCTTGATGTAGAAACGGCCGGCATCCGATGTGAAGCCACAGTCGAGACAGTGGGCGTGACCGGGGTGGAAATGGAGGCACTGACAGCGGTTCAGGTGGCCTTGCTGACCATCTATGACATGTGCAAGGCGGTAGACCGCGGCATGACCATCACCGATGTGCGGGTGCTGGAAAAGCATGGGGGCAAGTCGGGGTCGTTTGTGGCCACCACCTGAGCGCCATGAAGTCCGATACCGTTCGGCACCAGGCCTTGATGCTTTGGCGCTCCCGGCAACTTCGTTTCGTCGTTGTAGGGATATGGAACACATTGGCGGGCTATCTGCTATTCGTGATCGTCTACAGGCTGTTCTCGACCGTACTGCCTTACCCGGTGTTGGCGGTGTTCACCCACGTAGCGGCCATCAGCCAGGCTTTTCTATGCCAGCGCTACCTCGTCTACCGATCCAAAGGTCATTGGCTGAGAGAATTCATGCGCTTTCATGTGGCCCATCTGGGCCTGTTCGCGCTTTCACTGGCCTGTCTGACGGCGCTGGTCGAATGGGGCGGCTTGCACCCTTTGCTGGCCCAGGCCGCGGTGACGACCGCGGCAGTCATCGCCAGCTATTTTGTGCACACCTTTTTCACGTTCAGAAAAGCGCGACCGTGAGTCGGGCGACTTTCCATCCTGCTCCAAGCCCCATGTCCAGCACCCCAACGTCTCTTTTTGAAGCCAGCCAGTCCCAGGCATTGGATCGCAAGACCGCCGCAGCTCTGCTGTACCTGGCGCTGCCGGTCGCCCTGTTTTTCGCCGGCTGGCTCCAGCCCTGGTTTGCTGCCACGTTGCTGGCGGCGTTGGCCCTGGGTCTCTCCCACGCCTTGCGACCGGTGTTCTCCGCCGCCACTCGGGATCCCTCACGGTCCCGTAACTGGCTGTGGGGCCTGACCGCGGTGGCCTTGGTCTGGACCTGCCTGGGGGGGGCTGGACACCTGTTTTACGCCAACACCGACTGGGGCATTCGCGATGCCGTGCTGCGCGACCTGACAGTGGGCGACTGGCCACCCAGCTATGGCCTGCCTGGCGGGCTTGACCTCATTTTGCGTGCCCCAGTCGCCTACTACCTGCCCGCGGCCACGCTGGGGAAATGGTTGGGCATCCATTGGGCGGACAAACTGCTGCTGGCCTGGACCTGTCTGGGAGTTCTGCTGTTCCTGCAATTGCTGCCCCTTTCCCAACGGCCCATGCGATGGGCCTTGGGCCTGGCCTGCGTGATTCTGTTCAGTGGAATGGACATCGTTGGAGGCTTGCTGTTTTATGGAAGTTGGCCACCTGCAGGCAGCCACATCGAGTGGTGGGCCAATGCATTTCAGTACTCGTCGCACACCACCCAGCTGTTCTGGGTGCCGAACCATGCATTGCCAGCCTGGTTGGCCATGACCTTGTTCTTTCGACATTGGCGCCATCCGGACTTCCTGCGTTTCGCACCGATGCTTTTCGCTTTACTGCCATTGTGGTCACCCTTTGCTGCCATCGGCATGGCGCCGTTCTACCTGCTGCTACTGGCCGACGCTGTGCGAGCCAAGTGGCGCTTCTTCCAGCCCCTGAACCTGCTGCCAGCACTGCTCATCCTGGGGGTCACAGGCCTGTATCTGACGCTGGACCTGGCATCGGTACCTGCCCAGAGCCAGATCGGCGCCGGCGGCGTGGCACTCGATTTCTTGGTGTTGTATGTCATTTTCTGCAGCCTGGAGTTCGGGCTTCTGGGCCTGGCGCTTTACCGCTATGGGAAAGGTCCCCTGCTGACCGTGGCACTGCTGACGCTGTGCGTGCTGCCGTTTTTCAGGATGGGGCCCGGCAATGACATCGTGATGCGCGGCGGTATCCCGGCCTTGATGCTGCTGTGCCTGATCTTCCTGAGTTCGCTGCAGGACACGCGCCTTCGACTGCAGGACTTGGCGGGCACGGTCGTGATTCTCCTGATCGGCGCCGTCACCCCGATGGAGGAAATCTACCGCACCTTGGCCCTGCCGACCGGGGTCTTCCGCGAAGACTTGAATCTGATACAGGCTGCCGATGGACAGCCCCCCCCCCACTACACAGCGCGGCTGAATCTTGAGGTCTTACAGAAGGTCATGCGTTCGCCAGCCCCTTTGACGACACATTGAAGGCAGCAAGCCCGGTCGAAAAGACGATTCACATACCCTGAACCGGGCGCTCCTGGGCAATCACAGGGTCTTTCGCCTCATCGGCGGAGACCGGGAAATTGACGCGATACAACTCGACGACATGAGGGTGGTTCAAGGCACGCTGATGCAGAGCCGCAATGTATTCGCCAATCAAGCCCGCAAAAAGCAATTGCACCGAGCCAAAGAGGAAAATACCAATCAACAATGGAGCCTGTCCCAGGGGGAATTGGCTCCAGAAAAGCAGCTTGGCACACAAATAGAGCAGTGCGATCACCGCCCCCAGCACCGACATGACAGCCCCCGTCAGAGTGGCCAGACGAATCGGCGCCCGGGACATATTGGTCAACCCCAGGATCGATATCTCCAGCAATGTCAGCAAATTGTTCTTCGTGACACCAAACTTGCGAGGCGCTTTGTCAAAAGGGACTGTCTCAATAGGCAGCCCCAACTCCGAGACCAGGCCACGGATATAAGGGTAGGGTCCCCCCAGTCGACGGATCAACTCAATGACACGCCGGTCATACAGACCAAAGCCTGTGAAAGCAGCGATGGGCTTGGCCTCGGAGACGGCCTGGATGATCTTGTAATAAAGCTTGCGAGCCCAACCGATCCAACCTGTTTTCACCGGTTGCTTGTAGACCGCCGCCACCACGGAAGCGCCCTGCTCCCACCGGGCGATCAATTCAGGGATCAGCTCTGGCGGATCTTCCAGATCGGCGGCCATGGCGATCACGGCAGCCCCCCTGGCCTGCATCAGTGCGTGAGCAGGAGAGCGGACCTGACCGAAGTTCCGGGCATTCACAATCAAACGCACAGAGGGGTCAGTGCGGCAGATTTTTTCGATGCGAAGTGCTGTTCCGTCTTCTGACTTGTTGTCAATGAAAATGATTTCCAGCTCATAACGTGCGACCAATTCCGCTGTTGCCAGCCGGATTCGCTGGTGCAAAGACTCCACGTTGTCCTGTTCGTTGAAACAAGGCACCACGATGCTGATCAAGGGTTTCATCGTCTGGGGCCCTCACACTTTGGGAGCGGAGGCTTGCTGAGCTTCTTCATGGTATTCATCATCGACATTGATATCCCAGATTTCCTGCTTGTCCGTGCGGCCCTCAACGATCAAATCAACCGCCTTCTTGGCCGTCAGCATGGAATGGTCCTGGTTGTTGTAGCGATGCATGCCATTGCGACCGACCAGGAACAGGTTTTCAATCGAGTCAAGCTCAGTGCGCAATTGATCAAAATTTGCGTAGGCGGATCCGAAATACCCTGGATAAGCCTTTGGAACACGGATCACCACAGCATCCAGGGCCATGGGCACGGCCGTCAGACCAATCTGGTGCATTTCAGACTGCGCCAGTGACTTCAAGTCCTCATCCTTCATCAGCCAGAGTGGATCGACGTCCTTGCAGAAGAACTCCAGCCCCATCCAGACCGTGTCGGGACGCGCCACCATGTAGGGGCTCCAGTTGTTGAACACCTGCACCCGACCCACCTGAACGCCGGGCTCCTGGATGTAGATCCAGTTGTCTTTCAAGGGTACGACCAGGCTCGAAGCGTCATACAACAAGCCCACCGTGATGAAATCCCGATATTGAAGCTCCCGCGCAACCTGTGCAGCCTTGGGTGCCCAGTCTGAAGGCAAGGCTGCAACAAGCTCCTTGATCGGCATGGTGGAAATGACCTGCGCGCAAGGCAATGTCTGCGTCTGGCCCTGGGCATCTGTTGCCTGCACTGCGGTCAAGCGTCCTTCCTGCAAAATCAGTTGGGTAGCCCGATGGCCCATGTGCAAGTGCCCGCCAGCAGCGACAAAATTGCTGGCAACAGCCTCCCACATCTGCCCAGGCCCCAATTTGGGATAAATGAACTTTTCAATCAACGAGGTTTGCGCCACCTGGCCCTGCCCCAAACCCAGCAAGTCTCGCAAGGCGTGCCAGACGGCCGACCAGATCGACAGGCTCTTGATGCGTTGCGCCCCCCATTCCGCACTGATTTCATGGCAAGGCACACCCCAGACCTTTTCCGTGTACTCTTTGAAGAACTGGCGATACAGCTTGCGGCCAAAGCGGTTGATGAGAAAGTCTTCAAGCGACTTCTCACCACGAATAGGCTGAATCTTGGCCCAGGCATAACTGAGGCCAAAGGTCACGGTCTTGCACAGACCGAGCTTTCTCAAAGAAGCCAGGTTCAGCTTCAACGGGTAATCAAAAAACTGCTGGTTGTAAAAAATGCGGGACAAGCGGTCGCGCAGCAGCATCACGTCGTCACCCGACACGTGGGCCTCTGAAGAGGCTGTGCGCCCGGGCAGATCTTTGCGGGCCATACCGCGGTATTGCAGGTGCCCCAAGTCCGCTCCGGGCGCCACGGCCACCGGCAACACCTGGGCCCACCACTTCATCACCCAGTCCGACTTGGAAAAAAAACGGTGCCCACCGATGTCAATTCGGTTGCCCTTGTAATTGACAGTTCGGGAAATGCCCCCCACCTGCTGATCCGCCTCCAGCACAGTGACATTCTGATAGCCAGCCCGTTGCAGCTCACGCGCAGCCGTGAGGCCCGCCGGGCCGGCACCGATGATCACGATCGGGTCATTTGTATTCATGATGTGTTCGCTTCAGCACTCGATGCGCCAAGTTCACCTGAACAGAAGCACCTTTCGGCTGATGAAATTGGTCAGAAAAGTCACGATCGCGGCGACGCCTTTGGACACTTCTGCAGGCCACGACAACCATTCAATGCAAAAGTACAGAACCAGCTGCGTCACCCCCAAACCCAGAACACCCAGGCCAACAAAAATGAGCAGCTCAACGCGCGGGCTGTGCCGCAGTTTACGCACCTGAAAAACAAACCGGATGCTCAAGCCATAAGCAACACACACCCCGCTGACAAAGCCGATACATGCCGCCAAAGGCCAAGGCGTGCCCAAGTACCGCAGACTGAACGAGAAAACCAGCATGTCGGCCAGCAGGGCCATCCCGGAGATCAGCAGGTACCTGAAGGGCTCCCAGGTCAGCAGTGCTGCCAGCGAGCCTGATCGGCCTGGTGCATTGAAGTTCATGCTCATGGAATGCTCATGATCCGGCCCTGATCGCACTTGTATTCAAGGGTGCATCTGCAGCAGCCTTTTTCAACAAATCAGCGCACCGATAAAGATAATATGTAATTGGCTTTTTTGCGTTATCAACCGCATTCAGGTGCCACATCCCGGTATACCGCTCATCAGCCTCAAAATCAAGCACAATATAATCCAAACTTGACTTGGCAACCCGGCACAATGCAGTCAGCGTGATGCTCTGCACATTGCATACTTCATCGTCACGATCAGAAGTCTTTTTGATCTTGCAGACATCTAAATTTTGATTAAGCGCATCCAATGCTGTATGCCGTTGAATCACCTCGCGAGCGGTATCTCGATTAAACAAAATACCTGCCGTTTGTTGCACACTGAAATAACTTGGACGCCTCAACACCAGCCAGGGGGCCAGCAATTCATTGGACCAAAAGACTTGAGCCGATGGCTCAAGCGTCACACCAAATTCAGATCCATCACCTCGGGTGTGCTCAACTTCTAATGTCCAGGCACTGCGTCGATCCCAATGAGTAAACGAAAAAATCAATGCTGCCAACACAAAGATCAAACCACAACCTCGCCAACCCGGTCGCTTTTTAAAAAGGTATACCAAAAATGCCACCACCAAGCCGCCAATGACTGGGTGCGACAGAATCATAAAATTCATCATCGGAGGGTTCCCAAGATGCCCCGATATACTAAATCGATCCAATAAATTGTAAGAATATTTAAGCAAAGAAAGTGCAACAGCAAAAAACATGCTGACAATCAGTGCCCGGGTCAGGACAGGACCGATTTTTCTTTGCACCTTAGGCCAACTCAAATACAGTGGAATCAAAACATAAATAATCACCGCCATGTCTGGCGATATTCTATTTTGCGTCCCCAATGCAACGATGGTAAGTAAAGCCAAGAATTGGACACTCTTGGGACCTGAATTCTTGTACTCCATGGACAGCAAACCGGGAATTCCAGCAATCGCAAGCCAGTGCATCAGCCAATCAACGCGCCAAAATTGCAAACCACCCAAAAAAACAAATCGCAGTTGTTCATAAAACACATAGCTCAACGCGAAGCCCATGGCCGTAGCCAACAACGCGGCTCGCGCCATCGAGCGCATCGGTTCAGAGGCACTGCGAGCCCACAGGCTGAGCAAGAAGACATCCGTCAGAATGAACGTCCAGTCCATGGCTGGCCATTCACTTAAGAAGGTGAGCTTGTTAGGTCCACGAATCCAGTCAAACCACTGCGGATCAAAACGGGCACTCAAAAACTCCAGATGTGGCACACCCAATAGAGCAGCAGCAAAAATGAGAATTGGCACCCAAAGCAAGTGCAGCCAAATGAGTCGCCGCACCACCAGATGAGCCCATAAAACCATCAGCCCCCCCAGCGCCGGCAGGGGATGGATCAGGGCCGCCACCAAAAACAACACAGCGGACCAGCCATAGGAGCGCCCCAGATAGGCCGCCAACATCAGCAAGACAATGGGTTCGGAAAGCACACGCCCCGTCAGAAAGCCTTCGGCGTAGGACAGGATCCAGGTCCCGCCATAAACTGAAGGAAAAATCAGCAAGGCCAACAAACCCCAATAGCCCACCTCAGGATTCAGCAGTCGGCGGCAGAGAACATATGCCGATGCGGCAAACAAACCCAATGACAGAGCTGTCAACCAAAGAAAAACTTGGGCTGGATGCCAATGAAGGCAAAGCCAACCCAATACAGCGGGCAACAACGTGTAGTCAGCTTGGCTACCGTAGGCAAAGAACAGATCTTTTTTGAAGGTGACTGGGTCCATCGCCAGCAAGGCTTGCCCCAAGTACAGAGGACTGTCGTGGCGTATCCCGTAATACGGATGCAGGTAATAGACCAAGCACGCCACAAACAGAATGGGCAGCAGGGTGGACGCACTCTTCTTCGTCAAAAACACCATATGTCCTCGATCAATACACCAACGATGCCACGCGTGCCAAGACCACACCCAGCGACCCGCCGCGACCTCACTTCGAGTGGAATACACCACGCCTCATGGATTTTTGGATTTCCGTACCCAAAAAATCAAAAAGGCAGCCAAGCTGCCTTTTTGTGACGGAACGATATCCGATTAACCGCGGCAAGAACCTGGCAGGAACTTGGGCAGGATCCCGGAGGTGGCAGCCGGGCCGCACTTCCACATGTACACAGGGCTACCGGCGTTAGCTGCGGACATGGGGTTGGCGCTGTCGACGTACGGAGTCAGCGTGAGGGACTGGCCGTCGATGTTCGTGTCATTGAAGCCGGTGGCCTTTGCACTGATCACACCAGCCGACGAGGTGGTGACGGTCGAGACGTATTTGGATGCAGAGCCACCCGTCTGCTCGCAACCCCAACCATTGGCGCCAGTAGGCAGGCTACCGCTGGAGGCAGATTGGTACACCTCAGTGATCGTGGTACGGCACGAGGACGCGGCCAGAACCACTTCGGCAATCTTGGCCTTCTTGGTGTAGTCCTGGTAAGCCGGCAGAGCCACGGCAGCCAAGATGCCGATGATCGCGACCACGATCATCAATTCGATCAGGGTGAAACCCTGTTGGACGGTACGCTTCATGTGAAAACTCCTGAAATGAAGGGGAAGAGCGGTCGAGTTCAGCAGATTCCGTGCCATGCGAATCCAGCGGTTTTGTGCGCAGCTTGATGCCCTGAAGGCCTTTTGATTTCCAAAGGTGTCATATGTGTATTTTTGCTGCTTCCGAGAGGACAAATTTGTCAGAACAAAATTGTCACCCCATCCCTCAGATCTCGAACACATCGCCCGAAGCGAGCCACGCCAGGGTCAAGGGCCATCCCACGGGGTGCTCGGCCTGTTGTTCCAGGGCCTGAAGTTGGGCCGCGATGTCGGCCGTCTCGGAGGGCTTGGTGTGGGTGATGTGGATCGGGAACCCCGGCTGCTCACCCAGCAGGCGCAGTTGTTCGATCAGGCTGGTGGGTGACAGGTGGCGGCTGCGCACGGCAAGTTCATGCTCCGCCTCGCCAAAGGCTGTCTCGATCACCAGGGCCTTGACGGGCAGTTGCCGGATGCGGGCCCAGAAAGCAGGGTGGCCGCAGGTGTCGCCCGTGAAGACCCAGGCCCCACGGCCGGCATCGACAGAGAACCCCACGGCAGGCACCGCATGGTCGGCCGGCAACACCTCGATCTGACAGGGACCGCAGGACAGAACATCTCCGCATTCGAACGGATGAAGAGTGACAAAGGGCCGGGCAGGGTTGGGGAGGCGGGTGAAATCGGGCCAGATGACGTCGTTGAACACATGCTGCCGCAAGGCATGCAGGGTTTGCGGCAAGGCGCGCACGCGCAACGGGCTTTGGCGCCATTTGCTCACAGCATCCAGCATCAGGGGCAAGGCGGCGATGTGGTCCAGGTGGGAATGGGTCAGGAACACATCATCGACGCGCACCATTTCCTCCAGGGTGAGCTCGCCCACACCGGTTCCGGCGTCGATGAGAACCGAGTCACCGACGAGAAACGAGGTGGTGTGGCAACCTCTGGCAATGGCGCCCGAGCAGCCAAGAACCCTGATTTTCATGCGCAAACATCCCTACTTGATGTCAAAGACCGTCACGCCATCCCAATCGTCGGGAGGGGGTGTCTGCTGGTATTGCAACAAACGCTCGCCATACATCTGACAAACCGTTACCAACGGCTCCATTTTCCGCAACTCTTTCAGCCTCTGGCTACAGGCATCCCAATTTTTTGCGCGGTAGTTCGCCAAAAATTCCGCCCATTGGGCCAACTCTTCCTGAATGCGGCGCCCCGACTCTTCACTTTCGGGCACTGGGTGAGGCGTGTGGATCAGAACGGGCTCTCCCTTGCCTTTGACGCGCACGCAATCCAGCGTTTGCCACAGCGCCTCAGGATCAGCTTGGCGACGGGTGGTGTCTCCGGCGATCACAGAGACCCCGTAAAGCCTGGACAGCCCCTCGAGGCGCGACGCCAGATTGACCGCATCACCGATCACGGTGTAGCTGCGGCGCAAGTCAGATCCCATGTCGCCGACCCGCATCACGCCTGTGTTGAGGCCGATGCCAACGCTCACGCGGGGCAGGCCCTGGGCGAGGCGCTCCTGGTTGAAGCGCGCTACCTCGTTCACCATGTCCAGGGCAGCCCGCACGGCCAGCGCGGCATGGTTGGGCAGGGCCACCGGGGCGCCCCAGAACGCCATGACGCAGTCGCCAATGTACTTGTCGATGGTGCCTTGATGACGGCGAATGCAGACAGTGAGTCGGCTGAACAGTTGGTTGAGCAAGGCCTGCACCGCCTCGGGCTCCAACCCTTCGGAGAGGTGGGTAAAACCGCGCATGTCGCAGAACATGACGGTGAGCTCGCGGCTGGCCGCACGCATGGTGTATTGATCAGGGGCCTGCAGCATCTGATCGACCAGTTCTGGTGGCACGTAGGTGCCAAAGACGTTGGCCAGCCGGCGCTTGGCACGGCTCTCCACCAGGTAGCCGTAGCTCATGTTCACGCCGAAAGTCAGCACGATCAGCAACAGGGCGCTGGCCAGGGGCAGCACCAGGCCGTGTGCACGGTACAGGGCAAAGTTGAGGCCACTGACCAGCAGCAAGCTGGCCAGGCTGGTCCACATCGCGGCGGCCGCGCTGAGCCCAGGCAGCAGCAGGGCCAAGGTCAGGCCCACGGAGGCGAGCACCAGCACTTCGTAGCCGGCAGCATAGTCTGGCCGCACCAGCAGATGCTGGTCCAGCAAACCGCTGATCAGGTTGGCGTGGGATTCCACCCCAGGGTAAATCTGCCCCACAGGCGTGGCCCGCAAGTCAAGCAGGCCCGGCGAGGTGGAGCCCACCAGCACGATGCGGCCCTGCAGGTCCTCACGCGGGGCCTTGGCCTGCAGGACGTCGATCGCCGAGACATAACGGTAGGAGCCCCCCCCGGGTCCGCCTCGCCCCCGAAAGGGCACCAGGGCCGTGCCGGAAGGGTCCAGGGGTACCCGCTCCGTGCCCGATTGGCCCTGCAGTTGCAAGGCCTCCAGCACGGGCGGTGATCCCCCTTCGCTTGGGGATTGCGCCCAGACGGGGCCACTCACCCGCAGGTCATGTGCAACGCGGTACAGGGCCAGGGCCAGGGATTCGTAATACTGCCCGTCGTGGCGAGACAGCAGAGGCAGCGAACGGACCACCCCATCCTCGTCGGTGACTGAGTTGAAAAAGCCGGCGCGCGGCGCCGCACGCGCCAATTCGGGCAGGCTGGCGCCGTAGCCATCCCAATCCAGCACTTGCAAGCCCTCTGCGGGCACTTGCGCGGCACTCAGAACGGGGGCCGGCAACTCTCCTTTGCGGCGCCCATCGCGATCGCTGGAGAAGTAATAGCCCAACACCACCGGGCGCCCCTGCAGCGCCTGAGCAAAGCGCCGGTCGTAATTCAAGCGGGGGGTGAGGTGGTCCAGTTGCTGCTTGAAGCCCGCATTGTCCTGCAGCGGGCCGTGGGCCAAGGCCTGCAGAGAGGCCAGCCCGGAGCTGGTGTCCGACTCGGAGAACAGCACGTCAAAACCCAGCGCCGCAATCCCGTAGTGCTGAAACAGGCGATCCGCCAGCAAGGCCAGTTGATCGCGCCCCCAAGGCCAATGGCCGAGTTGGGCCAGGCTTTTTTCGTCGATGTCGACGATGGCCACCCGTTCGTCCAAGGTGGCCGGCATGGTCAGACGCAGGCGAACGTCGTAGATCTGGTCGTCCAGCCGGTTCACCAGTGTGAGGGGGAGGAGGCCCAGGACATGGGCCAGCAACAGGACGGCGGGCACCAACATGACGCCACGGCGCCAGAAGTGCCGAACGCTCAAGCGGCTCGCGGTTGCCGCTACGGCAGGCCAGACCATGCGGGCCGCCTTGAAAACACTCAAACCTGGAAGAACTGCATCTGGGTGCCCGCCAGTTCCAGCACGTCGCCACTTTTCAGGGTGACGGGCTCGGCGCTGACAGGGTTCCCGTTGAGGGTTGGGAAGGTACCGCCTTCCACGTGGGCCAGCACGAAGCCATGCGGGCGACGGGTGATGGCGGCCACCGCCACACCAGGCTTGCCAATGGTGGTGACCACCTTGGTCAGACTGACCTCACGGCCAGCCGCAGAGCCTGAAAGCACCTTGATCGAACCGGCCAGGGATTCTCCGGCCTGCGTAGGGGCCGACTGGTAGCTGCCCATGGCAGCAGGCACCGTGGAAAGAGAGTCGGACAATGAAACCGGCGGCTTCACCACCATGGTCTTGTCGTATTCACTGGATTCCAGCTCGGCAATGAAGCGGATCTTGTACTTGCCGACTTCGATCGTGTCACCGCTCTGCAGTTGCTGCTTTTTGACGGCCTTGCCGTTCACATAGGTCCCGTTGGTGCTGTTGAGGTCTTCCAGCGTGACCGCCTGCCCCACCATCTGCAGCACGGCATGCTCACCGCTCACGGCCAGATTGTCGATGACGATATCGTTGTAAGGCCTCCGGCCCAGGGTGGTGCGCTCCTTGGTGAGCTGCACTTCCTTGATGACGACCCCATCGATCGATACGATCATCTTGGGCATGTTCGGTACTCCTGAAAACCTGGCTTGTTATGGATTGGTGGTGTTCGCAAAATGGCGAATCGGCAGAGCTAGCCGCCCCAAAGGCGTGACAGAAGCCTTTTCTTGGACGAGGCATCCCCCGCTCTGACCAGCAATACGCTGATATTATCGCGCCCCCCATGGTGATTGGCGATCTTGATCATTCGCGTTGCTTTCTGGGTCAATGCTTCGGGAATATTCAGCAGTTCGGCGATCTCGGTCGCCCCCATCATGTCTGACAAGCCATCCGAGCACAGCAGATAAAGATCCCCGTTCTCGACCCGGCATTCGCTGACCTCCAGGATGGCTGCGTCCTCCACCCCCATGGCACGGGTGACCAGATTGCGGTTGATGGACACTGCGGCCTGCTCAGG
Organism: Curvibacter sp. EU05-FHT14A10; assembly: GCF_058791075.1. Taxonomy (NCBI): domain Bacteria; kingdom Pseudomonadati; phylum Pseudomonadota; class Betaproteobacteria; order Burkholderiales; family Comamonadaceae; genus Curvibacter; species Curvibacter sp. EU05-FHT14A10. The sequence continues at coordinate 50,717 of NZ_JBYTDE010000009.1, forward strand.
TGTGATCAGCCCGGCATCGACCTGCTCCTGCAACAAGGAATGGTCCTTGGTGAGCTGGGCCAATTCGCCATCACGCAGGCGATAGCAGCGCGAGTCGCCAATGTGGCCCAACATCAGGCGGGCGTCCTGAAACACGCCCATGACGAGTGTGGTGCCCATGCCCGAATACTGGGGGTTGCTGTGCGCTGCGTTGAAAATGGCCCGGTTGGCGTTGTCGACGCAGATTTCCATCGCCCGCTGGATTTCCTTGGCGTTGGCATGTCGCCCCGCCTGCGCCAACCAACGCGACAATTCGGTGCGGATGAAGGTCGTGGCCATGCCGCTGGCCACCTCGCCAGCGTTGTACCCCCCCATGCCATCAGCCAGCACGGCCAGGCAGGTCGACTCGTCAAAAGTGACGGAATCCTCATTGTTGGCACGGGCCAGACCAGGGTCCGTGAAGGCACAAAACTCGTATTTCATGGCTCAAAAACCGGGTCCGACTCAGGAACCCAGGACAACCGCGGCAGCTCCGCCAGCCTCTTGCAGCCCATGCCAAGGCATGGGCAACCCCCTCGACAGCGGAAGCACAAGGCACACAGCGCCCTGCACAGGGCCGGCTGGCGTCAACCTTGAACCACTTCGTCGATCACCCTTGACGCATCACATGACAGCGTGCTCGGCACACCTCGTCACGGCACAGGCGGGCCAGCCTGACGAGGCCTCCATGACCTCGCCAAGACAGCCCCCACAGCAGGGTGATTTGTTGACTTATTTACACAAATAAACTGATCGACACACTATCAGAGGCCCCAGGGTGGAGCAAGTCAACTGCAGCAAAAATGACAACGGGGCCAGCGCCTGGGCGCTGGCCCCGTGGTTTGATCGCAGCCTGGCAAGAAAGCCAGGTCAGGCGGCAAGTGTCTTCAGTCTGCCTTGTGGGCCGCGGCGGAGCGGGCCTGCAGCACCTTGCCCACCAGCACCACCAACACCGCACCGGTCGTCGCGGCAACGTAGTGCAGCCAGGGGTTGGCATGTGCAAAGTCGGCCAGGAAGACATCGCTGGCGATCGTCTCACCGCCCACCCAGCCGATCAGTGCAGCACCCAGCACCACGATGATGGGGAAGCGCTCCATCAGCTTGATCATCAGCGTGCTGCCGAAGATCACCAGCGGAATGCTGATGCCCAGGCCCAGGATCAGCAGCAGGTCGCTGCCCTTGGCGGCGGCAGCCACGGCGATCACGTTGTCCAGGCTCATCACCAGGTCGGCGATCAGGATGGTGCGCACGGCGGCCATCATGTTGCCCGAGGATTTGGCTTCGCCTTCTTCCTCTTCCTCTTCGCTCAGCAGCTGGACACCGATCCACAGCAGCAGCAAACCGCCTACCACCTGCAGGAACGGTAGGCCGAGCAGCTTGGCAGCCACAAAGGTCAGCACGATACGCAACACCACCGCAGCGCCGGAGCCGAACAGAATGGCCTTGCGTTGCAGTTCGGGGGGCAGCGAGCGGGCCGCCAAAGCGATCACCACCGCGTTGTCACCTGACAAGATGATGTTGATCCAGACAATCTTGATCAGACCGATCCAGAAGTCCGGGCTTTGCAGCATTTCCATGCAGTTTCTCCTGTGTTTTGAATGCAAGAAGCGCCCGAAACCTGCGTTTCGAGCGCTTCTGTTGAGTGGGAGGCCGCAGTTTAACGGCCCCTCGCGCAATGGCCGTCCGTAATATTGCTTACGGACGCCGCTGGCTTACTTGAGCTGAGCTTTCAGCAGCTTGCCCAGTTCGGACGGGTTGCGGGTCACGACGAAACCGCACTCTTCCATGATGGCGAGCTTGGCATCGGCGGTATCGGCACCACCCGAGATCAGGGCACCGGCGTGGCCCATGCGCTTGCCGGGAGGCGCGGTCACGCCAGCGATGAAGCCGACCACCGGCTTCTTCATGTTTTCCTTGCACCAGCGAGCGGCGTCGGCTTCATCGGGGCCGCCGATTTCACCGATCATGATCACGGCGTCGGTGTCCGGATCGTCGTTGAACGCCTTCATCACGTCGATGTGCTTCAGGCCGTTGATGGGGTCGCCACCAATGCCCACGGCGCTCGACTGGCCCAGGCCGACTTCGGTCAGCATGGCCACGGCTTCATAGGTCAGGGTGCCCGAACGCGAGACCACGCCGATGCGGCCCTTGCGGTGGATGTGACCCGGCATGATGCCGATCTTGATTTCGTCGGGGGTGATCAGGCCAGGGCAGTTGGGGCCCAGCAGCAGGGTGCGCTTGCCACCGGCGGCTTCCTTGGCCTTCATCTTGTTGCGCACTTCCAGCATGTCGCGGACCGGGATGCCTTCGGTGATGCAGATCGCCAGGTCCAGGTCGGCTTCAACAGCTTCCCAGATGGCAGCGGCTGCACCTGCGGGCGGCACATAGATCACCGACACGGTGGCGCCGGTTTCGGAAGCAGCTTCCTTGACGGAGGCGTAGATCGGGATGTTGAAGATCGACTCGCCGGCCTTCTTCGGGTTCACGCCAGCCACGAAGGCGTTCTTGCCGTTCGCGTATTCCTGGCACTTTTCGGTGTGGAACTGGCCAGTCTTGCCCGTGATGCCCTGGGTGATGACCTTGGTGTCTTTGTTGATGTAGATCGACATGTGTGTTCTCCGGGCTTACTTGACGGCAGCCACGATCTTGGTCGCAGCTTCGGCCATGGTGTCGGCGGCAATGATGGGCAGGCCGGATTCGGCCAGCAGCTTCTTGCCCAGCTCTTCGTTGGTGCCCTTCATGCGCACCACCAGCGGCACGGACAGGTTCACGGCCTTGCAAGCGGTGATCACGCCGTTGGCGATGGTGTCGCACTTCATGATGCCGCCGAAGATGTTGACCAGGATGCCCTTGACCTTTTCGTTCTTGAGCATGATCTTGAAGGCTTCGGTCACCTTCTCGGCCGTGGCGCCGCCGCCGACGTCCAGGAAGTTGGCCGGCTCGCCGCCGAACAGCTTGATGGTGTCCATGGTGGCCATGGCCAGACCGGCGCCGTTCACCAGGCAGCCGATGTTGCCATCCAGGCTGATGTAGGCCAGGTCGAACTTGGAAGCCTCGACTTCAGCCGGATCTTCTTCGTCCAGATCGCGGTAGGCCACGATTTCCGGGTGACGGAACAGGGCGTTGGCGTCGAAGTTGAACTTGGCGTCCAGGGCGATCAGGTTGTTCTTGCTGTCACGGTTCAGCGGGTTGATTTCAACCAGCGAAGCGTCGGTGTCCATGTAGCACTTGAACAGCTTCTGGAAGATGTCCACAGCCTGGGCGGTCGACTCGGCGGGCAGGCCGATGCCATTGGCAATGCGGGTCGCCTGCTCGGCGCTCAGGCCGGTCAGCGGGTCGATGAATTCGGTGATGATCTTCTCGGGGGTGGAGTGAGCCACTTCCTCGATGTCCATGCCGCCTTCGCTGGAGGCAATGAAGGCCAGCTTCTGCGTGGCGCGATCGGTCACGATCGACACGTAGTATTCCTTCTGGATGTCGGCGCCGTCTTCGATGTACAGACGACGGACCTTCTGGCCTTCGGGGCCAGTCTGGTGGGTCTTGAGCTGCATGCCCAGGATCTCGCCAGCCAGGCGCTTCACGTCATCGATGGACTTGGCCACCTTGACGCCGCCGCCCTTGCCGCGGCCGCCCGCGTGGATCTGGGCCTTGACGACCCAAACCGGACCGCCCAGTTTCTGGGCAGCTTCCACCGCCTCTTGAACCGTGAATGCAGGGATGCCACGGGGGACGGGCACACCAAACTGACGCAAGATTTCCTTGCCTTGGTACTCGTGAATCTTCATGAGGTCTCTCTCAGGAATGGATGATTTTCACCCGGCGACCTCGCAAAAGCCGGCGTCGGGCAGTGGACACAGCAACCTCGAAATGTATCATGCTGCCCTGCACAAACCTTGTGCGTAACTTACGTGGTTACCACAACACTGAGTCAGGAAGACATCATGGCCTTGGTTTTTATTGACGGCGAAGCAGGCACCACCGGCCTGCAAATCCGGGAGCGGCTGCAACACATGCCCGCCATCGAACTGGTGAGCATTGCGCCTGAACGACGCAAAGACCCGGCCGCCAAACGTGAGCTGCTGGCCGGCGTGGACCTGGTCATTCTGTGCCTGCACGACGATGCGGCCCGCGAGACCGTGGCTCTGGTGGACGAGCTGGAACGCAGCACCGGCCGCCCCGGCCCCAAGATCATCGATGCCTCGACCGCCCACCGCGTGAGTCCGGGCTGGGTCTACGGTTTTCCCGAACTGGCCCCGGGCCAGAAAGAGGCGGTGCGACAGGCCCGCCGCGTGGCCAACCCGGGCTGCTACGCCACCGGCGCCATCGCCTTGCTGCGCCCCCTGATTGATGCGGGCCTGCTGCCCAAGGACCACCCGGTGGCCCTGCCCTCGGTCAGCGGCTACTCGGGTGGCGGGCGCACCATGATCGAAGCCTATGAAAAAGGTGAAGCCCCCTTGTACGAGGCCTATGCGCTGGGCCTCAAGCACAAGCACATTCCCGAGATCATGGCCTGCACCGGCCTGACCCGCCGCCCCTTGTTTGTGCCCGCCGTGGGCAACTTCCGCCAGGGCATGCTGGTGCAGCTGCCGCTGCACCTGGACACGCTGCCGGGGGCACCCAAGGCCGCCGATCTGCACGACGCCCTGAGCCGCCACTATGCGGCCAGCGCCGCCGATGGGGGCTGGGTCAGCGTGCTGCCGGCCACCGAAGACGGCAAGCTCGATGCCCTGGCTCTGAACGACACCAACAAACTTGAACTGCGTGTGTTCGGCAACGATGAATTCAACCACGCCGTGCTGATCGCCCGCCTGGACAACCTCGGCAAAGGTGCCAGCGGCGCCGCCGTGCAGAACCTGCAACTGATGCTGAGCCTCTGAGCGCACCAGCCCAGGCGCAGCAAAGGCCCCGAGGGGCCTTTTTTCATGGCGTGGTCCTGCGCACTGTGGCGCTCAATCCTGGTCGATTTCGTCGCTGCATGCCGACTCGTCGTCCTCAACGCCCCGGCCTGCCAGTACCTGGCGCACCACCTCGGACGAGAAGCCGCGCGCCATCAGAAAGCGGGTTTGCCGGGCCCGCTCGGTGGCCGCCGTCGGCAGGCTGTCAAAGCGCTTGCGCCAAACCACCTGAGCACGCGCCAGTTCGGTGTCACGCAAGCCGGCCAAGGCCTGCTGCACGGCTTCGCCCTGCAGGCCCTTGGCCTGCAACTCCTGACGCAGACGCCCGGCGCCCAGACGCGAGGCCCGGCGGTACAGCAGCGACTCGATCACGCGCTGCTCATCAATGAAGCCTCGGGCCTGCAACTCGTCCAGCGCCCGGGCCAATTCACCGGGCACCTCTTCGTGAGGCGCCAGCTTGCGCTCCAGCTCTGAGCGCGAATGCTCGCGCATAGCGAGGTAGCGCAGCGCACGCCCCTTGAGCGAAATCTTTTCAAACGACATCGGCACTCAGCCGGCCCAGAGGCCCCGCCCGGCAAGAGGCGGGCACCCCGGAGCCTGGGCCTGTCACGCGGCGTCGGCAGCCGCAGCCGGGCTGCTCAGCACCGGGGGCAACAGGGCGATGCCCAGGCTTTCACGCACCTTGTTCTCGATCTCGCGGGCCAGGTCGGGGTTCTCGCGCAGGAACTCACGGGCGTTGTCACGGCCCTGGCCGATCTTTTCGCCGTTGTAGGCATACCAGGCACCCGATTTTTCGATGATCTTGGCGGTGACACCCATGTCGATGATTTCACCATGGCGGCTGATGCCCTCGCCGAACAGAATGTCGAACTCGGCCGTCTTGAACGGAGGCGAGACCTTGTTCTTCACGACCTTCACCTTGGTCTCGTTGCCGATCGCCTCTTCGCCCTTCTTGATGGTGCCGGTGCGGCGGATGTCCAGGCGCACCGAGGCGTAGAACTTCAGCGCATTGCCGCCGGTGGTGGTTTCGGGCGAACCGAACATCACGCCGATCTTCATGCGGATCTGGTTGATGAAAATGACCATGCAGTTGGTCTTCTTGATGGTCGAGGTCAGCTTGCGCAACGCCTGGCTCATCAGGCGGGCCTGCAGGCCGGGCAGAGAGTCGCCCATTTCACCTTCGATTTCGGCCTTGGGCGTGAGCGCGGCCACCGAGTCGACCACGATCAGGTCCACCGCCCCCGAGCGCACCAGGCTGTCCACGATCTCCAGGGCCTGCTCGCCGGTGTCGGGCTGGCTGATCAGCAGTTCCTGCAGGTTCACGCCCAGCTTCTGGGCGTACTGGATGTCGAGCGCGTGCTCGGCGTCGACAAAGGCACACGTGCCGCCTTGCTTCTGCATCTCGGCCACCACCTGCAGGGTCAGCGTGGTCTTGCCCGAGGATTCCGGGCCGTAGATCTCAACCACCCGGCCGCGCGGCAGGCCGCCCACGCCCAGGGCCACGTCCAGGCCCAGCGAGCCGGTGGAGATCACCTGGATGTCCTCGATCGCCTCGCCCTCGCCCAGGCGCATGATCGTGCCTTTGCCGAACTGCTTTTCGATCTGCGCGAGCGCGGCCTGCAAGGCCTTGGCTTTTTCGGAATTGGCGGCGTTGCCTTTGACGGGTGCGTCCATGGAGAGCTCCTGAAGAGGGTGAAAGGGTCGGGTGGATCAGTCACTGTGATTGATCACAGGCTGGATGCTTGAACAGCAGTTTAAACAAGGTCTTCTGAAAATTTTCATGTTTTTTAGTCAGTTTGCCTGACTATTAAAATCACCCCATGCTCGCCCCTCCACCCGCTGCCGACGCTTGGCGCCTGACCCACCTGGGCCGGCTGATGGGCCACGCGCTGCGTCGCTTCGACGAGCGCGTGCTGACCCTGATGGCGCACGACCTGGACGTGCCCCTGGCCCTGTCCAACCTGGCGGCCCGCGGCCAGGTGAGCGCGGCCCACATCCACATCACACGCCACCTGGGCCTGGACGGCTCACGGCTGACCGAGTTGGCCGCCAGCGCCGGCATGAGCAAGCAGGCCATGGGCGATCTGGTGACCCAGTGCGAAGCCTGGGGCCTGGTGCGGCGCGAGGTCGACCCGCAGGACGCGCGGGCCCGGAGGATCTGCTTCACCGACACCGGGCTGGCCTGGCTGCAGGCCTTCCGGCGGGCCGTGACCCAGGCCGAGGCCGAATTCCGCGCCGCCGTGGGGGACGAGGTGGCCACCGTGGTGGCGCTGGGGCTGGAGGCCTACGCAGGCAGCTGAGGTGGGTTTGTCTGAAGACAATCCGACGGCTCATACGGCCTAGAATTTGGGGTGAACGGCCATGCCGAGCCGAACGCCGCCCGCACCCCAGGAGACCCCATGAGAATTCTGATTGCCGAAGACGACCAGGTGCTGGCCGATGGCCTGTTGCGCACCCTGCGCGCCTCGGGTGCCGCGGTGGACCACGTGGCCAGCGGCGCCGAAGCCGATGCGGCGCTGATGACCAACAACGAGTTCGATCTGCTGATCCTCGACCTGGGCCTGCCCCGCATGCACGGACTGGAGGTGCTCAAGCGCCTGCGCAGCCGCGGCTCGGCCCTGCCGGTGCTGATCCTGACCGCGGCCGACAGCGTTGAAGAACGCGTCAAGGGCCTGGACTACGGTGCAGACGACTACATGGCCAAGCCTTTCTCGCTGCAAGAGCTCGAAGCCCGCGTGCGCGCCCTCACCCGGCGTGGCATGGGCGGCACCAGCAGCACCATCAAACACGGCCCGCTGATCTACGACCAGGCCGGACGTGTGGCCACCATCGACGGCAAGATGGTTGAACTGTCGGCCCGCGAGCTGGGCCTGCTCGAAGTGCTGCTGCAACGCGCCGGCCGGCTGGTCAGCAAAGACCAGTTGGTGGAGCGCCTGTGCGAATGGGGCGAAGAGGTGAGCAACAACGCCATCGAGGTCTACATCCACCGCCTGCGCAAGAAGATCGAACGCGGCCCGATCCGCATCGCCACGGTACGCGGCCTGGGCTACTGTCTCGAAAAAATCCCCGGCTAGGCCCACCCCTTGAAAATCTTCCAGCGTGAGCAGCGTTCGCTGTTTGGCGAGATCCTTGACTGGATGCTCACGCCCCTGCTGCTGCTGTGGCCGGTCAGCCTGGCCCTGACCTGGCTGGTGGCCCAGGGCATTGCCAACAAGCCCTTCGACCGGGCGCTGGACTACAACGTGCAGACGCTGGCCCAGCTGATCACGGTGCACAACAACCGCGCCAGCTTCAACCTGCCCCTGCCCGCCAGCGAGCTGCTGCGCGCCGACGACTCTGACATGGTGTATTACCAGGTCATGGGCACGCGCGGCGAGTTCCTGTCCGGCGAAGCCGCGCTGCCACTGCCCGCCGAAGAAGACAAGCAGGTCATCGGCGTGGTGCGCTTGCGCGACGACGAACTCAAGGGCCTGGAAGTGCGCGTGGCCTACATCTGGGTGCGGCTGCCGATCGAGAACGCCGAACCCGCCCTGGTGCAAGTGGCCGAGACCCGCGAGAAGCGCTCCGTGCTGGCCACCGAGATCATCAAAGGCGTGATGCTGCCGCAGTTCGTCATCCTGCCGCTGGCCGTGCTGCTGGTATGGCTCGCCCTGGCGCGCGGCATCAAGCCCTTGTCGCAACTTGAGGAGCGCATCCGCGCCCGCGACCCCGACGACCTCAGCCCGCTCGATGACAAGGCCGTGCCGGTCGAAGTGGCCCCCCTGGTGTCTTCGGTGAACGACCTGCTGACACGCCTGAACGACTCGATCGCCACGCAAAAGCGCTTTCTGGCGGATGCCGCCCACCAGCTCAAAACCCCGCTGGCGGGCCTGCGCATGCAGGCCGACCTGGCCCAGCGCGAAGGCACCAGCACTGAAGAGCTCAAGCAGTCACTCAAGCAAATCGGGCGCTCCAGCATCCGCGCCACCCACACCGTCAATCAGCTGCTGTCACTGGCCCGGGCCGAGAACAGTGGTGCAGCCCTGACGCGACAGCCCTGCGACCTGGCCCGGCTGACCATGGAGGTGGTGCGCGACTCGGTGCCGCGCGCCATGGAAAAGCGCATCGACCTGGGCTACGACGGCGCCAGCCCTGGTGCGGCCGGCGTGCAACTGATGGGCAACCCCACCTTGCTCAAGGAGCTGGTGCGCAACCTGGTGGACAACGCCATCAACTACACCCCCAGTACCGACACCCGCCCCGGCGTGGTGACGGCCCGCGTGCTGGCCGACCCCTTCAGCCGAGCCCTGCTGCTGCAGGTGGAAGACTCAGGCCCCGGCATTCCAGAGGCCGAACGCGAGCTGGTGTTCCAGCCCTTCTACCGCGCCCTGGGCACCGATGCCGACGGCTCGGGCCTGGGCTTGCCCATCGTGCTGGAGATCGCGCGCCAGCACGAGGCCAGCATCACGCTCAACGACGCGCGGCCAGGCGAACAACCGCCAGGGGCCAGCTTCACGGTGCGGTTTGTATCGAACTGCCCTGAAGGCCTGCCCACCTGAGCCTGAATGGCCCGGTGGTCAGCACGGCCGCAGGCTTTTGCCGCCCAGGCTGTCGCGCAGCGGCTCCAGCTTGCCGCGCAGCGCCTCACCCACGGCCGGCAGCTTGAGGGCATAGGCCTTGCTGTCAGGTCGCTCCTGCACCACCTTGGCCGTGCGCACGCCGCGTTGCGACAGGGCGGCCAACTCTTCATTGGCGGCGCCCTGAGAAACAAAGCTGCCCAGTGACAGACCGGGCTCCAGAGCCGGATTGGTCAAGGGTTCGAAGCTGATGCGGCGGGCCCGCAGTTCGGCCTTCTTGCGGCTCAGCATGTCGGGGTCGCCGTAGCGGCCCATGTAGATGATCCAGCGACCTGGCACGGTGATGGTGTCCAGACTCCATTGCCCCGTTGCAAGCGACTGCGTGGCGGCCTCGCGCACCACAGCCGCCAGCTTGTCGTCCAGGGGACCGGCGGTCAGGCATTCGGTGATGCTGGCGGCCGCGGCCTCGGCGGCCAGGCGCTTGCTTTCGTCGGCCGTCATCAGGGTCAGCGCCTCAGGCTTGATCTGCTGGGCCAGGTGCTGTGGCTCGGACGGGTTCACCGGGGCCAGCCCCAGCGCAGCCAGGTGACCCTGCGTCCACAGAAAATACGCACCATTGACCAGCAGCAGCAAGACGACGAGCAGACGAAGCATGGGCAGGTGTGAGACAAGGGCAGTGGGTTGAAACCAGGGCCTCAGCAGGCCGGTGGCGACGCAGGCACCGGCCGCACACTCACCTCGGAACTGTGGATGGCCTGGGTGCCCTGTGCAGTATGCACGAGCAGCGCCCCCCCGGCATCCACGCCAGCGGCCACCCCCTCCAGACCGTCGCTGGTGCGCACAGGCCGGCCGAGCAGCACATCACGGGTCAGGAAACGGGGCAGCAAGGGGGCAAAACCGCTGTCGGCAAAACCCAGCACCCTGGCCACCAGTGGGGGAATGACTTGCAGCAGCGTCTGCGGCGCGCTGGCCTGGGCCTGCCAGTCACGCAGTGTGGCCAGCGGGGTCGACGTGCCCTCGACGGCGCGCGGCAAGATGTTGAGGCCGACGCCGATCACCACATACCGCGGCGCGGGGGGCTGACCAGGCGGGGCAGCGCCGCCGCCGGCGGTCTCGATCAGAATGCCGCCCAGCTTGCAATCGTGCCGCCACAGGTCATTGGGCCATTTGAGCCCCAGGCCGGCCCGTGCATCGGGGTCGAGCGACTCGGCCAAGCTCAGCCCCACCGCCAGCGACAGACCCGACCAGTCAGCAGGCGCCAAAGGCAGACCCAGCGAAAACATCAGCGAGGGCGGCTCGCCCGCCTCAGGCGCACCACCGCCCTGCCAGACCCGGCCCATGCGGCCACGGCCGGCCGTCTGGCGCTCGGCGACCAGCAGCACCGGCTCATGGCGGCCCGCCCGGGCCCGGCGCATGAGTTCGGTGTTGGTGGAGTCGATCTCGGGCAGCACCTCCACCGAGAAGCCGGGCAGCACGGGTTCCACCGCCTCCCAGATGGCCTCGGCAGGCCAACGCACGACAGGGTTCATGGTCATGCCGCTCCCCTCAGGCAGCCCGCCGACCCGCCTTGGACGGCGCCTTGGCTGTCTTGGCTGTCTTGGCTGTCTTGGCTGTCTTGAGCTGGCTGGGCGTCTTGGGCGTGGCCGAGCGGCGCTTGGGCGCCAACAAGGTGCCACGGCACTGCGCAGCGCCGCACCAGCAGGGGTACTCGGCCTTGAGCTTGGGCGTGTAACGCTCGTCGATGATCAGGCCGTAGTCGTAGTTCAACTCTTCGCCAGCGCGGATGTTGCGCAGGGCACGGATGAAGATGCGGCCGTCTTCCTCATCGGCGATGCAGTTGGGATCGCAGCTGTGGTTGATCCAGCGCGAAGAGTTGCCCCCGTGCAGCGCATCGATCACGCGGTCGGCATCGACGTGAAAATAAAAGGTGTGGTTCGGGTCGCTCGGATCGTGCGGGTGGCGGTCTTGCGCCTCATCCCAGGTGATCACCTCACCCACGTACTCGATCAGGGTCTCCCCCTCAGCGATGTCTTGCAGGGCAAACACGCCTCGGCCATGAACCCCCGAGCGGCGGGTCTGGAGGCGGCGGCCGGAAATCGAGGGGGCTTTTGCGGACATGACCAAAAACTCTGTTAACTTGGAAAGAGCACCTGCGCGTGCGCACACCCAGGTGCGTGTGTGCGTGCATGCGCGCGAAACCCGGATTGTAGGAGGCTGGCAGACCAGCTTCGGGCCGGACCTTGAAAAGGGAAGACGCTGAAATGACAAAGACTCTGGTGATTGCTGAAAAACCGTCGGTGGCACAAGACATCGTGCGGGCGCTCACCCCCAGCACAGGCAAGTTCGAGAAGTTCGACGATCACTTCGAAAACGACAATTTCGTGGTGACCAGCGCCGTGGGCCACCTGGTCGAAATCCAGGCTCCCGAGCAATTCGACGTCAAGCGCGGCAAGTGGAGCTTCGCCAACCTGCCGGTGATTCCGCCCTTCTTCGACCTGAAGCCGGTCGACAAGACCAAGAGCCGCTTGAACGCCGTGGTCAAGCAAGCCAAGCGCAAAGACGTCAGCGCCCTCATCAACGCCTGTGACGCGGGCCGCGAGGGCGAGCTGATCTTCCGCCTGATCGAGCAATACGCGGGCGGGCAGAAGGGCGGCCAATACCAGCCGCTGGGCAAACCGGTCAAGCGCCTGTGGCTGCAGTCGATGACGCCCCAGGCCATCCGAGACGGCTTTGACAAACTGCGCAGCGAAAGCCAGATGGCCGGCCTGGCCAGCGCCGCCCGCAGCCGCTCCGAGGCCGACTGGCTGGTGGGCATCAACGGCACCCGGGCCATGACGGCCTTCAACTCGCGCGATGGCGGCTTCTTCCTGACCACCGTGGGCCGAGTCCAGACCCCCACGCTGGCCGTGGTGGTCGAGCGCGAGGAACAGATCCGGAAATTCATCAGCCGCGACTACTGGGAAATCCACGCCAGTTTCGGCGCCGCCGCAGGCGAATACCCGGGCAAGTGGTTCAACCCCACCTGGAAAAAAGACCCTGAAGACGCCGAAAAGCGTGCCGATCGCGTCTGGAGCGCCCAGGAAGCCCTGACGATTGCCAATGCCGTGCGCGGCAAGCCGGCCACGGTCACCGAAGAAAGCAAGCCCACCACGCAGGCCTCGCCCCAGCTGTTCGACCTCACCTCGCTGCAGCGCGAGGCCAACGGCAAGTTCGGCTTCAGCGCCAAGACCACGCTGGCCCTGGCGCAAAGCCTGTATGAGCGCCACAAGGCCCTGACCTACCCGCGTACCGACTCGCGCGCCCTGCCCGAGGACTACCTGCCGGTGGCCCGCCAGACCTTCGAGATGCTGGCCGACAGCGGTATGCGTCACCTGGCCCCGCACGCCCTGACCGCGCTCAACAACGGCTACATCAAGCCCAGCAAGCGCATCTTCGACAACAGCAAGGTCAGTGATCACTTTGCCATCATCCCCACGCTGCAAGCCCCCAGCGGCCTGAGCGAAGCCGAACAGAAGCTGTACGACCTGGTGGTGCGCCGCTTTATGGCGGTGTTCTTCCCGAGTGCCGAATACCAAGTCACCACCCGCGTGAGCCAGGTGCTGGAGCACCACTTCAAGACCGAAGGCAAGGTGCTGGTCAAGCCAGGCTGGCTGGCCATCTACGGCAAAGAAGCCGCGGCCGAAGTGGCCGATGCCAAGGAAGGCGACAAGGGCCAGAACCTGGTGCCCGTGGCCCCCGGCGAGAAGCCGCTGGCCGAAAGTGCCGAGGCCAAGGGCCTGAAGACCCGCCCACCGGCGCGCTACTCCGAAGCCACGCTGCTGGGCGCCATGGAAGGCGCCGGCAAGATGGTCGAAGACGATGAACTGCGCGAAGCCATGCAGGAAAAGGGCCTGGGCACCCCAGCCACCCGGGCCGCCATCATCGAAGGCCTGATCCTCGAGAAATACATGCTGCGCGAAGGCCGCGAGCTGATCCCCACCGCCAAGGCCTTCCAGCTCATGACGCTGCTGCGGGGCCTGGGCGTGGAGGAACTGTCCCGCCCCGAGCTGACCGGCGAGTGGGAGTACAAGCTCTCGCAGATGGAAAAAGGCCTGCTCAGCCGCGAAGAGTTCATGCAGCAGATCGCTGCCATGACCGAGCACATCGTCAAGAAGGCCAAAGAATACGACCGCGACACCGTGCCCGGCGATTACGCCACCCTGGGCGCGCCCTGCCCGAATTGCGGCGGCGTGGTGAAAGAAAACTACCGCCGCTACAGCTGCACCGGTGCCGACGGCCACAGCGACGGCTGCGGCTTCTCGTTCACCAAGTCGCCGGCGGGCCGCACCTTCGAGCCCGACGAGGCCGAAGCCTTTCTGCGTGACAAGCACATCGGCCCGCTGGAGGGCTTCCGCTCCAAGGCGGGTTGGCCCTTTGTGGCCGAGATGGCGCTCAAGTTCAGCGAAGACGACAAGAACTGGAAGCTCGAGTTCGACTTTGGCGATGACAAGGACGGCGAAGAAACCGGCGAACTACAGGATCTGTCGGGCCAGGAATCCTTGGGCCCCTGCCCCAAATGCGGTGCCCCGGTGGTGGAACATGGCGCCAACTATGTGTGCAGCAAATCGGTGCCCACCGCCGAGCAGCCCACTCCGAGCTGCGACTTCAAGAGCGGCAAGATCATCCTGCAGCAGCCGGTGGAACGCGATCAGATGCACAAGCTGCTGAGCACTGGCAAGACCGACCTGCTCGACAAATTCGTCAGCATGCGCACCCGCCGCAGCTTCAAGGCCTTCCTGGCCTGGGACGCTGCGGCCAGCAAGGTGAACTTCGAGTTCGAACCGCGCGAAAGCAAGTTCCCGCCGCGCAAGACCGCGGGCGCAGCCGCCAAGGCCGCCCCGGCCAAGAAGGCCGCAGCCAAGGCCCCGGCCGCCAAGAAGACCGCCACCAAGACCCCGCGCAAGGCCACGCCGGGCAGCGGGCTCACCCCCAGCGCCGCATTGGCTGCCGTGATCGGAGGCGAGGCCGTGGCGCGCACCGAGGTCATCAAGAAGGTGTGGGACTACGTGAAGGCCAACGGCCTGCAGGATGCCGCCAACAAGCGCGCCATCAACGCCGATGCCAAGCTGCTGCCGGTGTTCGGCAAGCCGCAGATCACGATGTTCGAGCTGGCGGGCATTGTCGGGAAGCATCTCTCCGCGGCTTGACCCCCCCTGAGCCGCCTTCGGCGCCACCATGCGGCCGGGGCAAAGCCCTTGATGATCAACCCCTGGGCAGGGCTTGTGTCAGGTAGCCGAGCAGGGCCTGGGTGGCCTGTTGTTCGAGCGCGTCCAGGTCGGGCGGGGTCGGGCTGGCCAGGTGGGCATGGGCGACCAGGCCGTAGAGTATGGTCTGGCAGACCCGGGCGGCTTGCGGCGCCTGGGCCCGCGCCGGCTCGGGCAGATCGCCTGCGGCCTCGATCACCTGCACCCAGCCCTCGATGAAGCGCTGGTACATCTTGCGGTAGGCCTCCACCCCTGAGAGGTGGCGCTCCAGCAGGTAATGGGCACTCCACTCGGCAGGGTGGGCCCGGTGGGCCGCCAACTGAGAGGCCAGCACGGCCTGCACCAGCTCGGCCAGGGGGCGGCCGCGCCGGGCCTCCACCGCCTGCTGCAGGGCCGTCAACAGCTCCTTGGAGCGAAGGTGCAGGCAGACCCGCGCCAGGTCTTCCTTGCTGGCAAAGTACTCGTAGAAGCTGCCCAGGCTGGTGCCGGCCAGGCCGGTGATCGCACGGATGCTGATGCGGGGGTAATCGCTCTCTACCAAAAGCTGAACAAAGGCCTGCTGCAGGGCCTGGGCCGTGAGGCGGGCACGCGACTGGCTCGGGCGCCGTCGCTGGGGCTTGGCGGGTAGCACAGGGCGGGGCGAGGTCATGCAGGCAAATCCGGACACCCGAAGGGCAGGGGCTTCATAAAACTTTCCGAAGAAACGACGCCGGCCATTGTGAACGCCCAGCGATTCAGGTCCGCTGCTTTGACGCGAAGCCGCTCCCGTGCGCCAAGTCTCCCAGACCGTCCAGACGGAAACGCCATAGCCGGCGATGGTGGCACGGGAGCGCAGGCTCCATATTTTCTTCTGCGTCTGGGCTGGCCCCACATGCAGGTTCAACAACGGATCTGTTTGATCATTTCAGGCAGATGAAACTTGTCGAGTCTGGACCGCATGCGCACCCCGCCTGGCCCTGAAACGCAACGGCCTTGAAGGGGCGAGCCTGGACCCTTTGAGACCATTTCAACCAGGAGAGATCCATGCACTCGTGCAGTTTTGAACTCAACAATCAGCCCATGAGCGCCTTCAGAGTCAGCGCGCTATCGGTTCCTGCGGTCTCTGGACAAGGGCCGGACATCAACAAGCGAAGTTCAGCCTGTGTGCCAGGACGGGGCCCTATTCCCCCAGGACGTTACTATGTTTTTGACCGTCAGGGAGGAGGCAAGTTGGAATGGATCAAGAACCTGTTTCGTGACCGCGGCGATTGGTTTGCGCTGTATGCCATGGATGGCAAGCTGGACGACGAAACCTATTGCAACCAGTTGCTGCGAGGGCAGTTCCGCCTACATCCCAAAGGCCCCCGTGGCATCAGCGAGGGGTGTATCACCATCGACAATCTCAATGATTTTTATCGTGTGCGGGCTCTGCTCAAGAGCCAGCCGCCAACACCTGTGGCCGGCAGCACGTTGAAAGCATATGGGCAAGTCACTGTCAAATGAAACGCCTTCTCCTCTTACTCGTGTGGCTGGCCGGGGTGGGTATTGCCACGGTATCCATGAGCCGCTGGTGGTACCGCCACCCCGATCATTTTCCTCGCTTGCCCGACGGGCTCTGGCAGACGTTCGATCACCTGTTGGGCGTGGCCACGGTCGACGGTGCACGGGATGTCGAGTTGGCCGTGGTTGTACTGCTGTCGTTCGTGCTTGTGGTGCTCGCTGGGTCAGTTGTCTTGCTGATTTTTCGCTTGGTCAGGCGCAGGCCAGGCCCGTGATCGCGCGGATGCTGATGCGCGGGTCCTCGCTCTCCACCAAAAAGCTGAACAAAGGCCTGTTGCAGGGCCTGCGCCGTGAGGCGGGCACGCGACTGGCTGGGGCGCCGTCGCTGGGGTTAGGCGGGTGGGGCGGGTGGCATAGGGCGGGGCGAGGTCATGCAGGCAAATCCGGACACCCTTAGGGCCAGGGCTTCATAGAATTTTCGAGGAGCTTGGGCGTGCCATTTTGACCGCCCACTGACTGCCCGGCGAACCCACAGGAGACACCCATGATCGGCCACCACCCGGACAACCAGGTCCCGGAACTCAAGGACTACAACCTGTACGCCAGCGACCCGGTGCTGCGACGCTCGGTGCAGCGCGGCGGCGCCGCCTGGCGCGAGCCCGAGCTGCTGCGCCAGGGCGCCGAATACGGCAGCGAGCCCGTGTTGCGGGCCGCCGAAGACGCCAACCTGTACCCGCCCGAGTTGCGCACCCACTCGGCCACCGGCCAACGCATCGACTTCGTGAAGTTCCACCCCGCCTGGCACACCGTGATGGCCATCGCACGGCGCAACGGCAATGCCAACCTGCCCTACACCGATGCCCGCGCCTCGGCCTGGACGGCCTATGGCGCCTCGATGTTCATGCACAGTCAGATCGAGTCGGGCTCGGGCTGCCCCACCACCATGACCAAGGCCTGCATCCCGGTGATCGCGCTGAACGCGCCGCTGTACGCCGAGTTGGCGCCCAAGCTGATGTCGCTGGAGCATGACCCGCGCGACATTCCGCTGGCCCAGAAGACCTCGATCACGGTCGGCATGGGCATGACCGAAAAGCAGGGTGGCAGCGATGTGCGCACGAACACCACCCGCGCGGTGCCCCACGGGGCCGGCCCCTGGGGAGAGGAGTTCCTGCTGACCGGCCACAAGTGGTTCTTCTCGGCGCCGATGTGCGACGGCCACCTGGTGCTGGCCAAGACCGATGAGCACGGGTCGTCGTGCTTTTTCGTGCCCCGCTGGCGGCCCGACGGCAGCAAGAACCCGATCCACATCCAGCGACTCAAGTCCAAGGTCGGCAACCGCTCCAACTCCAGCAGCGAGGTCGAGTTCAAAGAGGCCTGGGGCGTGCTGGTGGGGGCCGAGGGGCGGGGCATCCGCACCATCATCGAGATGGCCAACTACACCCGGCTGGACTGCGCCTTGTCCAGTGCCGGCTACCTCCGCCAGGGCCTGGCGCAGGCCCTGCACTACACCCGCAACCGCTTCGTATTCGGGCGCTACCTGGTCGACCAGCCGGCCATGACCACGCTGCTGGCCGACATGGCCTTGGAGGCCGAAGCCGCCACCGTGCTGGCCATGGACCTGGCAGCCCACTTCGGCTCCAACGCCCCCCAGGACGTGGCCTGGCGGCGCCTGATGACCCCGGCCGCCAAGTTCTGGAACTGCAAGCGGGCGGTGGGCTTTTGCGGCGAAGCCATGGAGGTGTTCGGCGGCAACGGCTATGTGGAGGACGGCGCCATCGGCCGCCTGTTCCGCGAAGCCCCGGTCAATTCGATCTGGGAGGGCTCGGGCAACGTGATGTGCCTGGACGTGCTGCGTGCCATTGCCCACGCGCCCGATGACGCCCACGGCGTGCTCGACCTGCTGCAGGACATCGCCTCGCAAGAGCCCGAGCTGCTGCGCCAGGTGCACCTGCTGCGCACGGCCCTGATGCTGCCCCCCGAGGCCCTGGAGGCCCAGGCACGGCGCTTCACCCAGCGCCTGGCCTTGACGGCCCAGGCCTGCCTGATGTTGCAGCAGGCCAGCCCACTGGCCTCGGGGGCCTTCATCGCCAGCCGCTTCGACCCCGATTGGGGCCCGGTGAGCGGCATCACGGCCGGTACCGCCCAGGCCACCGAATTGATCAAGGCGGCCACCGCCGCCTGATCGACAGAAGGCGGTAGACATTGCCTTGACGGCACAATGGGCGCAGCACTGTCGCCCTATCCCAAGCCATTTCATGTCTTATCCGAACCGGCAGGCTCTTTTGGAGACTGTTCCCATGCCTGCCTTCCCCTCGACTGAACACCGCCACCCACCCCGGCGACTGCTGGGCCTGGCCCTGGTGGGCGGCCTGATGCTGAGCCTGGGTGGCCAGGCTCTGGCCGCTGGCTGGCCCGCTGAACGCCCGATCAAACTGGTGGTGCCGTTCCCCCCCGGCCAGGCCACCGACCTCTTTGCCCGTGCGCTGGCAGAGCCCCTGTCGCAGCGCCTGGGCCAGAGCGTGGTGGTCGAGAACAAGGCCGGTGCCGGCAGCAACATCGGCAGCGAGTTCGTGGCCCGATCTGCCCCTGACGGCTACACCCTGCTGGTGGCAGGCAGCGCCATGGCCGTGAACCAGACCTTGTACAAGAAGGTCAACTTCGACCCCACCAAAGACTTGGTGGGCATCTCGCTCATCGCCAAGGTGCCCCTGATCTTTCTGGCGACGCCGGCCTCGGGCATCACCAGCCTGCGCCAGCTGGTGCAGGAGGCCAAGGCCGCCCCGGGCCAACTGAGCTATGCCAGCGCCGGCATCGGCGGCACGCAGCACCTGTCGGGCGAGATGCTCAAGGCGCAGGCCGCCGTGTTCATCACCCACATCCCCTACCGCGGCAGCGGTCCGGCCCAGGCCGACTTTCTGGGCGCCCAGGTGCCGCTGATGGTCGATTCGGTGACGGCGGCACTGCCCCACATCCAGACCCACAAAGCCGTGCCACTGGCCGTGACCTCGGCCACGCGCTCGTCTCAACTGCCCGACGTGCCCACGGTGCGTGAAAGCGGCCTGCCGGCCCTGAAGAACTTCGAGGCCGTGGGCTGGCTGGGCTTGATGGCGCCACGCGGCACCCCGCCCGAGGTGCTGCAGCGCCTGAACACCGAGGTGGTGGCCCTGCTGAAATCAGAGAAGCTGGCGGCCTTCATCCGCGAGCGGGGCTCGGAGCCCAGCCCGGGCACCGGCGCCGAGTTCGACCGTTTCATTGCCAGTGAAATTGTGAAGTGGGGCGCCGTGGTCAAGACCTCGGGTGCCAGCGCTGAATGAATGTGGCCCCCACGGTCGCGCACTGCGTGTCGCTCCCTGCCCCCCGAGGGGGCCGCAGGCCGCCTTGGGGCGGCCCGGCGCCGGCCTGTTCACTTCGTTGCAGGACTGCTGGATGAAGACAGGGGCCTGAAGGCCTCTGCGCTTGCTCACTTCGTGTCGCTCCCTGCCCCCCGAGGGGGCCGCAGGCCGCCTTGGGGCGGCCCGGCGCCGGCCTGTTCACTTCGTTGCAGGAC
>NZ_JBYTDE010000009.1:70550-241055 GCF_058791075.1 Curvibacter sp. EU05-FHT14A10
GCCGCCTTGGGGCGGCCCGGCGCCGGCCTGTTCACTTCGTTGCAGGACTGCTGGATGAAGACAGGGGCCTGAAGGCCCCTGCGCTCGCTCACTTCGTGTCACGCCCTGCCCCCCGAGGGGGCCGCAGGCCGCCTTGGGGCGGCCCGGCGCCGGCCTGTTCACTTCGTTGCAGGACTGCTGGATGAAGACAGGGGCCTGAAGGCCCCTGCGCTCGCTTACTTCGTGTCACGCCCTACCCCCCCGAGGGGGCCCAGCCCGCTTTGGGGCGGCCCGGCGGCGGGCTGGACTGTGAGCCCCCACGCTCCCTCACTTCGTGTGGTCGCTGCCCCCCGAGGGGGCCCAGCCCGCCTTGGGGCGGCCCGGCGGCGGGCTGTTCACTTCGTTGCAGGCCTGCTGAATGACGAAGAGGGCTTGACGCCCCCTCTAGGGTTGACGTGAGCTCGACCCTTTACCTGTTCAGGTGTGGCGCTGGTAGGTGAGCAGGCGGCCTTTGTAGGCGGCTTGGCTGAGGCGGGCGGGGTGGTCCAGGCGTTCTTCGGTTCTGGAGAAGCCTTGTTCGCTCATCTGCTTGTTGAACGCCGGGCGGTTGCCACGGTCGGGGTCGACGATCCAGACCTGGGCCGAAGCGCTGGCATGCTCGCCGATGAAATGCGCCAGGTCGGCGTGGGTGTCGCGCTCGTACAGCAGGTCGCTACCCACGATGAGATCGAACAAGCCCTCGACTGACTCGCGCGGCTTTCGCGCAGGCGCGCCGGGCACGGCCTCGGGAGCGCCCCAGTGGCCATGGCGGTATTTCAGCGGCAGCAGGGCGTTGAGGCGCAGGTTCTCGAGCAGAAAGCCGCCCGTCAGTGGGTGGCAGTCGCTGGCGGTCACATCAGAGCCGCGGCGGTGGGCCACCAGGCTGGCCAGGGCCAGGCCACAGCCGATCTCCAGAATGCGCTCGCCGGGGCACAGCACGCGGCTGCCCATGCGGGCGGCCAGTTCAGCGCCCGAGGGCCACAGCAGGCCGAACAAGGGCCAGGTGGCCGAGGAGATGCCCAGGGTTTCGGCTTCGCCGTCGGGGTCAGAGAACTGCTGGTGATCCAGCAGGGATCGGATGATGAGGTCGTCAACGCCCGCAACGGCGATGCTCTCTTGCTTGGTGTCGTAGCCGGGCATCGTCGGGGCCCGGTCGGCTTGAATGACCTGGGCTGGGGGCAGAAAGAAGAGGGCCATTATGCTCCCCTCCCTTTTCAGGCCGGGGGAGGCGCCACAATGCGGCCCATGCCTCTGTTCCCCCACGTCGGGCGCCGACTGCGCCTCGCCTGCCCCTGCCTCAGCCTGGTCCTGGCCGCGCTGTTGTCGGGCTGCAGCAGCCCGCCGCCCGGCGACAACGCCAGCAGCCCGCACCACGACGCCAAAGGCTTTCACAACCCCAGCGGCGTGCAGGTCGAAAAGCCCCTGGGCGACCTGCTGCGCTGGCAATGGGAGAAATGGCGCGACGGCCTGCCCACGGCGGCGGGCCAACCCACGCCCCAGCAGACGCCAGACCTGGCTTTTGTGCAAGCCAACGCACGCGCTGGTGCACAGATGCAGCCCGCACTCACCTGGATCGGCCACGCCAGCACCCTGGTGCAGGCCAGTGGCCTGAACGTGCTGACCGACCCCATGTTTTCGCAGCGCGCCTTCATGGTGCAGTGGATCGGGCCGCAGCGCCAACAGCCCCCGGGTCTGACACTGGCCCAACTGCCCCACATCGACGTGGTGCTGATTTCGCACAACCACTACGACCACCTGGACCGCGCCAGCGTACAGGCGCTGGCGGCCCAGGCCGGTGGCTCGCCCCTGTTCCTGGTGCCGCTGGGCCTGAAGGCCTGGATGCAGGACCAAGGCATTGCCCGCGTGGAAGAACTGGACTGGTGGCAGGAGCGGCGTGTTGCCGGGGTGGACTTTGCGCTCACCCCGGTGCAGCACTGGTCGGCGCGCAGCCTGAACGATCACAACCATTCGCTGTGGGGCGGCTGGGCCGTGATGGGGCCGGATTTTCACTGGTACTTCAGCGGCGACACCGGCTACAGCACCGATTTCGTGACCACCCGCGAGCGGCTGGCGGCACGCCAGGGGCCCAGCCAGGGGGGTGGCTTTGACCTGGCCCTGATCGCCATCGGCGCCTACGCGCCGCGCTGGTTCATGAAGGAACAGCACGTGAACCCCGACGAGGCGGTCCAGGTGCACCTGGACCTGGGTGCCAAGCGCAGCGTCGGCGTTCACTGGGGCACCTTCTTGCTCAGCAACGAGGCGCTGGACCAGCCCCCGCGGGACCTGGCCCTGGCACGCCAGGCCCGTGGTCTGGGCGAGGCCGATTTCAGCGTGATGGCCCTGGGCGAAACCCGGCGCCTGCCCCGACGCGCGCCCAGCGCCCCCTGAGCCTCGCAGGCCTCAGTGCGGTCATTCGGACGGGCGAGGCCGCAGTGCGCGACAATGCGGGCCTTGTTTTTTCAGCCCACAAAGGCCGCGCATGAAGATCGATAAAGACACCGTCGTCACCCTGCAATTCAAGGTGGCCAATGCCCAGGGGCAACTGATCGAGCAGAGCAAGACCCCCATGGTCTACCTGCACGGCGGCTACGACAACACCCTGCCCAAGATCGAAGAGGCGCTGCAAGGCCAGGAGGCTGGCTACAAGGTGCTGCTGAAGCTGCAGCCCGAAGACGCCTTCGGCCTGCGCGACGAAAGCCTGGTGCGCGTGATCCCCAAGGCCGAGTTCCCGCCCGGCGTGAAGGTGGGCGGCCAACTCGAAGGCCGCAACGACCAGGGGCAGCCGCAGATTTACCACGTGGTCAAGATCAAGGGCCCGCAAGTGCACCTGGATGGCAACCACCCCCTGGCCGGCCAGGCCCTGCAGTTCACCCTGCACGTGACGGATGTGCGAGCCGCCAGCGAAGAAGAGATTGCCCACCGCCACGTGCACGGCGAGCACGGCCACCACCACTGAGGCCTGCGCCGCCATGAAAAAGAACGGACTGGCCGACCTGGCCCAATTGGCCAGCCTGGGCGGCCTGGTGACCACGCCGGCCGCCGAACGCAGTTGCCCCGGCTGCGCCCAGCCGCTGGACCAGTGCCGCTGCGAGGCAATGGCCCAGGAACGTACCCAGAAGGCAGCGCTGAAAGGGGCGGCCGTGCGGGTGTGGCTGGAGACCAAGGGCCGGCGCGGCAAGGGGGTGACCGTGGTGAAGGGACTGCCGCTGGAGGCCAGCGCACTGGACGCCCTGGCCAAACAACTCAAGGCCGCCTGTGGTTCGGGCGGCACGGCCAAGGACGGCGACATCGAAATCCAGGGTGACCACCGCGACACCGTGCTGGCCACCTTGCTCAAGCAGGGTTATGCGGCCAAGCGTGCCGGGGGCTGAGCCTCATGAAACCCGAAGACTTGCAACGCCTGGTGAGCACCGAGATGCCCTTTGGCAAATACAAGGGCACCCTGCTGGCCGACCTGCCGGGCCCCTACCTGAACTGGTTTGCCCGCGAAGGGTTTCCCCAAGGTGACATCGGCAGACTGCTGGCGCTGATGCATGAGATCGATCACAACGGCCTGTCCGAGTTGCTGCAGCCGCTGCGTGCTGCGGCACGGCAGCGCTGACAACGCAAGGGTTCTGTTCAGGCGCTCACGCTCTCGCGACCCCACGCTGGGCCTTGAGCAGGGCTTTTTCCGCGTACATGCGCAAGTCGGCCACCTTGACCAGATCACCGGGCTGGCTGGCGTCTTCAGGCCAGCGCGCCAGGCCCAGGCTGACTTCGATGTCCACCGGGCTCCCGCTGGCCAGGCACATGGGGCCGTTGACGGTCTTGCGCAGGCGGTGCACCGCCTGTTCTCCGGTGCTGAGGGAGGACAGATCGTGGATCAGGATCACAAATTCATCCCCGCCGAGGCGGGCCACAAAGTCGCCGCCCCGGGCAAACTCGCGCAGGCGCCGAGCCACCTCGATCAGCACCGCGTCACCGGCGTCATGGCCCAGGCGATCATTGACCTGCTTGAAGCCATTGAGGTCGGCCATCACCAGGCCGAAGGACTGGTGGCTGCGCTCGCAGCGCGCCACCTCGCGGTCCAGGGTTTCATCAAAGTAGCGCCGGTTGGGCAGATCGGTCAGCGCATCCTCGCGGGCCAGCGCCAGCACCCGGCTTTGCGCCTGCTGGTAGCAGGCCAGGCTGATGCTGTAGGTCCAGCCCACGATGAACAGCACCAGCATCAGGTACAGCACGCCCTGAAAAGGATGGCCCTGAATGCTCTGGTCATCGGGGGCGAGGCAGGCCAGCACCCAGCGTGTGGCCATGGCCGCCGCCATCAACAACAGGAAAAAGCCGGCCACCCGGTGCACCAGGCGCTCTTCGGGCCGGCTGTGACGGCACATCACCCAGGCTGACAGGAGCAGCAAGAGCACACTGAAGGCGTCGTGGATCTGATAGCGCAGCACCGCATGCGCGTGGTTGAGCACGGACGACAGCAAGGCGGCCGGCACCAGCACCCACAGGGCGCGAGGCCAGTAGTCGCCCGCGGGATGCCCCCTGAAACGCAGACAACCCTGCAACAGCAGCATCAAGGTGCTCAGGCCGGCCGCATGGTTGACGATCAGTGCCTGCGAAAACGACCAGCCCGCCCCCAACGCCACCGGGATGGCCAGAAAACCCACCGACATCGTGGCCGAGGCAGCCATCCACCAGCGCAGGCCGGCCACCTCGCGGTTGATGCGCCAGACTGTGTACATGACCAACAAGGTCACCTGGGCCACCATCGAAACGACCACGGACAAGGTCTCGCGGTCCAACATCCATCGCATCTGAGATTGCGCTTTCCGGGGTGCTTTTTGCCCCACCAGCCCGGGTCACACAACCCGGGTCCATGACCATTGTCGACCGCCCCAACCATCGTGGCTTGATTCTGATCAAGGCCTGGCGGCAGGCCGCAGGGCGCTCAGCAGGCCAGGGATTCGAAGAAGGTCAGCCCCGCCGGGTCACAGCACAGGCCCTGGCCCTGCCAGGTCCAGAGCTCGCCCCGGCGGCCCCACAGGCGCAGGCTCAGCGGGCCCTCCAGGCGTGCCGGCAAAGGCAGTTGCCGCAGGCGCTGGCCTTGCCACTGCAACTCGCCGTCCAGCAAAGCGCCCAGAGGCAGTTCCGCCGTGTCGACCCCAGGCGCAGGGGCGGGCCACAGGTCGAGCAGCAGCCCGCGCAAATGGCCTAGTCGAGGGCGATCACCCGGCTGCTGGGCCGAGGCAACCACCGCCGCGGCGGCCCAGCGCAGCTGCAGGCCGGCCCCCCCGTGGGCAGCCGGCCAGGCCTGCACACCGGCCAGCTCGGAGTCGGCGAAATGCAGGCTCAGCGCCGAAGAGGGCTGGCCCATGCTCAGTTCAAGGGGGTGCGCACGCCGTCGCGGTAGCCGTACAGGGTGACGGCCGGCTGAGTCAGCTCACCCTTGGCCGTGAAGGCGATCTGGCCGGTCACACCATGGCGGTTGGTCTTGGCCAGGGCCGGCAGGTACACCTTGGGGTCGGTGGAGCCGGCGGCCTTCATGGCGTCGATCAGCACCAGGGTGGCATCGTAGGCGTAGGGGCTGTAGATCTGGAACTGGCCCGGGAAGCGGGTGTCATAGCGCTTTTTCCACTCGGCCCCCCCCTGCATCTTGGCCACCGACGCGCCGCCGGTGGCACAGGTCACACCCGCCAGCGGCGCGGCCTTGGCCGACAGCTCAGCCAGCTTTTCGGTGCACAGCGCGTCGCCGCCGAACAGCTTCACGTCCCCCAGACCCAGTTGCTCCATCTGGCGCAGCATGGGGCCGGCCTGGGCATCCAGCCCGCCGTAGAAGATGGCATCGGGCTTCTTGGATTTGATGGCCGTGAGGATGGCCATGAAATCGGTCGCCTTGTCGTTGGTGAACTCTTCGCCCACCACGGTCAGGCCTTTTTGCAGGGCCGTGGCCTTGAACACGCCGGCCACGCCCTGGCCATAGGCGGTGCGGTCGTCGATGATGGCCACGCGCTTGACCTTGAGCGCATCGGCGGCGTAGTAGGCCAGTGCGGCGCCCAGGGCGTTGTCGTTGGCAATCAGACGGAACGTGGTCTTGTAGCCGGGCTTGGTCAGATCGGGGTTGGAGGCCGAGGCGGTGATGTTGGGCAGGTCGCACTTGGCGTAGATCGTCGCCGCCGGGATCGAGGTGCCCGACTGCAGGTGGCCCACCACGCCAGCCACCTTGGCATCGCACATCTTCTGGGCCACGGCGGTGGCCTGGCGCGGATCGCCCGCATCGTCTTCGGCGGCCAGCTCAAAGCGGATCTTCTTGCCGCCGATCACGGGGTTCTGGGCATTGGCTTCTTCGATGGCCAGGCGCACGCCGTTTTCGGTGTCCTTGCCGATGTGGGCAATGCCGCCCGAGACGGGGCCCGCGTGGCCGATCTTCACCACCTGCACCTCCTGGGCCGACACCGCGGCGGTCAGGGCCAGCACCGCGGCGGCAGCCAGGGTGGAGCGGAGGAATCGAGCTTGTGTTTTCATGGAGAGTTTCCCTTGTGCGGCTGCAGAAATCAGGCCCTGGATCGGAACAGCCACCTCCGATCCCGGCCACCCACGGGCGTGGCGCTGCACAGAGTCCATGCAAGGCGACACACCAGGGCAGATTCCAAAAACAAAACGCGCCCAAAGGCGCGTTTTGCAGAGTCAACGAGACTTACTTGGCGACGACACGCACCATTTCGAGGCACTTGTTCGAGTAGC
This sequence comes from Curvibacter sp. EU05-FHT14A10, assembly GCF_058791075.1. NCBI lineage: Bacteria > Pseudomonadati > Pseudomonadota > Betaproteobacteria > Burkholderiales > Comamonadaceae > Curvibacter > Curvibacter sp. EU05-FHT14A10. The sequence continues at coordinate 77,292 of NZ_JBYTDE010000009.1, forward strand.
CCCATTCGTTGTCGTACCAGCTCACCACCTTCACGAAGGTGCTGTCCAGGGCGATGCCGGCTTCGGCGTCGAACACCGAGGTGCACGATTCACCGCGGAAGTCGGTGGCCACCACCTTGTCTTCGGTGTAGCCCAGCACGCCCTTCAGAGCGCCTTGCGACTGGGCCTTCATTTCGGCGCAGATTTCGGCGTAAGAGGCAGCGCTGTTGAGTTCCACCGTCAGGTCGACCACCGACACATCGGAGGTGGGCACGCGGAAAGACATGCCGGTCAGCTTCTTGTTGAGCTCAGGAATCACCACGCCCACGGCCTTGGCAGCACCAGTGCTGCTGGGGATGATGTTTTCCAGGATGCCGCGGCCGCCGCGCCAGTCCTTGTTGCTCGGGCCGTCCACGGTCTTTTGCGTGGCGGTGGCCGCGTGCACGGTGGTCATCAGGCCGCGCTTGATGCCCCACTTGTCGTTCAGCACCTTGGCCACGGGGGCCAGGCAGTTGGTGGTGCACGAAGCGTTGGAGACGATGGCCTGGCCAGCGTAGGTCTGGTGGTTCACGCCGTAGACGAACATCGGGGTGTCGTCCTTGGACGGGGCCGACAGGATCACCTTCTTGGCACCAGCGGCCAGGTGCTTCTCAGCGGTTTCCTTGGTCAGGAACAGGCCGGTGGATTCGATCACCACGTCGGCGCCCACTTCGTTCCACTTCAGGTTGGCCGGATCGCGCTCGGCCGTCAGGCGGATCTTCTTGCCGTTCACCACCAGGGTGTTGCCTTCGACGGCGATCTCACCCTTGAAGCGGCCGTGCACGCTGTCGTACTTCAGCATGTAGGCCAGGTAGTCGGGCTCGAGCAGGTCGTTGATGCCGACGATCTCGATGTCGGAGAAGTTCTGCACCGCAGCGCGAAACACCATGCGGCCGATGCGGCCGAAGCCGTTGATGCCAACCTTGATAGCCATGTCAGTCTCTTTCCTGGAGTTAAAAAATGAACAAGGGGCGGCCGGCGTCGGGCGCCGGCTCGTTTGATTTGCTTCGTGTGGGTTACTTCTTCTTGGCTTTGCCCAAGGCCACCAACACGGTGTCGGTGACGTTTTCGGCGGTGAAGCCGAAATGCTTGAACAGCACCGGGGCCGGGGCCGACTCACCATAGGTGTCGATGCCCACCACCGCGGCCACGCCGTACTTCCACCAGCCATCGGTGCTGCCCATCTCGACCGCCACGCGCGGCAGGCCAGCCGGCAACACCGACTTCTTGTAGGCCAGGGTCTGGCGATCGAAGGTGGTGGTGCTGGGCATGGAGACCACGCGCACATAGACCTTCTTCTCGGCCAGCAGCTTCTGGGCGGCCAGCGCCAGCTGCACTTCGGAGCCGGTGGCGATGATCACGCCCTGGGGCTTGCGCTTGATGCCGATGTCGGCCGGCTCGCTCAGGATGTAGGCACCGCGGCTGATCTCGCCCAGGTCTTTCTTGGGCGAGTAGGGCAGGTTCTGGCGCGACAGCAGCAGGGCGGTCGGGCGGTTCTTGTTTTCCAGGGCCACGGCCCAGGCGATGGTGGTTTCAGCCGTGTCGGCCGGGCGCCACACATCGAGGTTGGGGATCAGGCGCAGGCTGGCGGCGTGTTCGATCGACTGGTGGGTCGGGCCGTCTTCGCCCAGGCCGATGGAGTCGTGGGTGAACACATGGATCACGCGCTGCTTCATCAGCGCCGCCATGCGGATGGCATTGCGGCTGTAGTCGCTGAAGGTCAGGAAAGTGCCACCGTAGGGGATGAAACCGCCGTGCAGGGCCACACCGTTCATGACCGCGGCCATGCCGAACTCGCGCACACCGTAGTTGATGTGGCGGCCGCCGACCAGATGGCCATCGGCCGCAGCGGTCTGCACCACCTCACCGGCGGCGTCAAAGCGCAGGTTGGGGGTGCTCTTGGTGTTGGTGAGGTTGGAGCCGGTCAGGTCGGCCGAGCCACCCAGCAGCTCGGGCAACGCGGCGGTGAAGGCTTCCAGGGCCAGCTGGCTGGCCTTGCGGCTGGCCACGGTCTCGGCCTTGGTGTGGGCGGCGATGGCGGCATCAACCGCCACCTGGGCGAAGTTCTTCGGCAACTCGCCGGCCATGCGGCGCAGCAGTTCGGCGGCCAGCTCGGGGTGGGCGGCCTGGTAGGCGGCGAAGCGGGTGTTCCACTCGGCTTCAGCGGCGGTGCCACGGGCCTTGCCGTCCCAGGCGGCGTAGACGTCGGCCGGGATCTCGAAGGGGGCGTGCGGCCAGCCCAGCGCTTCGCGGGTCAGGGCGATTTCCTCGGCACCCAGGGGTTCGCCGTGGGCCTTGGCGGTGTTGGCCCGGTTGGGCGAGCCCTTGCCGATGGCGGTCTTGCAGATGATCAGGGTGGGGGCCGCGTTCTGGCCCTTGGCCTGCGCAATGGCTTGCGACACGGCGTCCACGTCGTGGCCGTCCACCGGGCCGATCACGTTCCAGCCATAGGCCTGGAAGCGCTGCGCGGTGTTGTCGATGAACCAGGGGGCGACCTGACCGTCGATGGAAATGCCGTTGTCGTCGTACAGGGCGATCAGCTTGCCCAGTTTCCAGGCGCCGGCCAGGGCGGCCGCTTCGTGGCTGATGCCTTCCATCAGGCAGCCGTCGCCCATGAAGACATAGGTGTGGTGGTCGACCACGGCATGGCCGTCGCGGTTGAACTCCTTGGCCAGCAGCTTCTCAGCCAGCGCAAAACCCACGGCATTGGTGATGCCCTGGCCCAGGGGGCCGGTGGTGGTTTCCACGCCGGGGGTGATGCCCACTTCGGGGTGGCCTGCGGTCTTGCTGTGCAGCTTGCGGAAGTTCTTCAGCTCTTCGATCGGCAGCGGGTAGCCGGTGAGGTGCAGCAGCGCGTAGATCAGCATCGAGCCGTGACCGTTGGACAGCACGAAGCGGTCACGGTCCAGCCATTGCGGCTGACTCGGGTTGTGCTTGAGGTGCTGACCCCACAGGGCCACGGCCATGTCGGCCATGCCCATCGGGGCACCGGGGTGACCGGAGTTGGCGAGTTGAACGGCGTCCATGGCCAGCGCGCGGATCGCGTTTGCCATGTCTTGTTGTTGCTGGGTGTTGGCCATCGGGAGAAGCTCCGGATTGGAGGGTCTGGGGGAAACCCCGCATTTTACCGGGCCCGCCCGACCCAGGTCGCGAAGCCCGCTTTCAGGGCCACCTTCCGCCTCATTCAACCCCTGACTTGCACTAAAGTGGAGCCTCTTATGCTTGGCCTTCATCTGACCGCTGATTTGCACGACTGCCGCTGCGAGCCCCATTGGCTGCAGGACGCGCCAGCCCTGGGCCAGGCCTGCCTGGAGGCGGTGGCGGCCAGTGGCCTGCAGGCGGTGAGCCAACTGTTGCACCCCTTCCCGGCCGGCCCCAAGGGCCCCGGCGGGGTGACCGCCACCGTGCTGCTGGCGGAATCGCATCTGTGCGTGCACACCTGGCCCGAGCTGGGCGCGGTGAGCCTTGATGTCTATGTGTGCAATGTGGGCGCCGACCACGGCCCCCAGGCCCGCGCCCTGCTGGCCCGGCTGCTGAGCCTGTTCCAGCCCGGCCGCCAGCGGCTGCAAGAGCTGCAGCGTGGCAGCCTGGTCGACGCGGCCCACCCCACCCCGGTCTGATCCATGAACCCCACGCTAGACGCCCTTCTTCAAGACACCCCGGCCATGCTGCTGGCCGCGGGCCGCGGTGAGCGCATGCGCCCGCTCACCGACCGGCAGCCCAAGCCGCTGCTCGCGGTACAGGGCCGTCCGCTGCTGCAGTGGCAGCTGGAGGCCTTGGCGCGGGACGGCTGCCACCGCGTGCTGATCAACACCGCCTGGCTGGGTCAGCAGATCCAGGATTTTTTCGGGTCGACCTGCCAGACCGCGCACGGCCCGCTGGCGCTGAGCTACTCCGACGAGGCCGCTGCCTTTGGGGGTGCGCTGGAGACCGCGGGCGGCATTGCCCGCGCGCTGCCCCAACTGGGCGAGGTGTTCTGGCTGGCCGCCGGCGATGTCTTTGCCCCCGACTTCGTGTTCGACCCACAGGCCCTGGCCCGGTTTCGCGCCAGCGACGCCCTGGCTCACCTGTGGCTGGTGCCCAACCCGGCGCACAACCCACGCGGCGACTTCGGCCTGAGCCCCGAGGGCCTGGCCCTGAACCTGCCGCCCGACCACCCTGGGCCCCGCCACACCTACAGCACCATCGGCCTGTACCGTGCCGACCTTTTCAAGCACCCCTGGTGTGACATCGCGCCCGGCAACCCGCAAGGCCAGGCCGCGCCGCTGGCCCCGCTGCTGCGCCGCGCCATGGACGCGGGCCGCGTGAGCGCCAGCCTGTACACCGGCCGCTGGACCGACGTGGGCACGCCCGAACGCCTGGCCCAATTGAACGAGCCCCTGAACGAGCCCCAAAACGAGCCCCTGAACGCGGCCTGATCCGCCCCACCACAGCCCACCCCGCCGCCGAAAGCCCGCCATGTCCGACCTCCCTGTCCTTGCCCCCACCCCTTTGAGCGTCTATGCCGAACGCCGCGCCCGCGTGGCCCAGGCCATCGGGCCCAACGGCATCGCCATCGTGCCCACCGCACCCGAGCGCCAGCGCAACCGGGACAGCGATTTCCTGTACCGGCACGACAGCTACTTCTACTACCTGACCGGCTTCACCGAACCCAACGCCTGGCTGGTCATCACCGGCGACGGCCACAGCACCCTGTGGTGCAACCCCAAGGACCTGGAACGCGAGATCTGGGATGGCTACCGCCTGGGCCCCGATGCGGCCCCTGCCGCCCTCGGCGTGGACACCGCCTGGCCGGTGACCGAACTGGACACCCGCCTGCCCAAGCTGCTGGAAAACCGCGACGTGGTGCACTTTCCTTTCGCCACCCACAAAGGCCTGGAAACCCGCGTTGACGGCTGGCTGAGCCAGGTGCGCGCCCGGGTGCGCTTCGGCGCCCTGTGCCCGGCCATGCAACGCGACCTGTGCGGGGTTCTTGACGAGATGCGCCTGATCAAGGACGAGCATGAACTGGCCATCATGCGCCGGGCCTCGCAGATCAGCGCCCGCGCCCATGTGCGCGCCATGCAGCTCAGCGCCAGCCGCCTGCGCGCCGGCCAGGACGTGCGCGAGTACCACCTGGACGCCGAACTGCTGCACGAGTTCCGGCGCCATGGATCACAGTACCCGGCCTACAGCTCCATCGTGGCCGCCGGGGCCAATGCCTGTGTGCTGCATTACCGGGCCGATGCCGCCCCGGTGCGCGACGGCGAGCTGGTGCTGATCGATGCCGGCTGCGAGCTCGACAGCTACGCCAGCGACATCACCCGCACCTTCCCGGCCAACGGCCGCTTCAGCGGACCACAGCGGGCCCTGTATGACCTGGTGCTGGCCTCGCAGGACGCGGCCGTGGCCGCCACCCACGCCGGCGCGCGCTTCAACGACCCGCACGACGCCACCGTGGCGGTGCTGGCGCAAGGCCTGCTCGACCTGGGCCTGCTCGACCGCAACACCGTGGGCAGCGTGCAGGACGTGATCGAAAACCGCAGCTACTTCCCGTTCTACATGCACCGCACCAGCCACTGGCTGGGCATGGATGTGCACGATTGCGGCAGCTATGTGGAGCCCACCGAGCTGGGCCACAGCAGCCAGCGGCGTGACCCGCTGTCGGGCGAGACCATCACCAACCGGCCCAGCCGAATCCTGCACCCGGGCATGGTGTTGACCCTCGAACCCGGCCTGTATGTGCGGCCGGCCCCGGGCGTGCCCGAGGCTTTCCACCACATCGGGATCCGCATCGAGGACGATGCCGTGGTCACGGCTCAGGGCTGCGAGCTGATCACCCGCGACGTGCCGGTGAAGGCCGACGAGATCGAAGCGCTGATGCGCTGAGGCGCTGAGTTGCAGACGACCTGATGAATCAGCCCGAACCCCGCCCCGAGCGCCGTGCCCTGCGCCTGATCGCCAACGAAAAGACCGTGCCGCGCCTGCACCTGGTCGGCACGCTGGTGGTGGTGCTGAGCCTGACGCTGGCCCTGGTGGGGTTTTTCTCGTGGCAGAACCTGGCCGAGCAACGCGCCTCGCTGCAACGGGTGGAGGCGGTGTTGCAACAGCAGCAGCAGCAACGCCTGTCCGCCGAGATGGATTCGGCCCTGAGCTATGTCGAGTTTGTGCGCTCTCGCACCCACGATGTGCTGCGCCGCAGCCTGGTCAATCAGGTCGACAACGCCATGCAGGTGGCCGACGCCATCTACCAGCGTGAAGCCACGCGGCGGCCGCCGGCCGAAGTTCGCCAACTGATCGTCGAAGCCCTGCGCCAGGTGCGCTTCTACGACGGACGGGGCTACTACTTCATCGATGACATGGAGGGCCGCTTCATCCTGTTGCCCACCGCGCCCCAACTCGAAGGCAAGTTGTCGCCGGACAACCGCGACGACACCGGGCATCCCATCATGAAAGGTCTGATCGAGGCCGCCCGCAAGCCCCGCGGTCAAGGCTTCTCGCAGTACCGCTGGTACTTGCCGGATCAACCCAAAAAAATGGCGGACAAGCTGGCCTATGTGCGCTACTTTGCGCCCTACGACTGGTTGATCGGCACCGGCGACTACACCTCGAAATGGGATGAGCTTCAGCAGCAGGAAGCGCTGGCCCACCTGCGCTCGCTGCGCTTCGGCGTCAGCGGCTACTTCGGCCTGGTCGACCGCGAAGGCCGCTCACTGCTGTCCCCCTCCAACGCCTCGCTGGAAGGGTTGCACTATTCCGGCCTGCCGCCGGCCGAAGCAGCCGCGGTGGAAAAGATCTTCCACGCCGGGCAGAACGGCGGCGGCTTCATCCACTACGAGTGGCCCCACCCCAACACCGGCCAGATGAGCCCCAAGACCGCGCTGGTCAAGGTCATCGAGCCCTGGGGCTGGGTGATTGCCGCGGCCGTGTTCGACAACGAACTGGAGTCGTCGATCACCCGCGAGCGCCAGTTGTATGAGGACGGCAGCCCACAGCGCTGGCTGACCCTGGGCCTGGCCGTACTCGCCGCCCTGGGGGTGGCGCTGGGCGCCTCGCTGCTGTTCTCGCGCTGGTCACGCCGCCTGTTCCTGGCCTACCACCGTGAAAACGCCCGCCACCTGGAGGCCTTGCGCCAGCAGGCGGCCGAGCTCAAGACCCTGTCACGCGCCATGGCGCAAAGCCCGGTGTCCATCATGATCACCGACACCGGCGCCTGCATCACCTATGTGAACCCCGAGTTCGAACGCATGAGCGGCTACGCCCAGGCCGAGGTGCTGGGCCAGTTGCCGCAGCTCCTGCGTGCCCCCGGCGAGGACAAGGCCCGTTACGAAGAGATCTGGGAGGTGGCGAGCAAAGGCCAGCCCTGGCAGGGCGAGCTGCCGATCCAATGCCAGAACGGCGCCATGCTGTGGCACAAGGTGCAGGTGTCGCCGGTGCTCAACGACCAGGGCCACATCACGCAGTACCTGGTCATCCTGGAGGACGTGACCGAGCGGCGCCGCATCGAGGCCGAGCAGCGCATTGCAGCCACCGCCTTCGAAACGCAAGAGGGCATGATGGTGGCCGACAGCCAGGGCGTGATCCTCAAGATCAACCAGGCCTTCACCGAGATCACCGGCTACAGCTCGCAGGACGTGGTGGGTCAGACGCCCCAGATCCTCAAGTCGGGCCGGCATGACCGCACCTTCTACGAAAACCTGTGGAAATCGGTGCTCGAAACCGGCCAGTGGCGAGGCGAGATCTGGAACCGGCGCAAAAACGGCGACATCTTCCCCGAGTGGCTGACCATCACTGCAGTCAAGAGCGAAGGTGGCGAGGTGACGCACTACGTGAGCACGCTGACCGACATCACCCAACGCAAGGCGGCCGAGAACGAGATCCGGCACCTGGCCTTCTTCGACCCGCTGACCAGCCTGCCCAACCGCCGCCTGCTGCTGGATCGCCTGCGCCAGGCCCTGGCCGCCAGCGTGCGGCGCCAACGCAATGGCGCGCTGATCTTCATCGACCTGGACAACTTCAAGACCCTCAACGACACCCTGGGGCATGACAAGGGCGACCTGCTGCTGCAGCAGGTGGCACGTCGCCTGCTGCACAGCGTGCGCGAAACCGACACCGTGTCGCGCCTGGGCGGCGACGAGTTCGTGGTCATGCTCGACGGACTGGACGGCAACCCGGTGGATGCTGCCCGCCAGGCCGAGACGGTGGGCGAGAACATCCGACTGGCCCTGAACCAGCCTTACGACCTGGCCGGCAACGAATACCACTGCTCGCCCAGCATGGGTGTGGCGCTGTTCGACCAGCATTCGCAGGTGGACGACATGCTGCAGCGCGCCGACCTGGCCATGTACCAGGCCAAGGCGGCCGGGCGCAACACGCTGCGCTTCTTCGACCCCGCCATGCAGGCCCTGGTGGCCGAACGCGCCGCCCTGGAATCGGACCTGCGCGTGGGCATCCGCGACGGTCAGTTGCTGCTGGCCTACCAGGCCCAGGTGAGCGCCGCCGGCCAGGTTCTGGGGGCCGAGGCCCTGGTGCGCTGGCAACATCCGCAGCGGGGCCTGGTGTCACCGGCCGACTTCATCCCGATGGCTGAAGAAACCGGGCTGATCCTGCCCCTGGGCCTGTGGGTGTTGACCGAGGGCTGCCGCCAACTCGCCGAGTGGGCCCAAAGCCCGGCCCATGCCCACCTGACCCTGGCCATCAACGTGAGCGCCCGCCAGTACCGGCAGGCCGACTTCGTGCAGCAGGTGCTGGACACCCTGTCCGCCACCGGTGCCCCAGCCCAGCGGCTCAAGCTGGAGCTGACGGAAAGCCTGCTGCTGCACGACGTGGAAGACATCATCACCAAGATGGGCGCCTTGCAGACGCATGGCGTGGGCTTCTCGCTGGATGACTTCGGGACCGGCTACTCCAGCCTGAGCTACCTCAAGCGACTGCCGCTGGACCAGCTGAAGATCGACCAATCCTTTGTGCGCGATCTGCTGGAGGACGCCAACGACGCCACCATCGCGCGCACCATCGTGGCCCTGGGCAAGAACCTGGGCCTGGCAGTGATCGCCGAAGGGGTGGAAACCACCGAACAACGCGACCGCCTGGCCAGCTATGGCTGCGATGCCTACCAGGGCTACCTGTACGGGCGCCCCGCCAGCGCCGCCGAACTGCCCCTGAACGGGAAGGTTTGAGATGCAGCTGCTCAGCGTGAACACCGGCCGCGTGCGCCCCCTGCAGATCCAGGGGCGACGTGTCATGACAGCCATTGGCAAGACCCCGGTCGACGGGCCGGTGGGCGTGGCCCGGCTGGGCCTGGCCGGTGACGAACAGGCGGATCCCAGCGTGCATGGCGGCCTGTCCAAAGCGGTCTATGCCTGGCCCGCCGAGCATTACCCCTGGTGGCAGCAGCAACGGCAGCAGGCGGGTGTCAGCCTGTTCGACGAGCCTTTGCCTCCGGGTTTCGCGGGCGAGAACCTGACGTTGACAGGGCTGCTGGAAGCCCAGGTCTGGGTGGGGGACGAGCTGCACTTTCCCGACTGCGTGCTGCGCGTGGCCGCCCCACGCGAGCCTTGCTTCAAGTTCAACGCCGTGATGGGCTTTGCCCAGGCCGCACGCCTGATGGCCCAAAGTGGCCGTTGCGGCTTTTACCTCTCGGTGGTGCAGGAAGGCGCGATCACCGCCGGCCAGCGCTTCGAGCTGCGCCCCGGCCAACGCGGCCTGGGCATTGTGCAAGCCCTGGCCGCCAAGTGGGCCAAGCATCGGAACTGAATACAGCTCACCGTCAGAACCGCTGCTCGGCGTCCTCAGGGCGCCAGGCAGACCAGCGCACCATCACGCTGTCGAACAAGGGGCTGCTCAGCCAATGGGTGAGCCACTGCTGAAGCCCAGGCAAGGGCGCCTGGGCCCACCAGGCGGCATCCACCTGGGCGAACTGGCGCACAAAGGGCATCAGGGCTGCATCGAGCAGGCCGGGCCGGGGGCCCAGCAAGTGCGGTCCGCCCTGCGCCTGCCACAGGGCCTCCAGGGGCTGAAGATGTTGGGCCCGTGCCTGCTCACACCAGTGGCTGGCCAGGTGCTCCGGGTGGCGTTCGGGATACTTGTAGCGGTCCAGCAGGGCCTTGAACATCCCGTCGTTGCTGGCCAGCCAATGCTGGGTCAGCGCCGCTTCGCGGCTGCCGTCGGGGGACAGCCAGCCCTGGGGATCGTGCAGCACCAACGCCCAACGCATGATGTCCAGGCTCTGATCGATCACCTCACCCGTGGGCAGCACCAGCACCGGCACCGTGCCCTTGGGGTTGGCCGCGAGCAGTTCGGCCGGCTTGTCGCGCAGCACCACCTCGCGCAGGGCCACCGGCACGCCCGCGGCCTTCAAGGCCAGCCGGGCCCGCATGGCATAGGGGCAGCGCCGGAACGAATACAGCACGGGCAAAGAAGTCATGGCGCGAGTCGACAAGCGGATTCAAGAGGCCCGATTCTGCCGTGTCACATCGCCGCCCCCAAAAAAGCGGCCCGATGCGCATGAACGCACCGGGCCGACCAAGGACTGACGGCAAGAAAAAAGTGACGACTTTGAAAAATGCGCGGGTGCGCAGAGGGCGCAGTGGGCTCAGCGCGCCTTCAGGAACTCGGCCACGTCGAGCAGCACCAGTTCGTTGTCATCGGCCTGGTTGGGCTCGCGGCTGCTGGAGAAGGGCAGGTTGTTGTCATTGCCCACCACGATGTGGGTGGCATCCACCACGTCGACGTTCTCGATGGTGAAGAAGGGGAAGGTGAGCACGCCCTGGTTCAGCGGCTTGCGTGCCAGGTGGGCCGGGTCGGCGATGTTGAGCAGATCGATGTAGCCGATCTTGCGCACCGCAGCCCCCACGTTGGCCTCGTTCAACTCGATCTTGTAGACGCGCTTGAACTTGGCCAGGTCATGGAAGCAGTCGGGGCGCTGCTGGCCTTCGGGACAGGCCTTGTCGGCCGTGCCTTCACCGTTGTCGCGCTCGATGATCATGCCGGTGCTGTCATCGATCATGTTGAAGTCGCCAATCGCATGGTGGCCGGCTTCCAGCACGTACTTCCAATGACGCCCGGTCCACCGCTCGGTCTTCACGTCGAATTCGAGCACGCGCAGGTAGGGCTTGCCCTCCAGCGATTCGTAGGCCTTGGCCTCGGGGTTCCACAGGGCGCCTTCGAGCAGGGCGTAAAGCTTGCTGCCGTCCTTGGACGAGGCCATGCCCTCGAAGCCCTTGGAGCGGCGCACCTGGAAGTCCACCGTGCCGCCCGGGGCGGCAGGCGTGGTCAGGGCCGGGTGGTCGGGCGAGCGCACGGCCTTGCCATCCACCAGGGTGTCGAACACCGCCAACACCTTGCCCTTCATGTCGGCCTTGATCAGGAAGGGGCCCAGTTCGTCGCCGATCCAGATCGAACCACCGGCCAACTGAAAGCTTTCGGTATCGAAGTCGGATCCAGTCAGGTAGCGCTCAGGCGTGCCTTCGTGAACGATGCGGAAGGGGACCTTCTTGTCGGGATCATGCAGAAAGACCGTGTCCAGGCGCTTGAAGTGGCCGCTCTTGAAATCCACCGCGTAGTGGTTCAGGTACAGCATGAAGTCGGGCGAATTGGCTTTGGCACCCGCGCCGTTGTCGGTGATGATCCAGAAGGTGCCGTCGGCCATGTGCTTGATGCCCGAATGGCCCTGCAGCGGCTGGCCCTTGAAGGGCAGCGATACGCCGGTCGGACGGCCGAACGACAGGCCGGGCACCGAGCCCAGCTTCTCGACCCGCACGCCGGTGGTGTACTTGCCGCTGGTCTGCAGGTCTTGCGGCGCGTTCTTGGGCGCCGGCACAAAGCTCTGCGCCGGCAACACGGCATGGCCTGCCAGACGGGCCTCGAAAGCCTGGGGTGCAGCAGTGTTGGACTGGGCGGCCACGGGCAAGGCCCAGAGGCAGGCCGTCACGGCCAGGATGGAAGCGGCAACAGAATTGAGAGCGCGGGACATCTGAAAAATCATCACAACAGAAAACAAGCCGCCACTGTCGAGCCCCGCCATGACGCGCTGATGACAGGGATTTCCCGCGAAGGATGGTGGCAATTGGTTACAACTTTGCTTTGTTGGTTAGGATGGTTTGGTGCAGCTCCTCTCCGCCTCCGAAAGCTATCTGCTGGGTCGCCGTTTTCGGCGCCTGTTGCACTGGGCTGGGTGGGCGGCGGGGCTGGGCTTGATCGGCCTGGGCCTGTGGTCGATCGCGCTGGATTACCGCAGCACCCGCCGCCTGGCCCATGACAACAGCCAGCAACTGACCGAAAGCCTGCGCCACCTGAGCGAGCAGACACTGGAGCAGGCCTCACTCAGCCTGAGCAGTCTGGGTCAGGAATTGATGCCCACCCGCGGCCCGCACACCCCGCCCGATGCCCGCGCCTTGCAGGCCCTGCTGGAGGGCGCCATCCGCTTCGACAGCGTGTCCCAGCTGCTGTTTGTGCGCCGCGGCGACGAGCTGGTGGCCGCCGACCGGCACCAGCACCTGCCCCCCGAGGCGCTGCAGCCGCTGCGCCAGTTGCCGGCCCCCGAGGTGGCGGGCCCCTTGCAGCTGCTGGCGCCGATCCGCCTGGGCGATCAAGACGAGTTGCTGCCGGTGCTGATGCGCCTGAGCAGTGGCGCATCGGGCCCCGAGTGGCTGCTGGGCGCCCTGATTCCGCTGGCGGCCTTGCGCCCGCCCGCACCGCCGCAGGACAGCGATGCACAGGCCCCGCTCAACCTGCTTGAGCAGGCGGTGTACCTGCCCGATGGCCAGGTGCTGATGCGCACCGGTGGGTTCATGCCGGGCGCCGGGCGCATGGCCCCCGAATCGGCCCTGCTGGCCCGGCTGGCCCACGAGCAACCGGCCGGCGAGTTCATGACCTCGATCGGCCAGGGGCTGGACCTGTCGGGCACCTTCAGGCGCTCCGGGCGCTATCCGCTGTTGGTGGCCAGCCTGCAAGCCGAGACCCAGGTGCTGGCCCCCTGGCGGCAACGCAGCGCCACCAAGGGGGTGATGCTGGCCCTGGCGCTGCTGGCGCTCGGACTGGGCACCCGCGCACTGCAGCGCATGCTGCAGGTGCTGGCCACCAGCGAGACGGTGTACCGGCGCCTGTTCGAGGACGTGGCCGATGGCGTGCTGGTGCTGGACCCTGCAGGCCGTGTGCTGGCGCTGAACCCGGCGGCATTGCGCCTGACCGGGCGCCAGCAGGGCGAAGAGGTGGTGGGACACGCCCTGTCGGAGTTCTTTCCCCACCCCATTGACCCGGCCACCGGCCAGCCCAGCGCCCTGCCACGCCAGCGCATGCAACGCGCACTGGCCGGAGAGCACCTGCGCTTCGAATACAGTTTTGACGCCCCGCAGACGCAGCAGCGTGTGGACTGCGAGATGCGCCTGTCGGCCTTCACGCTGGATGGCGCGCCCCAGTTGTTGTGCCTGGTGCGCGACCTGAGCGAAGAGCGCCGCTTCAACCGCCAGCAGGACTACCTGGCCAACCACGACCCACTGACCGGCCTGCCCAACCGGCACAGCCTGTTGCGCCAGCTGGACGAGCGCATCGAACGCCAGCCCGGCCATCGCTTCGAGCTGGTGTTCGTGAACCTGGCGCGCTTCAAGGAGATCAACGAAGCCTTTGGCCACCGGGCTGCCGACATGGTGCTGGAAATCACCTCCCGGCGCCTGGAGCGCCAGCTGCTCGCCCATGGCTGGAGCCTGGCGCGGGCCGGCGGCACCGACTTCGTGGCCGTGCCTCCGGCGCCCCATGACGCGGCAAATGACGCGGCCCGCGACACGTCCCAGGACACGGCCCATGACGCTGCGTTTAACGCGGCTTTCGACCCGGCGATGAAATCGAAGCCTGACCCGACGCCCGTCCTGCCGACCGAGGCCGTGTGCGAACTGATGGTGCGGGTCAGCCGCGAACCGATCACGCTGGGCGACACCGCCGTCGAGCTGCATCTGAAGCTGGGCAGCGCCGCCTACCCTGCCGACGCGCCTGATGCCGGGCAGTTGCTTCGCTGCGCGGATGTGGCGGCCGCCCGGGCGCGCACCGTGGTGGGATCGCAGGTGCGCTACAGCCGCAGCTTCGAACACGCCCCCGGGCACGACCTGAAGATGCGCTCAGAACTGTCGGCCGCCATCCGCGGCGGCCAGTTGCAACTGGCCTGGCAACCCAAGCTGTGGCTGGAAAGTCGAGAGCTGGAAGGGGTGGAGGCCCTGCTGCGTTGGCACCACCCGCGCCTGGGCTGGATCCCGCCGTCCGAGTTCATTCCGCTGGCCGAATCCACCGAACTGATCTACCCACTGACCCGCTGGGTGATCAGCGCGGCACTCGACCAGATGGCCCGCTGGCAGGCCCGGGATCAGGCGTTGAAGGTCGCCGTCAACATCAGCGCCAACAACCTGCAGGACCCCGACTTCACCGACCACATCAAAACCCTGCTGGTGCAGAAAAAGGTGGCCGCCCAGTGGCTGGAGCTGGAGGTCACCGAGTCGGCCCTGGCCGTCAACCCCGACCTGGTGCTGCGCCGCCTGCAGGAGCTGCGGGCCGCCGGCATGGCGCTGGCGCTGGACGACTTCGGCACCGGCTTCTCCAGCCTCTCGTATGTGAGCCAGTTTCCCTTCACCAGCATCAAGATCGATCGCAGCTTTGTGAGCGCGCTGCTGCGCAGTCCGCGCGACCGCCACGTGGCCGAGTCGACCATCGCCCTGGGCCGCAAGCTGGGCCTGCGCACCGTGGCCGAAGGGGTGGAGGATGACGCCACCGCCGCGGCCCTGATGGCGCTGGATTGCGATGTCGGCCAGGGCTATCTGTTTGCCAAGCCCTTGATGGCGCCGGCCTTCGAGCACTGGCGGCACGCGCATCAGAGCAAGCTGCTGGCGGCGCGCCACCAGGCCGCCGGGCAACACCGCTAGGGTCGCCGGCCGCCGCTCAGGGCAGCGCGCGCCACAGGTAGGCAGCCCCTTCGCCGTACCCGGCCAAGGTGGCCTGGGAGGCCGCATCAGGCCGGCTGTCCTGAAAGCCCTGACGGCGCCAGAAAGGCTGCGAGCCCTGCACCGCCACCAGGCCCAGCCCGCCCAGGCTTTCGGTCCGTGCCAGGGCCAGTGCCGCCGCCACCAGGCGTGGCCCCAGGCCCAGTCCCTTGGCGACCGGGTGCACGGCCAGGTCATGCAGGTACAGGGCCGTGGGCTGGGGCGCCGGGTCAAAAGGTTGATGCAGCGGCGCCACCGCCCCCGGCACGCTGCGGTAGGCCAGCAGGTAGGCGCGCATCTCGCCAGAGGCCTCGAACAAGCCCCACACCGTTGGCGGCGTGATGGCCAGGCGCTGGGCCATGGCAGGGGCGGGCTCAACCAAGGCGGCACCGTAGGCCAGGGCCTGCAGCGCCATCAAGGCGGGCAGGTCGGCCCTCTGCAGGCCGCGCAAGTGGTGCGGGCCCGGGCTCATGAGGGGGTGCGCCCCCGCAGTTGCTGCACGGCCAGCAGCCCGGCATCGTGCCCGCGCGTGAAAGCCTCTTCGAACACCGAGTAGCCCGACCAGTCGCTGTGGGCGTAGCTGACCCGCCCTTGGGCCAGTGCCGCCGGAACACCGCTGCCGGTGCGGCGCTGGCGCAGGCTGGGCACGGCCTGGGCGGCCGCGGCCAGCGGCAGGCGCGCCAGGTGGGCCAGTACCCCGGGCACGGGCACGGCCATGGCATGGCCGTGCCGGCTCAGCGAGAACTCTCGGGCATGGCTCAGCAGATCGGGGTGCGGGGCCAGGAATTCGTCCAGCAGCTGGCCACGCCAGTGCGTCCAGGGCTGCTCCAACAAGGTCTTGCGGGCCGGTTTGGCGGCCCCCAGGGCGCGGTAGAAGGTGAGCACCGTGGGGCCGGGGCGCGGGTCCAGGCGCTGGTGGGCGGCGTTGACATAGCCCAGGCCACTGGAGCCGTAGATCACGTTGTCCCAGGCCGGGGCGGCGCCGGGCCGGTCTGCCAGCGGCTGGTCGAGCAGCAGGTTGCCCACCACCCAGGCCGCATGCTGCCAGCGCAAGGCCGTGGACTGCAGCCAATCGGGCGCGGTGACCACCACCCGGGCCGCCACATGCACCGGCAGGGCCACGATGCAGTGGGCGGCCAGCCAGCGTTCGACCCGTTGCCGGGCCACATCCCACACATCAACGGCCACGCCCTGGCGCTGGTCTTCGATGCGCAGCACCACCCGGCCGGTGTACAGCGGGCCCTGGCCGGCATCGCCCTGCCAGGGCGCGGCCAGCCGGTCGACCAGCCAGCCATTGCCCTCGGGCCAGGTGAGCACCGGGGTGTCGGCCGCTTCGGCGGCCTCATCGCTGCCCGGGGCATGAAAGCCGTGGCGGCTGGCAAAGTAGTGGATGCCGGCCCAGGCCGAGACCTCGGTCAGGCCGGCACCGTAGTCGTCGCGGCAGCAGTAGTCCAGGTACCAGCGCAGGCGGGCGTCGTCCAGGCCCTGCTGGGCCAGCCACTGGGCAAAGGTCTGGCTGTCGAGCGCCAGTTGTACCGGGCTCAGGCCCCGGCTGGCCAGCGGAATGGCAAACCGGGCCTGGCGCTGCAGGGCCGCCACCTGATCCGCAAAGCGCTGGTATTGCGTCCGGGTGACCGCGCTCAGCTCGTGTGCGGGCAACAGGCCCTCCTGCCAGCCGCCGTCCAGGTACAGGCGCTCTTGCGGGCTGTGGCACAGGGCCTGCTCGTCGTAGACCCAACGCCCCGCCTGGCGCTGGCGCAGGCCCAGCTCCTCAAGCAAGGCCTGCACCTCGGGCGCATCGTCACCGGGCAGGGGCAGGTAATGCGCCCCGGTGGGGCAGGGTTGCTGGCCCAGCAGGCGGCCGCGGCTGTTGCCGCCGGCTTGCTCGTCGAGCTCCAGAATGGCCAGGTCGTCCACCCCACCCAGGCGCAGCGAGCGCGCCGCGGCCAGGCCTGCGATGCCCGCCCCCGCCACCACCACACCCACCCGGCGTGACACGGCCGGCGCCGGCCAGCGGCGCGGGTTCTCGCGCAACAGGTGGCCCCGCTCAAAGGCAGCGCCCTCAAACCCGCCTTGCAAGGCCGGTGCAGCCGGCGCACAACCCGCCAGGCCCAGGCCGGCACCGGCCAGGGCCAGCCACTCGCGCCGGCGCAAGCCCGCTGAAGACGACACGAAGGCACCGTTCAAACGCATGTCAGGCCGCGTCAATGGGCCACCTTGCCCCATTCCTGCTCATAGGTGCGCACCAGGATCTGGTTGGACAGGCGGTTCACCCCGGTGGGCACGGCCGCCATGTCCTGCGGAAAATCGAACAACAGGGGCAAGGTCTGCAGATTGAGAAAGCGCAGGCCCTCGGGCAGGCGCACAGGCTGGCGCCAGGGTCGGCGCGAGGCCACCACAAAGCCCCACTCGCCAAAGCTGGGCACGTTGGCGTGGTAGGGCGTGGCGCCCAGGCCGGCGGCCTCGATGGTGTGCACCACGGTCCAGAAGCTCTGGCGCGCCACCAGGGGCGAGGTGGTCTGCACCACGGCATAACCGCTGGCCGACAGGCGCTGGTCCAGCAAGGCATAGAACGACTGGCTGTAGAGCTTGCCCAGCGAAAAGTTGGTCGGGTCGGGAAAGTCGACCACGATGACGTCGAAGGTGTCGGCCTCGGTCTGCAGCCACTGGAAGGCATCGGCATTGACGATGCGCACCCTCGGATCGGACAAAGCCCCGCCGTTGAGCCGCTTGAGGGCGGGCTGGCTGCTGAACAGGCGCGTCATCTCGGGGTCGAGTTCGACCAGGGTGACCTGCTGCACCCCGGGGTACTTGAGCACTTCACGCACGGCCATGCCATCGCCCCCGCCCAGCACGGCCACCCGGCGCGGGTTGCCCTGGGCCGCCATGACCGGGTGCACCAGGGCCTCGTGGTAGCGGTACTCGTCGCGCTCGGCAAACTGCAGATTGCCATTGAGGAACAAGCGGTGCCCCTGTGCCCCGCTGGTGACCACAATGCGCTGGTAAGGGCTGGTGGCGGTGAAGATCACGCGGTCCTGGTAGAAGCGGTCTTCGGCCACGGTGGTGATGGCGTCGGCGCCGAACAGAGCGCCCAGCAGGGTCAGCAGCACGCCCGCACACGCCAGCACATGGGTGCGCAGACGGCGCAGCTCATGTCGGAACAGCCACAGCGCCCACACCGCCACGGCGGCATTGAGCAGGCCGAACACCAGTCCGGTGCGCACCAGGCCCAGGTGCGGCACCAGCAGGATGGGGAAGGCCAGCGACACCGCCAGCGCCCCCAGGTAATCAAAGGTGAGCACCTGCGAGACCAGTTCCTTGAGCTGCACGTGGCGCTTGAGGATGCGCATCACCAGCGGAATCTCCAGCCCGACCAGCACCCCCACCGCCCCCACCAGGGTGTACAGCACCAGCCGGAAGGCCCCGGGCACAAAGGCACTGCACAAGAACAACAGGGCAGGCATGCCGCCGCCCAGCAGGGCCACCAGGAGCTCGATGCGCAGGAAGTGTGCTGGCAACTGGCGCTCGAAATGCCGTGAGGCCCAGGAGCCCAGGCCCATGGCGAACAGATAGGCGCCGATCACGGTGGAGAACTGCAACACCGAGTCGCCCAGCAGGTACGAGGCCAGGGTGCCGGCGGCCAGCTCGTACAGCAGGCCGCAGGCCGCCACCACGAACACGCTGCTCAGCAGGGCCAGTTCGACCGGCCGGGGGGCCCCGCCCCCGCCAGAGGGCTCAGTCGAGCGCGCGCCACGCCGCCCGGGCAGTCGCCAGGGCACATCGGAGACGACCGCCGCGGGCAACAGGGGGTCGGAGGAATCAGGTCGAAGGCTCAAAACAATCCACAGTCTTCAAAACAAGGCCGCCGAACCCTCGGCAACCCCAAAAATAGTGCACGTCAGGCTCAGCCGTGGATGGCGGCCGCCACGATGAGGCAAATGCCCAGCGACATGGCCGCCACCACCAGGCCAAGGGCCACGTTCTGCTTTTCCACCAGTTCGCGCCACAGATCGTAGGGCGTGAGCTTGTCGATGACGACGAAGCTCAGCCAGAAGACCAGCACGCCCAGCAGGGCGAACACGATGGAGCCGAGCACGGCGCCGGGGCGCAGCCATTCAAGTCCCATGGAAACCTCCGTCAAAGAGTGGTTGGTTGAGCAAGTCGGTGCCTCATCATCACTTGTGGCTGCCACCGCTGCCTGAATAGCCCCCATAGGAGCCCCCCGAGCTGCGGTAGCCACTGCTGCTGCAGTTTTCCACCGCCGGGTCGCAGCGGGAGCAGCGGCTGAGCAACAGCACCAGCACGATCAGCAGTACCGCGATGACCACGATGGTGCCCCAGCCGAGCGCCCTGAAACTGCCCGCGGGGGCCACATCGGCCCGTCGCAGCAGGTCTTGGCGGGCTTCCAGCTTGAAGGCCTTGGCCACCGTGGCCGCGTCCAGGCGGCTGCCGCCCGACCAGGTGATTTCGGTGGGGGTGCTTTCTTCGGACAGCAGGCCCTTGGCGCTGGCGAAGTCACGGTTGCTGGTCTTCTGGCCCCGGGCCACCGGCCAGTAGAACTCGCCGCAGGCATAGCTGGTCTCGGCGTCGTAGCGGTATTGCAAGTCGTAGCGGGTGCCCAGGTAGGTGGCCGCCCGCCCCGAGGCATCGAGCTTGGGGGCGCCGGTGAGCGGGCGCACCAGGCTCCAGCCATCGGTGGCGTCGACCAGGAAGCTGAAGCCACGCTGGCGGTTGTAGAGCAGGTACTCCTCCCAGCCGAACAGCTCGTCGTCGCCGGGCTCGCGCCCCATGCGGTGCTGAAAGCCCACCACCTGCCAATCCACCCCTTCGAGCCGGCCCAGGCTGCCCAGCGCGATCAAGGGTGCCACGGGCTCGTCCTGCAGGGCGTGGCGCAGTTCGCCGCCGATGCCCTGCGAGACATCGATCAGGCTGTTGCAGCTGCGGCAGGTGAGGGTCTTGGTGCTGGCCAGCGTGATTTCGACCGGCGCGCCGCAATGCGGGCAGTTGAACTGGCGCCCCACTTCGTTCTTGACCGACGCGTCCTTGAGCCCGCTCAGGGCCAGGTCTTCGAGCCGCACCGAGCGGCCCGCCGACAGGGCGGGCGGGGTGCGGCTGTAATCGAGGCTGAGCACCTCGCCGCTGTCGCTGCGCAGCTCGACCAGGCCAAAGGCAAAGCCCAGCGGCGGCAGGCGCGGCAGTTCGCCCTGGGCCGAGATCAGGCACACCTGGTCGCTGAAGGCCACGGTGAAGGGCTGGCCGTTGACTGCCGTGCTGGCCCCGGGGCGGAAGGCCGAGGCCGCAGGCATCTCGCGCTGCAGCTCGCGCGGGCGCGACATCACATAGGCACCGTTGTCCTCGCTCAGGCTGGCCTGGCTGCCATCCTCGAACAGCGCGACCCACTCGGTCCACACGCCGGCGGGTGATTTGTACTGAAGCCGCCCGATCAGTACAAAGGGCTTGTTGTCGAAGCGGCCGCCGGCCATGAGCTGCAGCGGGCTGTGGTCGTCAAACAGCTCGGCCATGCGACCGATGCGGCTCAGCACCTCACCCTGGCGCAGCACCGTGCTCTGGCAGTAGGGGCAGACCGCATGCGTCGATTGGGCGCTGCGAAATTCAACGGGGGCGCCGCAGCCCGGGCAGGGCGCGCGGTAGGAACGCTCTGTCACGAACAGCCGGTGCGGTTCAGACGAGCTTCTTGAGCAGTTCGGCCTTCTTGGCGTCGAACTCTTCAGCGGTCAGGATGCCTTTGGTCTTGAGATCGGCCAACTTCTCCAGTGTGGCCATGATCTCGTCGGGCTTGAGGCCTGCGCCGACGGCCGCAGCTGAAGCCGCCGCCGCGCCGCCCCCCTGCAGGCCGGCCTGCAGGTTCTGCGCCAGCACCTGGCCCAGGGCCACGCCGGCCCCCAGCCCCATGGCGTCACCGGCCACACCGCCGCCCGCAGCCCCTTCGGCCAGGCGCGGAATGGCCTGGGCGGTCTGGTACTGCATGAACTGGCCCATGTCGCGCCCCACCATGCCCATGCCGATCTTCTGGTCGAGCACCTTCTGCAACTCTTCGGGCAGGGACAGGTTCTGCACCGTGAAGGTCTGCAACTGCAGGCCCAGGCGGGCGAACTCGGGGCCCAGTTGCTGGGTCAGGGCCTCGGCGAAGCGCTGCTGATTGGCCGCCAGGTCCAGGAAGGGGATGCCGCTGGCCGCAATGGCCTGGCTGATGTTCTGCAGCACCAGGCCGCGCAACTGACCGTCCAGGTCGGCCACGCCGTAGCGCTCGCGGGTGCCGGAAATGCCGGCATGGAACACCTTGGGGTCCGCGATGCGGAAGCTGTAATTGCCGAAGGCACGCAGGCGCACGGCACCAAACTCGGCGTCACGCACGGTGACAGGCTGGGGCGTGCCCCATTTCTGGTCGAGCTGCTCGCGGGTGCTGAAGAAATAGACATCGCTCTTGAAGGGCGACTCAAACAGCTTGTCCCAGTTCTGCAGGTTGGTCAGCAGGGGCAGGGTCTGCGTGCCCAGGCGGTAGGTGCCGGGCCCGAACAGGTCGGCGATGCGCCCTTCGTTGACGAACAGGGCCATCTGCGACTCGCGCACCACCAGGGTGGCGCCGTTCTGGATTTCCATGTCGGCCATGGGATAGCGCCAGGCCAGCGTGCCGTCGCCCTCTTCGGTCCATTGAAGGACGTCGATGAACTGCTTCTTGATGAAATCCATCAGGCCCATGGCCGTCTCCTGCTCGGTTGGGAACGGCACAGATGATACCTGCGTACCAGGCCGAAAAGGGCCTGGCAGCGCAGCCTCTCAGGCCTTGACGTCCAGCAGCGAGCCCATCATCTGGTCATTGACCTTGAGGGTCTTGAGGCTGGCCTGGAAGCTGTAGCTGGAGGAAATCTGGTCGACCATGTCTTGCGCCAGCTGACTGCCGGGCTGGGGCATGCGCGACACGGTGGCAGTGGTGCCGCCGTTGGGGTCGGCCTGCTGGTCGACCCGCTCGCGACGGTAACCGTCGGTGTTCTGGTTGGCGATGTTGTTGGCCGCCGCACTTTGACGCTGCAGCGCGGCCTGCATGCCGGACTGGGCGATCGAGCTGATGCTGGACATGGGCGGGCCTCAAGGAAGACAGAAGGCCCGATTATCTTCCGCAGCGGTGATTTCGCCAAACCGCAGCCCGCCACAAGGCGGGCTGCAGGGGGGCTCACTTCTTGGGTCGGATCGCGTCGGCCGTGCCCTGGATGAAGGCCTTGATCTTCTGCACATCATCGAGGCTGAGGCGCTCGCTGAAGTCAGGCATGCCACGCGCCATGGCCGGACCCTTGAAGATGAACTTGTCCAGGTGCTCGATCATCGCGGCATCCATGTAGCCCAGGTTGGGAATGTTGCCGCCACGGTCCACGCCCGGCACGCCGTGGCAGAACACGCAGTTGCTGACATACAGCATGGTGCCGGCCTGCACCTGGGCCGGGTCGTACTTGACGCCCGACACCAGGTCGCCCAGGCGGTAGCCCACGAAATCCGGCAAGGGCGCCTTGCCACCCACGGCAAAGGTGTAGACGGTGCCAGGGCCCTGGCGATCGGTGGCGCGCTGGGCCAGGCCATACACCCCGCCCCAGCCCACGGCGATCGACACGTACTGGCGCCCATCCACCTCATAGGTGATGGGCGCGGCGACCACGCCCGTGCCGGTGGGCGACTCCCAGAGCTTCTCGCCAGTCTTGGCGTTGTAGGCCATGAAGCGCCCATCGGCCGTGCCCTGGAACACCAGGTTACCGGCGGTGCTCAGGGTGCCGCCGTTCCAGGGCGAGACCTGCTCCTGCGTCCAGGCGGCCTTCTGCTGCACCGGGTCCCAGGCGATCAGGCGACCGAAGGGCTTGCCCTTGGGCGGCTGCACGTTGGCGTACATCGCCAGGTTCCAACCCAGGCCGCCATGGGGCTCACCGGGCTGATTGCCGTTGAACTTCCAGTTCTGGTTGTCCATCAGGTTGATGGGCACGTTCTGCGCCGGCAGGTAGACCAGGCCGGTCTGCGGGTTGAAGGACATCGAATGCCAGTTGTGCGCACCGAACGGCCCCGGTACGGCGTCATAGGGCTTGTCGGTGGCGCGTGCCTCGGGGTTTTCGATGGGGCGGCCGTTGGCGTCGTAGCCCTTGGCCCAGTTCACGTCGACAAAGTTCTTGGCCGAGATGAAGCGCCCGTTGGTCCGGTCGATGACAAAGAAAAAGCCATTCTTGGGGGCATGCAGGATCACCTTGCGCGCACGGCCATCGATCTTCAGATCGGCCAGGATCATGGGCTGGGTCGACGTGTAGTCCCAGTTGTCGCCCGGGGTTTCCTGGTAATGCCAGACGTACTCGCCGGTGTCGGGGTTGAGGGCCACGATCGAGGCCAGGTACAGGTTGTCGCCACCGCCCGGGCTGCGCTTGCTGCGCGCCCAGGGCGAGCCATTGCCGGTGCCGATGTACATCAGGTTCAGCTCGGGGTCATAGGTCATGGTGTCCCAGGCCGTGCCGCCGCCGCCTGACTCCCACCACTTGCCGCTGGCGTCCCAGGTCTTGGCCGCACGGGCCATGGCCTCGTTCTCGAAGGGCTTGGACGGATCGCCCGGCACGGTGAACCAGCGCCAGGCCTGGGTGCCGGTGCCCGCATCGTAGGCCGTGACGTAGCCGCGCACGCCATACTCGGCACCACCGTTGCCGATCACCACCTTGCCTTTGATGACGCGGGGCGCACCGGTGATGGTGTAGCTGTGGGTGTGGTCGATCAAGGTGTCCTGCTCCCACACCTTCTGGCCGGTGCGGGCGTTCAGGGCGATCAGGCGGCCATCGTAGGCGGCCACGAAAACCTTGCCCTGGTAAAGGGCCACGCCGCGGTTGACCACATCGCAGCACCCCTTGTAGCCCTTGGACTTGTCGACTTGGGGGTCAAAGCTCCAGAGCCGCTTGCCCGTGCGCACATCGACTGCATGCACCACGCTCCAGGAGGCGGTGACATACATCACGCCATCGACCACCAATGGGGTGGACTCCACGCCCCGGGTGGACTCCAGGTTGTACGACCAGACCAGCCCCAACTTGCCCACGTTGCCGGTGTTGATCTGCTGCAGGCGCGAGAAGCGGGTTTCGGCGTAATCCAGGCCATGGCTGGGCCAGTCGGTCGACTTGGCCGCGTTGGCCTGGATGTAAGCCCCGTCGACCTGATCGACACGACTGGCAGGCTGGGCCTGGGCGGCCAGGGCGGCCGTGGCCAGCCAGGCGAGCCCGATGCCCAGGCGGCGCCAGGCCGGAGCCCCGGAAACAGGGCGGGTGGTGGAAATGGCTTGTTGCATAGGGTGATGTCTCCTCGGAAAAGGCTTGGGGGGGTGGCCTTCGGACCAGGCGCTTCTCGCTTCCCGTTCGGGGCTCATGAACGGCGGGAATCTGTGTGCACCTTCGCTGGCGCACGCCGGAGCGCTGGCGGGCCACCCGGATCGGAGCATCTGCTTTTGCCCGGGCGCCTTCATCACCGGGATTTCCCTAGGCCAAAAGTGTTCCAAGATGGAACATTCGGAATTCAGCCCACCCGGCGGGCGCGGCTGTCTCAATTTGCGAATTTCCGACTTGTCCACCCGGTTTCCATGGGCTAACCCTGAGACCGGGCCGGCCCGGTGCTGCCGATACTGCGCTCACCCGCACACCGACCCACCGCTTGATGGAGGCCCCATGCCCCGGCAAGACCCTGGCCGCCCCTGGGCGCGCCCCTTGTTCTTCAACACGCCCAGCCAGCGCGTGACCCTGGCACGCCAGCAGTTGTTTGAAGAAGGGCAGCGCCCCAGTGGCCTGGTGCCCGAGGGGGTGCTGCAATCGTGGCTGCGCTGCCTGCGCCAGGAGCCCCGCACCAGCCGCACACTGAGCTTCGACCCGGTCACACCCAGCCGCCTGCACGGCGCCCTGAGCCGCAATCGCCCGCTGCTCAGCGCTTCGGGCGAAGAATTGCAATCCCTGGAACACGCCCTCAGCGGCACCGACTGCCGGGTCATCCTGACCGACAGCGACGGGGTGATCGTGCACGTCACCCACCACCCGCTGGCCGATCAGCCCCTGCTGGGCGTGGCCGCGCGCCTGGGGGTGAACCTGTCGGAATCCGCCGTGGGCACCACCGCCCCCGGCCTGGTCACCCACACGGGCCAGGCCTGCAGCGTGATGGGTGCCGAACACTATTACGACTGCCTGCAGAGTTTTCACTGCGCAGCGGCCCCGATCCGGGACATCCACGGGCGCCTGGCCGGCGTGCTGGACCTGTCCATCGAAACCCGGCCTTTCGGCTTCGATGCCGCCAGCCTGGTGGGTGCCTACGCCACCGCCATCGAAAACCGCCTGCTCAAAACCCAGGCCCGAGAACAGCTGGTGCTGCAGTTCCAGGCCCACCCGGATCTGCTCGACAGTGTTCAACAAGGCCTGGCCGGCATCGACGACCAAGGCCGGCTGGCCTGGGTCAACCCGGCGGGGCGCCGGCTGCTGGGCCTGGCCCAACGGCCGTCGCACGAAGATTTTGACGCCATGCTGGGCCTGGATCTGGCCGACCTGCTGGCCCTGAGCCACCACGCCCGGCCCCAGCCCAGGCGCCTGGGCAACGGCCTGACCGTGTGGCTGCGTGTGCGGCTGCAGGCCGCCGATGGCTTGCGCCGCCTGCAGGCGGTCGGCGAGCTGGCCAGACCACCTGCACCGGCCTCGGCCCGCCCCCCTGAGCCGCCTGCCGACGCCCCCGCCGACGACAGCCCGCAGGCCGTGGCGGCCCGGCCCCCGCTGCGTGAACACAGCCGCCAGCACATCGAAGCGGCGCTGGCCCAGGCCGGCGGCAACATCACGCGCGCCGCTCGGGCACTGGGGGTGTCCAGAGGGCTGCTGTACCGGCGCTTGAAAAGCCGAATCCCGCCATCAGGCTCCGTCTGAGTTCGCAGCAACCCAAAACCCATTCAGAATGGGGCCAGCAACAGCCCACCGTTCAAGGCACGGGCTTTTGCCAAATAGTCAAAACCCATTCACCTTTTTACGCAGATTTACTGACTAGGGTTTCCCCCCAGGTGGGTCTACAATCGCGAACCCTTGCGAGTCCGGACAGGCCGCCACCGGTGCGCGACCCCAGCCCCAGCAAGCCAGCAGGAGACATTGGATGCCCATCAACCCACAGGCCAACAAAGAAGAACAGCGCGCTGAATTGCGGCGCGCCGCACTGGAATACCACGAGCTGCCGACCCCCGGCAAGGTGGCCATTGCCGCCACCAAGCAACTGGTCAACCAGCACGATCTGGCCCTGGCCTACTCCCCCGGCGTCGCAGCCCCCTGCGAGGAAATCGTCAAGGATCCGAACGCTGCCTTCAAGTACACCAGCCGCGGTAACCTGGTGGCCGTGATCACCAACGGCACCGCCGTGCTGGGCCTGGGCAACATCGGCCCGCTGGCCGCCAAGCCCGTCATGGAAGGCAAGGGCGTGCTGTTCAAGAAGTTTGCCGGCATCGATGTGTTCGACATCGAGATCGACGAGCAGAAAGACCTGGACAAGCTGGTCGACATCATTGCTTCGCTGGAGCCCACCTTCGGCGGCATCAACCTCGAAGACATCAAGGCCCCCGACTGCTTCTATGTCGAGCGCAAGCTGCGCGAACGCATGAAGATCCCCGTCTTCCACGACGACCAGCACGGCACCGCCATCGTGGTGGGCGCGGCCCTGCTCAACGGCCTGAAGGTCGTGGGCAAGGACATCAAGCAGGTCAAGCTCGTCACCTCGGGCGCCGGCGCCGCAGCGCTCGCCTGCCTGAGCCTGCTGCTCAAGCTGGGCCTGCCGCGCGAAAACATCTATGTGACCGATCTGGCCGGCGTGGTCTATGCAGGCCGCACCGAGCTGATGGACGAGGACAAGATCCAGTTCGCCCAGAAGACCGATGCCCGCACCCTGGGCCAGATCATCGAAGGCGCCGACGTCTTCCTGGGTCTGTCGGCCGGTGGCGTGCTCAAGCCCGAGATGGTGGCCAAGATGGCTGCCAACCCACTGATCTTCGCGCTGGCCAACCCCACCCCCGAAATCCTGCCCGAAGAAGTCAAGTCGGTGCGCGATGACGCCATCATGGCCACGGGCCGCACCGATTACCCCAACCAGGTCAACAACGTCCTGTGCTTCCCGTACATCTTCCGTGGCGCCCTGGATGCGGGCGCCTCGACCATCACGGTCGAGATGGAAATTGCGGCCGTGCACGCGATTGCCGAGCTGGCCCAGGCCGAGCAAAGCGAAGTGGTGGCCGCCGCCTACGTGGGCCACCCCCTGGCGTTTGGCCCTGAATACCTGATTCCCAAGCCCTTCGACCCGCGCCTGATGATGAAGATCGCGCCGGCCGTGGCCCAGGCCGCCGCCGACAGCGGTGTGGCCCTGCGCCCTGTCAAGGACCTGGATGCCTACCGCGACAAGCTGCAAAGCTTCGTCTACGCCTCGGGCACCACCATGAAGCCCATCTTCACCGCCGCCAAGGCCGCCGCCAAGAAGCGCGTGGCGTATGCCGAGGGTGAAGAAGAGCGCGTGCTGCGCGCCGCCCAGATCGTGGTCGACGAGGGCCTGGCCCGCCCGACCCTGATCGGCCGCCCGGCCGTGATCGCCGAGCGCATCGAGAAGTTCGGCCTGCGCCTGCAGGAAGGCCGCGACTATGACGTGGTCAACGTCGAGAACGACCACCGCTACCGCGACTTCTGGCAGACCTACCACCGCATGACCGAGCGCAAGGGCATCACGGTACCGATCGCCAAGATCGAGATGCGTCGCCGCCTGTCGCTGATCGGCGCCATGCTGCTGCACAAGGGCGAGGTTGACGGCCTGATTGCCGGCACCTGGGGCCACACCACGCTGCACCTGAACTACCTGGATCAGGTGATCGGCAAGCGCCCGGGCGTCAGCACCTACGCCTGCATGAACGGTCTGCTGCTGCCCGACCGCCAGTTGTTCCTGGTTGACACCCACGTCAACTACGACCCGACGGCCGAGCAATTGACCGAAATCACCATCATGGCCGCCGAGGAAATGATGCGCTTCGGCATCAAGCCCAAGGCCGCGCTGCTGTCGCACTCGAACTTCGGCAGCAGCAGCCAGCCCAGCGCCGTGAAGATGCGCCGCACCCTGGAGCTGCTGCGCGAACAGGCCCCGTGGCTGGAAGTGGACGGCGAAATGCACGGCGACGTGGCCCTTGATGGTGCCGCCCGCGAGGCCCTGATGCCGCACAGCACCCTTTTGGGCAGCGCCAACCTGCTGGTCTTGCCCAACATCGATGCGGCCAACATCTCGTACAACCTGCTGAAAACCGCCGCCGGCGGCAACATCGCCATCGGCCCGGTGCTGCTGGGCGCGGCACAGCCGGTGCACATCCTCACGGCCAGCACCACGGTGCGCCGGATCGTGAACATGACAGCCCTGACGGTGGCCGACGCCAACGCATCCCGGTAAGCGGCTGCTCCATAGCGAGCGCTAACTTTTAGACGACGTAAACCCGAGCGCGGCTGCCCATTTTTTGGGCAGCCGCTTGCTTTTCAGGACCAGATACGTCAAACTTGCGACCTTGAAATTTTGGGGTTTACCCGGAGTTTCTGAAAGGTGTTATTTCATGCTGCGAAAAGTTGCCGCAAGAACAAGCCAATTCCTGCTGGTTTGTCTGATGTTGGCAGCGGCGCTCTCGGGCACCACTCTGGTGCATTCTCGAGAGGCGCCCGCGATCGGTGGCCAGGCCACGATCTCCCTGGCGGAATTGCCGGCGCAAGGGCGCCAGACCTATCAATTGATCCTGTCCGGGGGGCCTTTTCCCTTCGAGAAGGATGGTGTGGTCTTTGGCAACCGCGAGCGGATCCTGCCTCATCAGCCGCGCGGCTTCTACCATGAATACACCGTTCAGACTCCAGGCTCGCGTGACCGGGGTGCCCGGCGCATTGTCTGCGGGGGCCGCCAGATCAGGGCGCCCGAAGCCTGCTACTACAGCCAAGACCACTATGCGAGCTTTCGCCGCATCGTCGAATGACCCTTGAGATCACCGCCGCCGTGAAGGCGCCTCAGGCCTGTGCCGGGGCCGACAGCATGGCCAGGCCCATTTTTTTTGACCATAGAGAAAGAGAAGCGGAGATGGATACGCCACTTCGTACCGTTCGAACCAACATCGTTCAGTCGATTCGGGCCTTTCGGGTACAAGACCTTCAGGAAGCAGCGCGCGACCTGGGCCAGCACTTTCTATACGCCAATCTGGCCAATGCACAGTCCAAACAGGACGTGCTGGACATGATTGCGGCGCAATTCACCTTCCCGGCGCACTTCGGCAAGAACTTTGACGCCTTGTATGACTGCATGACCGATCCCTTGCACAAATCGGGCCCGCAGCCAGGCTTCATCGTGGTGCTGGAACAGATTCCGGCCCACGCCAAGTTCGACAAGGAAGCCCGCGAGCAATTGCTGGACATCTTCCGGGATGCCGCTGACTACTGGAGCGACCGGAAGATTCCCTTCCGATGTTTCTATTCTTTTCTGTAGCCCGTTCTGCACAAGCTGGCCAAGCAGAACGGGCCAACGAGGCTGAAGTCGGCAAGACCCTGACCGGTATTGCTCTGAGCTCAGACAACGGCGACCGCATGCCCACCGACAAACTGGTGGACGTCTCGCCCCAGGCGCTGCGCATGAGCAGCCCTTTCAATGCCGGCTACTGGCTGTCGGCGGCCTGAAACGCCTCACCAGTCCCCTCGTCAAAGAACCCGCAGTTGCGCACTGCGGGTTTTTTTTTGCCATCTTCGTTCGCCTGCTGGTGCCCTCCTGCACAAAGTCCGTGGCTTGCGGGCTTGCCCTGCTTGCGCCCCGCTCTGCGGGCGGGCAACATTCGCGCTCTTGACGCAGGCAGCCTCCCAAATACCCAGTTGGCGCGGCTTTTGCCTGCATGAAAACGACACGACCCAAAAGGTGCCTATGAACTTACTGAACCGACTATCCATCCGGGCCCGCCTTTACTTCGGTACCGGTTTCTCTCTGCTGCTGCTGACCGTCATCGGCCTGACCGGTTTCTGGGCCCTGCACAGCACCCAAGGCACCCTGAAGACCTTGCTGGAGCAAAAAGTCCAGACCCTCACCTCGCTCGACGAACTGCGGCTCAAGGCCGCCGACATCCGCCGCAGCGAGAAGGACATCATCATCAACTTCAACAACAGCGTGGAAGTGGCCAACCTGCGCGAAGCCTGGAAAAAGCAGTTGGGCAGCCTGTTGAGCGCCACCGGCACCCTGCAAAGCCAGAACACCGGTGACAGCGCCCAGACGGAGGCGCTCAAGCAGGTGCTGGCCGCCCTGAAGGAATACGAGACCGGCCTGACCCCCATCCTCGAACAAGTGGAACGGGCCCAGATCGACGGGGCCGCGGCCGGTGCCTATGCCGATCGGCTGAAGAAGCACATGGAAGCCGCTGACCAGGGCCTGTCACAGCTGAGCCATCAGGCCAGCGAAGCCATGCACAACGCCGAAGCCGACATGCAGCGCGACATCTACCGCCTGGGCTCGCTGATCGTGGCTCTGCTGGTGGTGGCCCTGGTGGTGCTGATCCCGCTGACCGTGTTCAGCGTGCGCGGCCTGGCCCGCTCCATCACCAAAGCACGTGAGCTCGCCGAACGAATCGCCGAGGGCGATCTGTCCAATGAGGTGCGCAGCGACTCCAACGACGAGATCGGCCAGCTCGTCAGCGCCATGGGTCAGATGCAGGAATCCCTGCGCGACCTGGTCAAGCAGGTGATGCAGGCCACCGAGAACATTGCCACCGCCAGCAGCGAGATCGCCAGCGGCAACAACGACCTGTCGCACCGCACCGAACAGACCGCGGCCAATCTGCAAAAGACCTCGTCCTCGATGGAGGCCCTGACGCACAACGTGCAGCAATCAGCCGAGTCCTCACGCCAGGCCAGCGCGCTGGCCGGCTCGGCCTCCCAGGTGGCCGAGCAGGGCGGGCAGGTGGTGTCTCGGGTGGTGAGCACGATGGAGGAGATTCGCACCGCCTCGCGCAAGATCGGTGACATCACGGGCGTGATCGACGGCATTGCCTTTCAGACGAACATCCTGGCCCTCAATGCGGCCGTTGAAGCCGCCAGGGCGGGCGAACAAGGCCGGGGCTTTGCCGTGGTGGCCGGCGAGGTGCGCAGCCTGGCCCAGCGTGCAGCCCAGGCCGCGCGTGAAATCAAGACCCTGATCGGAGCCTCGGAGGCCAAGGTCGAGTCGGGCTCGGAGCTGGTGCAGCAAGCCGGCAGCACCATGAGCGAGGTGGTGGTCTCGGTTCAGCGTGTGGCCCACATCGTGGCCGACATCACCCAGGCCACCGGCGAGCAAAGCGGCGGCCTCAGCGAGGTCAACTCGGCCGTGGCCCAACTCGACCAGGTGACCCAGCAGAACGCCGCCCTGGTGGAAGAATCAGCCGCCGCGGCCCAATCCATGCAGACGCAGGCCGAGCAACTGGAGCAATTGGTGCGCAAGTTCCGCCTGGGCGCCGGCGAGCCCGCCGCCCTGCGCCGCGCCACGTCCAAACCCATGCCGGCGCCGATCAGCCGCGCCACGCCAGCCCCGCTGCCACGCAATCAGGCCGCACCGGCACAGGTGGCTGGCCCGGACCGAGCCAAGGCCTCGCCCCCGGCTGCGGCCAAGCCCGCGGCCCTGGCGCACCAGAGCGCCGCCAAACCGCAGGCCAAGGCGGCCGCGGGCCAGGAAGACGATTGGGAAACCTTCTGAGCCGGCCTGCCCCGGGGGCGCCCTGAGCAGGGGCGCCTTGCCGCGACGGGATCAGAGCGCCTGAATCAATCCGGCTGAATCAAAGCGCCTGCGCCAGCGCCACGTACTCGGCCACCGGCACTTCTTCGGCCCGGCGCTGGGTGTTGAACTCGCCGCCGAAGCCACGTGCCTCCAGCCAGCGGCCCAGCGTGTGGCGCAGCAGCTTGCGGCGCTGGCTGAAAGCCACCTGCACCAGTTCTTCAAGCAGCTTGGGGTTCAAGGGGGCCGGCTCGGCGCGCGGCACCATGCGCACCACGGCGCTGTCCACTCGGGGGGGCGGATCAAAGCTCTCGGGCGGAACAAACAACACGTTCTGCATGGCATAGCGCCACTGCAGCATCACGCTCAGGCGACCGTAGTCCGAGGTGCTGGGCCCGGCCACCATGCGATCGATGACCTCTTTTTGCAGCATGAAGTGCTGGTCCTCGACCACCGCCACATGCTCCAGCAGGTGAAACAGGATGGGCGTGGAGATGTTGTAGGGCAGGTTGCCCACCACGCGCAGGCGCGGCACGCCCAGGCTTTGGGCCAGGGCGGTGAAATCGACCTTCAAGACGTCTGATTCGACCACGTTGAGCTGGGGGTGCTCGCGCAGGCGGCGCGCCAGGTCGCGGTCCAGCTCGATCACGGTGAGGCGGCCAACGCGTTCGACCAGCGGCTGGGTCAGCGCGGCGAGGCCGGGGCCGATCTCGACCATGGGTTGGCCGGCTTGCGGCGCGATCTCGTCGACGATGCCGTCGATGATGGCGCGGTCGGACAGAAAGTGCTGGCCGAAGCGCTTGCGGGGAATGTGTTTCATGGCTTATTGCGGCGGGTCACGCAGTTCCACATAGGCGCGGTCACGCACCTCCTGGGCCCAGGTCGCGTAAGCCTCTTCCATCTTCTTCTCGCGCAGCATGTTGCGCGCCACTTCGCGCTGGTCGCGCTGGGACATCGGCGCGTCGCGTCGCTCCATCAACTGGATCAGGTGCACGCCGAAGCGCGACACCACCGGCTGGCTGACCTCGCCGGGCTCCAGGCGGTTCATCACCTCTTCGAACTCGGGCACGAACTGGCCCGGGTTGACCCAGCCCAGATCACCGCCTTGCTTGGCGCTGCCGTCCTGCGAGTGTTCGCGGGCCAAGTCGGCAAAATTGGCACCGCCCTCGACGATGCGCTGGCGGTAGCCCTTGATCAGGGCCACGGCGGCGCTCTCGCTGAGCTTGGGGCCGGTGCGCAGCAGGATGTGGCGGGCACGCGATTGCGGCACGGTCACCACCGCCGGCTTGGGATCGTTGCGATCGATCACCTTGAGAATGTGGAAGCCGGCGCCGCTGCGGACCGGGCCGACGATGGACTGCACCGGGGCGTCCTTGACGGCATTGATGAAGATCTCGGGGTAGCGTTCGGCCGCGCGCAGGCCCATTTCGCCGCCACGGGTGCGGTCGGTGCCATCGGAATAGTCGCGCGCCAGGGTGGCAAAGTCGACCCCGGAACGGGCCTGGGCGGCCACCCGGTCGGCACGGGCCTTGAGGTTGGCCACCGCCTCGGCCGAAGCGCCTTCGGGCACCGCCACCAGCACCTGGGCCAGGTTGATCTCCTGCTGGGCCAGCGACTGGCGGGCCAGTTGCTCTTGCAGGAACTGGTCGATCTCCAGGTCGGTGACCTTGGCACGGGGCTCCACCTCGCGCTCACGCAGGCGGGCCAGCAGCAGCTGGGTGCGCAGGTCGTCGCGCAACTGCTTGATGGCCAGGCCGTCCTGGCTCAGGCGCTTGCGCAGTTCGGCCACGGTGAGCTGGTTCTGGCGGGCAATGTTCTGCTCGGCCAGGTCGATCGCGCCTTCCTCGACCTTCAGGCCCTGCTCGGTGGCCAGCTGCGCCTGGGCCTTCTCGCCAATCATGCGCTCCAGCACCAGGCGATCAAGTTCAGCGGCGGCGGGCGGGGTGGTGCCCTGCTGCGCCAGTTGCTGCAGCGTGCGGGCCACGCGGGCTCGCACCTCGTTGTTGGTGATGGGCTCTGAATTGACCACGGCCACGATGTAGTCGGCCTGCTGCGGGCCGCTGGGGGCGGCGGTGCGCACGGCAGGTGCCGGGGCAAACGCAGACGACGAGGCGCTGCCAGGCATGCGGATGCCCTGGGCCTGGGCTGACAAGGCAGTCAGGCAGGCCAGCGTCAGAACGGTGAGGCGTTGGATCATCATGGAAGGAAAAGCTCTGGCCTGGGCCTTAGTCATAGTTGCTGAAACGGCTTGGCGCCGTGACCTGCTCGCGCAGGTACTGGTAGCGCGGGATGCTTTGCCGCAAGGTCTGCAGGGGGCTGGCCCCGATGCGGGAGAAGCCCACGAATTCGATCTGGAACAGGATGCGGGTGTTGGCCGTCACCAGGGTGGTGTTGAGGCGGTCCAGCACCACGCGGCCGATCCAGCAGTCGGCATCGTACTCAAAGCCTACGATGGCGTCGACCATGCGGGCGTTCATCATGTCGTAGTTCAGGCGCCCCACACCGTACCAGCGGCCCGGGCCCAGGCCACGGCCCGGCCCCTTGTCCACCCCTTTGTCGCCCCACAGGTCGTTCAGCGGCCATTGCCAGCCGATGTCGACCTGCTCGCTGCTGCCCCGCTGGAAGCGGTAGGCGGCATTCACCACGCGGTAGTTGCTGGGGCTGTAACGGGCACTCACGGACGAGGTGTTGGTGACCTTGGTCTCAGGGTTGACCGACACCGTGGTGTCAAACATCCACTGCGGGGTCCAATTGACTGCGGCCCCCAGCAGCAGATCGCTGGCGCGGTTGGTCACCGCCGTGCCGCCCGGCATGGTGACCAGCTGATCACGGAACAACAGGCGCTGCGCGATGCCGAAGCGGGCAATCTCGGCCCCGCTGTCGGGCGCCAGCAGGCGGCTGGTCACACCCAAGGTGAGCTTGTTGCTGTCGGAGATGCGGTCATGGCCACCGAAGGCGTTCTCGGTGTAGATGGTGGCAAAGTTGAAGTCATTGAGCGCGGTGTCGTACACCGGCAGCGTGCTCTGGTTGCGGTAGGGCGTGTACACGTACATGGCCCGCGGCTCCAGCGTCTGGCGGTAGGCCCGCCCGAAGTAGCTGGCGTCACGCTCGAAATACATGCCCCCATCCAGGCTGAAGGTCGGGGCCGACAGGGCGGCCGAGGTGCGGCCATCGCTCAGCGGCGCACTGAAACTGTAGTTGCTGGTGTACAGCTGCAGCTTGGGCGTGAAGAACCAGCCCGGCGCCAGCCAGGGCCGGCTGATCTGGGTCAGGGCATAGCTGCGCTGGGCGTTGGGCTGGCTGGTCAGCGTCGGATCGGCCTGGAACTGGGTGTGGTCGCCCTCGACCATCAGGTCGAAACCCGCCAGGTTGTTCTTGGTGTAGCGCCCCAGAAACTGCGGTGCCCGGTCGTACGGCGGCGTGATCGGCGAGGTCACGTCCTGCAGTGTCTGCCACTTCAGGCGACGGAACTGCGCGAAATACTCGTTGCGGGCCCAGCTCACGGTGAGGTCGTTGGGCAGCAGGCGCTGGGTCAGCGAGGGGATGCTGCGGTTGAAATCGCGCCAGTAGTTGTCGTCGCTCACCCGGTTCAGGTTCACGCCCAGACCCACCCCACCCAGGCCGGGGATGCCGGTGTCCACCTGGCCGGTGTGGTTGATCGCATAGCCCCAGCGCGAGCTGTCGCGCAGCTTGTCGCTGGGCATGTAGTCACCCCACAACTGGCCCCGGTAGCCGTTTTCGAGGTAGCGGAAGTCACCCGCCAGATCCAGCCCGCGCTTGGACATCAGCGTAGGGTAGAAGGTGGCGTCGCGGTTGGGCGCGATGTTCCAGTAATAGGGCTGGGTGTATTCGATGCCGTCGCGCGAGGACACCCCCACCGAGGGCGGCAACCAGCCCGATTTGCGGGCATCGCTGAGCGGAAAGCTCAGTTCCTTGGCGTGCAGCACTGGCTTGCCATAGAACTCAAGCACCCCGTTCTGTGCCGTGCCGATGCTGTCCTCCTGGTCCAGTTTGACGGCATCGGCGCGCAGCAGCCAGGCCGGCATCCAGTCGGGCCCAGGGGTGGGGCGGCAGGTGCTGTACGTGCCGTTGCGCACCACCATGTGGTTCTCGCCCACAAAGTCGATGCGGGCCGCGTCGCCATAGGCCTGGGTGGCCAGAAATTCGTAGTGCGGCTGGGTGAAGAAGCCCTCGAAGGCATCAACCTTGAGCTCGAGTTCGGTGCCCTGGTAGGTGTTGCCGGCCCGGTTGATGAACACATTGCCGCGTGCCCGGGCCTGATCGTCGGGCTGGAAATACTCCAGTCGGTCACCGCGGATCACGGTGTCAGCCCGGCGCAACTCGCCATGGCCTTCCACCACCGTCTGCAGCTCGCTCTGGCCGGAGATCTGGTCGCCCGTGATGAAGGTCGGCATCTGGGGGCGCACCAGGGGCGAAATCTTTTCCTGCAGCAGCGGCGACGTCCGCAGCCTGGGCCCGGGGGTGTCGTCGGGCTCGGCCGACTGCGCCCAGGCGCCCTGGCACATCAGGGCCACCAGCAGGGCCACCGGGCTGAGAAGGAAGGGCCGCCGGGCGTGGTTTCTCGGTTCAAGCATCGGTCGGTGCATCCATCGCAGGCATTCAGGGGTCGGGCTCGGGGGGAGAGGCAGGCAGGGTCAGCCCGAATCAGACCGGGCCGGGTTTGTAGAATTCGATTATCCATGACCCAGCCTGTGCCCAACTCCCCCGCCGCCAACACCCCTGCCCCGGTGATCTGGTCTGACCCGGCCCGCGAAGCCGCCTTTCACCAATGGCTGAGTGCCGTGGCCCCGCGCCACGGCCTGATGCCGGCCAGCCTGAGCCTGGCCTCGGCCGACGCCAGCTTCCGCCGCTACCTGCTGGTGCAGGGCAGCGCCGGCCCGCGCATCGTGATGGACGCGCCCCCCGACAAGGAGAACTGCGCACCCTTCGTGCAGGTGGCCGCACTGATGGCCGAAGCCGGCCTGAACGTGCCCCAGGTGCTTGAATGGGACCCGTCCAACGGCTTCATGCTGCTCAGCGACCTGGGCCAGCACACCATGATGAGCGTGCTGGACGCCGCCCAGCCCCAGGCCGCCGCGCCGCTGTACGACCAGGCCACCAGCCTGCTGGTGCGCTGGCAGCAGGCCTCGCGCCCCGATGTGCTGCCCGCCTACGACGAAGCCCTGCTGCAGCGCGAGTTGTCGCTGTTCCCCGACTGGTACCTGGCTCAGCACCGTCAGTTTGGCCTGGACGACACCCAACGCGCCATGCTGAGCAAGACCTTCGACACCATCGTGCGGCACAACCTGGCCGCCCCCAAGGTCTATGTGCACCGCGACTTCATGGCGCGCAACCTGATGCTCGGTCTGCCCGATGCCCAGGGCGTGGCCGGTCCGCTGGGCGTGCTCGACTTCCAGGATGCGGTCTACGGCCCCATCACCTACGACATCGCCAGCCTGATGCGTGATGCCTTCCTGACCTGGGAGGAAGACTTCGTGCTCGATGTCACCGTGCGCTACTGGCAAAAGGCCCGCAAGGTCGGCCTGATGGATTTCGAAGACTGGCACAGCGACTTCGGCAGCTTCTACCGCAGCGTGGAATGGATGGGCCTGCAACGCCACCTCAAGGTGGCCGGCATTTTTGCCCGCCTGACCCTGCGCGACGGCAAGCCGCGCTACCTGGCCGATGCGCCGCGCTTCATCCACTACATCCGGTCCACCGCCAGCCGTTATCGTGAGCTGGGCCCGCTGCTGCGCTTCATCGACCAGGTGGAAAACCTGCAGGTGCTGACCGGCTTCGCCTACGGGCGGATGTGAGCATGCCGCGCTTCCACTGCCCCAGCGCGCTGCACAGCGGCGCCACCCTGAGCCTGCCGGCCGCCACGGCGCGCCATGTGCAGGTGCTGCGCCTGCAACCCGGCGGGGTCATCACCCTGTTCAACGGCGAAGGCGGCGAATTCGAGGCCACCGTGACGCGCATGGGTCGCTCCGACGTCGAGGTCGAGGTGGGGGCCCACCACGCCATCGAGCGCGAACTGGCCCGGGCGGTGCACCTGGTGGTGGCCATGCCCGCCAACGACCGCATGGACTGGCTGGTCGAGAAAGCCACCGAGCTGGGCGCTGCCAGCCTGACCCCGGTGATGAGTGCCCACAGCGTGCTGCGCCTCAAGGGCGAGCGGGCCGACAAGAAGGTGGCGCACTGGCAGGCCGTGGCCGTGGGCGCCTGCGAGCAATGCGGGCGCAACCGCGTGCCCCTGATCCACCCGGTGACCGAGCTGGCCGACTGGCTGCGCCGCCACCCGGCCCCAGTGGCAGCGCCCGATGACGCCCGCCTGCTGTTGTCGTTGCGCGAGGGCAGCCTGCCGCTGCACCATCGCCTGGCCCGGCAAAGCGGGGCCCTGACCCTGCTGAATGGCCCCGAAGGCGGGCTGCAGGTCGAAGAAGAAGACGCCGCCGTGGCCGCCGGTTTCCTGCCCACCGGCCTGGGTGCGCGCGTGCTGCGCGCCGAAACCGCGCCGCTGGCCGTGCTGGCCCAGGTGGGTGACTGAAAGTGAATGTGCTGTCATTGCAAGACCTGGCCCTGCCCGACCTGAACCTGCCCGCCACACCTGCCACACCCGCCAGCCGCCAGCCCCTCCCAGGCCCCGATCGCGCGGCCGCCGAACCCTGCCTGGGCGACTACTTCCGGCACCCGGAACAAGCCCCCGGCTCGCCCTGGCTGGATCGCAACGAGTCGCCCTCGGCCCTGATCGATGCCCTGCGCGGCCTGTTCCACGGGCCGGCGGGTCTGGTCCGGCTGCGCCTGTGGATGTTCATGACCCTGGCCGAGCACCCCGGCGCGTGGCTCAACCGCACCGAGGTCGACGCCCTGTGGCAGGCCCTGCGCCCCGATGCGCTGGGCACGGCAAAGAACGTGCTGCAGCGCTTTCGCGACACCGGCCTGCTGGCCTGGGACGACGGCCTGCAGCAGGGCCGGCTCACCCCCCTGGCCCGGCAACTGGCCAGCACGCTGATTCCCCTGGCCGGCGGCGGTGTCACGCCGGCAGGCCACTGAGGCCGGACACAGGCCGGGTTCGCCATTCCCCACTGCAAGGAGCCTTCCATGTCAGGTTTTCACGATGGCAACGAGCTGGACGCCCGGGCCTGGCCCACGGCCCCGACCCCCGAGGTGGATTTCTTCCCGCCCCCACCACCGCCCCCGCCCGAGCCGCCCCTGCTGGGCGTCTACACCGACCCGAACCTGCAGTTCCGCGCCGGGGTGATGCCGGGCACACCCACCCTCCAGGCCATGACCGCCATGGACGGCGTGCTGCAACGCGAGTCCTGGGCGGCAGAGGAGGCCCGGCGCCAGGCCGAGCTTGCCAACACCCGTCCCAGCGCCAGCCCCGCCAGCCTGCCGCCCCGCAGCGCCCCCCGGCCCAGGCCTGCCCCCGCCCCGGCAACCGCGCCCCAACCCCAAGCCTATGACCTGTGCTGCCAAAGCACCCGGCAAGGCCTGCAGGCGCTGCAGGAACAGTTGCAGGATCGGCGCGCCGAGCGCCGCCAGGGGGCCCGCCGCACGGCCCGCCTGGGCGCGGGCCTGTTCGGCCTGGCCGTGGTGTGGATGCTGCTGGCCCCGGCGCTGGCCGGGCTGTTCAGCGGACTGCTGCGCCACCAGGGCGTGCTGCTCATCCTGGGTTGGGTGCTGATGGGACTGGCCGCCGCCTTCGGGCTGCGGGCCCTGTGGCAAGGCCTGCGTCGCAGCCCGGCCGAGCAGGCCACCGCCACCGTGCTGGCCTGCTGGCAGCAGGTGCTGCCCGACAGCGAGGCCCTGCTGGGCGCCGATCAGGCGGAGGCCTTGTGCGTGGCGGCCCAGTTGCGTGGCGTGCGGCTGCAAGTGCGCTTTTTCAAGTGGCAGGTGCCCGCCCACCGCGTGCACACGCCACCGCCCGGGCAGAACTGCTTTGTGCTCGAATCCGAGCACTGCCGCCTGGGCCTGGCCCCTGCCCCTCAGCACGCCAGCCAAGTGAGCCGCCATCCGCGCGAAAGCATGGCCAACCGCGCCTTTCGCATGCTGGAGGGCGACTGAACCATGAGCCCCGACACGCCGCAAACGCCCCACCCACCGGAAACCGCCACCCCGGCGACTGAACCCGACTGGGACACCCTGCTCGAAAGCCCGGCCAGCCAGGCCCTGCTGGAGCGGCTGATCACCAAGGCTCAGGCCGAGATCGAATCGCTGCCGGCCCCGGACCAGCCCCAGCCGCCCCGCTGAGTTGCCCCGCGCGCATCATCCGCCAGGGTGGCGCACCTGCAACAGCAACTGCACCGGCCCGTCGGGGCGCAGGGTCACATTCATCTTCGGCAAGGCCGCTGGGGCCGGCTCGGGCAGCACCAGGCGAAAGCGCTGCAGCAGCATGGCCGCCACCACGGTCATCTCCAGCAGGGCGAAATGCTGCCCGATGCAGACCCGCGGACCCACACCGAACGGTATCCACGCCCCACGCACCGGTGGCTCGGCCTCGGGCAGAAAGCGCTCGGGGCGAAAGGCCTCGGGCTCGCTGAACCAGCGCGGGTCATGGTGCAGCACCCAGGGCGTGATGCGCAGCACCGCCCCGCGGGGAATCTGCCGGCCGCCCAGCCGGATGTCGCGCACGGTGCGACGGCTCATCAGTGCGGCCACCGGCGGGTACAGGCGCAGGGACTCCTTCAGGCTGGCGCCCAGCCAGGGCAGGGCAGGCAAGTCTTGGGGGCCGGGCAGGCGGCCTTGCAGCACCTGGTCCACCTCGGTGTGCAGACGTTGCGCCACCTCGGGGTGGCGCGCCAGCAACAGGCTCCACCACAGCAAGGCAGTGGCCGAGGTTTCGTGACCGGCCTGGAAGCTGACCATGCACTGGTCAAACACCTCGGCCGGGCTGAGCGCACTGCCATCGCTTTCGTCGCGCGCCGCCAGCAGGCGGGCCAGCAGGTCATCGTGCCGGTCGGGTTGGGCCTGGCCTCGGCGGGCCTCGATGTGCCGACCGATCAACCCGCGCAGCGTGCGCAGGGCCTGGCGTTTGGCACGCTTGCCCGGCAGCGGCCACCAATCGGGCAAGGTCATGGGGTGGAACATTTCCCGCATCGCGGTCTCGCTCAGGGTCTGGGTGGCCCGGCTGGCACTTTGCACCTCGTCGGCACTGGCCCGGTGGCTGAACAGGGTGCGCAGGATCACGTCCATGGTCAGGCGTGAGAACAAGGCCTCCATCGCCACCAGGCCCTGGCGCTGGCCCGGGGGCAAGGCCTGCGCCAGGGTTTCTTCTGCGGCTTCGCACATCAGCCCGGCATAGCCGGCCACCCGCTTGGGGCTGAAGGCCGGCATCAGCAGGCGGCGCTGGCGCTGCCAGAGCGAGCCCTCGGTGACCAGCACGCTGCGCCCGAACACCTGCTCGAACACCTCGATGCCGCGCTCCCAGCGGATCAGGTGCTCGGCGTTGTCGACCAGGGCCTCGCGCACCAGCTCGGGGCTGAGCAGGTCGTAGGCACGCTCGTGCACGATGCGCATCAGCGTGAGGTCGCCATGCTCTCGCTGCAACCCGGTGACAAAGCCCAGGTAGTCGCGGCGCAGGGCGCGCAACTGAGGCAGGCCCAGCCAGCGGGTGGACGGCCCCGGGGGATCGGTCGCCCGGCCGCCGCCCCTCGGATCAGGGGAGGGTGTGGGATGGAGAATGGCGTTTTGGCGGTTCATGGCCAGGAGCGTGCGCGCC
This sequence comes from Curvibacter sp. EU05-FHT14A10, assembly GCF_058791075.1. Lineage (NCBI taxonomy): Bacteria > Pseudomonadati > Pseudomonadota > Betaproteobacteria > Burkholderiales > Comamonadaceae > Curvibacter > Curvibacter sp. EU05-FHT14A10. The sequence goes on from NZ_JBYTDE010000009.1 coordinate 118,734, forward strand.
CTGCCCCCATGGGTATAGAACAAACTCGACATCGCAGGGGCATTGGCGGCCAGGGAGCCCGGCCAAACTAGACTCTGCCCATGTTGCCAACTGCCTCCTTGCTGGGTGCACCAACCCGCCTGTACCTGCCCAGGGCCTCGCTGGTGGCCTGTGTTCGCGGCACCATGGTTCGCAGCACCCTGGGCCTGGATTGGAGCGATGAACAGCGCTTCAGCCACTTCCCGGCCACGCCTTTGTGCAGTGTGGGATGGATGTTCGAAGGCGACGGCGAGTTGCTGGCTCGGGGCGCACCGGCCGCGCTGACCTCGCCACGACGCCGCTATGAATCACGCCTGATGTTCAGCGGCCCGCAGACCGCCCCCTCGATCACCTGGAGCCCCGGGCCGGCCGCCGGCATGATGCTGATGATCATGCCCGACGCCCTGCAAAGCCTGACCGGCCTGGACGTGGGTGCCTGGGTGGACCGCATCGGGCCCCTGAGCGAGGCCCTGCCCGCCGACTGGGTGGCCATGGCCGAAGCCGTGCTGGCCCTGCCCGATGACGCCGGCCGCGTGGCCTGCGCAGAGGACTTCATCGAGCCCCGCTGGCAGGCCGTGCGCCCGCGATGGCCGCTGCAGGCCCAGCGCTACCAGGACTGGGCCCAGTCGATGGCGCTGCGCGCTGCCACCTCCTCGGTGGGGCGCAGCCTGCGCCAGGTGGAGCGCCGCATCAAGCAATGGGCCGGCCAGCCGATGCGGGAGTTGCGCGGCTTCGGTCGCTCCGAACGCGCCTTCTTCATGGCCCTGGCCGAGGCCGAAGAAGGCCGGCGCCCACGCTGGGCCGAACTGGCCGAGGCGAGCGGCTATGCCGATCAATCGCACCTGTGCCGCGAAACGCGCCGGGTGACCGGCTTTGCCCCCGACGATCTGATGCAGCGCCTGGCCCGCGATGAGGGCTTCTGGAGCTACCGGCTCTGGCAGTGAGCCCTGGGCCCACCCGCCTCAGGGCATGGGCAGGCAGTGCAAGCGGGCCTCGCGCCGCGCCGCCGTGGCCGGGCCCAGCCCCTGCAGCACCACGCTGTCGAGCTCGGGCAGGTAGACCACGCTGGCCGGCCCGAGCACGGTGTAGCGCGGGCTGTCCTTCAGGTGCTCCTCGAACACCGCCTGCACACCGCTGAGCACGTGCTCGATCACCAGGCGACGGCGCCCGGTGTAGAGGCGCTCGACTTTTTGCTCGGCCTTGTGCGCCCCCCTTTGCTCACTCTTTTGCTCACTCTTTTGTCCGGTGCGCACCGGGGCCAGGCGGGTCTGGCCCTCAAAGCTCAGGCGCAGGCGCAAGGCGCCGTCGTGGCTCAGGCACTGGCCTTCCAGGCCACTGAGGCAACGCGGGGGCAGGGCCAGTTCCTCATCGGGCAGGGGGTGCAGTTCGGGCTCTTGCAGGCGCTCAGGCGATTGGGCCTTGAGTCGGGGGCAAGCCCGGCCCCCGGGGTCGCTCTCCAGGGCCCACAAATGCGTCGGGGCCGCGGCTGGGGCCACGCCACCGGCCTGTGCCGCGCTGGCCAGAAAGTACTGCCCTTGATCGCTGCGCCACCAATGCCAGGCGGAGACGCCCGCCCCCAGCGGCTCAGGCCCGGTCATGGCACGCACTGGCCAGGGGCCGCGCACGGCCTCCAGGGCCCACGAAGCAGGAAGGAACAGGCCCAGCAGGGCCAGCGCAAACACGACACGCATCAGGCGATCCGGGGTAAGACAGGCCCCGCAGTTTAGGGCCTGCTGCCAGGGCCTGACGCGCCGGCCCCCTCCTCAGCCCCTTGCCCAAGCCGATGTCAGCGCCGTGCCAGTGCCGCCTCGCGCAGCCCCTGCAGGGTGCCTGCGGGGGTGATGGCCTCGGGGTCGAGCAGGCAGTGCAGGATGGCCGGCAGGCCGCTGGCCCGGGCCCGCGCCAGGGCGGGGGCGAAGTCCTCGGTGCGCTCGACCCGCTCGCCATGGCCGCCGAAAGCCTGCGCATAGGCGCGGAAATCGGGGTTCTTCAAGGCGGTGCCACTGACGCGACCCGGGTACTCACGCTCCTGATGCATGCGGATGGTGCCGTACATGGCGTTGTCCAGCAGCACCACGATCAGGGGCAGGCCGTACTGCACCGCAGTGGCGAACTCCTGGCCGTGCATCATGAAGTCGCCGTCGCCGGCAAACACCACCACCTCGCGCTGCGGCCACAGGCGCTTGGCACCCACGCCGGCCGGCAGGCCATAACCCATGGAGCCGCTGGTGGGCGCCAGCTGGCTGGCGAAGTGGCGGAAGGGCCAGAAGCGGTGCACCCAGGTGGCGAAATTGCCTGCGCCGTTGCAGAAGATGCTGTCGGCCGGCAGCGCCTCACGCAGGTGCTGCATCACCGCGCCCATCTGCAACGGGCCAGGGATGCGGATGGGTGCCGGATCGCTCCAGCGCAGGTAATCGGCATGGGCCTCGTCAGCCCGGGCCCGGTCTGGCACGGGCGACGGCAGCGGCAGCTGCGCCAGCGCAGCCGCCAGGGCCTGCGGCGTGGCGTGGATGGCCAGCTCGGGGCGGTACAGGCGGCCCAGCTCGTCGGCATCGGCATGCACATGCACCAGCGGCTGGCCGGGGTTGGGGATGCCGAGCAGCTCATAGCCTTGCGAGGGCACCTCGGACAGGCGCCCCCCCACCAGCACGATCAGATCGGCCTCGCGGATGCGGGCCAACAGGCGCGGGTTGACGCCCAGACCCAGGTCGCCCGCATAGCAGGGGTGCTCGGCACTGAACAGCATCTGGCGCCGGAACGAACAGGCCACGGGCAGGGCGTGGGCCAGGGCAAAGGCCTCGAACTGGCGCGCCGCCTCGGCCGACCAGCGCGAGCCGCCCACGATGGCGATGGGCCGCTGGGCGGCCTGCAGGCGCTGCTGCAGCGTGGCCAGTTCGGCTGGCCCCGGGTGCGTCTCGGGCACGGCAAAGGGCTGGGCATCAGCCACGCTCGCGGCCTGGGTCAGCATGTCTTCGGGCAAGGCCACCACCACCGGGCCGGGCCGGCCCGAGGTGGCCACCTGGAAGGCGCGCGCCACCAGCTCGGGCACCCGGGCCGGGTCGTCGATCTGCACCACCCACTTGCTCATGGTGCCGAACACGGCAGCGTAATCGAGCTCCTGGAAGGCCTCGCGCCCCATCGCGCCGCGCGCGACCTGGCCCACGAAAAGAATCAGGGGCGTGGAGTCCTGGTGCGCGATGTGGATGCCGGCGGCCGCATTGGTGGCCCCCGGCCCCCGCGTGACAAAGCAGATGCCGGGTCGGCCGGTGAGCTTGCCCTGGGCCTCGGCCATCATGGCCGCGCCGCCCTCCTGCCGGCACACGGTCACCGCGATGTCGGCGTCGTGCAAGGCATCGAGCACGGCCAGGTAGCTTTCGCCGGGCACGCAGAAAAGCTGCTGCACCCCGTGGGCCAGCAACTGGTCCACCAGGATCTGGCCCCCGGTGCGGGCGTTCGGGGAAGAAGGAATGGCGTGTGTCATGGTCAGGAGCACCGCCGCTCAGCGCGCGGCGTAACTTTCAAGAGGCAGGTCATTGGGGTTGGCAATGAGTTGGCGCAGGGCCGTGCTCATGGACAGGTTCAGCGGCGTCTGGCGTGGCGGAATCGGCTCCAGGAACCACTTGGCGTACAGGCGATCCAGTTCGCCGGACTTCATCAGGGCCCGGATCGCGCCGTCCACCGCCGCCTTGAAGGCCGGGTCGTCCTTGCGGAACAGCAGGGCGATGGGCTCGGAGCCCAGTGGCTCGCCCACGATGCGCCAGGCCTGGGGCGTCTTGGAATTGGCAATGATGCCGGCCAGCAGGTTGTCATCGAGCACAAAGGCATCGGCCCGGCCCGACTCCAGGATCAGAAAGCTCTCCAGGTGGTCCTTGCCGAGCGAGGTCTTGAGCGTGAGGTTCTGCGCGCGCTCCAGTTTGCGCAGCAACTGGACCGCCGTGGTGCCGGTGGTGGCCGCCACGGTGCGGCCAGCCAGCTGGGCCACCGAGGTGATGCCCGAGTCGGCGCGCACCGCCATGCGCACCTCGCTGACATAGGTGGTCAGGGCGAAGGCCACCTGCTGCTGTCGCGCCAGGTTGTTGGTGGTGGGGCCGCAGCCGATGTCGACCGTGCCGTTGCTCACCAGCGGCAGCGTGTTCTGGGCCGTCAGGGCCATGTACTCCAGCCGGGCCTTGGGCACGATGTCCTTCAACACACGCTCGCACAGCTCGACGTGGTAGCCCACAAAACGCTCGTTGGCCCCCAGCGCATAGGCCATGGGTGGCGAGGCTTCGCGCACCCCCAGCACCACCTTGCCGCTGGTACGGATCTTGTCCAGCGTGCCCTCAGCCGGTGCGGGGGTCTGGGCCTGCGCCAACAGGGCGCCAGTGGCCAGCACCAGACTCAAGGACCTGCTCAGGGATCTGGCCAGCCAGGCCGGGAAACAGCTCGATGTCATGGGCGTGCTCCTTTGGGGGTGAGGCCGTCTGACGCGGCCGTTGGGTTACAAAACGTTCAATATCAGCCAAAGACGAGACTTGCGATACCGATAAATCCTCAGCACTTGATTCCCATTGCTCATCAAGTAGCCCCCAAGCCCGGTTTGGCCTGGGTTATCGTGTGGCCTGCCTCATGACGTGAAGACATCACATGCTGCGCCGCAACCTGCTGCCCCCCATTCCCGGCCTGCTGGCCTTTGAAGCCGCGGCGCGCCACGGCAGCATCTCGCGCGCCGCCGCCGAGCTGCACCTGACCCAGGGCGCGGTGTCGCGCCAGATCCACCAGCTGGAGGAGCAACTGGGCCTGGCCCTGTTCCACCGCGTGCGCCAGCGGGTGGTGCTGACCGACCCGGGCCGCATCTATGCCGGCGAGCTGCGCCCTCTGCTGCGCCAGCTCAGCGACACCACCCAGAAGGTGATGGGCTTTGCCGGCGACGGTGGGGTGCTGAACCTGGCCGTGCTGCCCACTTTCGGCACCCGCTGGCTGACCCCGCGGTTGGGCCGCTTCATGGCCCAGCACCCGCAGGCCAGCCTGAACCTGGCCACCCGCACCGAACCCTTTGACTTTGCCAGCGAGCCCTTTGACGCCGCCATCCATTTCGGCGCGCCGCACTGGGCCGGCGCCACCTGCTACCCGCTGATGCGCGAAGAGGTGGTGGCCCTGAGCAGCCCGGCCTACCAACGCGAGCAGGGCCTGCGTCGCGTGGCCGATCTGGCGCGCGCCGTGCGCCTGCAACAGACCACCCGCCCCACACTGTGGGCCGACTGGTTTTCGGCGGCCGGCCACCCGGTGGCCCAGGCGGCGCGCGGGCCGCGCTTCGAACAGTTCTCGATGATTGCCCAGGCCGCCGTGCATGGCCTGGGGGCGGCGCTGCTGCCGCGCTTTCTGGTGCAGGAGGAGATCGACAGCGGCGCCCTGGTGCCCTTGCCAGGCCCGCACCTGCAAGGGCCTGATGCCTACCACCTGGTGGTGCCCGATGCGCGCGCCGAAACCCCGCTGGTCCAGGCCCTGCGCGACTGGCTGCTGGCGGAGTGCGCGGGCAAGCCCTGAGTCTTCTCAAGAGGGCAGCGGGATACGATAGGCGGTTTGCCTTTCGCCCCCCGGAGTCGTCCATGAATCGCCACCTGTTGCTGCTGACCCTGTGTCAGGGCCTGTTCCTGACCAACAACGTGGTGTTCATTGCCATCAACGGCCTGGTCGGGCTGAGCCTGGCCCCCGTGAGCTGGATGGCCACCCTGCCGGTGATGGGCTATGTGGTGGGCGGCGCCTTGTCCACCGCCCTGGTGGCCCGCTCGCAGACCCGATTCGGGCGTCGGGGCTCGTTCCAGATCGGGCTGGCGGTGGCGTTTGTGTCGGCGCTGACCTGCCTGGTGGCGGCGCTCACCCGGCAGTTCTGGTTGCTGTGCGGGGCCACCCTGGTGGCGGGCTATTACAGCGCCAATGGCCAGTTGTACCGCTTTGCAGCCGCCGAACTGGCCGCCCCCGCATTCCGCGAAAAGGCGGTGTCGCTGGTGCTGGCCGGCGGACTGATCGGTGCCGTGGCCGGGCCCAACCTGGCCAAGTACACACGCGACCTGGGTGCCGTGCCGTTTGCCGGGGCCTATGCAGCGCTGATGGGGGTGGCCTTGCTGGCCATGGCCTGCATGTCGCTGATCCGCTTTCCTGAAACGGCCCGGCCCGGACAGGGCAGATCGGCCCCGGTCGGGCGACCGCTGGGCGAGATCATGCGTCAGCCCGTGTTTGTGGTGGCGGCCCTGAGCGCGGCACTGGGCTACGGCGTGATGAACCTGCTGATGGCCGCCACCCCGCTGGCCATGCAGGTGTGCGGTCTGGGTTTTGACGATGCAGCCGTGGTGCTGGAGTGGCACGTGGTGGGCATGTTTGCCCCGGGCTTCGTCACCGGCCACCTGATCAAGCGCTATGGGCCTTTGCCGGTGATGGGGGTGGGCGTGCTGCTGAACGCGGCCTGTGTGATGGTGGCCCTGAGCGGAGTGGAGCTGCAGCAGTTCCTGGTGGCGCTGTTCCTGCTCGGCCTGGGCTGGAACCTGCTGTTCACCGGCGCCACCACGCTGGCCATGCGCGCCTACCGGCCCGAAGAAAAAGACCGGGCCCAGGCGGCGATCAATTTCTGTGTGTTCGGCACCATGGCCTTCACGGCCTTTGCCTCGGGTGCTCTGGTGACCACCCAGGGCTGGAGCCTGCTCAACCTGGGCTCGCTGCTGCCGGTGCTGCTGACGGGCCTGGGCCTGGGCTGGCTGGGCTGGCAACAACGGCGCAGCCTGGCCAGGGCCTGATCAGGCCGGCAGTGGCGCGAAGTGCTTGTCGAGCCAGGCCTGCAGGCAGGCCAGCACCGGGGCGGAATCAAGTTCGTTGAAAAGCTCGTGGTAGAGCGCCGGGAACTCAGCGCTTTCGACGCACGAGGGAGCGGCGGCGGCAAAGGCCCGACTGCCTGCGGGCGCCACCAGGCGATCATCGCCCGCGAACATCAGCAGGCTGGGCACGCGCCAGCGCGCCGCCTGGGCCACCACGGCCGGCCCCCCCCGGGCGATGAAGCTGGCCAGGCGCGCCGAGATGCGGTCGTGCACCAGCGGGTCGGCCAGATAGGCACGCACCACCTCGGGGTCGTGCGACAGGTATCGGGGCTGCAGGCCATTGCCCACACGCAGATGGGGCAGCCAGCGCGGCAACACGGCCAGCAGCAGCTTTTGCACCGGGCTGAGGCCGGCATCCAGGGCGGGCGAGGACAGCACCAGGCCATCGACCCGGCTCGCGTAGCGGGCCACGAACTGGGCCGCCACCAAGCCGCCCATGCTGTGGCCCAGCAGGATCAGCGGGGTGTCGCGAGGGTGCCGCACCCGGGTGCTCTCGACCAGATCGGCCAGATCGTCGATCAGCCGGGTGTCGCTGCTGAGGCCGCCGCGCGGGCCACCGGACTCGCCGTGGCCGTACTGGTCATAACCCCGCACCACCAAGCCCCAGCCATTGAGCTGGCGGGCCAGCGCGTCGTACCGGCCGGCGTGCTCACCCAGGCCGTGTACCAGCAGCACCACGGCGCGGGGCACGCGCCCCTCGGCCAGGGGCCAATCCTGCACCGCCAGGTTCTCGCCATCGGAGGCCGTGAAGGTGGACAGGGTCGAATCGGTGCTCATGGCGGGCCTGCGCGCGGATGGCCTGAACCGGCTCAGCCCGCCGCGGGGGCGGGCAGGCTCGCGATCACCTGAGCCACGGCGGCGGTGAGCTTCTTGGCGTAGGGCACATGCAGGAACTCGTTGGGGCCATGCGCGTTGCTCTTGGGGCCCAGCACGCCGCAAACCATCATCTGCGCCTTGGGGAAGCCCGCCGACAGCATGTTCATGAGCGGAATGGTGCCCCCCTGGCCGATGTAGCCGCACGAGGACCCAAAGTGCGCCTGCGAGGCCGAATTCAAGGCCTGTTCGAACCAGGGCGCCGTGTCGGGGGCATTCCAGCCGGTGGCCCCGCCATTGCTTTCGAAGGTGACCTTGGCCTGGTAGGGGGCGTTGTCTTCGAGCAGTTGCTTGAGTTCGGCCACGGCGCGGTCGGCCTGAACCAGGGGCGGCAGGCGCAAGCTGAGCTTGAACGCAGTGTAAGGACGCAGCACATTGCCGGCGTTCTGCAGGGTGGGAAAGCCATCGGCACCGGTCACGCTCAGGGTCGGGGTCCAGGTGCGGGCCAGCAGGGCCTGCACCGGGTCGGTGGTGGTGGGCAGGGCGAAGGTACTGGCACCGCCACAGTCGTAGTGCGCCCAGGGGAAGCGCTTGTACAGCTCGTCGCCGAGGATGGCGGCGGTGGCCCGGGCCTGGGCCAGGCGTTCGGCGGGCACCTCGCAGTGGAAGCTGGCGGGCAGCAGGCGGCCGGTGGCGCTGTCTTCCAGGCGATCAAGCACCTGGCGCATGATGCGGAAGCTGGAGGGCACCAGGCCCGAGGCATCGCCCGAGTGCACGCCCTCGGTCAGGATCTCGACCTTCAGGGTACCGCTGGCCATGCCGCGCAGGCTGGTGGTGAGCCAGAGCTGGTCGTAATTGCCCGCGCCCGAGTCGAGGCAGATCACCAGGGCCACCTCGCCCAGGCGGGTGCGCAGGGCGTCGATGTAGGGCAGCAGGTCGTACGAGCCGCTTTCTTCGCAGGTCTCGATCAGGCCGACGATGCGGGGGTGGGGCGTGTTCTGGGCCTTCAGGGCCTGCACCGCAGCGATGCTGGCGTACACCGCATAGCCGTCATCAGCGCCGCCGCGGCCATACAGCTTGCCGTCTTCGTACTTGGGGGTCCAGGGGCCCAGATCGTTGCGCCAGCCGCTGAACTCGGGCTGTTTGTCCAGGTGCCCATACATCAGCACGGTCTGGCTGCTGTGGGCCTGGGTGGCGGCCACCTCGAAGAACAGCACCGGGGTGCGGCCTTCCAGGCGGATGATCTCCAGCGTGAGGCCTTCGACCTTCTGTGCTTCGACCCATTGCGCGGCATTGCGCAGCACGGTGTCGAGCAGGCCTTGCTGGGCCCAGTCGGCGGCAAAGGCCGGCGACTTGGCGGGAATGGCGATGTAGTCGGTGATCTGGCGCACCAGATCGCTGTCCCAACGCTGGCTGACCTCGGCCAGGGCCTGCTCGGGCTGGAAGACGGAAGAAGGAACACGGGCGTTCATGGGGCTCTCCTGGTTGCACGGTGCGCACGGCGCGAAGCCCGCGGCATGAGGCCGGGACCAGCACAGCGCCTTGATTTTGCCTCAGACCCAGCCGCCCCGCCGGGGCTTAGCTCAGGGCACTCAGCACGCCGCGCCGCGGCGCCGGGTTTCAGAGGGGAGCTCGCCGAACAAGGCCTTGTAGTCCTGCGAGAAGTGGCCCATGTGTGAAAACCCCCAGCAGGCCGCCACGGTCTGCACCGAGGCGTCGGCCGGCCCGGCCCGCAAGGCGCGCCGGCAGGCATTGAGGCGCACGGCCTTGAGGAACTCGGCCGGCGATTCGCCGAGCACGGCCTGGAAATGGTTTTGCAGCGTGCGCCGCGTCAGGTGCAGGCGCTGGCACAGCTCGTCCACGCCCAGGGCCTCGTGGCTGGGTTGCCGGGCCAGCTCGCGGGCGGCCATCACCAGGGCAAAGCGCCGCTGGGCTGCCGCTGGCCGGGGCGCGGCGCCCTCGGCCCCCGGACCGGCGCACAGCAGATGCAGCAACTGCTCAAGCCCGGCCTGCAGGGCCAGTCGGCCCCAGGGCAGGTCGACCTCGCCCGCCTGTCCGAGCTGCAGCAGTTGCTCAAAGGTCTGGCACAGAGCGGCATGCCGCTCTTCGCTCAGGGCGATGGCCTGGGCCGGGTGGGCCAGCCCCCGGGCCGCAGGGCCCAGACCGGCGGCCTCGGCCTGGGCTTGCAGCCAGTCCTGGTCGAGCACCACGCCATAGATGCCGAAATCGGGCGGGGTGCGCAGCTCGAAGCCCTCGCTGGCCCGCGCCCGCAACAAGGCACGCCCCTGGTCGGTGCGCTGGGCCTGCCCACAAAAGTGCAGGGGCTGCCGGCAATGGCGGTCGGCCAGGCCAAACCACACCGAGCCGGACCAGGGCGCGCATTGCTGGCTGGTCTGCCGCGAGGTGTGCTCATGGAACACCTGCAACCGCGGGCCATCCACCCACAGCTCACGCACCCGGCCCGAGAAACGCCCGCCCGAAAGCTGGTCGTACTGCTGCTGCCAGGCCGAAAGGAGGCCGGCGTGCTCGTCCACGTCGTCGCTGGTGCGCACGCGGTACTGCGGCAGGCCCATCGGCCCGCGGGTGGCCGGCGGCGAAAAGGCACGACCGGTAGAGGCCGAAGCAGGGTGCATGGGCAGTCGGACAGCAAAAAGTGATGGGGCCTCCAGTGCAGCAAGAAAAATGCCCGCGGGCAAGCTGCAGTGCAGCACCGGCGCGGGGCGGCACTGTCCCGAATCGGAAAAAATGCGCGCCGCTCCGGGCGGTTTTCCGATTCGGGATAGGACGCTGGCGTCGTCTTTGCTGCAATGGCAGGCAACGACCACCCACCGAGGCCCCACCATGAAACCAGCCGCTGCCGCCCCCACCGCCCACTTGAAAAAAGTGCTCGGCACCTTCCAGCTTTGGGGCATTGCCGTGGGCCTGGTGATCTCGGGCGAATATTTCGGCTGGAGCTACGGCTGGGCCAGCGCCGGTACGCTGGGCTTTCTGGTGGCCACGCTGCTGGTGGCCACCATGTACACCACCTTCATCTTCAGCTTCACCGAGCTGTCCACCGCCATCCCGCACGCGGGTGGCCCCTTTGCCTATGCGCGCCGCGCCTTCGGACCGCTGGGCGGCTTTGTGGCCGGCTTTGCGACCCTGATCGAGTTCGTGTTCGCGCCACCCGCCATTGCGCTGGCGATCGGGGCCTACCTGAACGTGCAGTTTCCGGCCATCGACCCGAAGTGGATTGCGCTGGGCGCCTATGTGGTGTTCATCGCCCTGAACTGGGTGGGGGTGGGCATTGCGGCGGCCTTCGAACTGGTGGTGACGCTGCTGGCCATCTTCGAGCTGCTGGTGTTCATGGGCGTGGTGAGCCCAGGCTGGTCCTGGGCCCAGTTTGCCGCGCTGGGCTGGGCCGGCTCGGACGTGCTCAACGGCACCGCCGTGGCGGGCATCTTTGCCTCGATCCCGTTTGCGATCTGGTTCTTCCTGGCCATCGAGGGTGCGGCCATGGCGGCCGAAGAGGCACGCGACCCGCAGCGCACCATTCCGCGCGCCTACATCGCGGGCATCCTGACCCTGGTGAGCCTGGCCTTCGGGGTCATGATCATGGCCGGCGGGGTGGGCGACTGGCGCAGCCTGGCCAACATCAACGACCCGCTGCCCCAGGCCATGAAGGCCGTGCTGGGAGCCCACAGCGGCTGGCTGCACATGATGGTGTGGATCGGCCTGTTCGGGCTGGTGGCCTCGTTCCATGGCATTTTGATGGGTTACTCGCGCCAGATCTTCGCCCTGGCCCGCGCCGGTTACCTGCCGCGCACCTTCGCGGTGCTCAGCCCGCGCTTCCAGACCCCGCACCGGGCCTTGCTGGCCGGCGGCGCCGTGGGCGTGGCCGCGATCTTCAGCGACAACTGGATCGAGTTCGGCGGCCAGACCCTGACGGCCAACATCGTCACCATGTCGGTGTTCGGCGCCATCGTGATGTACATCCTCTCGATGGCCGCCCTGCTGCGCCTGCGCCGCACCGAGCCCGACATGCCACGCAGCTACCGCGCACCGTTCTACCCCTGGTTCCCGCTGCTGGCATTGGGCCTGGGCCTGATCTGCCTGGGTGCCATGGTGTGGTTCAACCCGGTGCTGGCCGGCCTGTTTGCCGCCCTGATGGGCCTGGCCTGGCTGTATTACATGGCCACCGCCCAGCACCGCGCCGACGCAGCCCCCGACGCCCTGCTGGACACCGGCCGCTGAGCCGCCTGCCGGAGCCATTGCCATGCGCTACCACACCACCCTGGGCGGCCAGGGTTTCTTTTTCGAGGACCTGCGCCAGGTGATGGCCATGGCCAGCCCGGCACGCTCTGGCGACTACCTGGCCGGCCTGGGTGCCGCCACCGCGCAGCAACGCATGGCCGCCCGCCATGTGCTGGCCGAACTGCCGCTGAAGGTGTTCCTCAGCGAAGCCCTGGTGCCCTATGAAAGCGACAACATCACGCGGCTGATCATGGACCAGCACGATGCCCGGGCTTTCGCGCCGGTGGCCCACCTGACGGTGGGCGACTTCCGCAACTGGCTGCTGGGCCCGGCTGCCGACACCGCCACACTCAGCGCACTGGCGCCCGGCCTGACACCGGAGATGGTGGCCGCGGTGAGCAAGCTCATGCGCAACCAGGACCTGATCGCGGTGGCGCGCAAGACCCGGGTGGTGACGCACTTTCGCAACACGCTGGGCCTGCCGGGCCGGCTGGCCGTGCGGCTGCAACCCAACCACCCGACCGACGACCTGCGCGGGGTGGCCGCCTCGGTGCTGGACGGGCTGATGATGGGTGCGGGCGATGCGGTGATCGGCATCAACCCGGTGTCGGACAGCCTGCCCACGCTGGCCCGGCTGTGCCATGGCTTTGACGAGCTGATCCAGCGCCTGGCGATCCCCACGCAGGCCTGTGTGCTGACCCATGTGACGAACACGCTGCAGTTGATCGAGGGTGGGGTGCCGGTGGACCTGGTGTTCCAGTCGATCGGCGGGACCGAGCTGACCAACCGCAGCTTCGGCGTGAGCCCCGAACTGCTGGACGAGGCCTGCGCCGCCGCCCGCTCGCTGCAACGCGGGACGCTGGGCCAGAACGTGATGTATTTCGAGACCGGCCAGGGCAGCGCCCTGTCGGCCAATGCCCATGGCGGGGTGGACCAGCAGACTTGCGAGGCCCGCGCCTATGCGCTGGCGCGGCGCTACCAGCCCTTGCTGGTGAACACGGTGGTGGGCTTCATCGGGCCCGAGTACCTGTACGACGGCAAGCAGATCATCCGCGCGGGCCTGGAGGATCACTTCTGCGGCAAGCTGCTGGGCCTGCCCATGGGTTGCGACATCTGCTACACCAACCATGCCGAAGCCGACCAGGACGACATGGACACGCTGAGCGTGTTGCTGGCCAGCGCCGGGCTGAACTTTCTGATCGGAGTGCCCGGGGCGGACGATGTGATGCTCAACTACCAGAGCACCTCGTTCCACGATGCGCTGTTCCTGCGCGAGACCCTGGGCCTGCGGCGGGCCCCCGAATTCGAAGCCTGGCTGCAAGCCCAGCAGATCACCGACGCGGCCGGGCAGTTGCTGAACCCGGCCCAGGGCCATCCCTTGCTGAGCCACTTGGGCAGCCTGGGCCTGGAGGGCGGCGCATGACCCCCCCGGCACAAGCCCCCATGGATCCTTCGGCACCGGATCAGCCCGAGGGCGTGACCCCCATGCCCTGGACCGCCTGGCGCCGCAGCACACCGGCGCGCATCGCGCTGGGCCGGGCGGGGGTGGCCATTCCGACCGACGAGACCCTGCGATTCGGCCTGGCCCACGCCATGGCGCGCGACGCCATCCACACACCACTGGACACCCACGCCCTGCAGACCGCCCTGGAGCAAGCCGGCCACGCAGTGCTGCAGGTGCGCAGCCAGGCCGGCGACCGGACCCAATACCTGCGCCGCCCCGATCTGGGCCGCCGCCTGGACCCGGCCGACGCACAGCGCCTGCGTGCCCTGGCCGTCACCGGGAGCCCGCCGCCCGAGGTGTGCGTGGTGGTGGGCGATGGCCTGTCTTCGCTGGCGGTGCAACGCCATGCCGCCCCGTTGCTGGCGGCCTTGCTGCCGCACCTGGCGCCGGGCTGGCGCCTGGCGCCGGTGGTGCTGGTGCAACAGGCCCGGGTGGCCGTGGCCGACGAGGTGGGTGAGGCCCTGGGTGCCCGCCTGAGCGTGATCCTGATCGGCGAACGCCCCGGCCTGAGCTCGCCCGACAGCCTGGGCATCTACCTGACCCATGGGCCCCGGGTGGGCCGCCACGACGCCCAGCGCAACTGCATTTCCAACGTGCGCCTAGAGGGCCTGGCCTACCCGCAGGCCGCGCACAAGCTGGCCTGGCTGATCCGCCAGGCGCTGCAGCGCGGCTTGAGCGGCGTGGACTTGAAGGACGAGAGCGAGGCCGAGGCCTGGCTGCCCGGCACCACGCCGCCCACCGATTCACTTGTCAGCGTTCCCCCCTCATCCCAGGAGAAAACATGAAGACCCCTGCCTTGCTCCGCCTCGCCCCCCTGACTCTGGCCCTGAGCCTGCTGGCCGCCCTGGCCAGCACCGGCTGCAGCAGCCCCCCGACCGCCGTCCAGGCCGCCGCCCAGACCCTGGCCCCCGGGCAGTGGGAGAGCTTCAACCGCCAGCAGATCAACGATTTGATCGCGCGCCTGGGCAAGACCAGCGCCGGCTACAACCCGGCCAAGCCGCCCTATGTGGTGTTCGACTGGGACAACACCAGCGTGTTCCTGGACATCGAAGAGGCCGCGCTGATCTACCAGCTCGAAAACCTGCGCTTTGGCGCCAGCCCCGAGCAGCTGGAAGTGGCCTTGCGCCGAAACATCCCGGCCACCCCTTTCAAACCCGCCAACAACAACGCGGCAGGTCAGTTGGTGAGCATTGAGACCATCGTGCCGGACATCCTGGACAGCTACCGCTGGCTGTACACCCACTACAGCGGACTGAAGGGCCAGCAGCCCCTGGCTGAAGTGAAGCGCAGCCCGCACTACCAGGCCTTCCTGACCAAGGTGCGCTACCTGTACGAGGCCATCGGCGACACCTTCGACCACGACACCGCCTACCCCTGGGTGACCTATCTGTTTGCCGGCATGACCGAGGCCCAGGTGCGCCAGCTGACAGTGGACACCGTGCAGTGGCAGCAGACCCAGCCGGTCGAGAAGGTGAAGTGGAGCACCCCGGCCGAGCAGCCGGGCCGCGCCGGGCTGGTGTCGGTGAGCTGGAAGAACGGCCTGCGCCTGGTGCCCGAAATGCAAGACCTGTACGGGCGCTTCAAGGCCGCCGGCTTTGACGTGTGGGTGTGCTCGGCCTCCTTTGTGGACGTGATCAAGGAGATCTCGTCCAACCCGGCCTTCGGCTACCAGGTGAAGGAAGGCCATGTGCTGGCCATGGAGCTGGAGCGTGACGCCCAGGGTCGCATCCTGCCCGATTACCGCCATGGCTATGACCAGACCCAGGGCCCGGGCAAGACGCGCAGCATCCAGCGCTTTCTGGTCAGCCGCTACGGCTACGGGCCCGCGTTCATCGCGGGCGACAGCGAGGGCGACCAGAACATGATGGCCGACTTCAGCGAGACCCAGAAGGTGCTGATCGTGAACCGCCTGCGCGACCCCAAGAGCGCCATCGGCCAGTTCTCGGCGATGGCGGTGCAGAACTACGGCAAGCCCGACACACGCTACCTGCTGCAGGGCCGCGACGACAACACCGGCCGCTTCGTGCCCAGCCAGTTGCACACCCCGCTGGGGGCGACGGTCGCCAAGGCGCTGAAGTAACGCCGATCAGCGCCCGAGCAGCGGCTGAGAGGATTGGAAAATGACCACCGCCTGCGCCAGCCGCTCCGCCTGATCGGTGAGGCTGGCGGCGGCCGCGGCCGACTGCTCGACCAGCGCGGCATTCTGCTGGGTCATCTGATCGAGCCCACCCACGGCGGTGTGCACCTGGCTCAAGCCCTGGGACTGTTCACCGGCCACCAACGAGATGTCGGCAATGATGTGCTTGACGCGCTGCACCGAGGCCACGATGTCGTCCATGGTGCGGCCCGCGACATGCACCTGCTGGGTACCGGCCTCGACTTTCTCGGCCGATTGACTGATCAGCGATTTGATCTCACGGGCGGCCTCGGCGCTGCGCTTGGCCAGGTTGCGCACCTCGCTGGCCACCACCGCGAAGCCGCGGCCCTGCTCGCCGGCCCGTGCCGCCTCGACCGCGGCATTGAGTGCGAGCAGATTGGTTTGAAACGCAATGCTGTCGATCACGCCCGTGATGTCGGCGATTCGGCTGGAACTGGCGTGGATCGCCTCCATCGTGCTGACCAGACGGCGTACCGCCTCGCCGCCACGCTCGGCCACCTGGGCGGCGGAACCCGACAGGTCGTTGGCCTGCCGCGCTGACTCGGCCGAGTGCTGCACCGTGACGGTCAGCTCCCCAAGGCTGGAAGCAGCCTGAGCCAGGTGGCTGGCCGTCTGCTCGGTGCGGTGGCTGAGATCGAGGTTGCCAATCGAGATCTCCCGGCTGGCCGCCTCGATGCTGCTGGTTGACGCATGCACCTGGGAGACCGCGTTGTGCACGCGCTGCAGTGCCTGTTGCAAGACCTGGGCGGCCGGGGTTTGGAAGACCAGACCGGAGACATCGAGTCGAAGCCGGTCGCCGTCCCGGACCTGCGCCACCAGCCGGGCCAGTTCGGCCCCCTCCAGGCCGGCACGGCGCATGGCCACCGCGAACACCACCTCGAGAGAGGTCTGGATCACCACGTAGACGGCATGCAGCACGACACGGGCGAAATCGGGCTGGGTCATGCAGTAGACGCCGAAACCCGCCGCCTGCAGCCGGTCAAAGAGGACGTGATGCACGGCAAAAAGCAGCGCCGCCAGAACGATGGGGCGCCAGTCGCGGTACACCAGCAACAGCGCCAGCGTCACAAACACTCCGAAGTGGTATTCGACCTGCCCCTGGGCCAGTTGGATGTGCAACATGACCAGCGCGGCCAACCCGACGGTGAGCAGCAAGCGCGACAACAGGGTGGCCGGGGCCCGGGCCGACCCCATGACACCCACCAGCAACAAGGGCAGGGCCACGCTCAGTGCCAGCCACAGCGTGCCATGGGCCCAGCCCAGCACCAGCGCAGCCACCGCGCTCAAGGCCATGGCCGCCAGGATCATGCGGTCCGGCCAGCGTGGCTGGGCGCCACTGGAGGGGTCGATTCGACGGAGATCAGCGGACCGTTCGAGTTCGTTGCTCATGGAAACAACCTTTGAGGACGTTTGTGAATGTGACCGAATGGATCACATTGTGACTATTTAGTCTCAAACGGTGACGATAAGCCGCCCAACGGTTGTTGGCTTGTCAACGGTGCCAGGGTTTGCCCCCAGGCAGGCTGGGGCTTACCCCAGATGGAAGGCCTGGATGGCCTCGGACAGGCGCGTGGCCTGGTCGCGCAGGCTGGCGGCGGCGGCGGCCGACTGCTCCACCAAGGCCGCGTTCTGCTGGGTCATCTGATCGAGCTGGTTGACCGCCCCATTGACCTGGCCGATGCCGTTGGACTGCTCGACCGCGGCCGACGAGATCTCGCCCACGATGTCGCCGACCCGGTGCACCGAACTGACGATGTCGCTCATGGTGGTGCCGGCGCTGCCGACCAGTTGGGCCCCGGATTCGACGGCCTCGACCGAGTTGCCGATCAGGGACTTGATCTCGCGCGCAGCCTGGGCGCTGCGCTGGGCCAGGGTGCGCACCTCGCCGGCCACCACCGCAAAGCCCCGCCCCTGCTCACCGGCGCGCGCGGCCTCGACCGCGGCATTGAGCGCCAGGATGTTGGTCTGGAAAGCGATGCCGTCGATGACGCCGATGATGTCGGCGATCTTGCGCGAGCTGTGGTGGATGGCGTCCATGGTCTTGACCACCTCGCCCACCACCGCACCGCCTCGGGCCGCCACCTCGGCGGCGGAGGCCGCCAGTTGGTTGGCCTGGCGGGCGGCATCGGTGGACTGCTGTACGGTGGCGGTGATCTGCTCCATGCTCTGCGCGGTCGACTGCAGGCTGCTGGCCGTCTGCTCGGTGCGCATGCTCAGGTCCTGGTTGCCGTTGGCGATCTCGACGCTGGCGTTGGTGATGCCCTCGACGGCCGAGCGCACCTGCAGCAACAGGCGCAGATAGAGCTGGCGCATGGCGTCGACCTCGCGCACCAGGGCGCCGATCTCGTCCTGCCGCTCACTGCTGAAACTGCGGGTCAACTCGCCCTGCGCCACAGTGGTGACCGCCGCCGTGAGTTCGCGCAGGGGCTGGCTGACACGCCGGCGCAGCAGCCAGAACAGGCCGCCTCCCAGCCCCAGCACCGCCAGGGCGATCACGCCCCAGACCCAGCCCATGGTGGCACGGTGATCCGCCATGGCCTCGCGATCGGAGACCTCGGCCACCACCCACCAACCTTGGGTCTTGACGATCTGGCGCACAGCCCACGGGTTGACCAGATCAACACCGCGCAGCGGAACCGCATCGTCGAGCACCACCTCACTGCTGTCGGCCTGGCGCAGCCGATCCAGAAAGGAGCCCGCCTGGGCCACCACTTCGAGCACCCGCTTGCCCGAGGCCTGGGGATGGGCCAGGAAGCGGGCCTCCTCGCTCGCCTTGCCCGGGTCAATCACGTAAATGCCACCGCTGTCGAAGAAGCGGGTTTCCTGGGCCTGTTTGAACACCGCGTCCTCGAAGATCGAGATGTCATTGCCCACGAACAAGGCGCCCACCACCTTGCCGGCGTCGTCCTTGACCGGCTCGTAGTGCGTCATGTAGGGCTTGCCGAACAGCACGGCACGGCCGGTGTAGGACTGACCGGACTGCAGACGGGCATAGGCCGGGTGCTTGCGGTCCAGCAAGGTCCCCATGGCACGTTCTCCGTCGGGCTTTTTCAGCGAGGTGGTGATGCGCAGGAAGTCATCCCCCTTGCGCGCAAAGACGGTGGCCACCCCCCCGGTGTCCTTGGTGAACTTGTCGACCTGACTGAAGTCGTTGTTGAGCGCAATCCCGTAGCTCTGCAGTTCACCGTTCTCCTCATTGAGGCTCATGGTGGGCTGGAAAGCCAGCTTGAAGGACTTGAAGGAGCGGCGCACCAGTTCGCGGGCGGTGGCATCTTGCGACTCCAGCACCTGCACCACGTTGTCGGCCTTGTCGGCCGCCAGAGCCTGCACCTGCTGGCGGGCCGTGCGTGCGGTGATGGTGCTGATGGCCAGACTGGCCGCCACCAGCACCCCGGTCAACATGACAATCGCCAGCAAGGAGACCTCGCGGGCCACGGATCGTTGAGCGCTGGAAGACGTGAGTTTGGCCATGGGGATTCCCTGTTCCAGGTCGGTGAGATGACACGCGGTCGGTGACCCGGCCAAAACATTCTGAAACACCGGCAAAAACCCCGACACTGCGGGAATCCCGTAGCGATTTACACTTCAGGCGATCGAATTTATCAGATCACCCGATTCGAAGGCCTCAGGTGGTGGCGCGACGCAGCCAGCCCAGGCCCTCGGAGGTGCCCCCGGGGGTGGCGCCGCGGGCCGGGCGGTATTCGCAGCCCACCCAGCCCTGGTAGCCCAGCTCGTCGATGACGCTGAACAGGTAGTCGAAGTTGAGTTCGCCCAGATCGGGTTCGTGGCGTTGCGGCACACCCGCGATCTGCAGGTGGCCGACGCGGCCGGTGGGCAGGTACTGGCGCAGCTTCATGGCCACGTCGCCTTCGACGATCTGCAGGTGGTACAGGTCCATCTGCACCTTGAGGTTGGGTGCGCCCACCTCGGCGATCACGGCGTGGGCATCGTCTTGGCGGCTGAGGAAGAAGCCGGGCATGTCGCGCTGGTTGATGGGCTCGATCAGCACGTCGCGGCCCTCGCGCGCGGCTTCGGCCGCGGCCCAGCGCAGGTTGGCGATGTAGGTGGCCTGGTGCAGGGCACGGTCGGCGCCGGCGGGCAACATGCCGGCCATCAGGTGGATGCGCGGGCAGTCGAGCACGCGGGCGTACTGCAGCGCCAATGCGATGCCGGCGCGGAACTCGGCCTCGCGGCCCGGCAGCGAGGCCGTGCCACGGTCGCCAGCCACCTCCCAGACCTGGGCGATGCTGGCCGCATCGGTGCCGCCGGGCGGGGCGTTGAACAAGGCCTGCGTGAGGCCATGGGCCTTCAGCTGGGCCAGGATGTCTTCGGCGGCAAAGGCGTAGGGGAACAGGTACTCGACCGCCTTGAAGCCGTCACGGGCGGCGGCGCCGAAGCGCTCCAGAAAGGGCAGCTCGGGGTAGAGCATCGACAGGTTGGCGGCAAAGCGGGGCATGGGCGGGATCTCCGGACAGGAACAAGTTACCAACGCGCACCGAAAGTGGTGCGCAATTCATCAATCTGCGAGGCACTCAGGGGGCCCGGGCGGCCGGCACTGAGCAGCCACAGTCGGGCGGTCTCCTCCAGCTCTTCGAGCGTGGCCATGGCGGCCTCGGGGCTGTCGTGCCACACATTGGGCCCCAGGCGCTCCAGCATCACGGCGCGGATGGGCGCACCCTGCTCACCTTGACGGACGATGGCCTGGGCCACGGCCTGGGCCGCCTCGGGGGCACCGGGTCGGTGGTACGGAATCAGGGGCACGTGGCCGACCTTCATCACGAAGTAGGGCGTGAGGGCCGGCAGCAGCTCCAGGCCTGTGAAAGGTGCCACGGCGGGCAGGCCAGGCTGCAGGCTCAGGGCCACGCAATGGGTGCTGTGGGTGTGGATGACGCAGCGGGTGCCCGGGTCGAATCGGGTGGCGGCGTCATAGATCTGCCGGTGCAGCACGAGGGTCTTGCTGCCCCGGTCGCCCGACAGCTGCTGGCCCTGGGCGTCGAGTCGGGCCAGGCGGGCCGGGTCGAGCGCGCCCAGGCTGGCGTCGGTGGGGGTGATGAGGTAGCCGTCGTCCAGCCGCACGCTGATGTTGCCGGCGGTGGCATGCACGTAGCCACGCTCGAACAGGCTGCGGCCGACGCGGCAGATGGCCTCGCGGGCCTGGTTCTCGTTCATGGGCGGGCTCCGGTTCAGAGCAGGGCGAAGGCCTTGCTGAAGAAATCAAGCGAGCCGAAGTTGCCCGACTTGAGCGTGAGGTGCAGCCCCCCCTCGCCAGCCACCGGCGAAGCGGCATGGCACCAGGGCACGCCCGGGTCGATCTGCGGGCCGATCTGCATCTGGGCGATCTCGAGCGCCTGCACGCAGGCGCCCGAGGTCTCGCCCCCGGCCACCACCAACTGGCGCACGCCCAGGGCCACCAGGCCACGGGCGATGGCGGCCACGGCGTGCTCGACCATGGCGCCGGCCTCGGCCACGCCCAGTTGGCCCTGCACGGCCTTGACGGCAGCGGGCTCGGCGGTGGAGTACACCAGCACCGGGCCGCTGGCCAGCAGGGGGGCGGCCCAGGCCAGGGCCTGGCCGACCACGTCTTCACCGGCGGCCAGCTGGATCGGGTCGAGGGCCAGCGCGGGGCGGCCGCTGGCGATGAAATGCGCCACCTGCTGGTTGGTGGCCACCGAGCAGCTGCCCGAGACCACGGCCTGCAGGCCTTGCGCGGCCGGCAAGGCCGCAGCCTGCGGTGAAGGGGCGAGGCCGAAGTTGTGCGGCAGGGCAATCGCCACGCCGGAGCCAGCGGTGAGCAGGGGCAGATCGGCCAGGGCCGGGCCCATGCGCAGCAGGTCGTCGTTGGAGATGGCATCGACCACGGCCACGCCCACGCCTTCGGCGCGCAGCGCGGCAATGCGCTCGCGCACGGCCTCTGCACCCCGGGCCACCACGGCATAGTCGATCAGGCCGACCCGGCGTTGGGTCTGGGCCTGCATGACGCGCACCAGGTTCGGGTCGGTCATGGGGGTGAGCGGGTGGTTCTGCATGCCGCTCTCGTTGAGCAGGCCGTCGCCGGCAAACAGGTAGCCCTTGAACACCGTGCGCTTGTTGTCGGGGAAGGCCGGGGTGGCGATGGTGAAATCGGTGCCCAGCGCATCCATCAGGGCCTCGGTGACGGGGCCGATGTTGCCCTCAGGGGTGCTGTCGAAGGTGGAGCAGTACTTGAAATAGATCTGGCGCGCGCCCTGGGCCTGCAGCCATTGCAGCGCGGCCAGCGATTGGGCCACGGCCTCGGACGGGGCGATGGTGCGTGACTTGAGGGCCACGACCACGGCGTCCACCTCGGCGGCCAGGGGCCCGGTGGGCACGCCGATGGTCTGCACCACGCGCATGCCGGCGCGCACCAGGTTGTTGGCCAGGTCGGTGGCGCCGGTGAAGTCGTCGGCGATGCAGCCGAGGGCGATCTTGTTCATGGGGTTCAGGCCTTCAGGGGCAAGGTCACGGCGCCGGCGTTCTCGCGCACGTAGTCTCGGATGATGGTTTCGAAATCGGCGTCGGGCAGCAGGCCCAGGGCCTGGGCCCGGCGCGCCGCGATGCGGCTGGGCCAGTTGGTGACGATGGCGGCCACGCGCGCGTCGGGCAGCCAGTCGATCAGGGCGGTGGCGGCCGGGCCGGCCACGCGCTCCAGGGCCTGGGCCATCTCACCCACGGTGGTGGTGATGGCCGGCAGGTTGAGGGCCACACGGGGGCCCCACTCGGCATCGCTGGCCTGGGCCGCGCGCAGCAGCCCGGCGATGGTGCGCCCGGGCGACGACAAGGCCACCGGGGTGTCGGGCGACACCGGGCAGTTGGCGCGCTGACCGGCCAGGGGCTCGCGGATCATGCCGCTCAGGAAGCTGGAGGCCGCACCATTGGGGCGGCCAGGGCGCACGCTGACGGTCATCAGACGCACGTTGCGGGCACGGATGAAGCCCTTGCGACCAAAGTCGGCCACCAGTTGCTCGCCAACAAACTTCTGCACGCCATAGCTGCCTTGGGGTGTGGGCAGGGTGAGGTCTTCGATGACCTCGGGCAGGGGCAGCTCGGGCGAGCTGCCGAACACCGCCACCGAGCTGGAGAACACCAGCGTGGGCACGGTCTTCAAGGCACGGCAGGCCTGCAGCAGGCCGAGGGTCGCGTCAAGGTTGCTGTGCAGGCCCAGGTCCATGTCGGCCTCGCACTCGCCACTGACGGCCGCGGCCAGGTGGTAGACCAGCGCGGTGTCGGCCGCGGGCAGCAGGCCGGCGGCCAGTTGCTCGTTGAGGTCGCCACCCAGGTAGGCAATGCGCGGGTCGACGGCCAGGTCGGCCGGCGGCGGCATGCGGTCGGCCAGGGTGATGCGGGTGATCGCGGCCGCGGGGGCGCCCGCCAGGCTGAACGGGCCGGCAGCCAGCAGGGTGCGGGCCAGGCGGGCGCCGAGGAAGCCGCAGCCGCCGGTGATGAGGATGTGCATGAGGGGTACTCCGAAGCAAGCAGGGGGTGAAGGCTCAGCCGATTGTCATTCGGCGCCCGGCAACTGGATGCCCGGGAAAATCTTGATGACCGCACTGTCGTCCTCACGACCGTAACCCGCGGTAGAGGCCTGCATGAACATCTGGTGCGCGGTGCTGGACAGGGGCAGCGGGAATTTGCTGGCGCGCGCGGTGTCGAGCACCAGGCCCAGGTCCTTGACGAAGATGTCGACCGCCGACAAGGGGGTGTAGTCGGCCGCCAGCACATGCGCCATGCGGTTTTCGAACATCCAGCTGTTGCCGGCGCTGTTCGTGATCACCTCGTACAAGGCCTTGGCCTCGACGCCTTCGCGCAGGCCCAGGGCCATGGCCTCGGCGGCGGCGGCGATGTGCACGCCGGCCAGCAGCTGGTTGATGATCTTGACCTTGCTGCCGGCGCCGGCGCGCTCGCCCAGGCGGTAGACCTTGGCGGCCATGGCATCGAGCAGGGGGCCAACCTTGTCGTAGACGGCCGGCCGGCCGGCGGTCATCATGGTCATCTGAGCACTGGCGGCCTTGGCGGCACCGCCCGAAATGGGCGCATCGAGGTAGCCCAGGCCCAGGGCCTCCAGCCGGCCTTCCAGGGCGGCCGACCAGTTGGGGTCGACGGTGGAGCACATCACGAACACGGCACCGGGCGACATGGCGGCGGCGCAGCCGCCTTGTCCGTCAGCGCCGAACAGCACGGCCTCGGTCTGGGCCGCGTTGACCACCACCGAGACCACCACGTCGGCCCCTTGCGCCGCCTCGGCCGGCGAGGCGCAGGCCCGGCCACCCTGGTCGGCAAAGGCGTCGGCCACCTCGCGGCGCACGTCAAACACCTGCAAGTCGTGGCCGGCACGGCGCAATGATGCGGCCATGCCGCTGCCCATGGCGCCCAGGCCGATGAATCCGATGGTGCTCATGTGAAGGTTCCTTTTTGACTTGTCTGGAAGGGGTGAAAAGAGGGGCTGGCTCAGCGGTTGACCAACTGCCTGGGTGTGAGCCACACCAGCACGGCGCCCACCACCAGTGAGGCTGCCAGCACGTACATGCCGATGGCGGTGCTGCCGGTCAGGTCTTTCAGATAGCCGATCAGGTAGGGGCTGGCAAAGCCGGCCAGGTTGCCGACCGAATTGATGGCGGCGATGCCGGCAGCGGCAGCCGTGCCCGATAAAAAGGCCGTGGGCAAGGACCAGAACAAGGGGGCGCAGGTCAGCACGCCAGCCGCGGCCAAGGACAGGAAGACCAGCGAGACCACGGTGTTGTCGGCAAACGAGGCCGCCACGGCAAAGCCCACCGCGCCCATCAGGGCCGGGATGATCAGGTGCCAGCGGCGTTCGCGCAGGCGGTCGGCGCTGCGGCCGAACAGGTTCATGGCCACGATGGCGCACAGGAAAGGGATGGCGCTGAGCAGGCCGATGTTGAAGTTGCCTTTGACGCCGGTGGCCTTGACCAGGGTGGGCAGCCAGAAGGTGAGGGCATACTGGCCCATCACGAAGGCAAAGTAGATCGCAGCCATCCACCAGATGCGGGCGTCGGTGAAGACGGCGGCCACGGTGTGCGGGCCCTTGCTGCCATGGGCCTGATCGAGGTCGATCTCATGCTGGATCAGGCGCTTTTGCTCGGAGCTGAGCCATTGGGCCTCGGCCACGTTGTTGTCCAGGTAGGCGAGCACGGCCAGGCCGATCACCAGGGCGGGCACGGCCTCGATGACAAACATCCACTGCCAGCCACTGAGGGCAGCCGTCTGGTGGAAGGACTCCATGATCCAGCCCGACAGCGGGTTGCCGAAGATGCCAGCCACCGGAATGGCCGACATGAACACGGCCACGATCTTGGCGCGGCGGTGCGCCGGGTACCAGAGCGTGAGGTACAGGATCACGCCAGGGTAGAAGCCCGCCTCGGCCAGGCCGAGCAAAAAGCGCAGCACATAGAACTGGGTGGGGGTCTTGACGAACAGGAAGGCCGCCGAAAGCAGGCCCCAGGTGATCATGATGCGGGCAATCCAGATGCGCGCGCCCACCTTGCTCATGAGGATGTTGCTGGGCACCTCGAACAGAAAGTAGCCCAGAAAGAAGATGCCGGCACCCAGGCCGAACACGGTTTCGCTGAAGCCCAGGTCCTGTGCCATCTGGAGCTTGGCAAAGCCCACGTTGACGCGGTCCAGGTAGGCCACGACATAGCACAGCATCAGAAAGGGCACCAGGCGCCAGAACACTTTGGCGTAAGTCTGGCGTTCGAGATCGGGCGGCACAGCGTGGGCGCCAGCCAGGGTTTGGGCGGTCATGAGGGTTGTCTTCCGTGGTTGGAACGCCGGGCTGCAGCGGGCAGGATCACCCCTCGGCGTTATTCATATGGTTATCATACAAATTTAAGCAAGGCTCGAAGACAAGGGTTTTCCCTGGGGCGTCAGGCCCTCAGGCCGGCGGTGTCAGCGCCTTGATCAAGGGCTGGGCCAGGGCCTCGCCCTGCTGTTGCCAGAAGGCGGGGTCGGCCTGCTCGATGCGGCGGATGGCGTTGTCCATGTGGCCTGCCGCGGCGGCGCGGGCGGCCTGGGGGTCGCCGGCCTCGATGGCACGCCAGATGCGCTGATGCTCCTCGGCCACCTCGCGGACAAAGTCGGCGCGGCGGGCCTCATTGGCCCGGGTGACCTGGGTGGCCCCCCGCAGGAACTGGCTCAGGTATTCCAGCGTCCCGATCAGAAAAGGGTTGCGCGCGGCATCGGCGATGGCGCGGTGAAACAGCACGTCTTCATTGACGCCATCGCCCCCGGATTGGACCGCGGCATCCAGGGCCTCGATGGCCTGGCGCACGCGCAGCACATCGCCCGGGGTGCGGCGTTCGGCGGCCAGGCCGGCCACCTCGGCCTCGAGGGCCCGGCGCACTTCGGCCATCTGAACCACCGCGCTCTTGGAGACGGCATGGCGTGCATCAAAGTTGAGGGGCTGAAAGGACTTTTCGCGCACATAAACGCCGCTGCCCTGACGCGAATCGACCAGGCCCAGTGATTTGAGGCGCGACACGGCCTCGCGCACCACGGTGCGGCTGACCGCGAACTGAGCCACCAGCACGGCCTCGGTGGGCAGCTTGGCCCCCACCACCAGCCGCCCGGCCCGGATCTCGGCCGCCAGTGCCTCGGCCACCTGGTCGGACAGGCGAGCGCCGGGGGTGATGGTCTGGAACTGGGGGGTCATGGGCAGGGCGCGTTGGCGCGCAGGGAAGAAAATTGATCGTACAACTTTAGCCCAGGCCTGAGGCCTTGCGGGCTGCGGTTTACCCGGCCAGAAAACGGCCTCGCATCAGGCCCGCACGAACTTGAAAACAGCGGTTCCGGCCCGCGCATTGGGCAGCCAGCGCACTTCGCGCCCCTGCTCCAGGCCGAAGCCGTCGACGATGCGCAGCGCGTTCTTGTGCGCCAGGTCGATGAAGTCGGCAAAGGTGCCGACGCGGATGTTGGGCGTGTCGTACCACTGGTAGGGCAGGCGCTTGGTGACGGGCATGCGCCCGCGCAGCACGCTCAGGCGGTTGGGCCAGTGCGCAAAGTTGGGGAAGGCCACGATGCCGGTCTTGCCCACGCGGGCGGTCTCGCGCAGCATCACCTCGGCGTTGCGCAGGTGTTGCAGGGTGTCGATCTGCAGCACCACATCGAATGAGGCGTCGTCGAACATCGACAGACCTTCGTCGAGGTTGAGCTGGATCACATTGACACCGCGCTTGACGCAGGCCAGCACGTTGGCGTCGTCGATCTCGATGCCATAGCCGGTGCAGCCGCGCTCGCGCTGCAGCACATCGAGCAGGGCGCCGTCCCCGCAGCCCAGATCAAGCACGCGGGCGCCGCGGGGCACCAGGGCGGCAATGCTTTGGAGGTTGTGGGCGTCGCTCATGCCGGCACCTTGTGGTTGAAATAGGCGCGCACCACATCCAGGTAGCGCGGGTCTTCGAGCAAAAAGGCATCGTGGCCGTGCGGCGCATCGATCTCGGCATAGCTGACGTCGCGGCGGTTGTCGAGCAGGCCCTTGACGATCTCGCGGCTGCGCTGGGGCGAAAAACGCCAGTCGGTGGTGAAGCTGACCAGCAGAAAGCGGCATTGCGCCTGGGCCAGGGCCGCGCTGAGGCTGCCGCCATGGGCGCGGGCCGGGTCGAAATAGTCGAGCGCCCGGGTGATCAGCAAGTAGGTGTTGGCGTCAAAGTATTCGCTGAACTTGTCACCCTGGTAGCGCAGGTAGCTTTCAATCTGGAACTCGACATCCTGGGTCGAATATCGGTAACCGGTGGCGCTGTCGACCACGGCCTCGCGCAGCTGGCGACCGAACTTCTCGTTCATGACGTCGTCGCTCAGGTAGGTGATGTGACCGATCATGCGGGCGATGCGCAAGCCACGCTTGGGCACCACGTTGTGCTCGTAAAAGTGACCGCCATGGAAATCGGGGTCGGTGACGATGGCGCGGCGCGCCACCTCGTTGAAGGCGATGTTCTCGGCGTTCAGGTTGGGCGCGCTGGCCACCACCACGGCATGGCGCATGCGCTCGGGGTATTGCAGGGTCCAACTGAGGGCCTGCATGCCGCCCAGACTGCCGCCCATGACCGCCGCCAGTTGCTGAATGCCCAGGGCATCGAGCAGCCGCGCCTGGGCATTGACCCAGTCTTCCACCGTGACCACGGGGAAATCAGCGCCGTAGACGCGGCCGGTGTCGGGGTGGATGTGCATGGGCCCGGTGCTGCCAAAGCACGAACCCAGGTTGTTGACGCCGATCACGAAGTAGCGGTTGGTGTCCACCGGCTTGCCGGGGCCGATCATGTTGTCCCACCAGCCCTCGGACTTGGGCTGGCCTTCGTACACCCCCGCCACGTGGTGCGAGGCATTGAGGGCGTGGCAGATCAGCACGGCATTGGAGCGCTCGGCATTGAGCGTGCCGTAGGTCTCGTAGGCGAGGGTGTAATCCCGTATCGAGGCACCGCTTTGCAGAGGCAGCGGCGCCTCGAAGGTCATGAACTGAGGTGTGGCTAGAAAACTCATGGCAACAAAAAACCCGGTTCGCCAAAAACGAGACCGGGTTGAGCCTATCTGTCTTTAGCTGAATTTCGAAACACGGTGGTTTCGGCGCCCGCAAGCTGGAATCAAATCGGCGCCCTGTGAACAGGTGCCCGAAGTATAGCAAGGACCCTTGCCCGGCAGCGCCCCCCCCGACATCAAGCCGGGGCGAACAGGGCGAGCAGCCCCAGCACAGCAAAGATCAGCGCCGACACCAGGTGCACCACCCGGAGCGGCACCCGCCGCGTGAGGCGGTCGCCCAGCCAGACCACCGGGGCGTTGGCCAGCATCATGCCCAGGGTGGTACCGGCCACCACCGCGGCCCAGGCCTGGTATTGCGCGGCCAGCATCACCGTGGCGATCTGGGTCTTGTCCCCCATCTCGGCCAGAAAGAAGGCCACCACGGTGGTGCCGAAAATGCCCAGGCGGGGCGAGGCACCACCGGTGTCGTCATCGTCGAGCTTGTCAGGGATCAGCATCCACACCGCCATGGCAATGAACGAGGCGCCCAGGATCCAGCGCAGCCATTGGGGCCCGAGCACGGTGGTGACCCAGGTGCCGACGGCGCCAGCCAGGCCATGGTTGACCACGGTGGCCACGAGGATGCCCAGCACGATCGGCCAGGGCTTGCGGAAACGGGCGGCGAGGACCAGCGACAGCAACTGCGTCTTGTCGCCCATTTCAGCGAGGGCGACGATGCCGGTGGAGACGAGAAAGGCTTCCATGGGGAAAAAGAACTCCGGCCGGACAAAACCCATGACTGCGCTGCACCCCCCGGCCAAAAACGGGGGCTGCGCAGTCAAAGGTCTCGCCAGGTCCGCAAACCGTTTGCGCCATGGGCACTCACCTGGATGGCGGCGCACAAGTCTGTTGACGCAAACCCCTCTCGCAGGCCTTTGATGGCCCGGAAGGGAGGCTACTCCCCCTTGAACAGGGCGCCAGTGTACCCAATCCGCAAGGCCCGCTGCGGGGTGTGGCGATGCACCGAATCGGGATGACCCGGTCTGGTGCGCACCATCATCAGGCAATCATCACCGTTATGGCGCATTTATTGCTTTCTCCTGGTGCGTACTCGCATGCAAAGCATCGAATGCACCATTTAAGTTCATTTTCTCCACGAGGACACTATGGAAGCACTAAAACAGGGCACTGACGCCTTGTTCATTCTGCTGGGCGCCGTGATGGTTCTGGCCATGCACGCCGGCTTTGCCTTTCTTGAGCTGGGCACGGTCCGGCAGAAAAACCAGGTCAATGCCCTGGTGAAGATCCTGGTGGATTTCTCGATTTCGACCGTGGTGTATTTCGGGGTGGGCTATGGCGTGGCCTACGGCACCCATTTCTTTGTGGGCGCCGAGGAACTGGCCGCGAAGAACGGCTATGAGCTGGTGAAGTTCTTTTTCCTGCTGACCTTTGCCGCCGCCATTCCGGCCATCATCTCGGGCGGCATTGCCGAGCGGGCCCGCTTCTGGCCTCAGCTGATCGCCACCGCCGTGATCGTGGGCTTCATCTACCCCTTCTTTGAAGGCATCGCCTGGAACCAGCACTTTGGCGTGCAGGCCTGGATCAAGACCCTGACGGGCGAGGAGTTCCACGATTTCGCCGGCTCGGTGGTGGTGCATGCCGTGGGCGGCTGGATCGCCCTGCCGGCGGTGGTTCTGCTGGGCTCGCGCGCCAACCGCTACCGCAAGGACGGCGCGATCTCGGCCCACCCGCCCTCGAACATCCCGTTTCTGGCGCTGGGCGCCTGGATTCTGGTGGTGGGGTGGTTCGGCTTCAACGTGATGAGCGCGCAGACCCTGGACAAGATCTCGGGCCTGGTGGCCGTGAACTCGCTGATGGCCATGGTAGGTGGCACCTTGGCCGCCCTGGTGATGGGCAGAAACGACCCGGGCTTTGTCCACAACGGCCCGCTGGCTGGCCTGGTGGCGGTGTGCGCCGGCTCGGACCTGATGCACCCACTTGGGGCATTGGTGGTGGGCGCCGTGGCCGGCACGATCTTCGTGCTGATGTTCACCCTGACCCAAAACAAATGGAAGATCGATGACGTGCTGGGCGTGTGGCCACTGCACGGCCTGTGCGGCACTTGGGGCGGCGTGGCCGCCGGCCTGTTTGGCAGCAAGGCATTCGGCGGCCTGGGCGGCGTGAGCCTGAACGCCCAGTTGATCGGCACCGCCATGGGGGTGGTGTGGGCTGCGGTGGGCGGCCTGGTGGTTTATGGACTGCTCAAGGTCACGCTGGGGCTGCGCCTGTCGCAGGAAGAGGAGTTCGAGGGCGCCGACCTGTCGATCCACAAGATCCGCTCCACCCCGGACCGCGAAGTCAGCTGGTAATTGGTAATGGGCCGAACGCCGGGTGGTCCGAGCCAGAGCGCGCCCCCGGGGCGCGTTTTGGGGCGTGCTCAGCGTTGAAACCAGCGTGCCAGGAGCCCATCGAGGGTCCAACGGCCGGTGCCGAAGATGGCCAGCGCCGCCAGCAGGCTGGCCCAGAACACATGGCCTTGCAGCGCCTCGGACGAGATCTCGGACAGGGACAGCACGGCCACGGCGTTCACCACCAGCAAGCCCAGCGCCGGAATGCGCCCACCCAAACCCAGCACCAGCAACACCGGCAACCCCACTTCGCCCAGGGTGCCCATCACCGCCGCCCAGGCCGGTGGCAGCAAGGGCACGTGGTACTCGTCCTGGAACAGGGCCAGGGTGATCTCCCAATCACGCAGCTTGGTCAGACCGGATAGAAAAAACACCCGCGCCACATAGAGACGTGCCAACAGGGCCGCCAGGGGCTGCAGGGCATCCAGCCCGCGCACCAGCAAGGCATAGGGCTTCAGGATCAGGGGGCAGGTCGGGGTCATGACAATCTCCTAGGAATCGTTGTTCAGTGGGGGTGGGCGTCGCCCACGGCCAGCACCAGGCCTTGGGCGACGGCCTCTTGCAGCCAGGCCCCCAGGTCCATGCCCGGCGGTTGCAACTCCAGCCAGTGCAGGGCCGCGCCCAGGCTGGGCTGGGTGTGCAGCGCCTGCAGCCAGGCGGCTTCGGTGGCGTCGATCAGGCGCACGCGGGGTCGCCAGCCCTGGCGCCAGAAAACGGCCAGCTCACGCTCACCGGCCTGCAGACGGTGACCGGCGGCCTGCAACGCCTGGGCCGATGGCTCACAGCCCTCCTCAACACCGCCGTGTGCCAGCAGGACAGAGATCACCGCAGACTCGAAAGCCAGCACCTGCGTGCCTGCAGGCATCTCCAGGCGCAGTTGATCGGGGTCTTCCTGCACCAGGCGCGCCAGCGTGGTGGGCTGGGGCAGCGGGTCGGGTGCGGTGACCAGTTGGTGCAACACCCACTCGGCCCGTGCCAACTCAGGCAACCAGGCCGGCAGCTCGTGCTCGGGGCCCAGGTGGCCCAGCCAGGCGGGTAGATCTGCGCCCCAATGGGCCAGATCGCCGAGCACGGGCGGGCAATCCAGCCAATGGTCGCGGGCCAGGGCGGCCAGGGTGGCTTCGCCTACACATTGGCGCAGCACGGGGTAGGCGGCGGCCAGGGCGCGCTCGGCCACGGCCCGCGCGTTGCGCTGGTAGGCGGGCAGACCGGCTTCACCCGCAGGTGGCGCCGCCGTCGGCGACCACAGCGCGGCCAGCAAGGCCGACTGCTGCTCGAGCAGGGTCTGGCTCATGGGGCACACTCCGCCAAGGCGTCGGCAGCCAGCCGGGCCTGATCCATCAGCACGGCCCAGGGCGGCAGATCGGTGTCCCATTCAACCAGGGTGGGGCGCGGGCCCCAGCGCGACACGGCATGCCGGTAAAGCGCCCAGACGGGCTCGCTGATGAGGCTGCCATGGTCGTCGATCAACCATTCACCGGTGTCGGCGTGGCCGGCCAGGTGAATTTCGGCCACGCACTCGGCGGGCACCGCATCCAGCCAGGCCCGCGAGACATCGAGCAAAGCCTCCACCGGCTCGGGCACCTGGGCGCCGTGCCGGCGACGCCAGGCATTGCGGGCATTGACGTGCAGGTTGTTCACATCGACCAACAGCCCGCAGCCGGTTCGGCGGGCCAGTTCGACAAGGAACTGCACCTCGGAAAAATCATGGTCGGCCCAACTCAGGTAGGCCGACAGGTTCTCGACCGCCAGCGGGCGGCGCAGCCGGTCCTGCACCTGCTGCACATGGCTGGCCATCAGCTTGAGGGCTTCGGTGGTCCAGGGCACGGGCAGCAGGTCGGCGGCGTGCACCGCCTGGCCCCGCAGCAAACCACGCGAAAAGCTGGCATGGTCACTCACGCGCACCGGATCGACCCGCGCCACCAACTCGGCCAGTTGGTCCAGGTGCCAGGGATCCAGCCCAACGGCCGAGCCCAGCGACAGGCCTACCCCATGCAGGCTGATGGCGTGCTGCTCGCGGGCCTGCATCAACACCCCGAGGGCGGCGCCCCCGGTGCCGAAGAAGTTCTCGGAGTGCACCTCCAGGAAGCCCGGGGCGGGCGCGCCTTGCAGCAGCTCGGCATAGTGGGGCTGGCGCCAGCCCAGCCCCACCCAGGGCATGGGCGAACGCAGGGCTTGCGAGGGCTCGGACATGGAAAGCTCCTGCTCAGGCAACACTCAGCTTCAGCCCTTCTTGCCGACAGCCATCTTGGCTTCGTCGGCGGTCAGACCGGACATCTGCTTGCACGTGCCCTTGGCCACGTACTTCCAGTCGGCCTTGGACATGTCCTCCTTGGCCTGGCCGGCACACGAATGGCTGCCACTGAGGTTGGCACAGTCGTTCTGGCCCGCCTTGGCAATGCCGAAGCACTTTTCCTTGGCCGTGTCTTGCGCCAGCACGGGGCTGGAGGCCAGCAGGGCCGAGGACAACAAAGAAGCGGCAGCGGCGGCAAACAGAGCACGTTGGTTCATGGAAATCTCCTGGTGTGACGTTGAAAAAATTGACTTGCAACCGGGGCCCGGTCGGGCCATTCAGATCACCGGTTGAGGGTGAGTCGGCCTGGCTCGGTCATTCTTACAAGCTTGGTGAAATATTTTTTTGCAATACTTTCCAGACAACGCAATCGGCGCCCTTTCAATACACTTGACCCATGAGTTTTGAACATCAGTTGGCCGCACACCGGCCCTACCTGCTCAAATTTGCGCGACTGCAATTGCGCAATGAGACCTGGGCTGAGGACGCGGTTTCAGAGACGGTCCTCGCCGCCCTGAACCGACCGCAGGCTTTTCAGCAGCAGTCGCAATTGAAGACCTGGCTGGTGGGCATCCTGAAACACAAGGTGGTCGATCAGATGCGTCAGCGCGCCCGCGAGGTGGTGCTGGATATCAACGACGACGAGGGCGACGAACTGGAAGCCCTGAGCTTCACCGCCAATGGCCACTTTGCCCAAACACCGATGGACTGGGGCAATCCCGAACAGCAATTGCAATCCCGCCAATTCATCGAGGTGCTTGAAACCTGCTCCGAACGCCTGCCTGCCGCCATGGGGCGGGTATTTCTGATGCGCGAATGGCTGGAACTCTCGTGCGAAGAAATCTGCCTGGAACTCAAGCTCAGCCCCAACCACCTGTATGTGCAATTGCACCGGGCCCGCTTGCGA
This sequence comes from Curvibacter sp. EU05-FHT14A10, assembly GCF_058791075.1. NCBI lineage: Bacteria > Pseudomonadati > Pseudomonadota > Betaproteobacteria > Burkholderiales > Comamonadaceae > Curvibacter > Curvibacter sp. EU05-FHT14A10. The sequence goes on from NZ_JBYTDE010000009.1 coordinate 152,399, forward strand.
TTGCGCGAATGCCTTGAAATCAATTGGTTCGGCCTGCCCCGGGGGGCCAAGCCATGATCTTGAGACGCAACTGCAAAGAAGTGGCCGCCTTGCTGCTGGCCCGCGAAGACCGCCGACTGGGCCTGGAGGAAAAGCTGGCGCTGCGCCTGCACCTGGCCGCCTGCGAAGCCTGCCCTTTGTTCGCCAAGCAGGTGCTGACGATGCGCAGCGCCTTCACCCAGTGGCGCCACCAGGCGGACGCGGGCGAAGGCGATGCCCCGCACCCGCCAGACGACCCACCCTGATGCAGAAATGACACGTCGTCTGCGGTGCTGATATTGGAATGGAATTGAATTTGTTTTTTCGATTCATTTCCAGCAAAAAAACAAAAAACACTTGCATTTTTCAATACACCATGGTTTTAATACAGAAGCATGGCTTCGATTCCATGCAAGCTTGCGGTGATCGGTCAGGTTCGCGTCCGAAGTGTGCGTTTTCGGGACTCCATCGCTTTGTTAATGTGTTTTTGAGGAGTCCCTTGATGGGCAACAAACTGTACGTCGGCAACCTGCCTTACTCGGTGCGCGACAACGACCTGGAACAGGCTTTTGGCCAATTTGGTGCTGTGACCAGCGCCAAGGTCATGATGGAGCGTGACACCGGCCGCTCGAAGGGTTTCGGCTTTGTGGAAATGGCGAGCGACGCCGAAGCACAATCCGCCATCAACGGCATGAACGGTCAATCCCTCGGTGGCCGCAGCGTGGTGGTCAACGAAGCCCGCCCGATGGAGCCCCGTCCCCCGCGTAGCGGTGGCGGCTTCGGCGGCGGCGGCGGCGGCGGTGGCGGCTACGGTGGTGGCGGCCGCAGCGGCGGCGGTGGTGGCGGCTTCGGCGGCGGCCGCAGCGGTGGTGGTGGCGGCGAAGGCGGCTTCCGCAGCCCCTACGGCGCTGGCCCGCGTGGTGGCAACGGCGGTGGCCGTGGCGGCTACGGTGGTGGCGGCGGCGGCGGCTACGGCGGCGGCAACAGCTACTGATCGGTTTTGAACCGCACGCACCTGGGCGTTCAACCAGGCAAGCAAAAGGCTCCTCAGGGAGCCTTTTTCATTGGGGGCGCCCAATACCGGGCCTCAGCAGCCCCAGAAATACCCTTGCATTGAACGGTTTACGCTCAGCCTTGCGATGGCTGCCGGTGCTTGCGAGGGCGCCCGGCCAGCAGGCGATCAAACCAGGCATTGGGCAGAATGCGCAGCAACGCGGCCACCCATCCCATCTGCCACGGAATGACGCGGTAGCGCACGCCCCCGATGATGGCACGGTAGGCGCGCTCGGCAAACGCCTCGGGGGTCATGAGAAAGGGCATGCCGTAGCGGTTCTGGCGGGTCAAAGGGGTGTCGACATAGCCGGGGCAAATCGTGACCACCTTCACGCCAAAGGGGCGCATCTCGCCACGCAGGCTCTCGCAGTAACTGATCACGCCGGCCTTGCTGGCGCAATACCCACCATGGCCGGGCAGGCCACGGATGCCCGCCACGCTGCCCACCCCGACCAGAATGCCCTTGCGGCGCTGGACCATGCCTGCCACAAAGGGGTGGAAGGTGGCGGCCAGACCGATGTTGTTGGTGGCAAAAATGCGGGCCAGCACCGCCAGATCCTCGCGCTCTGCCGTGTCCACCCCCACACTGATGCCGGCATTGGCCACCACCACATCGGGCAGGCCCTGTTGCTGCAAGCAGGCCTGGCCCGCCGCCACGATCTCGTCGGTGACCGACACATCGGCGGCGTAGAGAGCATAGGCATCTGAGGGCAGCCCTTGCTGCTCGGCCCAGGCCTGCATCTCGGCATGGCGCCGCGCTACCAGGGCCAGGCGCCAGCCGGCTTGGTGAAAACGCAAGGCCAAGGCCTGTCCGATGCCACTGGAGGCACCGGTGATGAACACCAGGGGTCGCTGTTGCGGGCTCATGCGGGCCTCAGCGCCGGGGTTTGACCGCCACACCGGGCACCAGCGTACCGTGCACATGACCGCGCAGTTCAAGGGTACGGGCCAGGTTGTCGAAGTCCATGGCATCTCCTGTGAAGCGATCGTCGCCACGGATCAGCACCACCGGCAGGTGGCTGCGCACTTTCTCGGTGTCGGTGAAGGCGTGCAGGAATTCGCTGCGGAACTCCATGCGCGGGGCCACCCGCCCGCCAGGGTCGGTGAAAGGCTCGCGCACCACCACGGCATTGCCGAACAACTGCACCTCGGTGCTGTCGCTGTTGCTCAGGGCGCGCTTGGCGGTGGCCACGGTGACCTGCCCCTCGGCGCTGTACGAGCGCAGATGGACCTGATCAATTTCCAGGGTATCGGTATCAGGGTAATGGCGGGCCTCGGTGCCACGCACCTCGCTTTTCAGGCGGCCCTGCGGATCAAAGGTTTTGACGGCAAAGTCGCGCATGAAATAGTCAGGCTCGTGACGCGGCGCCTGCTGGGGGCCAGCCGGGGCAAACACCGGGGTGGTGCGCACCAGCCAGTAGGTGCCCAGGGCCAGCACGCCCATGAGGATCACCGGCAGGTAGATGGACAGGTGATCGAGCAGCAGGCGCACCAAGCCCAGGGCCGGCTTGCGCCGAGGCAGGGTGGCGCTGCTCATGAGGCGGCATCCTGCAGCAGGCCTGCGTAGCGGCCGCTGGCCACCAACAACAGGTCGCAGAACTCACGCCCAGCCCCTTCGCCACCGCGCAGCCGGGTGACATACCGGGCACAGGCCAGGGCTTCGGGATGGGCATTGGCCGGCGCGGCGGCTAAGGCGCAGCGGCGCAACACAGGCAGGTCGGGCCAGTCGTCACCGATGGCGGCAGCTTGCGACCAATCCAAGCCCAGGGCCTGCAGGGTCTGCTCGGCGGCCGGCCGCTTGTCTTCTGTGCCGTAGTGCACATGGGTGATGCCCAGGGCCTGCAGGCGCCGGCGCAGCGGCTGTGAATCGCGGCCAGTGATGACCACCGGGGTGATGCCGGCCCGCGGCAGCAGCTTCAGGCCATGGCCGTCGAGGGTGCTGAAGCGCTTGAGCGTCTCGCCCGCCTCGCTGAAGTACAGGCCGCCATCGGTGAGCACGCCGTCGACATCGAAAAAAGCCACCTTGATCCCCTGGGCGGCCAGCAGCAGCTCGGGATCGAAACGCAGGGCGGGGCTCAGGGGCGCCAGGGCGGCCAAAGAGGCGGGGGAGGAGGCGGGGGCAGAAACGCGGACAGAGGGGTTCACGGCAGGCTTTCTCAGATGACCTTGGCGCGCATCAGGTCGCCAATGTGCACGATGCCCACCAGGACATCACCGGGTTCGCAGACCAGCACGCTGGTGATGCTGTGCTGCTCCATCAGGCTGGCCGCATCCACGGCCAGGGCATCGCTGCGGATGCGGCGCGGGCGGGGGTGCATGACCTCGCGGGCCACAACCCCACGCAGATCAACGCCCTGCTCGATGAGGCGGCGCAGATCACCATCGGTGAAGATGCCCACGACAGCACCGGCCTCGTCGACCACGGCCGAGGCCCCCAGGCCCTTGCCGCTCATCTCACGCATCAAGGCCAGGAACGGGGCATCGGGTCGGACGCGGGGCACGGCATCGCCGCGGCGCATGACGTCACTCACATGGGTGAGCAGTCTGCGGCCCAGAGCCCCGCCGGGATGAGAACGTGCAAAGTCTTCCGCGCCAAAGCCCCGGGCTTCCAGCAAGGCCACAGCCAGGGCATCGCCCAGGGCCATCTGGGCGGTGGTGCTCGCGGTGGGCGCCAGGTTGAGGGGGCAGGCTTCGGTTTCAACACCGCTGTCGATCACCAGATCGGCATGCCGCGCCAGCGAAGACTGGGCGCCACCGGTCATGCCGATCAGCAAGGCGCCCAGGCGCTTGACCACAGGCAGGATGGCATCCAGTTCGGCCGACTCGCCGCTGTTGGAAATGGCCAGCACCACATCGGCCGCCGTGATCATGCCCAGGTCGCCGTGGCTGGCCTCGGCCGGGTGCACAAACAGGGCCGGGGTGCCGGTGGAGGCCAGGGTGGCGGCTATCTTGCGGCCCACGTGGCCGCTCTTGCCCATGCCGGTGACCACCACGCGCCCCTGCGTGGCCAGGATGCGCCGGACCACCTCCACAAAAGCGGCTCCGGTGCGGGCCTTGAGGCCCTGGACTGCAGCGGCCTCGATGTCGAAGGTTTGCAAGGCGCGGCTCAGCACCTGTTGGGGATCAAATGTCATGACGGCGATTTTATCGACCGCACCATGCCCGCAGCGTCTGTGGGCTAGTATCGAACGCTATGACTTCACTGGAACTCACGCTGCTTTACCTGCTGGCCGCCGTGCTGGGCGTGGTCGGCTGCCGCAGCTTGAAGCTGCCGCCGATGCTGGGCTACCTGATCGCGGGGGTTCTGATCGGGCCCCACGCGCTGGCCCTGGCTCAGAACTCGGAAGGGGTGCGCCACCTGGGCGAGTTCGGAGTGGTGTTCCTGATGTTTGCGATCGGGCTGGAATTCAGCCTGCCCAAGCTGCGCGCCATGCGCCGCCATGTGTTCGGCCTGGGCCTGCTGCAGGTGTTGCTGACCCTCGGCCTGGGCACCCTGGGCTCGCTGTTTCTGGCAGCGCTGGCGCCGACGCTGTGGAAAATGGGCTGGCAGACCGCCCTGGCCTTGTCCGGGGCCATGGCCATGAGCAGCACGGCCATCGTGGTCAAGCTGATGGCCGAACGCCTGGAGCTGGAGAGCGAGCACGGCAAGCGCGTGATGGGTGTGCTGTTGTTTCAGGATTTGGCCGTGGTGCCCTTGCTGGTGCTGATCCCGGCCCTGAGCAGCCCGCCCAACCAGCTGCTGGCCGAGCTGGGGGTGGCCATGCTGAAGGCCGGTGCCCTGGTGGCCCTGCTGCTGGTGGGGGGCCAGCGCGTGATGCGTTGGTGGCTCACCCTGGTGGCGCGGCGCAAAAGCGATGAGCTGTTCATGCTCAACCTGCTGCTGATCACCCTGGGCCTGGCCTGGCTCACCGAAACTGCCGGGCTGAGCCTGGCACTGGGCGCCTTCATCGCCGGCATGCTGGTGTCCGAGACCGAATACAAGCACCAGGTGGAGATCGACATCCGGCCCTTTCACGACGTGCTGTTGGGGCTGTTCTTCATCACCATCGGCATGATGCTGGATTGGCACATCGTGCTCGAACGCTGGGGGCTGGTGCTGGTGCTGCTGTTGCTGCCGGTGCTGCTCAAGCTCACGCTGGTGGCGGTGCTGGCCCGCACCCTGGGCGCCACGGCCGGGGTGTCGCTGCGCACCGGCCTGTACCTGGCGCAGGCCGGCGAGTTCGGCTTCGTGCTGCTGTCGCTGGCCCTGGAGCACAAGCTGCTGTCGCCCGATCTGACCAACCCGATCCTGGCAGCCATGGTGCTGTCGATGCTGGCCACGCCCTTCCTGATCATGTACAGCAACCGGATCGTGATGAAGCTGGTGGCCAGCGAGTGGCTGCAACAGTCGCTGCAGATGACCACCATCGCCCGCAAGTCGATCAACACCAGCAAGCACGTGATCATCTGCGGTTACGGACGGTGCGGCCAGAACCTGGCGCGCATGCTGGAGCGTGAAGGCATTCCCTACATGGCCCTTGACCTTGACCCCGACCGGGTGCGCAAGGCGGCCGCGGCCGGTGACTCGGTGGTGTTCGGAGATGCAGCGCGGCTGCAGGCCCTGATGGCCGCCGGCCTGGCCCGGGCCAGCGCGGTGGTGGTGACCTACCTGGAGGTGCCCAGCGCCCTCAAGGTGCTGGCCAATGCCCGCTCTCACGCGGCGCATGTGCCGGTGATCGTGCGCACCCAGGACGACCATGATCTGGAAAAGCTGCAGGCTGCCGGGGCCACCGAGGTGGTACCCGAGGCGATCGAGGGCTCGCTGATGCTGGCCAGTCACGCATTGGCCCTGGTGGGGGTGCCCATGCGCCGGGTGATCCGCGTGGTGCAGGATCAGCGCGATGCGCGCTACAACCTGCTGCGGGGCTACTTCCACGGCGCCGATGACGACACCGGGCTGGAGCGTGACCAGGAACGACTGCATACCGTGACCCTGCCTGAGGCGACCCGCCAGGCCGGTCGCCAGCTGGGCCAACTGGCCTTGCTGGCCATGGGGGTTCGGGTGCTCAGCCTGCGCCGGCACGGGGGTCAGCTGGCGCCGATAGCGGACGACACGCCCCTGCTGCCGGGCGACACGCTGGTGCTGTCGGGCCGCCCCGAGCCCCTGGCCCTGGCCGAAGAAAAGCTGTTGCGGGGCTGAAAACGCATTCACGCATTGACGTGTTGAGGCGCAACAGCCTCAGGCCGCCTCGCGCACCATCAGATCGAGCGGCCGCCCCTCGGATTGCTCATAGCGACGGATGCGGTCGACCAGGCCTTGGGTCAGCTTCTGGCCCGCCGCAAGCAAGACCACCCCTTCGGGGGTGGTCAGGTCCTTGCCCAGCACCATGCCCGGCGCCAGGCCATCGGTCGCGATGGCCTGAAGCTTGGTCGTGCGCGGTGTTTCGACCTGCGTGACTTGCAGGATCACGTCGACCACCTCGGGGTCGAACTGGACACCCCGGGCCCGCTGCATCAGGGTCTGCGCCTCCGTCTGCTTGAGCTGGGCGCCGGTCAGGTGCCCGTGCAGGAAGTCGTCCCAGGTGTCGGCCACGGCCAGGATGCGGCTGCCCAAGGGGATGGCACTGCCTGCGATCTTGTCAGGGTAGCCCTTGCCGTCAAATCGTTCGTGGTGTGAGCGGATCAGGCCGGCCACGGCCTGCATGTCGTCCAGCGCCATCAGGGACTGCGCCCCCAGCACCGCATGCCGCTGGTAGAGCTGCATCTCGTCCGCGGTGTAACGGCCCACGGGCTTGGCCAGCAGCGCGTCGGGCACGGCCATGAAGCCGATGTCATGCAGCAAGCCCGCCACAAAGATGTCCTGAACCTGGTCGCTGGGCACTTCCATGGCCACCGCGATGCGCCGCGCCAGATCGGCCACCCGCTTGCCATGCCCGCCGAGCTGGCCACTGCGCATTTCCAGCAGACCCGCAAACACGCGAATGGTGGTGAGGTAGTTTTTCTTGAGTCGGTCGTTGGCCTGGCCCAGCTCGGCCGTGCGTTCAGCCACCCGTTGCTCCAGGCCGGTGTTGAGCACCTGGAGTTCTTCGTTCTGCACCTGGGTGAGTTGCTGCAGGCGATCACGCTCGCGTCGAAGCACCTGGCGTTCGGCCGCCTGGCGCACGGTCAGGCGCAGCTCGGTCTCGTCCCAGGGCTTGTGGATGTAGCGGTAGATCTGGCCCTCGTTGATGGCCAGGATGGTGGCGTCCATGTCGGCATAGCCCGTCAGCAACACGCGCGCGGTGCCGGGCCAGCGCGCGCGCACCTCGGCCAGCAGGCGGGCGCCGTCCATGACCGGCATGCGCATGTCGCTGACCACCACATCCACCGGCTCGGTTTCGAGCAGTGCCAGCGCCTCGGCGCCACTGTTGGCGGTCAGGATGCGGCAGCCCTCGACGCGCAGCACCCGGCGCAGGGCCGACAGGATGCTGGGCTCATCGTCCACGCACAGCACGCTCCAGGACGACAACAAGGCGCTGTCCGGCTGGGCGACAGGGGCTTCTTCCATGGTGGTCCTCAGGCTGGCTGCGCCTGGCGCACCGGCAGGGTGATGCGAAAACAGGTGCCTTGCCCCAGGTGGGAGCTGACCTCCATGCGTCCGGCATGCTTCTGAATGATGCCGTAGGACAGCGAAAGCCCCAGGCCCGTACCCTGCCCCACCGGCTTGGTGGTGAAGAAGGGGTCGAAGATGCGCGACAGGTTCTCGGGGGCGATGCCACAGCCGTTGTCGGCCACCTCGACCCACACCTCGGCCCCCTCCAGCCCCGTGCGCAGCGTGATCGTGCCGCGCTCGGCGGTGATGGAATGGGCCGCATTGACCAGCAGGTTCATGAACACCTGGTTGATCTCCGAGGGCAGGCACTGCACCTCGGGCAGGTCGCCGAACTCACGCACCACGTCGGCCTTGTACTTGATCTCGTTGTTGACGATGTTGAGCGTGGAGTTGAGGCCGTTGTGCAGATTGGCCCACTCCCACTCCTGGCGCGCATCGACGCGAGAGAAATCCTTCAGGTCCTGCACGATCTTGCGCACACGCTGGATGCCGTCGCGCGACTCGTTCATCAGGCTGGGGATGTCGTCCTTGAGGTATTCAATTTCAAGTTCTTCGTACAGGGCACGCAGCCTGGCAGCCACCGGGCTGCTGCCCAGCTCGCTTTCAGCCTGCTCATAGGCCGACAGCATCCGGAACAGGTCCTGCAAGTACTTTTCGAGGGTGCCGAAGTTGGAGAAGATGAAGCCGATGGGGTTGTTGATCTCGTGCGCCACGCCCGCGGCCAGTTGTCCGATGGAGGCCAGCTTCTCGGACTGGATCAGTTTGCTGCGGGCATCCGACAACTTACTGTTGAGTTCCTTGAGTTCCTCATTGGCCTTGAGCAGCTCATTGACCATCGCATGGACCTGCTCCATGGACATCTGGTCCAGCAGGACATCGGGCAGGCCGTTTTCGGGGGATGCGGGGGTCATGCCGGACTCTCCTGGGTGGGGCGCAGGATCGCCCGCAGTTGTTCGAACTCCTGCTCGATGCGGGGCAGCAGGCGCGGCAGGTGCTGGCGCACGGGGGCCATCCGGCCCCAGGCCCCCGGCTGCAGCGGGGGCACAGCCTCATGGGCCACGCCGGCCAGGTCCAGGGCATGGACCAGCGCGTTGGCACCATGCACCAGGTCCGTGAGGTTGAGCTGCACACTGTCAGGGGGGCTGTGGTGCCCCGCAATGGCGGCCACCACCTCAGGCGCAAAATGCCAGTGCTGGGCGAGCCAGGCCCCCACCTCGGCATGCGACACCCCCAGCAAGGCCTGCTCGGCTTGCAGATGCGGGGCGTCGTGTTCGACCGCCCACGCCAGGGCCTGAGCCATCTCGATCGGGTAGAGGCTGTCCAGGACCAGCAGACCGACATCGTGCAGCAAGCCGGCGGTGAAGGCCGAGGCTTCGTCCAGGCCTTGCGCTTCGGCCAGGGCACGCGCCGCCACGGCACTGGCGATGGAGTGGGACCAGAACTCATCCAGGTGCAGGGCCTTGCCATGCATCTGGTCGAACTGCACGGTCAGCACGGCCGCCAGCACCAGGGTGCTCAGCGGGCGCAAACCCAGGATGTTGATGCCGTTGCGGATCGAGGTGATGCGGCCGGACATGCCGTAAAACGGGGAATTGGCCAGTTGCAGCACCTTGGCCGCCAAGGCCTGATCCAGCGACAGGGTTTCGGCAATCGGATCCAGGTTGACGTCCTGCTGCTGCAGCAAGGACATGAGCTGAAGCACCGCCGCCGGCAGCGATGGCAAGGCGCGCACCTGCTCGATGCACTGCGCCCGATCCAGCGGCAGAACGTTGGGCAGATTCATTCGTGGACTCCGCGGTGGTCGGCCAGGATCTGGCGCAAGGGGTGCGCCTGGCAGCGGCGAAACAGGTAGGCCAGCCGGGCACCTGGAGAGGACGGGGACTCCGGCAGGCCGGCGGTGTCAAGCAGCACCGCCGGGCTGGCTGGCAGCAAGGCTGGCGGAGGCAGGGCCGCTTCGTCAAGCGGGATCAGGGTCTCTGCGGGCATGGGTCGTCAAGCCAATGGGTTGAACACCAGCAAATGCCCCCGGGGGGCAGATGCACCAAAAGATCGGGTGCAGGCGCGCCAGCGCCGCCCGGACCATTCAAAATCAAGGGACTGCTCGCCCGGCTGCTCCCACAGCGAGGCCAGCGGCGCAGGCAGCACCCCCGCGGCACACTGTCCCAGCAGCAGGCGATCGGCGCCCAACAACTGCTGCGCCGCCAGGTTGGCCATCACCAACATGCCCGCCGGGTCGATGCCAAAGGCAGGGACCGGCAGCAGATCCAGCATGTCGCGGGCCGCCGTGGCCCGCGAAGCTTCAAGGTCGAGCTGGGCCTGCTGGTTGTTCAGCACGCGCTCCAGGCGTCCATTGAGCACGGCCAGCTCTTCGTTGGCCTCGCGCACCTCCAGGGCAAGACGCCGATTTTCGTCGGCCATGCCCTTCTGACTGAAGGCCTCTTGCACATGCACGCGCAGACGTTCATCGTCCCAGGGTTTGGTGAGAAAGCGGTAGATGGCGCCTTCATTGACGGCATCAGTGATGGACTGCAGCTCGGTGTAGCCCGACAGCACCATGCGCACGGTGTCGGGATACAGCTCTTTGGCCCGGCGCAGAAACTCGACCCCGGTCATGCCCGGCATGCGCTGGTCGGACAACACCACATCGACCTCGTACTCGGCCATGCGCTGCAGGCCTTCGGCGCCGCTGGTGGCCGTGACGATGCGGTAGCCATCACGGCGGAACAGGCGCTTGAGCGCCGCCACGATGTTGGGCTCATCGTCCACCAGCAGCAGGGTGCGCTCACGCTGGCGGCGCATGAAGCGCTCTGAAAGCCGCACGGCGCCGGCACGCAGCTGGCTTTCCAAGGTGGCCAGGTCGACCACCGGGCTGAAGGCCGGGCCCTGGATGCGATCGCAGCCGTTGGCGACCAGCAGGGCCAGTTGCCCGTCGGTCTCGACGCCCTCGGCCAGCACCCTCATCTGCAGGCTATGGGCCATGTTGATGATGGCCCGCGTGAGCGACACCGCACCCGAAGCCGCCGTGACGTCGGGCACACAGGAGCGATGCACCTTGAGCACATCCACCGGCAGGCTGCGCAGCAGACTCAGGTTGGAGGAACCGGTACCAAAGTCGTCCAGCGTGATCTCGATGCCCAGGGCGCGCAACTCGGCCAGCTTGCGCGCCATGTCGGCCGACCCCGCCATCAGGGCCTGCTCTGACACCTCCATGCCGATCAGCACCGAAGGCAAGCCATGCGCCAGCAGGGCGTTCTGGAACTTGGCCACCAGATCCGGCTGCTGCAATTGCAGCGCCGAATGGTTGAGCGCCAGGCGCAGGGGCTTGACGCCTTCATGCAACCAGTTCTGCAACACGGTGCAAGCAGCTTCACGCTGCCAGTCGCCCAGCATCACGATCAGGCCGGTGTGTCGGGCCACGGGCAGGAACTCTTCGGCAGGCACCTCGCCCAGCTCGCGGCTGTGCCAGTGCAGCAACACCTCGGCGCCCACGGCCAGACCACTGGCCAGGTCGATCTGCAACTGGTAGCGCAGCTGCAATTCATCACGCTCGACGGCATGACGCAATCCGGCCTCGATGGCGAGGCGACGTTTGGCCTGCTCATTGATCTGTGGCGTGAAGAAGGCAATCTGGTCACCTGTGGCCCGCACACCCTGGCGGGCGGTCTGGGCCGCCTCCAGCAAGCGGCTGGCTGTGTCCGCATCGGCCGGAAAACGGGCCACACCCACTTGCGGCACGGGCACGATCTCGGCAAAGCCCAGGCGCTCTGGCCGGCTCAGGGCCTGCACCACACGCTGTGCCAGCTCGCGCCCGGCGGTGCCTTGATCACCCTGCCCGGCCGGCCCCTCGCCCATCAGCAAGGCAAACTCGCCACCGCCCACCCGGGCCACCACATGCTCGGCCCCGCCCAGGGCACTCAGGCGGGCCGCCACGGCCATGGCCATGGCGTCGCCTGCGCCATAGCCCATGGATTGCGAGAGCTGGTCGATCTGCTCGATGTGGATGGACAGCAGGGTGATGGGACGCGGGTCCCAGCTGGCCGCATGGACGGCAGCGTCCAGCCGGTCCAGCAGTTGATTGCGGTTGGCCAGGCCGGTGACCTCGTCTTGGTTGGCCAGTTCCTGGATGCGGTGCTCAGCCTCGCGCTGGGCGGTGATGTCCTGCAGGATCAGGTAGCCATGGCGGCGGCCGTCAGGCCCGGTTTCGACCATGCCGCGGTGCAGGATCTCCAGGCGCGATCCATCGGCCCGCACCAGGCGGTGCTGGAACTCGAAGGGCTCATCGTCGATGGCAGCGCCCCAGATGGAGGCCACGTAGCCCCGCTCTTCAGAGGGCACCCAACGCAGCAGGCGCCAGGCGGCGATGCCGCCCACGGGCAGGGTGCGCCCGATCAGCGCCCCCAGCCCACGCGATACCACGGCCAGGCCTTGATCCAGATCCAGCTCGGCCGATCCGGTGCGGCACATGCCCTCGGCCTGCGCCAACATGCGCGCCTGCCAGTCGGCTGAAAAGCTGATCCAGTCCAGCTGGCTGGCGTTGACCAGGGTCACGATCTCGGCATCCGGCCCGAGAGCCGGAATGCGCCAGGAAAAGGCACGTCCATTGAACTGCACGCCATTGGCGAGATCGCAGGCCACGATGCGATGCTCTTCGCCCAGGCCGCGCAACTGAGGCCAGAACGTGGGCCAGCATTGGCGCAGCAGGCCCGGCTCCATCGTGGCCTCAACGCCATCCCCGCCCAACATGCGGGCAAAGCGGCGGTTCACCAGCCGGGGTTGCCCGGCCACCAACAGACACAGACCCAGCGGGGCCTGATCGAACAAGGTGGCCCGCAGCGAAGACTCGTCGCAGGCTGGGCCTGACGCATAGGGCGGCAGACTGCACTCGCTGGATGGAAGGCCTTCGCTTGACATGGGGGTCCTTTACAACCCCTGGAAACAGTTTTCCAGCTGGGCTCTGGATCACATATTACGAGCGGAAATGAGCCCAATCAAGCATTTTTAACAAATAATTCAAATTTCAAACGATATTTATGATTTATCGCGCCCCTCAAGCACCAGGGCGTCAAGGGCCACGGCGGGGACGGGGCGGCTGAACAGGTAGCCCTGGAAGGCTTCACAACCATTGCGCATCAGGAATGCGCGCTGGCCCTCGGTCTCGACGCCTTCGGCCACCACCGCCAGGCCCAGGCTGGCCGCCAGCGCAATGATGGTGCGGGCAATGGTGGCGTCGTTGGGATCGGTGAGCACGTCGCGCACAAAGGACTGGTCGATCTTGAGCTGGTCCAGCGGCAGGCGCTTGAGGTAGCTGAGGCTGGAGTAGCCGGTACCGAAATCGTCCAGCGAGAAGCCCACCCCGCGCATCTGCAGCCGGGTCATCTTGGCGATGATGTCCTCGACATCGTTGAGCAGCAGGCTCTCCGTGAGCTCCAGCTTGAGCAGGCTGGGCTTCGCCCCGGTGTGAGCCAGCACAGCCACCACGGCCTCGACGAAAGCCGGGTCGCGGAACTCGCGCGCGCTGACGTTGACGGCCATGGTGAGGTGCGCCATGTCGGGGTTGTCGGACCAACTCACCAACTGACGGCAGGCCGTTTGCAGCACCCAGCGCCCCAAGGGCAGGATCAAGCCGGTCTTTTCGGCCAGCGGGATGAACTCGGCCGGCGAAATGTGGCCGCGCTGCGGGTGGTTCCAACGAACCAAGGCCTCCACGCCCTGGATGCAGCCGCGCCCATCCACCACGGGCTGGTACAGCAGGCGGAACTCACCGCGCTGCAGGGCCTGGCGCATGTCGGACTCCATGGCCGAGCGGGCGCTGACGGCCTCCTGCATGCCGGGGTCAAAAAAGCACAGGGTGTTGCGTCCGGCGGCCTTGGCCTGGTACATGGCCAGGTCGCCCCGCTTGAGCAGCTCATCAGGGGTCAGGCGCGAATCGCTGAACAAGGCAATGCCGATGCTGGGCGTGCTGTGGTGCAGGCTGTCGCCGATCGGATACGGTTGATTGAGGGCTTGCAGGATCTTTTGCGCCACTCCCTCCGACACGGCCACGGCCTCGGCGGGCTTCGGCCCCAGGTCATCCAGAACCACCACAAACTCGTCGCCGCCCAGGCGGGCCACGGTGTCGTCGGGGCGCACGCAAGCCACCAGGCGCGTGGCCACCTGGCTCAGCAGCTGGTCGCCGCGATCATGGCCGAGGGTGTCATTGAGGTCCTTGAAGTTGTCGAGGTCCAGAAACAGCAGCGCCCCGTGCCGCTCGCCTTGTCCGCAGGCGCGCAAGCCATGGCCCAGGCGCTGCAACAGCAGGCGCCGGTTGGGCAGGCCGGTGAGCTCGTCATAGAACGCCAGCCGCTCGATGATGGCCTCGTTGCGCTTGCGCTCCGTGATGTCACGCCCCACCCCCAGGTAGCCCTTGAACTGACCTTGCGCATCAAACAGCGGCGCACCACTGACCGACACCCAGCGTCCCAGGCCGTCACTGCTGCCGATGCGCTGCATCTCGAAGTCGTAAAAGGGTTCATGCGCTTCCAGGGCGCGGCGGTGCTCCGCCCATTGGGCCGCGTCCAGGTTGGCCGCATCGATCTCCCAGCGGGTGCGACCCAGGGTCTGCTGCTCGCTCAGGCCGCTGCGGCCGTCATGATGGCCATCAATGCGGACAAATCGGAAGTCGGCATCCTGCTCCCAGTACCAGTCGGAGGACAGCAGACTCAGGTGGCGCCAGCGCTCCTCGCTCTGACGCAGGGCCTCCTGGGCGTCGACGTAGGGGGTCACGTCATTGAAGGTACGCACCCAGCCGCCACCCGGCTGCGGGCGCGAACGCACCTCCAGCACGCGGCCCGAAAGGGTACGTCGCAGGTACTGATCGGGCAGATCACGGCCGTCGGAGTGGGGATTGGCCACCAGGCCCGCCCGGGCCTCTGGCGAGAGCAGTTCAAGTGCAGGCCCCAGATCCCCGCGCATGACCTGGAAGCGAAGCAGCTCCTCCGCCGTGACACCCGGCCGGAGCACGGGCTCGGGCACGTCCACGAGCTCCTGAAATCGGCGGTTGTAGAACCGGAGCACGCCCTGTTCATCAAAGCTGGCAATCCCCTGGCTGATGGTGTCCAGCGTGAGTTCCAGGGCCCGGGTTTTCTGGGCCAGTTGTTCGGTGGCCTCGCGCAGTTGCTCCTGAGCCTGGCGGCGCTCCAGGCGGGCTCGCCAGGCCAGCATCAGGTGGCTGGCGGTGTTGAGCAAGGGATCGAGTTCCACCCAGTCGGGACTTGCCACCGAGGCATCGAACACCAGCCCGACGCAGGCCACCACACGCCCGTCGGAGGCCATCGGAATCACTTGCCAGCGCCGATCGCCCACCTCAGCTTCGGTGCTCATGGTCTGCTGGACGCGCCCCGGCTGCGGCCCTTGGGTCAGGACTTGGGTCATCCACGTGCGGAAGGCCTCAGGCAAGGTACCGACCACGGCCTGCGCGGACCACACCGGGTCCTGCCGCGGCCAGGGCGTGCGCTCGAACACCCCGGCGGCCCGGGCTCCGGTGATCTCGAGCACAAACCCCATCAACCCTTCGAAGGCCGAATGAGGTTCGGCATTCGCGATGAAGGCACTCTGGGCCCGCGACAAGGCCTGCAACAGCCGGTGCTGGCGGTTGAGGGCCACATCGGCGCGATGGCGGGCTGTGACGTCCATGTAGGTGCCACTGATCAGCCGGGCCTGTCCCGTCGAGGACCAATCGACCACCCGGCCGCGGCTGGCCACCCAGATCCAGTGCCCGTCGCGGTGGCGCATGCGGTACTCGGCTTCATACGCGGCTTGTGTGCCAGCCAGGTAGTCGTTCAGTGCGTCCTGGACCAAGGACCAATCGTCTGGGTGGACCAGGCCTTGCCAGGTGTGGATCGAGTTCTGGGCCTGGGGGTCATCCAGGCCCAGCATCTCGAGCCAACGCTGGCTGAGCCGGACCTCGCCGGTGAGCAGGTTGCGCTGCCAGAAGCCGAGGCCAGCCCCTTCCAGCGCCATCTCGGACAGGGCCGCGGATTGCTGGAAGGCCTGCTCCAGCCGGGCCTTGTCGACCGCCCCCAGCACCTGACCCGGCACCGTGAGCAAGTAGCCCAGCCGCGTGTCCTGGATCAGGTAGTCGACGAAGCCTTCACGCAAAGCCCTGGCGGCAGCCCCTTCGCCGCCTTCTTCAACCATGATCACCGCCGGGATCTGCCCCAGTGCCTCGAGCAGATCGAAAGCAGAGCCGTCCGGCAGTTGGTTGCCGACGAGGGCCGCGTCGAAAGGCCCCTGTTGCAGCCGGCCCAGCGCCTGCGCCACAGAGCCCGCCAGCACCACGCGCCAGGACGGGTGCTCGCGCGTCAGCATGGCGCACAAGGCGGTCCGGTGCGCGCCATCACGCTCAATCAACAACAGGGCGATCGCCATAGGGTAGGAAGTGGCTGGGTCAGCCAGAGGGTTTCCCTTGGATTATGAGCGCGACTTTGAAAGGGAATGCAAGCGGCCCGCGGCAGGACAAGACGCGAAGACTGAGCCAGCAAGGGCAGAATGCGGGCCACATTCATCAACAGACAGGTGCTTCTTGCGAAGCCCGCCAAGCCATGAACCGCACCGAATCCTCGCTGCATGTCAGCCAATACCTCAAAGACCACATCCGGACCGTGCCCGACTGGCCCGCCCCGGGGGTGCAGTTTCGTGACATCACCCCCTTGCTGCAGAACCCTCGGGTGTTCCGGGTACTGATCGACGCCTTTGTGCACCGTTACCTGGACCCGGCGCTGCGTCCGGACGTGGTGGCCGGCCTGGACGCACGTGGCTTCATCCTGGGGGCCGTGGTGGCCTACGAATTGAATGTGGGCTTCGTGCCCATCCGCAAGAAGGGCAAACTGCCGTTCACCACGGTCGAGGAGACCTACGAACTGGAGTACGGCAGCGCCACGGTGGAACTGCACACCGATGCGGTCAAGCCTGGCGACCGGGTGTTGCTGATTGACGACCTGATTGCCACGGGCGGCACCATGATGGCCGGCCGGCGACTGCTGGAGAAACTGGGTGCGGTGGTCACGGAGGGGGCGGCCATCGTGGACCTGCCCGAACTGGGCGGATCACAACGGCTGGTGGACAGCGGACTACCGCTGTTCACGCTGGTGGATTTCGAAGGCCACTGACACCCGGCCTGGTCAGGCCTGGGCGTCACAGATCGCCGTACTGCGTATTGCTCAGGGCCTGCGGGCGCGAATCATCGGAGTCGTGCCCGGGAATCCGTTCGGTGTCCTCAAACCCCGTGGCCTGGGCGGACATGCGCGGCCCGCTTTGCAGCGTCTGCCCGAGCGCGGGCTGCGCCGCGCCGATCTCGGCCAAGGCCTTGTGAAAGGCGGCCACTTCGTCAGACTGGATCGGCTCGAAACGTGGGGCTTGGGGCGCCGACGCCGGAACGGCCGGGACCGCCGCGGAACGCCGCTCTGGCGCCAAGCCGGTGGAGACATGGTTGTTCAGGCGCCAGTACACCGCGGTGACCAGGATCTGATGCCGTGCCCTGGCCGTCTGGGCCAGCAACACCTCGATTTCGCTCAGGCGCATGTTGTCGCTGGTCACGTCGGGCGAGATGTCCATCATCACCAGGAACTGACGCCCTTGCTGGTCCAGCGAGAGCACCTTGAATTTGTAGCGCGAAGACAGCACCCCGACACGGGCCATGGTGTCTCGCACCACGCCGTACAACAATTCACGGCGGCCGTGCCGTTCACTCTTGCGGTGTGGGGCCTGCGCCTCATCGACCGCTGGCGCTGAACGGGCCTTGTCTTTCGGTGGAGTGGCATGCCCCGGCCTGGGGTGCAGCGGGCGTGTGTGGTCCATGTGCTGCAGGCCCGAGGAATCAGGCAAGGCACGCGGGGGCTTTTTGCCAAACAACCACGCAAGCAGGGACATCGACGCATTCCTTTACAAAGTGGCCAAGGGTAGCCCGAAAACCTGACTTGGAGATGAAAAAGAGAGGGCGCTCAAGTGCTGGCCACGCGGCGGCGGCGCTGCCGCATGCGGCGCGCCATCACCGAGCCCAAGGCGAGGCTCAAGGCCAGCGCGAGGGCCGACTGGCGATTGGCCAGCTCAACAAAACGCAATGGATTCAGGGCCCACAACTGGCAGGCGTTGTTCGCCTGCACGGTGGCGCTGCGGGGTTGATGGGAAAAAAACGCCCCCTCACCGACCACCGACCCCGCCCCCACCATGGCCAGGCGCAGGCGGCCCTTGTCGTCCTCCAGGTGCACGCTGAGCGTGCCCCGCTCGACCAGGAACAGCGTGCGATCGAGCACACCCTTCTGAAACAGCACCTCACCCGAGGCCAGGGTCAGGGGTTGCAGGTAAGCGGCCAGGGTGTCCCACTGCAAGGCAGACAGGTTCAGCTCCAGGCGGTCTTCTGGCGGAGCATGGGCCAGGGCCGCCAACAGGCCCTGAAGATCGGCTTTGGCAACAGCGGGCAAGGGTGGATACATGATGCGGCGAAGTTAACGCCGTAACAAAAAGCGCACAAGGCACACCACGCCTCAAAGCACATTCGGAAACACTTGTTTCAGGTCTCGCCCTCCGGCGGCGTGATCAAGACCAGGGTGGCAGCCGGGAGGTCTGACGGCCAGGCCAGGCCCAGCTCTCGGGCGATCAGGAGCTTGAGGGCCAGGGTGTCGAAGAACTGGCCGGCCAGGGCCTGATGGTGGTGCTGGAGGCGCTGCAGATCGATCTCGCCCGCCTGGATCTCCAGCGTGGCGAGCAGAGCAGCGGCACCATCCTGCCCCGGCAGCAGGGCCGACTGCGCCAGGGTGTGGGCCGTGGGCAGGTCGCCCGTGAGCTCAGCCAGTCGGGCACTGACGCGCAGCCGTTCACTGAGCGCCGCCGCCGGGGCCTGCGGGCCGGCCTGCATGGCCCCGATGGCCTGGGCAGCGGCCACCCATTCGAACTGGGCCAGCAGGATTTCAACGCCTTCCCCCTCCAGCGCAGCGCGTTGCAGGGGCGTGGCGGTGCGCAGCCCCTGCTGCACGTGGGCCTGCGCCTGTGTGAAATCACCCTGCTGCCGGGCCATCCAGGCCAACCACCAGCAGGCCTGGGCCGGGCTGGCCAGAGGGTCGGCCTGCCAGGCAGGGTGCGGGGCCTTGGCCGGTGCGGCCAGGTATCGAAGCAGGCTGTGGCGCGCCAGCACCCACTCGCCAGCACGGGCCCAGGCACAGCCGGTGGTGAAGTCGAACACCGGGCCATGCAGATCGAGCATTCGTTGGCAGGCCCGCGCAGCGTCCAGCAGGCATCCCTGATTCACCCAGGCGTCAACCGCACGGGCCAGCAACTGGGGCAGAAAGGGCAACGTGCTTTGCTCGGCCACCGGCAATTGCAGGACGCGCCCCAGGGTGGCCTGCAGCAGCGCCGCCTGTTCGACCCGCTGGTGGGCCGGCAGCGACATTGCCAGCTTGAAGGCTGGGTAGAGGGCATCGGGGGCCTCCTCGTGCACCCGCTGCAGCAGGGCCAGGTTGCGTTCGCGCTTGCGTTCACGCTCGCTGGCCTGCACGTAGCCGTGATCGCACAGAGCGACGCCCGACTCAGGCCAATGGCTGCTGCCGATGGCCAGCAGGCTGTCGGCCACATCCTCGTGCACCCGGCCCTGGAAACGGATGCGGGCATCACGCCGAAACAGGCGCAGTTGCGGAAACGACTGCAACACGGCCAGGGCACGCCCGTCATGCAGTGGATTGGCCAGGTCATCAGCCGCCGCCGTGAGCAGTTGGATGGTGACCATCTGGGCCAGAACATCCTGCCGCTGCAGGGCCCACTCCAGAGCGGGCAGGCTGGCTGGGTCGAGTTGCTGGTCAGCATCCAGGCACAGCACCCAGTCGCCCGTGGCAGCTTCGAGGGCCACGTTGCGGGCACGCGCAAAGTCATCGCACCAGGCAAAGTGCAGCACCCGAGCGCCCAGGGCCTGGGCGATCGCAGGGCTGTCGTCGGTGCTGCCGGTGTCGACCACGATCAGCTCTTGCGCCAAGCCCCGCACCGAGCCCAGGGCACCGGGCAGGTTGGCAGCTTCGTCACGGACGATCATGCACACGCTCAGACGTGGGCGCTGTGAAGGCAAAGAAGTGGGCATGGCGGAGCAGGGCGGTGAAAGTGCCCCAGTCTAGAACGGTGGCCGCGCCCCGAAGCCTGGGACAGACGGCACTGTGCCGTCTTATTTGCCGATGCAGAACTTGGAAAAGATCACGCCCAGCAAATCGTCAGGCGTGAATTCGCCGGTGATCTCGTTCAGGGCGCCCTGCGCCAGGCGCAGCTCTTCGGCCAGCAGGTCCAGCGCCTGGGCCTGAGCGGCCAGACAGGCGTGGGCCTGGTCGAGGTGCGCCTGCACCCGCAACAAGGCCTGCACGTGGCGCTCGCGCGCGATGTAGACCCCCTCGGGGGCTGACTGCCAGCCGGCCATCTGCAACAGTTGCTGGCGCACCAGGTCCAGGCCCTGGCCGGTACGGGCCGACAGCCGCAAACCCGACAGTTCTCCGTCGGCCGAGTCAGCGGCCTGGTCGACCTTGTTCCAGACATGCAGCACAGGAACCCGGGCCGCCAGGGTGCTGGCCAGGGTGTCGGCAATGGCCTGATCGGCGGCCTGGTAATCGACCTGCTCGGCCCGGGTGAGGTCGTGCAAGAAAAGCACGGCATCGGCCGCGGCGATCTCGCCCCAGGCGCGCTCGATGCCGATGCGTTCCACCTCGTCCTGGCTGTCACGCAGGCCGGCGGTGTCGATCACATGGATGGGCACGCCTTCGATCTGGATGGTCTGCTCCACCTTGTCGCGGGTGGTGCCGGCAATCGGGGTGACGATGGCCAACTCAGCCCCGGCCAGGGCATTGAGCAGGGAGGACTTGCCCGCGTTGGGCTGACCTGCGATCACCACCTTGATGCCCTCACGCAGCAAGGCACCTTGGCGGGTGCGCTGTTGCACGCGTTGCAGGCTGGCACGCAGTCGGTCCAACTGGCCCTGGGCATCGGCTTTTTGCAGA
Organism: Curvibacter sp. EU05-FHT14A10; assembly: GCF_058791075.1. Lineage (NCBI taxonomy): Bacteria > Pseudomonadati > Pseudomonadota > Betaproteobacteria > Burkholderiales > Comamonadaceae > Curvibacter > Curvibacter sp. EU05-FHT14A10. Next base: position 173,042 of record NZ_JBYTDE010000009.1, read on the forward strand.
AAGTCGATCTCCTCTTCGGGGAAGTCGAGCGTGGCCTCGACCAGCATGCGCAGGTGGATCAGCGCGTCGCGCAGTTGTTGTACCTCACGCGAGAACTCGCCCGACAGCGATCGCCCGGCGCTGCGGGCGGCGGCTTCGGTGCTGGCGTCGATCAGGTCGGCGATGGCCTCGGCCTGGGCCAGGTCGATCTTGTCGTTCAGGAAGGCCCGCTGGGTGAATTCGCCCGGCTGCGCCACCCGCAGGCCCGGCAGGCGTGCGCGTCCGATGGCAGGGTCGGTCTCGGCGGCAGCCTGAAGGCAGCGTGCCAACAGCAGCTGCAGCACCACCGTGCCGCCGTGCGCCTGCAGCTCCAGCACGTCTTCGCCGGTATAGGAGTGGGGCGCCGGAAAGTGCAGCGCCAGGCCATGGTCAATGGGCTGCCCCTGCGCATCGCGCAAGGGCAGGTAGGTGGCCTCGCGGGGGCGCAAGGCGCGCCCGCACAGGGCCTGCACCAGCGGCCTGACGTCGGGGCCGCTGATGCGCACGATGCCCACCGCCCCGCGCCCGGGGGCGGTGGCAATGGCAACGATGGGGTCGGATTGGCGGGCCAGCATGGCGGGGCTCCTTCATCAAAAAAGGCCGGCCAACTTGCGCTGGACGGCCTCGATCGAACCGAAGTTCAGGGCTGGGCTCAGTTCACGCCGAGCCGCTTGTTGATCACCCATTGCTGGGCGATGGACAGGATGTTGTTGGTGATCCAGTACATCACCAGACCGGCCGGGAAGGCAAAGAACATCACGCTGAAGACCAGGGGCATGATCCACATCATCTTGGCCTGCATCGGATCCGGCGGGGTGGGGTTGAGCCAGGTCTGCAGCAGCGAGGTGCCGGTCATGATGACGGGCAGGATGTACAGCGGGTCTTTGGCCGACAGGTCAGTGATCCACAGAATCCAGGGCGCATTGCGCATCTCGACACTGGAAAGCAGCACCCAGTACAGCGCAATGAACACCGGGATCTGGATCATGATGGGGAAGCAGCCCCCCATGGGGTTGACCTTTTCCTCGCGGTAGATGCGCATCATCTCCTGCTGCATCTGCTGCGGCTTGTCTTTCAGGCGCTCACGCATCTCGGTGATCTTGGGGTTGATCGCCTTCATCTTGGCCATGCTCGAATAGGCCTTGGCGTTGAGCCAGAAGAACGCCGCCTTCAGCAGCACCACCAGACCCACGATCGACCAGCCCCAGTTGCCCAGCAGGCCATGAATCTTGTCGAGCAGCCAGTACAGCGGCTTGGCCAGGATGGTCAGCCAGCCGTAATCCTTGACCAGTTCCAGGCCAGGGCTCAGGGCTTCGAGTTTCTTTTCTTCCTCAGGGCCGGCATAGAAGCGGGCGTCCAGCGACTGGCTGGCGCCTGGCGCGATGCTGGGCAGGGTGGTGATCATGCCCACCGAATACAGGTTGGTGTCCACCTTGCGCATGAACAGGTCGCGCTGCACACCATCCGCCAGCAGCCAGGCGCTGGCAAAGTAATGCTGCACCATGGCGACGTAACCATTGGCCGACTCTTTCTGGATGTCGGCCTTGCCGTTTTCGATGTCCTTGAACTCGACCTTCTGGTACTTCTTGGCTTCGGTGTATGCAGCCGGGCCGGTGAAGGTGGAATAGAACGAGGATTCGCCTGGCGGCTTGTTGCCATCGCGCACCAGCTGGAAGTAGATCTGCGGGGTCACAGCGGCGCTGCCGGTGTTCTGCACTTCGTGCTTCACAGCCAGGTCGTAGGCGCCACGGCGCAGGGTGTAGGTCTTGATCAGCTTCACGCCGCCCAGGTCAGGCGACTCAAAGCGCACGGTCAGCTCGCTCTCGCCGTCCTTGAGGGTGCGCGGGCCGGGCACGACGTTCATCGGGGTCTTGTGGGTGGGGAAACCGCCACCGATCAGGCCCGTCTGGGCCACGTAGACGCGGTCCCTGCTGTCGTCCAGCAAGACCACAGACCGGTCCTTGTGCTCAACGTCCGAATACTTCAACAGCTCGGCCTTGACCAGCGAACCACCCTCGCTGTCAAAGGTCAGCTTGAAGACGTCCGTGGTGACCTCGACCGACTGACGGGGCGCCGGTGCAGCCACCGTGCCAGCAGCCGGCAACTGAGCCGTTGCGTTGCTGACGCTGGTGGGCACAGCCGCACTGCCAGCCACCGCGGGCTTGGCCGCGCCTTCTGCCGCAGCCGTGGCCGCGGGGGCGCTGCTCGGGAAGAACATGGCCTTGTTGCCGTTGTGGACTTGCCATTTGTCCCACAACAGGACCATGGAGAACCCGAAGATCACCCACAAGATGGTGCGGCGAATGTCGTTCATGAAGACTTCTTTTGCGAAGAATGTTGGGAAATGGGGGCACAAGCAGAGACGCCCCCCAGCCTGAACAGCCGGGGACGTTCGGCGGGGACCGGATCGGCTCCACCGGCACACCAGGGGTGGCAGCGTACCAGACGCCGCAGGGTCAGGTAACTGCCGGCCGCAGCACCGTGCTGCTCAAGGGCCTGCAATGAATAGACAGAACAGGTCGGCTCGAAGCGGCAGGCAGAGCCCAGCCAAGGGCTCAACAGCAGGCGATACGCGCGAACCAGACCGATCAGCACACGCTTCATCATCATGCAACTCCTGGCTCACCCGCGGCTGAAGCAGGGGCCAAAGTCGCCGCGCGAGACGGCGAGACACATGCGCGCCGAAACAGCTGATTCAGCTCGGCACGCACGGCTTGGCGCAGTACATCGGAAGTGGCGCTGACAAATTGCTTGCGGTCAAAGCTGGAGCGCAAACGCACCACATGGGCGGCAACCATCAGGCGAGGCTCGAATTCCGCCCCCAGCGCGTAAATCTGGCGCTTGATGGTGTTGCGGGTCACGGCCCGCTTGGCCCAGCGCTTGGGCACCATGGCGCCAAGCCAGGGCTGCCCCGAAACGGAGCCAGGAACGACAAAAAGAGCCTGATCATTTCGCACTGGCGAAACATCAGGCCCTTCTTGAGGCCGAACCGTCGACGCCGCAGCGTCGGCGGAGAGCACCAGGCGGTGCAAAGCAAAGTGCGGTGTGCGAGACACCGTACCACCCGCCATCGCGGCCTGGAACTGCGGACGGGTTTTCAGCCGTTGCACGAGAGCAGCCCGGAGTTCACCAGGCAATGCGCCTGGCTTAGACAGCCAGACGCTTGCGGCCCTTGGCGCGGCGTGCGTTGATCACGGCACGACCACCACGGGTCTTCATGCGGACCAGGAAGCCATGGGTGCGGGCGCGACGGATTTTGGAAGGTTGGTAAGTGCGTTTCATGATGAATTCCTAGAGGTTCAGTTCTGGCCATTCGTTCATGCACTGCTCGTGCAACGCCGTCAAACCTGCGCCTGACAACCTTGCTGCAAACCGCGCCCAAACCAGGGGCCTTGTTCTAATCGCCCGACCGAAGCAACTACCGTAGCAGCTACCGCATTCGGGGAAACCCATGATTATCGCAACATTTCATGACCGCGACAAGTACAAGCACATTTTGAAGGTCTTTGCCAGTTGCCGCCATGCCGTGATCCGAGGGCAGGGGCTTCAGCGCTTCAGGTTGTGGATAACCATTTGACAAACTAGAATCCAGCCCGCTGTCCGCAATTGACTATCCACAGAAAACAGACCAAGAATGACCGAGGGAAACCTGAACAGCGCCACCGAGAGCGCATCCCCGAACGCAGGACACAGCCTCTGGCAGGCATGTATCGAGCAACTCGCCCAAGAACTGCCTGAACAGCAATTCAACACCTGGATCAAGCCCCTGGTGGCCCAGGCTCCGGACGACCTGTCCAAGATCACCATCTACGTTGCCAACCGCTTCAAGCTCGACTGGATCCGCGCCCAATACGCCAGCCGCATCGCCCAGATGCTGGAGCGCCTGTATGGCCAAGCCGTCCCCATCGAGTTAGCGCTCACTCAGCGAGAACCCGCGGCCAGAGCTTATTCTGCGCCCACTGCATCGATGGCCTCCGAGCCTCAGCAAGCCCCTGAGCCGACCGCTCCCAGCGAAGACCCGGGCGCCGGCACCTTCAAGAACCGACTCAACGCGGCCCTGACTTTCGACACCCTGGTGGAAGGCACGGCCAACCGCATGGCACGGGCCGCCGCCATGCACGTCGCCGGCACGCCGGGCCACCTCTACAACCCCCTGTTCATCTATGGTGGCGTGGGCCTGGGCAAGACCCATTTGATGCATGCGGTGGGCAACCGCCTGCTGGCCGACAAGCCAGACTCGAAAGTTCTCTACATCCATGCCGAGCAATTCGTGTCGGATGTGGTTAAAGCCTATCAGCGCAAGGCTTTTGACGAGTTCAAGGAGCGCTACCACTCGCTCGATCTGCTGTTGATCGATGACGTGCAGTTCTTCGCCAACAAGGACCGCACGCAAGAGGAATTCTTCAACGCCTTCGAAGCCTTGCTGGCCAAGAAATCACACATCGTGATGACCAGCGACACCTACCCCAAGGGTCTGGCGGATATCCACGAGCGCCTCGTCTCACGCTTCGACTCGGGCCTGACCGTGGCCATCGAGCCCCCTGAGCTCGAAATGCGGGTGGCGATCCTGATCAACAAATCACGCGCCGAAGGCACCGAAATGCCCGAAGAAGTGGCGTTCTTTGTGGCCAAGAACGTGCGCTCCAACGTGCGTGAACTCGAAGGCGCACTGCGCAAGATCCTGGCTTACTCGCGTTTCAACCAGAAGGAAATCTCGATCCAGCTGGCCCGCGAGGCCCTGCGCGACCTGCTGTCAATCCAGAACCGCCAGATCAGTGTCGAGAACATCCAGAAGACCGTCGCCGATTACTACAAGATCAAAGTGGCCGACATGTACAGCAAGAAGCGCCCGGCCAGCATCGCCCGCCCGCGCCAGATCGCCATGTACCTGGCCAAAGAATTGACCCAGAAGAGCCTGCCCGAGATCGGTGAGCTGTTCGGTGGCCGCGACCACACCACCGTGCTGCACGCGGTGCGCAAGATTTCGGGCGAGCGCCAGCAGCTGACCGAACTCAACCAGCAGCTTCACGTGCTGGAGCAAACCCTGAAGGGCTGATGTGATGAAATGCGCACCGGGCCAAGGCGTGCCCCCAGAAGCCCGAACAAGCGGGGCCTTGACTCAAAAACGCCCCGAAAAACGGTGAAAATGGCGTGTTTCCAGGGAGGGCCTCGGGTCGGTGCTGTGCCGAACCGCCCCGGCACCGGAATGTCGCTTGAAGCTGCTACAAAGAATTTGAACTAGAGGTTGACATGATCGTCCTGAAGGCCACACAAGACAAAGTCCTGTCGGTTCTGCAATCGGTTGCAGGCATTGTCGAGCGCCGCCACACCCTGCCCATCCTCGCCAACGTGCTGATCCGCAAGACCGGCAGCGCGCTGCAACTGACCACGAGCGATCTGGAAATCCAGATCCGCACCACCGCCGAGCTTGACGGTGATGCCGGCAACTTCACCACCACCGTGGGGGCTCGCAAGCTGATCGACATCCTGCGCACCATGCCGGGCGATCAGACCGTGAGCCTGGAGTCCAGCCAGAACAAGCTCATTCTCAAGGGTGGCAAGAGCCGTTTCACTCTGCAGACCCTGCCGGCAGAAGACTTCCCGCTGGTGCAAGAGGCCGCCAACTTCGGCCCCGAGTTCAGCGTGCCGCAAAAGACACTCAAGAGCCTGCTGGGTCAGGTGTCCTTTGCCATGGCCGTGCACGACATCCGCTACTACCTCAATGGCATCTTGTTCGTTGCCGAGGGCAAGACCCTGAGCCTGGTCGCCACCGATGGCCACCGCCTGGCCTTCGCCTCGGCCACCCTGGACGTGGAAGTGCCCAAGCAGGAAGTGATCCTGCCGCGCAAGACCGTGCTCGAACTGCAACGCCTGCTGTCCGATGCCGAAGGTGGCATCGAGATGCAGTTTGCCAACAACCAGGCCAAATTCAGCTTCGACGGCATGGAGTTCGTCACCAAGCTGGTCGAGGGCAAGTTCCCCGACTACAACCGGGTGATCCCCAAGGGCCACCGCAACAGCCTGACCCTGGGCCGCACCACCTTGCTGGCCAGCCTGCAGCGCACCGCCATTCTGACCAGCGACAAGTTCAAGGGCGTGCGCCTGAACCTCGAGCCTGGCACCCTGCGCATTGCCTCCAGCAACGCCGAACAGGAAGAAGCGGTCGACGAACTCGACATCGACTACGGCGGCGACACCATCGAGATCGGGTTCAACGTCACCTACCTGATCGATGCCCTGGGCAACATGGACCAGGACATGGTGAAGATCGAGCTGTCCGACTCCAACAGCTCGGCCCTGGTCACCATCCCCGAAAACGACAGCTTCAAGTACGTGGTGATGCCGATGCGCATCTGAGGCCCCTCCAGCAGAACCAAGGCCTTGCGCACAACGCCACAACCCTGAACCCGACCCGCGCTGAACCAGCTGTGTTCTGCGCGGGTTTGGTCCATCAAGAGATTGAGAAAAACGCACCATGACCGAACCAAACAAGCCGCTGTCCGACGCTGAAACCAGCTCCAACGAAGCCTTCAGCGACCTGCCGCAAACCAAGATCGACACCAACCAGGCAGGGGCGTCCGAGGGCTATGGCGAAGGCGCCATCCAGATCCTCGAAGGCCTGGAGGCCGTGCGCAAGCGGCCCGGCATGTACATCGGCGACACCTCGGACGGCACCGGCCTGCACCACCTGGTGTTCGAAGTGGTCGACAACTCGATCGACGAGGCCCTGGCCGGCCACTGCGACGACATCGTCGTCACCATCCACAGCGACAACTCGATCAGCGTCACCGACAACGGCCGCGGCATCCCGACCGGCGTCAAGATGGACGACAAGCACGAGCCCAAGCGCAGTGCCGCCGAAATCGCCCTGACCGAGCTGCATGCTGGCGGCAAGTTCAACCAGAACAGCTACAAGGTGTCGGGCGGTCTGCACGGCGTGGGCGTGAGCTGCGTGAACGCCCTGTCCAAGTGGCTGCGTCTCACCGTGCGCCGCGAAGGCAAGGTGCATGAGATCGAATTCGCCAAGGGCTTTGTGCAGCACCGCCTGCTCGAGACCGTCGACGGCTTCGAGGTCTCGCCCATGAAGGTCACCGGCGCCACCGAGAAGCGCGGCACCGAGGTGCACTTCCTGCCCGACACCGAGATCTTTCAGCAAAACAACGATTTCCACTACGAAATCCTGTCCAAACGCCTGCGCGAGCTCAGCTTCCTGAACAACGGCGTGCGCATCCGCCTGAAAGACGAGCGCAGCGGCAAGGAAGACGACTTCTCGGGCGCTGGCGGCGTGCGTGGCTTTGTTGAATTCATCAACAAGGGCAAGCAGGTCCTGCACCCCAACATCTTCTACGCCCACGGCGAACGCCCCGCCGAGACCTACGGCGGCATTGCCGGCACCCACATCGGGGTGGAAGTGGCCATGCAGTGGAACAGCGGCTACAACGAAAGCGTGCTCTGCTTCACCAACAACATCCCTCAGCGTGACGGTGGCACCCACCTCACCGGTCTGCGCGCGGCCATGACCCGCGTCATCAACAAGTACATCGAAGAGCAGGAATTGGCCAAGAAAGCCAAGGTCGAGGTCAGCGGTGACGACATGCGTGAAGGCCTTTGCTGCGTGCTCAGCGTCAAGGTGCCTGAGCCCAAGTTCAGCAGCCAGACCAAAGACAAGCTGGTGTCCAGCGAAGTGCGCGCTCCGGTCGAAGACATCGTCAGCAAGCTCCTCACTGACTACCTGCAAGAGCGCCCCAACGACGCCAAGATCATCTGCGGCAAGATCATCGAAGCCGCCCGCGCCCGTGAAGCCGCCCGCAAGGCCCGCGAAATGACCCGCCGCAAGGGTGTGCTCGACGGCATGGGCCTGCCCGGCAAACTGGCCGACTGCCAGGAAAAAGACCCCGCGATGTGCGAAATCTACATCGTCGAGGGCGACTCCGCCGGCGGCTCGGCCAAGCAAGGCCGCGACCGTAAGTTCCAGGCCATCCTGCCCCTGCGCGGCAAGATCCTGAACGTCGAAAAGGCCCGCTACGAGAAGCTGCTCACCAGCAACGAAATCCTCACGCTCATCACGGCCCTGGGCACCGGCATCGGCAAGGCCGGTGGCAACACCGGCGGAGACGACTTCAACGTCGCCAAGCTGCGCTACCACCGCATCATCATCATGACCGATGCCGACGTCGACGGCGCCCACATCCGCACCTTGCTGCTCACCTTCTTCTACCGCCAGATGCCTGAGTTGGTCGAGCGTGGCCACATCTACATCGCCCAGCCGCCGCTCTACAAAGTCAAGGCCGGCAAGGAAGAGCTGTACCTCAAGGACGGCCCGGCACTCGACGGCTTCCTGCTGCGCATCGCCCTCAAGGATGCCAGCATCAGCACCGGTGGCGCAGCCCCGCAAACCCTCAACGGCGACACCCTGGCCGAACTGGCCCGCAAGCACCAGATCGCAGAAAGTGTGATCGCCCGCCTGAGCAATTTCATGGACGCCGAGGCCCTGCGCGCCATCGCCGACGGTGTGGCCCTGAACCTCGACAGCGTGGCCGACGCCGAAGCCAGCGCCGTGACCCTGCAAGCCAAGCTGCGCGAACTGACCACCACCGGCGTGCCCGCCGAAGTGGCCGGCGAGTTCGACGCCCGCACCGACAAGCCAGTGCTGCGCATCAGCCGCCGCCACCACGGCAACATCAAGAGCAGCGTGCTCACGCAAGACTTTGTGCGCGGCGCCGACTACGCCGCCCTGGCCGAAGCCGCCGAAACCTTCAAGGGCCTGCTCTCCGAAGGCGCCAAGGCCACCCGTGGCGAAGGCGAACGCCAGAAGGAAGAAAAGGTCAGCGACTTCCGCCAGGCCATGAAGTGGCTCATCGCCGAAGCCGAACGCACCACCAGCCGCCAGCGCTACAAGGGCCTGGGCGAGATGAACCCCGAGCAGCTCTGGGAAACCACCATGGACCCCAACGTGCGCCGCCTGCTGCGCGTGCAGATCGACGACGCCATCGAGGCCGATCGCGTCTTCACCATGCTCATGGGCGACGAGGTGGAGCCGCGCCGCGACTTCATCGAGACCAACGCGCTGCGGGCGGGGAATATTGACGTTTGAGACGTCTGCTCACGCACCCAATGCAAGCCAAGGCCAGTCCCTGAAACGCTTGCGCCCAAAAAAGTGAAATGGCCCGGAATCACCGGGCCATTTTTTTGTTTGGGACGGTGTTCGCGCGCACGCGAGCCTAGCGCCGCTCCAGCACCAAGCGGGTGGCCAATCCCGCCAACACGGTGCCCATCAACCAACGTTGAACCCTTTGCCAACGGGGCCGGGTGGCGAGAAAGACGGCCATCGAGCCCGCCAACAGGGCCACCATGGCATTGACGCTGAGGCTCACCACGATCTGAGTGAAGCCCAGCACCAGGGATTGCAGCAGCGGGCTGCCATGTTCGGGCTGGATGAACTGCGGCAGCATGGACAGGTAGATCATCGCGATCTTGGGGTTGAGCAAGTTGGTGAGGAACCCCATGGTGAACAGCTTTCGCGGGCTGTCCTTGGGCAACTGGCGTATCTCGAAGGGTGAGCGCCCGCCGGGCCGGATGGCCTGCCAGGCGAGGTAGAAAAGATAGACAGCACCGCCCATCCTCAAGGCGTCATAGGCATAAGGCACCGCCATCAGCAAGGCCGTGATCCCGAATGCAGCGAACACCATGTAGAACACAAAGCCGAGAGCGACCCCGCCCAGGGAGATCAGGCCGGCGCCCCGCCCCTGGCAGATGGAGCGCGAAATGATGTAGACCATGTTCGGCCCGGGTGTGAGCGCCATGCCCAACGAGATCAGGCCGAAGGCAAACAAACTGGCAATTTCTGGCATGGGCAGGTCCTGTGTCGAGGCAAAACGCTCAAGGTTGGGTATGCCCCCAAGGATAGGGACAGCCCCAGCACCTGAAAAGATACAGATCCAAGCGGATGGGTGCGATACAGAAGCCCGATTCGCCAACACAGACCGGAGACAAGGCCCTGCAGCGTTTGTCACCTCACTGGCACTGTGCTGTAATAAATTGCAGGTTGGGCACGACTCACGCGAGACAAGCGTCGGCCCGACGGCGTCGCACGACGCCGGCTGTGACGCCCACCAGGAGCCCATGCATGCCGCCTTTCTCGCCCACCGCCGTGGATCAGCCCGGCGAAGACGCCTATTGGTCTGCGCGACAAAATTCCATTGAACGCTACCAGGCCGTGCGGCAGCGCAGCCTGGCCTTGTGCAAAGACCTGGGTGCCGAGGACCTGTGCGTCCAGTCGATGCCGGATGCCAGCCCTGTCAAATGGCATCTTGGGCACGTGAGCTGGTTTTTTGAAGCCGTGGTGCTGCTGCCCAACGAGCCCGGCAGCAGGCCCTATGACGAGCGCTTTCTGCGCCTGTTCAACAGCTACTACGAAGCGCTGGGGCCGCGCCACCCCAGGCCGCAACGCGGCTTGCTGACTCGGCCCGACCTGGCCGAGGTGCTGGCCTACCGCCAACATGTTGATCGGGCCATGCTGGCGTTCATGCAGGGCTGCGAGCCCAGCACCTGGCAACAGGCTTGGCCTCTGATCGAGCTGGGCCTGCACCACGAGCAGCAGCACCAAGAACTGATGCTGACCGACCTGCTGCACGCATTCTCGTGCAACCCCCTGCTGCCGCGATGGTTTCAAGAGGCCCCAGCCCGCGCTGACAGGGCCATCGCGGCTGGGCCCGCCTGGCAGCGGCTGGAGGAGGGGATGGTCGCCATCGGGGCCGGTGAACAGGGCTTTCATTTTGACAACGAAGGCCCGCGCCACCAGGTTTGGTTGCAGGGCTTCGAGATCGCGACCCGCTTGGTGAGTTGCGGCGATTTTCTGGCCTTCATCGAGGATGGCGGCTACCAGCGTCCGGGCCTGTGGCTGTCGGATGGCTGGGCCACTGTTCAGGCCCAGGGCTGGACGCAGCCGCCTTACTGGCTGGCGCCCGGCGATGCCAGAGCCCCCGCTCCCCACTGGCAGGTTTTTGGTTTGCACGGCGTGCAGGCCTTGGACCCGAACGCCCCGGTCAGCCATGTGAGCTTCTATGAGGCGGCGGCCTATGCCGAGTGGGCCGGGGCCCGGCTGCCTACCGAATTCGAATGGGAGGCCGCCAGCACATCGGCGGCCTGCCAAGACTTGCAGGGTCAGGTCTGGCAGTGGACCCGATCGGCCTACCACCCCTATCCCGGCTTCAAGCCCCTGAGCGGTGCGGTGGGCGAGTACAACGGCAAATTCATGGTGGGTCAACTGGTGCTGCGCGGCAGCAGTCAGGCCACGCCACCCGACCATGCCCGGCACACGTACCGCAATTTCTTTCCGCCGGCCGCACGCTGGCAATTCAGTGGCCTGAGGCTGGCGCGCGACCTGCAGAGTGCCTCAGAGGGGACTGCATCATGAGCTTGTTCTCACCGCCAGCGCCGGCCCCGACGCCCTCCCCCGAGGCCATGGCCTTTGCCGCCGACCTGCACACCGCGCTGCGTGGCACGCCGCGGCAGATTTCGCCCAAGTACTTTTACGATGCGGCCGGCTCGGCGCTGTTCGACGCCATTTGCGACCTGCCAGAGTACTACCCCACCCGCACGGAGCACCAGATCCTGCAGCGCTGCGGGCACGAAATGGCCGCGCACATCGGTCACTCCGTCGAACTGATTGAATTTGGTGCCGGCTCTTGCATCAAAGTACAGGCCTTGCTCGACCACATGCGCACAGGCCTGCGGGACCTGCGCTACTGCCCCGTCGATATTTCGGGGGAGCACCTGGCGGTGTCCACCGCCAGGCTGGCCCGTCGGTACCCAGGCATAGCCATCTGCCCGGTGGTGGCCGACTACACCACCGAACTGCGCCTGCCCGACCCCGGGCCGCGCCGCCGCGTGGGCTTTTTCCCGGGCTCGACACTGGGCAATTTCACCCCGGATGAAGCGCAACAGTTCTTCCGCCAGGCGGCCGATTTGCTGCGCGGTGGTGCCTTGCTGATCGGCGTCGACCTCATCAAACACCCTGATCGCCTGCATGCGGCCTACAACGATCGCCAGGGCGTCACGGCCGCCTTCAACAAAAACCTGTTGCTGCGGGCCAACCGGGAGCTGGGCTGCAACTTCGATCTGGAACAATTCGATCACAGCGCTTTCTACAACGCGCCGCTGCAACGCATCGAGATGCACCTGGTGAGCCGGTGCCAACAAACCGTTGAATTGCAGCAGCAACGCTACCGCTTCGAGCAAGGGCAGACCTTGCACACTGAAAATTCGTACAAATTCACCATTGACGGCCTGCGTCATCTGGCGGCCCAGGCGGGCTGGCAGCCTGGCACCGTCTGGACCGATCCCGAACAACTCTTCAGCCTGCATTGGCTGACCGCTCCCTGAAAGGAAACACATCATGCAAGCCACCTGGAACGGTGTCGTCATCGCAGACAGCGACGACACGGTGCTCGTCGAGGGCAACCACTACTTCCCAGAAAGCGCGCTCAATCGCAGCTACGTCACCTTCAGCAACCACCGCAGCACCTGCGCCTGGAAAGGCCAGGCGCATTACTACTCGCTGCTGGTGAATGGTGAACTCAACGCCAACGCCATCTGGTACTACCCGGATCCCAAGCCCGAAGCTGAAGCGGTCAGGGGCCGGGTCGCCTTCTGGAACGGCGTGCAGGTGCGCTGACAACGGCCACGGCCGCGGGGGCTCAAAGCGGAGCAGGCTGGCTGGTGTGGCTGGATGGCCACGCCTGCCGCAAGGCCATCCAGCCGGGATCCGCGTCCCAGCGCATCTGCCAAGCCTGCAGCTCGGCCGCCGGCATGGGGCGGGCGATGCCAAAGCCCTGGGCCATTCGGCAGCCCAGTTGGCGCAGGGCCTGCCCATGGGCCACCGACTCGACGCCCTCGGCAATCACCTCGCGGCCGAAGGCTTCGGCCAGGCTCACCACGCCTCGCACGATGCTCAGGTCGTCGGGGTCGTCCAGCATGTCGCTGACAAAGCTGCGGTCGATCTTCAGCACCTCCACCGGCAGGTGCTTGAGGTAGGTGAGCGATGAGTAGCCGGTGCCGAAATCATCCAGCGCAAAGCGCACGCCCAGAGCCCGGCAGTCGCGGATGGCCTGCGAGGCCTGTTCGATGTCCTCCAGCGCGCTGGTCTCCAGGATCTCAAGCTCCACATAGGCCGGGTCGACCTTCAGGTGCAATTGCATCAAGCGCGCCAGCCGGTGCTTGAAATTGGCCTGCTGCAGCTGGCGTGCCCCGATGTTCACGCTCACGCTGATCAGCAGGCCGCTGGCATGCCACTCGCTCAGCTGGTGCAGGGCCTGGGCAATCACCCACTCGCCCAGGTCGATGGCGGTGACGTCGTTCTCGATCACGGGCAGAAAGCTGCCGGGCAATTGCAGCCCGGCCAGCGGGGATTGCCAGCGGATCAGGGCCTCCACCCCCACCAGCCGACCCAGCTGCAAATCCACCTTGGGTTGGTAATGCAGCACAAACTCGCCCTTGTGCAAGGCCGCACGGATCTGCGCCAGTTGCTCGCGGTGCGTCTTGACGGCCGAATCCTGGATCACATCGAACAGGTGGTAGCGGTTCTTGCCGCCTTGCTTGGCGATGTACATGGCCTGGTCGGCATGGCGCATCAACTGGTCAGCGCTCACGTTGTCTTGCGGGTACAGCGTGAGGCCGATGCTGACCGACACCTGCAGGCTCAGGCCCTTGATCTTCACGGGGGTGGAGGCGGCCTCCAGCAGGCGTACCAGCACCGTCTCATGGGCCGACACCGATTCCAGATCCACCAGGATCGCCACGAACTCATCACCCCCGATGCGCGACAGGGTATCGCCCTCGCGCAAGGTGGCCAGCAGGCGTGCCGCCAGCGCCACCAGCAGCTCGTCGCCCACGGCGTGGCCATGGGTGTCGTTCACGGTCTTGAAGCCGTCCAGATCCAGATAGGCCACCGCCAGCGACTGGCTGCGGCGCTGGGTCTGGGCCATGGCCTGCTGCAGCCGGTCGGCCAGCAGCGTGCGGTTGGGCAAATCGGTGAGGGCGTCGTAGTGGGCGATGTGTTCAAGCTGCTTTTGCTGCTCCTTCATCGGCGTGATGTCGGTGAACAGGGCCACATAGTTCTGGGTCACCCCCTCGGCGTTCTTGACGGCGCTGATGGTCAGCAGTTCGGCAAACACCTCGCCGTTCTTGCGCCGGTTCCAGATCTCGCCCGACCAGTAGCCGCTGGCCGTCAGGCTTTGCCACATGGCCGCATAGTAGGCCGGGCCCTGGCGCCCCGACTGCAGGATGCGGGGGTTCTGGCCCAGCACCTCGGCACGCTCGTAGCCCGTGATGCGCGAGAAGGCCGCGTTGACGTCAATGATGGTGCCCCGGGCATCGGTGATCGAGATCGCCTCACGCGCAAAGGTGAACACATTGGCAGCCAGGCGCAGGTGCTCTTCGGCCTTTCGCCGCTCTTCGATCTCGCCAGCCAGTTGCCCATTGGCCTGCTCCAGTTCCTGCGTGCGCAGAGCCACCTCGCGGCGCAGGCGCACGGGCTGCATCAGCAGGGTATGGGTGAGAAACGCCAGCAAACCAGCCATGAAAACACAGGCCAGCAGACCCCATGCGCTGTCCGCCGGGTTGATCCAGCCCTGAATCGGTTCCACCGACAGCGTCCAGTGGCCATTGGGGACTTCGAGGGGGGTATCGACCGGCGCCTCCAGCACGTGCCCCGGCAAGCCGGCAATGACCTGACGCTGAAGGGTGTCGGGGTGCGTGCGCCACAGCTGGTATCGGTACCCCTGCTCACCCAGCCGGTTCAGTTGGCTGCTCTGCAACAGGTCCGGAATCAGAAGCAACGCCGTGGTGAAACCCCAGAAGCTGGCCTCCCCACCCTTGCCCGGCAGGTACACCGGCAGACGCCCCACCACGGCCATGCCCCCCTGCACCAGGTCGAACGGGCCGGCCAAGGTCAGGCTGCGCGTGGCCAGGGCCATGCGGGCCTCCTTGTTGCGGGCACTGTCTGCCAGCAAATTGTGACCCAGTGCTTTTTCATTGCCCGCCAAGGGCGAAATGGCGGCCACCACGCCGTCCGGGGCCAGCTGCAGATTGCTGATGCCGCCAAGGTTGAGCATCAGTTGCCGGCTCAGGGCATCAAAATCATTGACCCGCCCATTGCCCTGGGCCACCACCGCCGCCAGGGCATAGGTGGCCGAAAGCGAGCGACCCAGGCGCTCTTCGATGGCATGGGCCGAGGCGTGGGCCAGGCTTCGGGCCACCGATCGGGCCTCCAGCAGCTGGTTCTTCTCGACCTGCGCTCGCAGCAAGCCCCCCACCACCAGCGTGGCGCAGAACACCAGGGCCGTGAGCAGCCAGACATGCATGTTCCCGTTGCGTTTCACCTTGGGGTTCGCCTTGCACTTGTTCCGTTGCGGGTGTCGATCACCGGGAGTGGGTGGCCGGTTTGGAGTGTTCTCAGACCGGGCGGTGATGTCGCGGCCTCCAGCCGGGGCCACCCGGGCCACAAGCCGTGCGCCGCAGATTGTAGAAGGCCGAACCTCGCCCCAGGGCCCCCATGACGCTTTCCTTGACGCCCCTCAAAGTCGCGCCAGAGGGCCAGGGTCCAGCAGCGGCAGGATCATCCAGGCTTCATCGTCAAGGCTTCATGGCCGCGCGCGGATCACGCAGCCCGCTGGCGACGGCCGCCAGCAGGCTCAGCAAGGCGGCGCCGGCACAAATCAGGGGGGTCGGGTGCTGCTGCGACAGCAGGCCGAAGGCCAGCGCCACCCCCACGGCGCCGGCCGACTGGCCCAGCAGGCGCCCCATCGATTGCAGGCCGGCGGCCCCGCCGCTGCGCTCACGCGGGGCACTGCTCACGATCACCCGGTTGTTGGGCGACTGGAACAGCCCAAAGCCCAGCCCGCACAAGCCCATGCGCCAGGCGATGTCCCAGGCCGAGGCCGTGTCGCTCAACAGCGACAGCGAACCCAGGCCCGCCGCAAACAGCACCAGCCCCACACTGCTGATCTTCTCGGGGCGCAAACGGTCCGATAACCTGCCGGCCACCGGCGCCACCAGGGCCGTCATCAAGGGCCAGGGGGTCATCAAAAGCCCGGTCTGCACTGGGGAACGGCCCAAGGTCTGCTCAAAGTAGAAGGGCAGGGCCACCATCGCCATGGACTGGGCCGAGAAAGAGCAGATCGAGGTCACCAGCGACCAGGCAAACACCGGCATGCGCAGCAGATCCACCGGCAGCATGGGCACGGCCAGGCGGCGTTCGCGCGCCACAAACACCACGCCCACGCTCAGCCCGGCCACCAGCAGGGCCACGCCATGGGCCGCGCCGCCAGGCCGGCTGAACGCGTCCAGCCCCGAGATCACCAGCCCGAACGTCAGGGCATTCAGCACCGCGCTCAACACATCGAAGCGATGCCCCGATGCCGGCGTGAGCGGCAGGGTGCGCGCGGCCACCACCAAGGCCAGCAGCCCGAGCGGCAGGTTCACCAGAAACAGCCACTGCCAATGGGCCAGCGCCAGGATCGCTGACGCAATACCCGGCCCCGCCACCGACGAGGCCGCCACCACCAGCGAGGTGTAGCCCACCCCCACGCCCAGTTGGTCGCGTGGAAAGATGAAGCGCACCAGCGCGATGTTCACACTCATGATGCCTGCCGCCCCCAGGCCCTGCAGCACGCGGGCCGCGGTCAGCACCTCCAGGCTCTGTGCCTGAGCACAGGCCAGCGAGGCCAGGGTGAACACCGCCAGCCCGGCCATGTAAACCCGCTTGTAGCCCAGGATGTCGCCCAGCGTGGCCAGGGGCAACAGCGATACCGTGATGGCCAGCTGGTAAGCGTTCACCACCCAGATCGACTGCGCCGCCGACACCTTCAGGTCGGCGCCGATGGCGGGCAACGCCACATTGACGATGGCCCCGTCCAGCACCGAGATGCACATGGCCAGCGCAATGGCCGCAAAGGCCAGCATTCTTTGGGGGTGAGGTAAACCGTCGGTCATGGTGTGGGGGCGCAAAAAGGGCTTCATCCAGGCAGCCGCTGCTGGGGCACCGAATGCAAATCTTGGAGGTGGACTGCGGGCCGTCAAAGCCGCGTCCCCAAGCTTACGCCCGCACCGCAAGGCTCACCCGTCTTGAATTGGCAACGCTGCGTTACCTCGCTGGCAGGCCAGCGACGCACCGATGAGGGCGCCAACCTCACCGGCTGCAGGGTGGCTCTGTAACAGCCAGTCACAGCCTGGTCACCGAGCCCCACCACACTGCCGAATTATTTGACGGAGTCGTCACCCATGAACACAGCCACCGCCACGGCCCATCCCGCCGAGCCGGCCCACACGGGCCCGACCAAGCCCCACCTGCATGCCAAGCCCGGGCCCGTCACCCTGATCGTGTTTGTCGGCCTGCTGGCTGCGGGCCTGTTCTTCACCGCCTACAGCCTGTTTGCCGACGTGAGCGAAGCCGGCGCCATGGCGCCCACCGTGCTGCCTTACCTGCTGCTGGGCGTGGCCTTGCTGATCGCGCTGGGCTTCGAGTTTGTGAACGGCTTTCATGACACGGCCAATGCCGTGGCCACGGTCATCTACACCCATTCGCTGCCACCCAATTTTGCGGTGGTCTGGTCGGGCCTGTTCAACTTCCTGGGCGTGCTGACCTCCAGCGGCGCGGTGGCCTTCGGCATCATCTCGCTGCTGCCGGTCGAGCTGATCCTGCAAGTCGGCTCCAGCGCCGGCTTTGCCATGGTCTTCGCCCTGCTGATCGCGGCCATCCTCTGGAACCTGGGCACCTGGTGGCTGGGCCTGCCGGCCTCGTCCTCGCACACCCTGATCGGCTCGATCATCGGCGTGGGCGTGGCCAATGCCCTGATGCATGGCCGCGACGGCACCAGCGGTGTGGACTGGGCCCAGGCCACCAAGGTGGGCTACTCGCTGCTGCTGTCACCCCTGGTGGGCTTTGGCTGCGCCGCCCTGCTGCTGCTGGCCCTGCGCGCCTTCGTCAAGAACCGCGCCCTGTACGACGAACCCAAGGGCCACAAGCCGCCCCCGTTCTGGATCCGCGCCCTGCTGGTGCTGACCTGCACCGGCGTGTCGTTTGCCCACGGCTCCAACGACGGCCAAAAAGGCATGGGCCTGATCATGCTGATCCTGGTGGGCACCGTGCCCATGGCCTACGCCCTGAACCGCGCCATGCCCATCGACAACGTGACCCAGTTCGTGGCCGTGTCCCACGTCACGCAAGAGTCGCTGCTCAAGGGCCGGCCGGCGATGCCTGTCGCCCAGGCCCGCGAAGCCCTGTCCACCTACGTGCGCACCAAGGCCCTCGGCACCGACACCCTGCCCGCCATCGGCGCGCTGACGGCCTCGGTGGGTGAGCAGGTCAAGTCGCACGGCTCGCTGGCCAAGGTGCCGATGGAGCAGGTCTCCAACGTGCGCAACGACATGTACCTGCTGTCCGAGGCGCTGCGCTTTGTCGAGAAAGACCCCGGCGCCCGCCTGGACGACGACACCCGCGCCAGCGTGGGCGTGTTCAAGAAGGAAATCGACCAGGCCACCAAGTTCATCCCGCTGTGGGTGAAGGTGGCCGTGGCCATCGCGCTGGGCCTGGGCACCATGGTGGGCTGGAAGCGCATCGTGGTCACCGTGGGCGAGAAGATCGGCAAAACCCACCTCACCTACGCCCAGGGCGCCTCGGCCGAAGTGGTGGCCATGCTCACCATCGGCGCGGCCGACCTGTACGGCCTGCCCGTCTCCACCACCCATGTGCTCTCCTCCGGCGTGGCCGGCACCATGGCCGCCAGCCGCTCGGGCCTGCAGATGGCCACCCTGCGCAACCTGGCCATGGCCTGGGTCCTCACCCTGCCTGCGGCCATGCTGCTGTCGGGTTCGCTGTACTGGGTGTTCACGCACGTGTTCTGAGCGGGGCGGCGGTACAGGACAGGGCCTGATCCCTAGGCAAGGATTCACGCCTTCGCTGATCCCACCAGGGCCAGCCTTGCCGCGGCTGTGCCCCTGGTCAGCCCGGCGGCACAATCAAGCCCTCACTCCTTCAGCTTCACCCCGCCATGCACGCAACGTTCTGGCACCAGAAATGGGCCCAAAAAGAGATCGGCTTCCACCAAAGTGCGGTGCACCCGCTGCTGGCCACGCACTGGCCCTGGCTGCAACGCGAGTTGAAGCTCGCAGCAGACAGCCGGGTGCTGGTGCCCTTGTGCGGCAAGACGCTGGACATCCACTGGCTGCTGGCCCGGGGCCACCGGGTGGTGGGGGTGGAGCTGAGCGAACAGGCGGTGGTCGAGCTGTTCGAGGAACTCGGACAGCGCCCCACCATCAGCCCTGAAGGGGCGCTGCAGCGCTACAGCGCGCCGGGGCTGGACGTTTTTGTGGGCGACTTCTTTGCGCTCACGCGCGAGCAACTCGGCCCGGTGGACGCGGTGTACGACCGCGCCGCCCTGGTGGCCCTGCCCGAGGCCATGCGGCGCGACTACGCGGCGCAGCTGCTGGCCTTGTCTGCGGCGGCACCGCAGTTGCTGATCTGTTTCGAGTATGAGCAAAGTCTGCTGCCCGGACCGCCTTTCGCCGTCAACGAGACCGAGCTGCACCAGCATTACGGCGCCGCCCTGAACCTGGCCTTGCTGCAGCGGGCCGAGGTGCCCGGCGGCCTCAAGGGCCGGGTGCCGGCCGCCGATGTGGCCTGGTGGCTGACCCGGCGCTGAACTCACAAACCCATCGAGGCCCGCTGCCCCATGGCCGCACGCCAGCGCAGCACATGCGGGTGCTGCTCGCCGGGCTTTTGCTTGATGACGCGCGCAAAATCGACCGCCACCACGGCAGTGACGTCGGCCAGGCTGAAGCGATCGGTGGCGATGAACTCGCGGCCTTCCAGGCGCTGGTTCAAGTCGGTCAGGAACTGCTGCAGTCGGGCGATGCCGCGCTCGGCCAGGGCCGGTATCTGGGGGTAGTTGACAGGGCCGGGCAGGGCGCGGTTGGCCATGGCCGGTGAGCTGTTGCGCAGCGCCTCGGCAATCGCCAGCAAGCCCTCGAATTCGGCCCGCCAATGCCAGTGCGCCACCTCAGCCTTTTCAAGCGGCGTGATGCCCAGCAACGGGGGCTCGGGGTAGCGCGCCTCCAGGTAGGCGGCAATGGCGGCGTTGTCGGTCAGCACAGGGCCTTCCTCGGTCACCAAGGCGGGCACGGTGCATTGCGGGTTGACGCGCCGGAACGCGTCACTGAAGTGCTCGCCCTGGCGCAGGTCAATCTGCACCGTCTCATGGGGCACCCCTTTCTCGGCCAGCAGGATGCGGGCCCTGCGCGGGCTGGGGGCGGTGGAACAGTCGTACAGGGTGACAGTCATGGAGCGGCCTCAGGCGGGGGGATTGGGCTTGTCTTCGGTGCGGGTGTCGAAGTCGCTGGCGTCATGGCGCTCGCGCAGCTGGGCCTCGGGCTGGCCCACCGTGCGGTTGACGATGCGGCCCCGCTTCACGGCCGGGCGCTGGGCGATCAGATCGGCCCAGCGGATCACATCGGTGTACTCGTGCACCTGCAAGAACTCGCCAGCGCCATAGGTCTGGCCTTTGACCAGGGCCCCGTACCAGGGCCAGATGGCCATGTCGGCGATGGTGTAGTCGTCGCCGATCAGGTAGGTGTGCGTGGCCAGGTGGCGGTTCAGCACATCGAGCTGCCGCTTCACCTCCATGGCGTAGCGGTCGATCGCGTACTCGATCTTGATCGGCGCATAGGCATAGAAATGGCCAAAACCGCCCCCCAGAAAAGGCGCACTGCCCATCTGCCAGAACAGCCACGACAGGCATTCGGCGCGGCGTGCCGGCTCGCTGACCGGGGGCAGGAAGGCGCCAAATTTCTCGGCCAGGTACATGAGGATGGCGCCCGACTCGAACACCCGGATCGGCTCTGGCCCGCTGCGGTCCATCAGCGCCGGGATCTTGCTGTTGGGGTTCACCTCGACAAAGCCACTGCCGAACTGCGCGCCCTCCTGGATCGGAATCAGCCAGGCGTCGTACTCGGCCCCGGCATGCCCCAGGGCCAGCAACTCCTCCAGCAGCACCGTCACCTTCTGGCCATTGGGCGTGCCCTGCGAGTAAAGCTGCAGCGGGTGGCGCCCCACCGGCAGGGCTTTTTCATGGGTGGGCCCGGCAATGGGGCGGTTGATGTTGGCAAAACGCCCGCCATTGGCGGTGTTCCAGGTCCAGATGGCCGGGGGGGTGTAAGCGGAAGAATCCGTCATGCCTGTCGCTCCATAGAAAGAGACGCGCACCGCCCAAGGGTGCGCCAGAATGGGTTGGCGGCAGTTTACGGCGATGCCGGATTTGTTGCAGATCACGGAATCGCCTGCGCGACCGCACCCACAAGCCAGCTTTGGCATGAAGATTGCCAAGGCCTAAGGAACGCATGGACACCCAACTCACCAATCAGACCTTCAAGTCACCAGCAGGCAACAATTGGCTGTCACAAAATCACCCAGGCATCGAACGCCCCCTGCCGCCGACCCTGGCCTTCACCCTCCACACGCTTTCGCCTCGATGACCCAGCCCACCCCACGCGCCAGCGGCGTCCTGCTGCACCTGAGCTCGCTGCCCGGCCCGCACGGCAGCGGCGACCTGGGCACCGATGCCCGCCATTTCATCGACTGGCTGCAGGCGGCCGGGCAGGGCTGGTGGCAGTTTTTGCCGCTCAATGGCGTAGGCCTGGGGCACTCGCCCTACATGAGCCCCTCGGCCTTTGCGGGCAATGTGCTGCTGATCGACCTGGCCGAGCTGCAGCAGCGCGGCTGGCTGCCACCCGAGGCCTTGGCCCACCCACCGGCAGGCGACGGTCGCTGGGTGGACTACGAGGCGGTGATCCCCTGGCGCTTGGCCGCCCTGGCCCAGGCCCATGCCGGCTTTCAGGCGCAGGCCGATGCGGCCGAGCAGGCCGCACTGGCCGGTTTCTGCGCCCAACACGCCCCCTGGCTGGCCAACTACACCCTGTTCATGGCACTGTCCGAGCGCCAGCCCGGCCGCGACTGGATGGACTGGCCCGCGCCGCTGGCCCGGCGCGAAGGCGCTGCCCTGGCGCAGGCACGGGCTGAGCTGGCGCCGCGCATTGCCTTCTGGGGCTTTTGCCAATGGACCTTCTTTCGCCAGTGGCAGGCCCTGCGCGAGTACGCCCACCAGCGCGGTGTGAAGCTGCTGGGCGATGTGCCCATCTTCATTGCGCAGCACAGCGCCGAGGTGTGGGCCCGGCCCGATCTGTTCGAGCTGCGCTCCGATGGCCGCCCCGAGGTGGTCGCCGGGGTGCCACCCGATGGCTTCAGTGCCGAAGGTCAGCGCTGGGGCAACCCGCTGTACCGCTGGAGTACCCACGCCGCCGAGGGCTACGCCTGGTGGACGGCACGCATGCGCCTGACCCTGAGCCTGGTCGATCAGGTGCGCATCGACCATTTCCGCGGCTTCGAGAGCTACTGGGAGATCCCCGCGAGCGAACCCACCGCCATTCACGGTCGCTGGGTGCCAGGCCCCGGTGCCGGCCTGTTCGAGGCCATGAGCGCGACGCTGGGCCCACTGCCGGTGATCGCCGAAGACCTGGGGGTGATCACCCCCGAAGTGACGGCCCTGCGTCGCCAACTGGGCCTTCCCGGCATGCGCGTGCTGCAGTTTGCCTGGGGCGAAGACCAGGAAGAGGCGCACCACCAGCCCCACCGCTTCGAGCCCGACACCGTGGCCTACCCCGGCACCCACGACAACGACACCTCGCTGGGCTGGTGGGCCAGCGCACCCGAGCCCATCCGCCGCCACGTGCGCGACTACCTGGCCTGCGACGGCAGCGATGTGGGCTGGAGCTTCATCCGCGCGGCCTGGGCCAGCGTGGCCGGCCTGGCCATCTGCCCGCTGCAGGATGTGCTGCGCCTGGACGGCAGCCACCGCATGAACCAGCCGGGCACCCCCCAGGGCAACTGGGCCTGGCGCTTGCGCTGGAGCGATGTGCAGCCCGAACACGCCACGCTGCTGCGCCGGCTGACGCAGCTCTACGAACGCCTGCCGCCCGCCTGAGCCCAGCCCCTTCCAGCCCTTTTTCTGCCCCCTGACGAGACAAGCCGACATGCTGAACCAAGAAGAACTGGCGCAACTGATGGAGGCCCGCCACCCCGACGCCTTCGGCGCGCTGGGCCTGCGCCAGCGCGGCGCCCACTGGTGGCTGCACACCCTGCAGCCGGGGGCCGAGGCCGTCACCCTGATGAACCACCCCGAAGGGCAGGCCATTCAGGCCCTGCAACGCCTGGGCGACAGCGCGGTCTGGGCCGCCGACCTGGGCCCCGCAGGCCCTGACAACCCGCCGCCCGACTACCGGCTGCAGGTACGCTGGCCCGGGCAGGGGGACGCCGCACCGGTCGAACAGCTGCTGGATGACCCCTACCGCTTTGGCCTGCTGCTGGGCGAACTCGATCTGTGGCTGCTGGCCGAGGGCCGCCACCTGCGCCCCTGGGAATGCCTGGGTGCCCACCCGGTCACGCTGGAGGGCGTGGCCGGCACACGCTTCACCGTGTGGGCGCCGAATGCGCGCTGTGTCTCGGTGGTGGGCGATTTCAACCACTGGGATGGCCGCCGCCACCCCATGCGCCTGCGCCGCGAAGCCGGCATCTGGGAGCTGTTCCTGCCCGCTGTCGGCCCCGGTGCGCTTTACAAGTTCGAGGTGTTGGGGGCCGACGGCAGTCGGCTGCAGAAGGCTGACCCGTTTGCCCTGCGGGCCGAGCTGCGCCCCGCCACCGCCAGCGTGGTGCAGGGCCTGCCCGCCCACCGGCCCATGGCCCCCGAGCGGGCCCGGGCCAACCAGTTCGACCAGCCCATCAGCATCTACGAGGTGCACCTGGGCTCGTGGCGCAAGAAAGACGGCTGGCGCTGGCTCAATTACCGCGAGCTGGCCGACACCCTGGTGCCCTACGCCCGCGACCTGGGCTTCACTCACCTGGAGCTGCTGCCGGTGAGCGAGCACCCTTTTGATGGCTCCTGGGGTTACCAGCCCATCGGGCTGTTCGCGCCCACCTCGCGCTTCGGCAGCCCCGAAGACTTTCAATACTTCGTCGATGCCGCCCACGCCGCCGGCCTGGGCGTGATCCTCGACTGGGTGCCGGCGCACTTCCCGTCGGATGCGCATGGCCTGGCCCGCTTCGACGGCACCCACCTGTACGAGTACGCCGATCCGCGCGAAGGCTTTCACCAGGACTGGAACACCCTGATCTACAACTTTGGTCGCCTGGAAGTGCGCAACTTTCTGGTGGGCAATGCGCTGTACTGGCTGGAGCGCTTCGGCATCGACGGGCTGCGCGTGGACGCGGTGGCCTCGATGCTGTACCGCGACTACAGCCGTCAGCCCGGCCAGTGGCTGCCCAACCGCCATGGCGGGCGGGAGAACCTCGAAGCCATCGAGTTCTTGCGCTGGATGAACCACACCGTGGGCGTGCAGCGCCCCGGCGCCATCACCCTGGCCGAAGAATCGACCGCCTTCCCCGGTGTCAGCCGCCCGCCCAGCGCCGATCTGCAAGGCGGCGGCCTGGGCTTTCACTACAAGTGGAACATGGGCTGGATGCACGACACCCTGCATTACCTGCAACACAACCCGGTACACCGCCGGCACCACCAGGGCCAGATCACCTTCAGCATGGTCTACGCCTTCGACGAAAACTTTGTGCTGCCCCTGTCACACGACGAGGTGGTGCACGGCAAGGGCTCGCTGCTGGCCAAGATGCCGGGCGACCGCTGGCAGCAATTGGCCAATCTGCGAGCCCTCTATGGCTACATGTGGACCCACCCGGGCAAGAAGCTGTTGTTCATGGGCTGCGAAATCGCCCAGGGCCACGAGTGGCAGCACGAGCAAAGCCTGGACTGGAGCCTGCTGGAACAGCCCGGGCACGCCGGCATGCAGCGCCTGGTGCGCGACCTCAACCTGAGCTACCGCGCCCACCCCGAACTGCACGAACTCGACCATGATCCGGCGGGCTTCGAGTGGCTCTCGCACGACGACGCCAGCCAGTCGGTGATCGCCTACATGCGCCGCTCGCGCAGTGGTGCCCCCGTGGTGGTGGTGTGCAACTTCACGCCGGTGCCACGCCCGGCTTACCGCATCGGTCTACCGCAGGCCGGAGCCTGGCGCGCGCTGATCAACACCGATCAAGGGGTGTACGGCGGCAGCGACCATCCGCTGCAGCCCGGCCCGGTCGAGACCGTGCCCATGCACCAACGGGCCCAGTCGATCACCCTGAACCTGCCCCCGCTGGCCTGCATCGTGCTAGCGCCGAGCGCATGAACTTCGCGCCGCTGCCCCCCCACCTTGCCCCGGCAGAACTGGGCGCCAGCCTGGTGCCCGGTGGGGTGCACTTTGCCCTGACGGCCCCCGAGGCCAGCGCCGTCGAGTTGTGCCTGTACGACCCCGAGGGCCGGCACGAAACGGCCCGTCTGGCCCTGAGCCCCGACACCCGCGACGCCACCGGCGGCGTGTGGCACGCCCTGCTGCCCTGCAGCGCGCCAGAAGCCACCGGCCTGATCTATGGCTGGCGCGTGCACGGCCCCTGGGCACCCGAGCAAGGCCTGCGCTTCAACCCGGCCAAACTGCTGCTCGACCCCTGGGCGCGCGAGGTGCTGGGCCGCTACGACGGCAGTGCACTGCACCAGGGCGACGAGCGCGTGGAGGGCATGCCCACCGGCCGCCCTTGCCCGCTGGACAATGGCGCCACCGCGCTCAAGGCCCGCGTGGTGGCCGACCTGCCGCCGCTGCAGCAGCCGCGCCCCCAGATCGACCCGGCCCAACGTGTCATCTACGAGTTGCATGTGAAGGGCTTCAGCGCCCTCAACCCGGCCTTGCCACCCGCCCTGCGTGGCACCTATGCGGGCCTGGCCCACCCGGCCAGCATCGCCCACCTGCAGGCCCTGGGCATCACCACCGTGAGCCTGATGCCGGTGGCCTTCAGGGCCGATGAGGCGCGCCTGCAGGCCCTGGGGCTGAGCAACCACTGGGGCTACAGCACGGTGGGCTGGAGCGCCCCCGAAACCCGCTACTGGAGCGGCCGCCCCGGCAGCAGCCCGCGCACCGAGTTCCGCGCCATGGTCGAAGCCCTGCACGCAGCGGGCCTGGAGGTGGTGCTGGACGTGGTCTACAACCACAGCGCCGAAACCGACGAACTCGGCCCCACGCTCTCGCTGCGCGGCATCGCCAACCGGCATTACTACCAACTCGACCCCGCCAATCCGGCCCGCTACGTCAACTGGACCGGCTGCGGCAACTGCCTGGACCTGAACCAGCCGCTGGCCCTGCGCCTGGTGATGGACAGCCTGCGCCGCTGGGTAGGCGAGTTCGGGGTTGACGGATTCCGATTCGACCTGGCCCCGGTGCTGGCGCGCGAACCCATCGGGCAGCAAGGCCGCTTCAACCCGCAGGCCCCGCTGTTGTCCGCCATCGCCCAAGACCCGCTGTTGCGCCAACGCCTGATGATTGCCGAGCCCTGGGACATCGGCCCCGGCGGGTACCAGTTGGGCGGCTTCCCCAGCGGCTGGCTGGAGTGGAACGACCGCTTCCGCGATGAGATGCGCGCCCAGTGGCTGCTGCACACCGGCACGCGCGGCGCGCTGGCGCACCGGCTGGCCGGCTCCAGCGCCGAGTTCGGCCAGCGGCCGGCGCACAGCAGCGTCCACTTCATCACCGCGCACGACGGCTTCACCCTGCGCGACCTGGTCAGCTACCAGCACAAGCACAACCAGGCCAATGGCGAAGACAACCGCGACGGCCACAGCCACAACCTCAGCACCAACAACGGGGTGGAAGGCGACACCGATCAGCCCGAGGTACTGCAACGGCGCGCCTTGCAGCGTCGCAGCCTGCTGGCCCTGCTGGGCCTGTCGCTGGGCACCCCCATGCTGCTGGCCGGCGACGAACTGGGTCACAGCCAGCAGGGCAACAACAACGCCTACTGCCAAGACAACCCCATGTCGTGGATTGACTGGCAGCAGGCCGACACCAGCCTGTGCCGCTTTGTGCAGCAACTGCTGGCCTTGCGCCGTCAGCTGGGGCCGCTGCAAGCGGTCGGCTGGTGGCGCCACGATGGGCAGGGCCCCGGCCCCCAGGCCCGGTGGTTCAGCCCCGCGGGCCAGCCCCTGGGCGATGCCGACTGGGCCCAGCCCGGCGGCGCGAGCCTGATGCTTCTGCTGCAGCCGCCACGCGACCGTGCACCGCGCGCCACAGCGGTCTTGATGCTGCTCAACCCCGGGCCGCAGGCGCTGGATTTCTGCCTGCCCGGCGCCGCGCCCTGGCGGCTCGCGCTCGATACTGAGACCGACCGCCTCAACGCCGCCGGCACCCCGGTGCCAAGCCCGTACTCGCTGGCCGCAGGCAGCCTCGCGCTGCTGCTGGCCGACCCATCTTGATGCCCACGTTTTCAGGAGACCCCGTCGCCATGCCCCCGTTGACCACCCAGCCCACCCAACCCTACCCAGGCCAGCGCCCCGGCACTTCGGGCCTGCGCAAGAAGGTCAGCGTGTTCCAGCAAGCCCGCTACCTCGACAACTTCGTGCAGGCCCTGTTTGACGTGCTGCCCGATGCCAGCGGCCAGACCCTGGTCGTGGGCGGTGACGGACGCTTCCACAACCGGGTGGCGATCCAGACCATTCTGCGCATGGCGGCAGCCAAGGGCTACGCTCGTGTGCTGGTGGGGCAGGGCGGCATCCTGTCCACCCCGGCGGTCAGCGCCGTGATCCGCCACCACGGGGCCAGCGGCGGCATCGTGCTGTCGGCCAGCCACAACCCGGGCGGGCCCGACGGCGACTTCGGCATCAAGTACAACATCGGCAACGGCGGCCCGGCCCCCGAGAGCGTGACCGAAGCCATCTACCGCCGCAGCCTGGAAGTGAGCACCCTGCACAGCCTGGACAGCCCCGACCTGCCGCTGGACACCTTGGGCAGCCACACCCTGCACCACACCGTGGTCGAGGTGATCGACCCGGTGGCCACCTACGCCGACCTGATGCGAGAGCTGTTCGACTTCGACGCCATCCGGGCCCTGTTCGCCTCGGGCTTCAGGCTGCGCTACGACGCCATGAACGCCGTCGGCGGCCCCTACGCCCGGGCGCTGCTCGAAGGCGAGCTGGGCGCGCCTGCAGGCACGGTGGTCAATGCCGTTCCCCTGGAGGACTTTGGCGGCCTTCATCCCGACCCCAACCCGGTCAACGCCACCGACCTGGTGCAGCACATGGCCCAGCCCGATGCGCCCGACATGGGCGCAGCCTCGGACGGCGACGCTGACCGCAACATGATCCTGGGGCGGGACTTCGCGGTCTCGCCCTCGGACAGCCTGGCCGTGCTGGCCGCCCATGCCACCCGCGTGCCGGGCTATGCCCGCGGGCTGCAGGGCGTGGCACGCTCCATGCCCACCTCGACCGCCGTCGACCGGGTGGCGCGCCGCCTCGGCATCCCGTGCTTCGAGACCCCCACCGGCTGGAAATTTTTCGGCAACCTGCTGGACGCCGGCCGGGCCACCCTGTGTGGCGAAGAAAGCTATGGCACCGGCTCGGACCACGTGCGCGAAAAAGACGGCCTGTGGGCCGTGCTGTTCTGGCTCAACCTGATCGCTGCCACCGGCCAGACCGTGCCCGAGCTGGTTCAGGCCCTGTGGCGCACCGACGGCCGCTGCTTCTACTCGCGCCACGACTACGAGGGCATTGCCAGCGAGCGCGCCGACGCCCTGATGCAGGGCCTGCGCGAGCAGCTGCCCACCCTGCCGGGCCGCAGCGTGGCCGGCTTTGCCACGCCGCTGACCATCGCACTGGCTGACGACTTCGCCTACACCGACCCGGTCGACGGCAGCATCAGCCAGCGCCAGGGCATGCGCATCGTGCTCAGCGATGGCTCGCGCCTGGTGTTCCGACTCTCGGGCACTGGCACCGAAGGGGCCACCCTGCGCCTGTACCTGGAGCGGCACGAGGCCGATCCGGCCCGCCACGGACTGGACGCCCAGCAGGCCCTGGCCCCTCTGATCGCCCTGGCCGAAGAACTGGCCCGGGTGCGCCACTTCACCGGCATGGAGCAGCCCACCGTGACCACCTGAAGGCCCTTGAAGCCGCCTGACCAAGACACACCGACAAAACAGCAAGGAGACCGAGATGAACGACACCCACAGCCAGCAGGCGGCCCTGATTGCCGACCGACTGCAACAACCCCACATGCTGGTGCGCCGCACGATCGCGCTGGTGCTGGCCGGCGGCCGTGGCTCACGCCTGAAGCAGCTGACCGACCGCCGTGCCAAGCCGGCGGTGTATTTCGGCGGCAAGTTCCGCATCATCGATTTCGCGCTGTCCAACTGCGTCAACTCGGGCATCCGCCGCATCGGGGTGATCACGCAGTACAAGTCGCACTCGCTGCTGCGCCACCTGCAGCGAGGCTGGAGCTTTCTGCGCGCCGAGCTCAACGAGATGGTCGATCTGCTGCCCGCCCAGCAGCGGGTGGATGAAGAGCACTGGTACCGCGGCACGGCCGACGCGATCTACCAGAACCTGGACATCATCCAGTCCAGCCGCCCCGAGTACGTGGTGGTGCTGGCTGGCGACCACGTCTACAAGATGGACTACTCGCTGATGCTCAAAGACCACGTGGACAGCGGCGCCGGCTGCACCGTGGGCTGCATCGAGGTGCCCCGCGCCGAGGCCAGTGCCTTTGGCGTGATGGCGGTGGATGCGCAACGGCGCATCACCGACTTCGTCGAGAAACCCGCCGACCCGCCCGCCATGCCCGGCAACGACCAGGTGTCGCTGGCCAGCATGGGCATCTACGTGTTCAACGCCCAATACCTGTACGACCTGCTCGAGGAAGACCTGGCCAACCCTGAGTCCAGCCACGACTTCGGCAAGGACGTGATCCCGCGTGTGGTGCGTGAGGGCCGCGCCCAGGCGCACCCGTTCTCACTGTCGTGCGTGTCGACCTCGCCCGAGGCCCAGCCCTACTGGCGCGACGTGGGCACCATCGATGCGTTCTGGGAGGCCAACCTTGACCTGGCCTCGGTCACCCCCGAGCTCGACATCTACGACACCGACTGGCCCATCTGGACCAGCCAGCGCCAACTGCCACCGGCCAAGTTCGTGCAGGACGCCGAGGGGCGCCATGGCCAGACCATCAACACCATGGTGTCGGGTGGCTGCATCGTGTCGGGCTCGCACGTCAGCAACTCGGTGCTGTTCTCCAGCGTGCGGGTGCATTCGTTCTGCGAGATCGACCAGGCGGTGCTGCTGCCCAACATCACCGTGGGCCGAGGCTGCCGCATCCGCAAGGCCGTGATCGACCGGGGCTGTGTGCTGCCCGAGGGGCTGGTGATCGGCGAAGATCCGGTGCTGGACGCGCAGCGCTTCGAGCGCACGGACAATGGCGTGGTGCTGGTCACCCGCACCATGCTGGCGCGTCTGGCGGCCGAACCGGCGGCTACCGAGCCCAAGCCCTGAAACCCGAGAATGCCCCCGAACGCCCGGAAGGACCCCACCATGCGCATCCTGCAAGTCAGTGCCGAACTGTTCCCCCTGCTCAAGACCGGGGGCCTGGCCGACATTGCCGGGGCCCTGCCCTCGGCCCTGGTGGCGGCCGGCGTCGAACCCCGGGCCTTGCTGCCGGGCTTTCCGGCCATCCGAGCCGGCCTCAGCGATGACACGTTGGTGGGCCACTTCGATGCCCCCTGGGGCGAGCGGCTCCACCTGCGCCGCGGCACCCTGGCCGCCGTGCCCACCCCGGCCGGGCCGCTGCAGGCCTATGTGCTGGACGCCCCCGGCCTGTTCGACCGCCCCGGCAACCCCTACGAAGACGCTGAGCGCCGGCCCTATGCCGACAACGCGCGCCGCTTCGGCGCCCTGGCCTGGGCTGCGGCCCACCTTGCACACGGCCTGGACCCGGCCTGGCGGCCCGAGCTGGTGCATGGCCACGATTGGCATGCCGGGCTCGCCGCCGCCTGCCTGCACACCTGGCCCGGCCGGCCGGTGCCCAGTGTGTACACCGTGCACAACCTGGCCTACCAGGGCGTGTTCGCGGCCCACCACCTGCAAGAGCTGGGCCTGCCGGCTCACTTCTTCAGGGTGGAAGGCCTGGAATTCCACGGCCAGATCTCGTTCATGAAAGCCGGTCTGCACTTTGCCGACCGCATCACCACCGTGAGCCCGAGCTACGCCCACGAGATCCAGCAGCCCGAGCAGGGCTGTGGGCTCGACGGCCTGCTGCGCCACCGGCGTGACGTGCTCAGCGGCATCCTCAATGCGGTCGACACCGCCGTCTGGAACCCTGCCACCGATTCGCTGATCGCCCAGCGATACACAGCCGACCAGGCCGACGGCAAGGCCGCGTGCAAAGCGGCGCTGCAACACGAGATGAAGCTCGACCCCCACCCCGGGGCACCGCTGTTCGGCGTGGTCAGCCGGCTGACCGAGCAAAAAGGCCTGCACCTGGTGCTGGCCGGCGGCGACGACATCGTGGCCGCCGGTGGCCAGTTGCTGGTGCAGGGCACCGGCGACCCCGAGCTGCAACACGCCTTTGCCCTGCTGGCCCAGCGCCACCCCGGGCGCGTGGCGGTGCACCTGGGCTATGACGAGGCCCTGGCCCACCGGGTGTTTGCCGGCGCCGACGTGACCCTGGTGCCTTCGCGCTTCGAACCCTGCGGCCTGACCCAGCTGTACGGCCTGCAGTACGGCAGCCTGCCCCTGGTGCGGGCCGTGGGCGGCCTGGCCGACACGGTGGTGGATGCCGACCTGGCCACCCTGGACGACGGCAGCGCCAACGGCTTTGTGTTCCACGATTTCTCCGAGGCCGCCTACCGCCACGCCCTGCGCCGCGCCTTTGCGCTGTACCGGCAACCCAAGGCCTGGGCCCAGGTGCGCCAGGCAGGCATGCGTCGTGCTTGCGGCTGGGACGAGTCGGCCCGGCACTATGTGGCGCTGTACCAGTCCCTGCTGAAGCCCTGAACCGGGGCGCACCCTCTTGCTGCACACGGCGGCCCGACCCACCCACGCCCCTTTCTGATAGCGAAAGACAGCCATGACCCACACCCCGTCCGTCTTCGACTACGACGCGCCGCAGCACGATGCGGCCTCGCTCAAACGTGCCATCGCCAACAAGCTGATGTTCACCGTCGGCAAGGACCCGGCCACGGCCCGCCCGGTGGACTGGCTCAACGCTGCGGCCTACACGGTGCGCGACCTGCTGGTCGAGCGCTGGATGACCACCACCCGCGCCAAGGCGGCCCAGGACGTGAAGAACGTCTATTACCTGTCGATGGAGTTCCTGATCGGCCGCACCTTCAGCAATGCACTGATCGCGCTGGAGATCGAGCAGCCGCTGCGCACCGCCCTGGCCGAGCTGGGCCTGGACATCGAAGCCATGGCCGAACTCGAACCCGATGCCGCCCTGGGCAACGGCGGCCTGGGCCGGCTGGCCGCCTGCTTCCTCGATTCGATGGCCACGCTGGGCGTGCCCGGCTATGGCTACGGCATCCGCTACGACTACGGCATGTTCCGCCAGACCATCGTCGACGGGCGCCAGGTCGAGGTACCCGACTACTGGCTGAACAACCTCAATCCCTGGGAGTTTCCGCGCCCCGAGGTGGTGTACCGGGTGCAGTTCGGCGGCCACGTGCTGCGCCATGGTGACCGCTGCGAATGGGTCGACACCCAGGACGTGCGCGCCATGGCCTACGACACCATCATTCCGGGCTTTGGCACCCAGGCCACCAACACGCTGCGGCTGTGGTCGGCGAAGGCCACCGAAGAAATCGACCTGGGCGCCTTCAACCGGGGCAATTACTTCGAGGCAGTGGAGCGCAAGAACCACTCCGAGAACGTGTCGCGCGTGCTCTACCCCGACGACTCCACCCCTTCGGGCCGCGAGCTGCGCCTGCACCAGGAGTACTTCTTCTGCAGCGCCAGCGTGCAAGACCTGCTGCGCCGCTACCTGGCGCGTCACGACACCTTCGACCAGCTCAAGGACAAGGTCAGCATCCACCTCAACGACACCCACCCGGTGCTGGCGGTGCCCGAGCTGATGCGCCTGCTGCTGGACGTGCACCACGTGCCGTTTGCCGACGCCTGGCGCATCTGCCAGGGGGTGTTCTCGTACACCAACCACACCCTGATGCACGAGGCCCTGGAGACCTGGCCGGTGGAGATGCTGGGCCGCGTCCTGCCACGCCACCTGCAGATCATCTTTGACATCAATGCCTACTTCCTGGGCCAGTTGGCGCAGCGCCACGGCGGCGACACCGACCTGATGCGGCGCGTGTCACTGATCGACGAAGGCGGCGAACGCCGCGTGCGCATGGCCTACCTGGCGGTGATGGCCAGCCACTCGGTCAATGGCGTGTCGGCCCTGCACTCCGAGCTGATGACGCAATCGATCTTTGCCGACTTCGCCCGCCTGTGGCCGGAGCGCTTCAACAACAAGACCAATGGCATCACCCAGCGCCGGTGGCTGGCCCAGGCCAACCCGGCCCTGGCCAGCGTGCTGGACGGCGCCGTGGGCCCGGGCTGGCGGCGCGACCTGAACCTGCTGGGCCAGCTCAAAGACCGGCTGGACGACCCCATCCTGCTGCAGTCCTTCCGCAACGCCAAGCAGCACAACAAGCAGCGCTTTGCCACCTGGGTGCAGCAGCACATGGGCCTGGCCCTGCCGGCCGATGCACTGTACGACGTGCAGATCAAGCGCATTCACGAATACAAGCGCCAACTGCTCAACGTGTTGCACGTGGTCACGCGCTACCTGCGCATCATCGAGCAGCCCGGCTCCGTCAAAGTGCCCCGGGTGGTGGTGTTCGCGGGCAAGGCCGCCTCGGCCTACCACATGGCCAAGCTGATCATCCAGCTGATCAACGACGTGGCGCGCACCGTCAACAACGACCCGGCCGTGGGCGATCTGCTCAAGGTGGTGTTCGTGCCCAACTACAGCGTGAGCCTGGCCGAGCTGATCATCCCGGCGGCCGACCTGTCGGAGCAGATCTCCACCGCCGGCACCGAGGCCTCGGGCACGGGCAACATGAAGCTGTCGCTCAACGGCGCACTCACCATCGGCACGCTCGACGGCGCCAACGTGGAGATCCGCGAGGCGGTGGGTCCGGAGAACATCTTCATCTTCGGCAACACCACACCCGAGGTGGCCGCCCTGCGCAGCCAGGGCTACCAGCCGCGCCAGGTGCTGGCCGGCAAGTCCGAGCTGCAGCGGGTGCTGGAGGCCATCCGCGACGGCCGCTTCAGCCCCGAAGAGCCGCACCGCTACCAGGCCATCTACGACGTGCTGGTGAACTGGGGCGACCACTACATGCTGCTGGCCGACTACGCCTCGTACGTGGCCACGCAGGAGAAGGTCGACGCCCTGTACCAGAAACCCGAAGCCTGGAACCGCATGGCGCTGCGCAACGTGGCCGGCATGGGACCGTTCTCGTCGGACCGCACGATTGCCGAGTACGCCGAGAAAATCTGGCGGACAACTTCCGTCAAGCTGACGGACTGATCAGGGCTGCAAGCCCTGCAGCAGCTCCAGCGTGGGGTAGCCGTCGGGCACCCGACCCGCGCTGCGCTGGTAGCGGCGCACGGCGTCGCGCGTGGCCGGCCCCATCAGGCCGTCGGGGGTGCCGCTGTCAAAGCCGCGCTCGTTGAGGGCGGTTTGCAGGGCGCGGGTCTGGCTGCGGCTGAGCGGCTGCAGATCGCGGGGCCAGGCGGCCTGCACCGCCGGGCCCCCATCGAGTTGCTGGGCCAGCAGAGCCACGCCCAAGGCGTAGCTGGTGGCATTGTTGTAACGCAGGATCACCTTGAAGTTGGGCCCGATCAGAAAGGCCGGGCCACGCGCGCCTGCGGGCAGAAAGACCGCCGCCTGGGCCAACACGGGCAAGGGTGCGCCACCCGGGCCGCGCAGGCCCTCGGCGGCCCATTGATCGCTGCTCTGCTTGAACTCGCCATCGGCTCGGGCCAGATCGAAACCGGGCGGCAACACCACCTCGCCGCCCCAGGGCTGCCCGGGCTGCCAGCCCGAATGAGCCACAAAATTAGCGGTGGAGGCCATCACGTCGGCCATGCTGCCCCAGATGTCGCGGCGACCGTCACCGTCGGCATCAACGGCATAAGCCAGAAAAATCGAAGGCATGAACTGCGTCTGGCCCATGGCCCCGGCCCAGGAGCCGATCATGTGGGAACGGTCGATGTCGCCGTTTTGCAGGATCTTCAGCGCGGCCAGCAACTCACCCCGGGCCCAGGCCTCGCGCCGGCCCTCGTAGCCCAGCGTGGCCAGGGCATCGATCACCGAGGTGTTGCCGTAGTTGCGCCCGAAGTCGCTCTCCATGCCCCAGAAGCCCGCCAGGATGCTGGCCGGCACGCCGTAACGCGCTGCCGCCGCATCGGCCTCGGCCCGCACCTGCTGCAGCTTTTTCTGCCCATTGGTCACGCGCTGCGGGGTGACGGCGCGGTCCAGGTAGTCCCACACCGGGCGGTTGAACTCGGGCTGGGCCCGGTCCAGTTCGATCAACTGGGGCAGGAACTGCACCTCGTCGAAGGCCGCATGCAGCGTGGCCTCGCTGATGCCGGCGCGCCGCGCCGAGGCCTTGAAGCCCTCCACCCAACGGGCAAAGCCCGCCTCGGGGTTGGCAGCGCCGGGACCCGGAGCAGGCGGAGCCGCCACCTGAGGCGCAGCCGGGTTGGCCGTGACCGGAGCGGCCGAGGTCGGCGCGGATTCGGGCGGGCGGCTGGCACAGGCGGCCAACAACAGGGTTGCGCCCAGGCTCAATGCCCACAGGGGTCGAGACAGGGCAGGGCGTGGCGAGAGGCGATTGGCATGCAGCATCGGAGGATTGTCGCCCGCCTTCAACGCCCAGGCCCGCTCAAGGGGCAGGCGCCGCCTCGGGCAAGCTCAGGATCATCCGCTTGAAATCGGGGTACAGCACCCAGTTGCCATAGGCGCTGGGGTGGTCGCCGTCAAAGAACAGGGGGCGACCGTCGCGCAGGCTGCTGCAAACCTCGCCTGGGCACAGCACAGGCAGCGGGTCCCAAATGCTGAGGCCTGGCACCTGCTGGCTCAAGCGCTGCATGCCCGCCAGCACGGGTGCGCGCAGATCCAACAGGGTGCTGCGCGGCTGCTGGTTGTCGCCCACGCAGATCGGGTTGTGCCGGTTGAACGCATCGGCGCAGCGGAAGGTGGGCGCCTGGAAGATCGGCTTGGGGGCCTCGAAGATCAGGCGCAGGCCGCGCTGGGCCAGCGGCAACAGCCAGCCCGGGGCCTCGGCCAAGGCCTCGCCGCGGTCTTTTTCTGCCGCCGCGTTGTAGATGCGCTCACGCATGTCGGGAATGTTGAAGCTGGCCCATTGGTCGCCATAGCGCGGCATGCGCAGGCTGGGCATGAACAGCAGATCACCGGGCCGGCTCTCGTCGGCGATCTTTTTCACCACTTGCTGGCTGAACGCCAGGCAACCCGGATCGCGGTAGCGCCCCTGGGGCTGACTCAGATCCAGGAAGGGGCAGCTCGGGAAGGTGTACAGGTGCACGCGGACCCCGGTGTCAGCGCTCAGTTGCTCCAGCATGGGCAGGTAAGCGCCGGCATGCGAGTCACCGATCACATTCACGGTTTGCCGCCGGGCCGGGGTCTGACAGGCACTGGCCTGGTAGCTGTGCTCAACCCCGCCGGCCAGCCCTTCGGAGTGCATCACCACTTGGCAATTGCGCTGGGTCGGATTGACGTAGGGCATCTGGCTGCCGGCGTACCAGTCCACCGCATGGCGCGCCACCGTGCTCAGGCTGAGGTCGTTGCGGTGACGAAACAGAGTGTGGCTGAGCTGGTAGCCCAACAGAGGGAACAGCGCAAAGATCAAGATGCGGGCCCAGACCGGCCGGGCCTCCAGGCGGGCACTGTGACGCAGCGGTACCTCCAGCCAGCGGTACGAGGCCAGCGCCAGCAGCAGGGTCAGCAAGGCCCCTGCCGCCAGCGTGAGCACACTGTCCAGACCCACCGTCCAACGCAGCAGCACACAGACCGGCCAATGCCAAAGGTAAATCGAATACGAGCGCTTGCCCAGCCAGACCGGCACGGCACTGCCCAAGGTGCGATCGCTGAGGCGGCCCCGCGCCGTGGCGCCGGCCTGGATGACCAGGATGGCACCCAGGACCGCCAGGCCGTTCCAGACCCAGGACTCAGGGCCGGGTCGGGCCCCCACCAGCGTAGCAGCCAGGCCCGCCAGACCCAGCCAGGGCAGACTGGCACTCATCAAAGCCCCGGGTGTGGTGCGCGCCGGCTGCGGCGGCCAGACCTGATGCGCAAAGCGCAGCAGCATGCCCAAACCCAGCTCCCAGAAACGACAGGCGATGAAATAGAACGCCACATCGGGCTGGCGGCTGCTTTGTCGCACAAAGTAGGCCAGCGAGGCCAGGCACAGGATGCTGGCAACACCCAAGGCCAGCACGCGCGCGCGGGCCCCTTGTTGCCCCCAGCGCATGAAGGCATAGATCAGCAGCGGCGCCACCAGATAGAACTGCTCTTCGACGCCCAACGACCAGGTGTGGGTGTAGGGGTTGAATTCGGCCCGTGGGGCAAAGTAGGTGTCTGCATTCGACTGCATCACCCAGTTGCTCAAGCCCAGATAGGCGTAGAGGCCGGTTTTGTCACTGAGCTCGCTGAGCCAGGACTGCGGCACCAGCAAGGAGGCGCCCAGGGCAGTGGCCAGCAGGACTCCGCACAGCGCCGGCAAGATGCGGGCGAAGCGCTTGGCATAGAACTCACCGATCAGGCGCCAGAACCCCAATCCGCGCTGGCCCAGCAACGAGCCGGTCACCACATAGCCCGAGATCGCAAAGAACACATCCACGCCCAGAAAGCCGCCCGGCAGGGCGCTGGCGTGCAGGTGGAACACCAGCACCGCCAGCACCGCAATGGCCCGCAGGCCGTCGATGTCTGGGCGGTAGGAGACGCTGGGTCGAAGAGAGGGTTCGGACATGGGCGGGGCATTCACTTTCAACAGACTTGAAAGTGTACCGAGCCCCATGTCAGGCCCCTCTCAATGGCTCCCCAGGTACAGCTGCGCCATGCGCTCATCGCCCAGCAGCTCATGGGCCGGGCCGGCCAGCACGCAGCGGCCCTGGTCCAGGATGTAGCCCTGCTGGCTGATCTGCAGCGCCTGGCGGGCGCGCTGCTCGACCATCAGCACGGCCACGCCGGCCGCAGGCAGCGCCTTCACCATGTCGAAGACCTTGCCCACCAGCGAGGGCGCGAGGGCGGCCGTGGGCTCATCCAGCACCATGATGCGCGGCGAGGGCATCAGGGCGCGTGCGAAAGCCAGTTGCTGGCGCTCGCCGCCGGACAGGTTGCTGGCAGGTTGGCCCAGGCGTTCGACCAGGGCCGGGAAATCGGCCAGCACCTCGTCCATGCGGCGCTTGAGGTCGGGCACACCACGCACCACCTGCAGGTTCTCACGCACGGTGAGCGAGGCGAACACATTGGCCACCTGGGGCACGTAGGCCAGCCCCGCATCAAAGCGGTCTTCGGCGCCCAGCCGCGTGATGGAGCGCCCGTCCAGCACGATCTCGCCCTGCACACGTGGCAGCAGGCCCAGCAAGGCCTTCACCAGGGTCGACTTGCCAGCGCCATTGGTGCCGGCGATGGTGACGATCTGACCCGGCGCCACGTTCAGATCGATGCCCTGAATGATGTCCACCTCGGAATAGCCGCCGCGCAACGCACGGATCTCAAGCAAAGAGCCACTCATACCACGCCTCCCATGTAGGCTTCCTGGACGCGGGGATCATCGAGCACGGTGTGCGGGTCGCCCTCGGCCAGGATGCGGCCTCGGTCCATCACGATCATGCGCTGCGACAGCGCCTTGAGCGCCTGCAGGTGGTGCTCGATGACGATGAAGGCAATGCCTCGGGCATGGAGTTCGCGCACACGCTCGCAGATCTCCTCGATCAGCACCGGGTTGACGCCAGCAAAGGGTTCGTCAAGCAGGATGCAGCGTGGATCGAGCATCAGCACGCGGCCCAACTCGACCAGCTTTTTCTGCCCCCCGGACAAGCCCCCCGCCAGCTTGTCGCGCACCCGGCTGAGGTTGAGGAACTGCAGGACGCCGTCGGCCTTGGCCACCAGCTGCTCCTCGTGCTCGCGCAGGCTGCGGGTGCGCACAAAGGCATTGAGCAGGCGCTCGCCCTGGGGGTTGGCGGCCGCGGCCAGCAGGTTCTGGTGCACGCTCAGGCTCTTGAACTCGCGCGGCACCTGAAAGGTCCGCACCAGGCCCAGATGGGCACGCCGGTAGGGCGGCAGCCGGGTGATGTCGTGGCCATCGAAATGGATGTGCCCGGCGTCCGCCGGCTGCTGGCCCGCGATGGCCGCGAACAGGGTGCTCTTGCCCGCCCCATTGGTGCCGGCAATGCCCAGGATCTCGCGCTCGGCCAGTTGCAGGGACACGCCATCGACGGCCTTGAAACCCCCGAATTGCCGGGTCACGTTGTCGACGCTCAGCATCATTGGCTTTTTCCTCCGCCCCACAAGCCATGGGGTCGATACAAGGTGATCAGGATCAGCGCCAGGCCCACTGCGGCCAGGCGCAGGCTGGCCATGCCCACTTCGGACACGCCGGGCACCCAGTCCTTGGCAAAGCGCGAGCCTTCAAGAAACACCATCAGCAGCAGCGAACCGAAGAGGGCGCCGCGCACCGAACCTGCACCGCCCATGATCAGGCCCATCCACACATAGAAGGTGATCAGCGGAATGAACTGCTCGGGCGTGATGAAGGTGATGAAGTGCGCATAGAACGCCCCCGCCAAGCCCGCCAGCGACGCCCCCAGCATGAACACCTGCACCTTGAAGCGCGCCGGGTCCTTGCCCAGGGCCGACAAGGCGGCCTCGTCATCGCCGATGGCCTTGAGCAAGCGCCCGAAGGGGCTGCCGGTGAGGCGCACCGTGCCCCAGGCCACCACGGCCACCGCGGTCAGCAGGACAGCGAAGATCGCGGCGTCCGACGCAGGGCCCCAACTGGCGAACAACTTGGGCAGACCGGGCAGGCCTTGCACCCCCTGGGTCAGCCAGCTTTCCTGCTGAAGGGTGATGCGCACGGCCTCGGAAAAGCCCAGCGTCACGATGGCCAGGTAATCGTCGCGCAAACGCAGCGACAACAGGCCGATGGGCAGCGCCAGCAGGCCAGCCAGCAAGGCTGCGGCCGCAAAGCTCAGCGGCAGGGGCACGCCCTGCAGCGACAGCAGGCCCGAGGTGTAGGCGCCGACGGCAAAAAAGGCCACGACGCCAAAGTTGACCAGGCCGGTCAGGCCGAACTGCAGGTTCAACCCCAAGGCCAGCAAGCCATAAATGAGGGCCACGATGCCGATGGCCAGAAGATAAGCGGTCATGGCGTCCTCACCTCACCAGCTGCACCCGGCCCATCAAGCCGGCCGGCCGCAGCAACAACACACCGGCCAGCACGGCAAAGGCCAGCACCAGCTTGTACGACGGGCCCAGCAAGGGCACCGCCAGCTCCTGCACCACCCCCAGCAGCAAGGCCCCCAAAACGGCACCCACCGGACTGCCGATGCCCCCCAGCACCATGGCGGCAAAGGCGGGGATCAGGCTTTCCCAGCCCATGTCGGGGGTGACCACGGCTTTCATGCCCAGCAGCACGCCCCCCACCGCGGACAGCGCCCCCACCAGCAACCACAGGCTGATCATCAAGCCCCCGGCCCGGATGCCGCTGGCCCGGGCCAGATCAGCGCTGTCGGCCACGGCGCGCAACTGGCGACCGAAACTGGTGCGGTAGATCAGCACGAACACCAGCGCGAGACAGGCCACCGCCAGCGCAGCGATCACCAGGTCGGTGGGCAGCAGGCGCACGCCACCGAAGTTCCAGGCCCGCACCAGGGGCAGGTCGAAGGTGCGCTGGTCGTGACCGGCAAAGAACGAGATCAGGCTGCGCAGCAAAAAGCCCAGCCCGATGGCCGCCAACATCGAGGCCACCATGGGGCGCCCAGCCAGTTGGCGGAAGATCAGCCGGTAAGCGGTGGCCGACACCGCGGCGGTGATCACCGCCCCCAGCAGGGCAGCCGCCCACAGCGGCCAGCCCAGCAGCCACTGCACGGCCACGGCGGCATAGGCACCGGTGGTGAGCAGGTCGCCGCTGGCCGCATTCGGAAAGCGGTTGACC
Source organism: Curvibacter sp. EU05-FHT14A10 (assembly GCF_058791075.1). Lineage (NCBI taxonomy): Bacteria > Pseudomonadati > Pseudomonadota > Betaproteobacteria > Burkholderiales > Comamonadaceae > Curvibacter > Curvibacter sp. EU05-FHT14A10. The sequence goes on from NZ_JBYTDE010000009.1 coordinate 214,203, forward strand.
CCCATCACCAGGGTCATGGCCAGGGCGGGCAAGGCCACCACCAGGCCTTCGATCAAGCCATTGATCAAGAGGTTTGCGAATTCGATCCAGGTCATCAAGTCATCTCATGGGTCATGCCCGTTGGGCCCCTCACCGGGGTGGGGCCACATGCCCTGCGGGCCGGCACCGGGTCAGGCGCCCGGCCGGCCCGCCGGCCCGTCACGCAGCGCTGATGGACACCACGTCGCGACGCACCAATTGGCCTTTTTCGATCACATACACACCGAAATCGGGGGTGGCGTCGCCGAACTTGTCGAAGTCGAGTTTGCTGGAGGCGCCTTCGTAGTTCACCTTGCCCTTCTTGGCCAGCAAGGCCTTGCCTTCGGCAAAGGTGCCCACGGCCGTGCCGGGGGTGTTGCTCACATCCCGGATGCGGGCATTGATCTGCTCGATGCTGGCCCCGGGACCCGCGGCCTCCATGGCCAGGGCCAGGCTGATCACCATGTCGTAAGCCATGGCGGCGTAGATGTTGGTCGAGGCGGGCTTGCCGCTGGCCTTCTGGAACAGGGCGTCGAAATGGGCATAGGCCGGGCTCTTCTCGTTCGAGACCGTGTCCACGGAGATGATGCCTTCGCACACCTCGGCGCCCAGGGCCTTCACCAGATCGGGGTTGGCAGCCCAGCCGGGGATGACCCATTTGTTGTCGGCACCGGCCTGGAACCATTCGCGCAGCAGGATGGTGGTGTCGGGCAGGTAAGAGCCGGTCACGATCACATCGGGCTTGGCCGCCAGGATCTTCTGCAGTTCACTGCGGTAGCTGGGGCGGTTGGGCTCGTAGGTGACATGCGCCACCACCTGGCCGCCGCGCTGCTTCCAGACTTTGGTGAAGCCCTCGGTATTGCCCAGGCCCGAGGCGTTGTTGAAGGCCATCGTCGCCGGGCGCTTGAAACCGCGCTTGGCGCAGATCTCTGCAAAGGCAGCGCCGAAGCGGTCGTTGGTGGCCTGAAAGCGCCACACCAGATCCTTGGTGTCGAGGTTGGAGATGGCCGGCGCACCCGAGACATTCATCTCGATCAGGCCCGCCGCCTCGGTCAAGGGCATCACCGCCAGGGTCACACCCGAGGCCCAGGTTCCCAGCACCGCTTGCACCTTGTTCACCTCGATCAGCTTCTTGGCAGCGAGCACCGCGGCATCGGGCTTGGTCTGGGTGTCTTCGGTGAACAGTTCGAGCTTGCGCCCGCCAGCCCCCCCGGCGGCATTGACCTCGTCCACCGCCAGGCGAATGGCCTGCTGCATGCCCGGGCCATAGGGGCTGCCCGCCCCGGTGATGGGCGTGAGCGAGCCGATGCGGAACGCCTCGCCCTGCTGGGCAAAGCTGAGGCGGGGCAGGCACGAGAGCGCAGCGGCCAGACCGGTGAGCTGGACGAGTTGACGACGTTGCATGAGGGTTCTCCAAGAAGGGAAGAGGGGGGCTGGAAATGCGGAAGCCTTGGGAGACTAGGAATGGGTCAGAGCGTGTTCTTGTGCATCTGCCCATCCTTGACGATGACGCGGATGCGTTCACCCTGGTTCAGCAGGCACGTGATGTCGGTCAGCGGATTGCCGTCCACCAGCAAGAGGTCGGCGATGGCCCCGACCGTGACCTCGCCCAATTGGCCGGTCTGGCCCAGGATCTCGGCCCCGATCAGGGTGGCCTGCTGCAGCACCGGGCCATTGCCCAGGATGTCGGCGCGCAGGCGCAGCTCGTCGGATTGCAGCGGGTGGGTCTCGCCCAGCAGATCGCTGCCCAGGCCCATCTTCACGCCGGCCCGCGCCAGGATCTCGATGGCCTGTCGGCCCTGGCCACGCACCGATTCGATCTTGGCGATCGAGGCCGCCGGCAGCCCGTAGCGCTCGCCCTCATTGGCCAGGCCTTCGTAGGTGATCAGGGTGGGCACCATGTAGGCGCCCTGTTCAGCCATCAGCTCGGCGGTGGGTGCGTCCACCAGGTTGCCATGCTCGATGGTGCGCACGCCGCAGCGCACGGCGCGGGCGATCGCGCGCGGGGTGTAGGCGTGGGCCATCACGTAGGTGTTGGCGTTGCCGGCTTCTTCGACGATGGCGCGCAGCTCGGCTTCGGAGTAGCCCAGGTTGCCGATCGGGTCATTGGGCGAGGCCACGCCGCCCGAGGCCATCACCTTGATCTGACTGGCCCCCTTGAGAATCTCTTCACGCACGGCCAGCCGGCAGGCGTCGACGCCATCCACCACGCGCCCGATGTTGCCCAGCTTGTAGGCACACGAGCAGGCGTCCAGATCGTCGTTGCGCGGCCTGAAGTCGGCGTGGCCCCCGGTCTGCGACAGCGCCTTGCCCGAGGTGAACAGGCGCGGGCCCGGCACCAGTCCGGTGCGCACAGCTTCAGCCAGCGACCAGTCGGCCCCCCCGGCATCGCGCACCGAGGTGAAGCCACGCTCAAGCATGGCCTTCATGATGGGCAGGGCGCGCAGCATCACGAACACGTTGGGCTGGCGGGCCACCCCGCCCAGATTGAACGACGAGGCCACCGTGTGCACATGGCAGTCGATCAAGCCAGGCATCAGCGTCATGCCCTGGGCGTCAAGCGTGGTGCAGCCTGCTGGCACGCTCAGCTCGGTGCCCACGGCGGCGATGCGCCCGTCCGAGACCAGCACCGAGAGGCCGCTGCGCAGCGTGAGGGCATGCACATCCAGAACATGGCTGTTGACGATCAGCAAGTGGGTCATGGGCGTTCAAAAATCAGTTGGACACAGCAAATTACTCATGGCTTCGGGTTCAATGCCCGGGCCTGGCACTCCGGCAATCAAACGGTTAGACCAGGGCTTTCCCTCTGAAAATGTCCGTTGATGGCTTGAATATGTTGCATTTATCGGGCCAATCGCGCCTGGCTGCAATGCCTAAAATCTCACCACACCATGACTTCTACTCATAGGCCGCCATGCGACGACTGTGCCCCACCATCTCGGAACTGAACGCCTTCCATGCCGCCGCCAAGCACCAGGCCTTCACCATGGCGGCCAAAGACCTGTGCGTGACCCAAAGCGCCATCAGCCGCCACATTGCCTCGCTGGAGGACTACCTGGGCCAGAAACTGTTCATGCGCAAAAGCGCCGGACTGGAACTGACAGAGGCTGGGGCCACCTACCTCAACGCCACCCGCCCAGCCATGGCCGCGCTTGAATCGGCCACGGCGCAGCTGATGTCTTACGGCGGCAATGGCGGAGCCCTGAACCTGTCGGTGCCCCCCACGTTTGCGGCGCAATGGCTGTTCCCACGCCTGGGCCACTTCAAGCGCACCCTGCCGCAGGTCACGCTGAACTTTGTGCGCTACCAGCATGCCCATGACTTTGCGGTGCCTTACGAATTCGATGCCGCGATCCAGTTCGGCTATGGCAACTGGCCCAGCGCCAACGCACGCTACCTGATCGGCCAGGAAACCAGCCTGGTGTGCAGCCCGCAACTGCGTGACAGCCTGGCGCTGCGCTGCCCGCAAGACCTGCAGCGTGCCACCTTGCTGCAGCACATCGAGGTGCCGCTGGCCTGGCACGACTGGCTGCAGGCACACCAGTGCGACACCACGGGCAGCCGCTTCGGGCCGGGCTTCAACCTGTACTCGCTGATCATCCGCGCTGCGGTGTCGGGCTTTGGCGTGGCCATCGTGCCCACCTGCCTGGTCGAAGACGAGTTGCAGGCGGGCAGCCTGGTCGAGCCCCTGGGCGACCGCTACCAAAGCCCTCTGGGCTACTACCTGTGTGCCCCCAGCGCACGCGCCAACCTGTCGGCCTACAAATTGGTCAGCGCCTGGCTGGAGCACTGCTGCAACCACGCCGAGCCCGCCGCCCCGCAACGTGACTGCATCTTCTGCAAGACGGCCCAGGACTGAGCCCGGCGCATAGAGGGGTGCCCAAGCCGGCTTCCTGCTTTTATACTGTGATTATTTACAGCCATCCCAACCATCACAGTCTTCGCCATGCCCGACCTCAGCCCCCCCCCTGCCGGCCTGTTCAAGGACGATCACCAGACCCTGCGCTGTGTGTGGTGCCGCGCCACCCCCGAATACCAGCGCTACCACGACGCCGAGTGGGGCTTTCCGGTGCACGACGACACCCGGCTGTTCGAAAAGATCTGCCTGGAGGGCTTTCAGGCCGGCCTGAGCTGGCTGACCATCCTGAACAAGCGCGAGGGCTTCCGCCAGGCGTTCGAAGGCTTTGACATCGACCGCGTGGCGGCCCTGGGCGAAGCCGACATCGCCCGACTGCTGCTCAACCCGGGCATCGTTCGGCATCGCGGCAAGATCGCCTCCACGCTCAACAACGCACGCCGTGCCCAGGCGCTGCGCGACGAGTTCGGCAGCCTAGCGGCCTACTTCTGGCGCTTCGAGCCTCCGGCTGGCAGCCGCCCCGATGCCATCACCTCGCTGAGCCTGCAGGGCCTGACCACCTCGGCCGAATCAGTGGCCCTGTCCAAAGACCTCAAAAAGCGGGGCTGGAGTTTTGTCGGTCCCACCACGATGTATGCCTTCATGCAGGCCATGGGCCTGGTCAATGACCACCTGGAAGGCTGCCACGCACGCCCCCTGGCCCTGGCCCGACGCGCCGCCCTGAACTGAGGCCGCACAGACGCAAAAAAGGCTGACCAACAGGCCAGCCTTTTTTGCGGGGTGACAAGCGGGACCGGGCTCAGCGCAGCACCGGGAACACCTTGGATTTGGAGTCGACCGACACGGCCGAATCCTTGGCGGCCTTGACGGCTTCCACGTCCACCTCGGCCCGGTCGCGGCTGTTGGGCAAGGCCGGGGCCACCTTGGACTTGGAATCCACCGACACGGCCGAATCGCGGGCCGCCTTGATGGCTTCGGCTTCGACCTCGGCACGGGTGCGGGTGCTGTTCATCACGGGCGCGACCTTGGACTTGGAGTCGACCGACACGGCCGAATCTTTGGCGGCCTTGACCGCTTCGGCTTCGACTTCGGCGCGGCTGCGCACATCGGCCTGGGCCGACACGCTGGCCACGGCGGCCAGGGCTGCAAACAAGAGGGCGGTGAGTTGAGTGGGCTTCATGGTGTCAGGTTCTCGCGGTCAGTGGCGTTGGAAGATCAAACCGGGCCGGCCTTGGGCCTGACCCCGAATGACGCGACTGTAGACAAGCAATCACCACAACAAAACCGCTAGATATTCAAATAAGAATTTCAATTTCGACAACAATCCTGCCATCAAGATGTCATGGAGACCCGAGGGAACCCCACCCGCCAACCGGGCCCCCACAAGCGACCATGGTCGGCGCGTCGTACTGTATATAAAATCAGCCATCGCCCGCCGCACCGCTGACGCCGCACCCCATGACGGAACTGACCCTGACCCGCTTTCACCGCACCCGCCTGATGCAGATCTGGCGCTCGGCCGGCTGGCCGAGCAAGGACGGCCTGGAGATCGACCTGCTGGCCGCGGGCCTGGTGGCGATGCAGACCACCCCTGAAGGCCACGAATGCCTGCGCCTGACCGAGGCCGGCATCCAGACCTTGGCGCAGGCACGCCAGCGCAGCCTGCGGGCCCTGAGTGCCCACGACCGGCTGGCGCAACGCTTTGCCGAGCACCTGATGGCCACGGGCCGCATCGTGTGGCGCGAACTCTCGTTGCGCGCCGCCATCGACCCGCCAGGACAGACCCCGGAGGCTGACCCGCCGATGCCGCCAGCCGGGCCCGACACGGACACCCACACCGCCCCCGCAGAACCCACGCTCTGGCCCGACGAAGCCCCGCCTGCGCCGGCCTCCGTGCCCCACGTGTGGCGCATGGCCCGACCCGACCTGTTTTCGGTGCGCAACACCTCGGTCGAGGCCTACCTGCAACCCATGGTGCATGAGATCAAGTTCAGCCGCGCCGATCTGCTGTCCGACCTGCGCCACAGCGCCAAACGCCAGGCTTATCAGTGGCTGAGCGAGGCCTGCTACTACGTGTTTCCGGCCGGGGTGGCACGGCCCAATGAGATCCCTGAACACCTGGGGATCTGGGTGCTGCATGGCAACCTGGCCGATGGCCAGTTCGAGATGCTGCGTGCGGCCCGCCACACGCGCTGCACGCTGCCTTTTCCGGTCTGGCTGGCCCTGTCCAAGGCCACCCCGCTGCGCCGTGAAGGCGACGAACTGCAAACCCGCCTGGGCGAAGACCCGAACCAGGAGCTGGTGTGAGCGACGCAGCCCCGGCACCGCCCCAGGCGGAGGCTGCCGTGGTCTACACCGTGGCCGTTCGCGAACTGTGCGAGTTCACCGTCAAGCAAGGCGACCTTGACCTGCGCTTCACCCCCGCCCCCAGCGCGCAGGAGGGCATGGCCGGCCACACCCTGGTGGCGCGCCGGCGTGGCCCGGGTTACCAGGCCGAGCTCCCCCTCAGCGGCTTGTACCAGGGCCTGCTGCGAGTGCGTGGCCGCGCCGATGGTTTCGATGCCGAGCAGGGCCGGCTCGACGAAGTCAAAACCCACAAGGGTTCGCTGGAGCGGCAAAACCCCGCCCAGCGCCAGTTGCACTGGGCCCAGGCCCTGGTCTACGGCGGGCTGCTGTGCCAACAACACGGCCTGGACCGGCTGACGCTGGCCCTGGTCTACCTGGACGTGGGCACCGAGCAGGAGACCGTGTTCACCCGGCACTGCAGCGCCGCTGAGTTGCAAGCCCATTTCGAGGCCCAGTGCGCGCGCTTTCTGGCCTGGGCCCAGGCCGAGCAGGCCCACCGCCAAACGCGCGACACGGCCCTGCAAGCACTGGGCTTCCCGCACCCCGACTTCCGAACCGGCCAGCGGCCTCTGGCCGAGGCGGTGTACAAGGCCGCACGCAGCGGGCGCTGCCTGCTGGCCCAGGCGCCCACGGGCATCGGCAAGACCGTGGGCACGCTGTTCCCGCTGCTCAAAGCCACACCCGAACAGCAGATCGACAAGGTGTTTTTCCTGTGCGCCAAGACCTCGGGCCGCCCACTCGCCCTGGCGGCGCTGCAACGCCTGGGCCGCGCCCCGGGCTGGCCGCTGCGGGTGCTGGAGCTGGTGGCCCGTGACAAGGCCTGCGAACACCCCGAGCAGGCCTGCCATGGCGAGTCCTGCCCGCTGGCCCGCGGCTTCTACGACCGCCTGCCCGCGGCCCGCAGCGCAGCGCTCGACAACACCGCAACGCTTGACCAGGCCACGCTGCGCAGCGTGGCCTTGCAGCACCAGGTCTGCCCCTACTACCTGGGCCAGGAGCTGGCTCGCTGGGCCGATGTGGTGGTGGGCGACTACCACCACTACTTCGACGCAGGCGGCCTGCTGCACGGCCTGATGCAGGCCAACCACTGGCGCGTGGCCCTGCTGGTGGACGAGGCCCACAACCTGCTGGAGCGGGCCCGCAGCATGTACAGCGTGACGCTGCGCCCCGAACACCTGAGCCGGGCACGCCAAAGCCCCACCGCCCAGCAGTCGGTGCCGGTGCGCCAGGCCCTGGCCCGGGTCGGCCGGGCCTGGGTGGCCCACGACAAGGCACACGACAACGCGCAAGGCCCGCATTACCAGGTACACGACCACTTCCCACCCAAGCTGCTGGCCGCCCTGCAACAAGCCCTCAGCACCCTGGCCGAGCATCAGACCGAACACCCCAGCGACAACGACCCGGCCCTGCTCGACTTTCAATTCGAAGCCCTGCAACTGGGCCGCCTGCTGGAGCAGTTCGGCCCGCATTCGATGGTGGACACAAGCCCCGGCCCGGCGGCCAGCCCCGTGCCCGGGCAATCGGTGCTGTGCCTGCGCAACCTGGTGCCGGCGCACTTTCTGCGCGCGCGTTTTGCCAGTGCCCGCACCGCCACGCTGTTCTCGGCCACGCTGCAACCCATGCACTACCACGCCGACCTGCTGGGCCTGCCCGACAACACCGCCTGCATCGAGGTCGAGTCACCGTTCCAGGCCGCCCAGTTGCAGGTGCACACGGCCCTGAACCTGTCCACCCGCTTCCAGCACCGCGTGGCCTCGCTCGACCCCCTGGTGGATCGCATGGCCGCGCAGTACCAGGCCCGGCCCGGCAATTACCTGGCCTTTTTCAGCAGCCACGATTACCTGCAGCAGGCCGCAGCCCGCCTGGCCCAACGTCACCCCCAACTGCCTTGCTGGAGCCAATCAAGGGGCATGAGCGAAGCCGAGCAGCAGGGCTTTCTGGCTCGCTTCCAGGACGAGGGTCAGGGCATCGGCTTCGCCGTGCTGGGCGGGGCCTTTGCCGAAGGCATCGATCTGCCGGGCCGGCGGCTGATCGGTGCCTTTGTGGCCACCCTGGGCCTGCCGCAACTCAACCCCGTCAACGAAGAAATCCGCCGCCGGCTGCAGGCCCAGTTTCATGCCGGCTACGACTACACCTACCTCTACCCCGGTCTCCAGAAAGTGGTGCAGGCCGCCGGACGGGTGATCCGCGGGCCCGACGACCAAGGCGTGATCCACCTGCTGGACGACCGCTTTGCCCGGCCCGAGGTGCGCCGCCTGCTGCCCGGCTGGTGGGGCCTGAAGAACTGAGCCTGCCGGAGGGCGCCCTAACGAAGCGCTGCCTGCACCGTCACCACCTTGCGCACGGGGCTCGACAACACCAGAGAGGTCGTGACGCTGCCATGGGCAGCCAGGGTGTCCACCACCCGTTGCAGGTCGGCGGGTTCGGCAATCGCGCAGCGCACGATGAAACAGTCTTCGCCGGTCACGCGGTCGGCCTCCAGCACCTCGTCCATCGACTCGAACAAGGCCACGTACCGTGCGATGTAGGCATGCGTGGTCTCAATGCGGATGATGGCCTGCAAGCCCACGCCCAGGGCCCGCAGATTGACCCGGGCACCATAACCCTCGATCACCCCTGCGTCTTCAAGCTTGCGCACGCGCTCGCTCATGGCAGGCTGCGACAGCCCGATGCGCTTGCCCAGCGCGGCCAGGCTCTGGCGCGCGTCACGTTGCAGGGCTTGCAGAATCTGAAGGTCTTTGGGGTCAAGTTTCATACACGCTTTCAGGAGACCCCAACGCCACCGATGAGGCATCGGCGCCAGGGCTTGATTTTCGATGGTTGCCCATTCCGATATCGGCACCACCGGCCTATCGTCAGCATCTTTCCTCTGAAGGACCTGAAGATGCAATTGATAGGCATGCTGGATTCGCCCTATGTTCGCCGCGTTGCGGTGTCGATGCACTGGCTGGGCCTGCCCTTTGAACATCGGCCGGTGTCGGTGTTCAGGCAGTACGCCGAATTTTCGGCCATCAACCCGGTGGTCAAGGCACCCACCCTGGTGTGCGACGACGGGACGGTGCTGATGGACTCCGGGCTGATTCTGGACCACCTCGAATCACTCGCCACCACCAGTCTGTGGCCTGCAGCCGGCCCAGCTCGACTGCAGGCCCTGCGGGCCACGGGGCTGGCCCTGGCAGCCTGCGAGAAAACAGTTCAGATCGTCTACGAGCTGCAGCTGCGCCCGCCCGAGAAACAACACGGCCCCTGGCTGGAGCGGGTGCGTGGCCAGGCACTGGCTGCCTTCGATGCACTCGAGACCGACCTGGCACGTGCGCCCTGGCCACGCCAGGCCCCGGCCCTGACCCAGGCCGGCGTGAGTGCCACCGTCGCCTGGTCGTTTGCGCAAAGAATGCTGCCAGGGCAGATCGGCGCGACACGTTGCCCGCACCTGGCCGACTTCAGCGCCTGGGCCGAGGGGCTGGCAGTGTTCACCCGGGCACCCATGGACTGAGCCAGCGCTGGCCCGCAAGGCCGGCTTGCCCCAGGTCAAGCCGGCCGCCGCGTGGTGCGGCACACTGGGGCCCCATGAACCCCAGCAAGCCCATCCTTCCCGGTGCGGACGCCGTGCTGATCCATGCCCTGCAGGCCGGGCTGCAGGCCAGCACCGGGCAGCCCGTGCGCCTGATCGAAACCCACATCTCGTGGGTGCTGCTGGCAGGCCCCAGCGCCTACAAACTCAAGAAGCCGGTGCGGCTGCCCTTTGTGGACTTCAGCACGCTGGCGCTGCGCAGGCACTTCTGCGAAGAGGAGCAGCGCCTGAACCAGCGCCTGGCACCGCAGCTGTACCTCGGCGTGCAGGCCATCACCGGCACCCCCGAGGCCCCGGTGCTGGGCGGCGAGGGGCCCGCCATCGAGTACGCGGTGCACATGCGCCGCTTTGCCCCGGGTGCCCTGCTCAGCGAACGGCTGGCTGCCGGTTTGCTGCGCGCCGAAGAGCTGCAGGACCTGGCGCAGCGCCTGGGTTGCTTTCACCAGCAGGCGGCCGTGGCCCGCCCCGGGCAGGGCTGGGGCCAGGCACCCCAGATCGAGCAGGTGGCGCTGCAGGTGCTGGCGCAGTTGCAGGCGGCCCTGGGCAAGGGTGAAGGCTCGGTGGCGGCACTTCGCCAGTGGCTCCAGGCCCAGGCCGGGGTGCTGGCCCCGGTCTGGCAGGCCCGGCTGGAACAGGGCTGGGTGCGCGAAGGCCATGGCGACCTGCACCTGAACAACTGTGTGCTGACCGATGAAGGCGCCACGGGTTTCGACTGCATCGAGTTCGACCCGGCCCTGCGCTGGATCGATGTGATGAACGACCTGGGCTTTCTGACCATGGACCTGCACGCCCACGGTCGTCCTGATCTGGCAGCCTGGGTGCTGGACCACTACCTGCAGCAGACTGGCGACCATGCAGGGCTGGCGGTGCTGCGTTTCTACGAGGTGGCGCGTGCTCTGGTGCGCGCCCTGGTGGCCACCCTGAGCCCACCGCAGTCGGGCGCGCCCGACTACCTGGCCTGCGCGCAACACCTGAGCCAGGGCCAGCCAGGCGGGCCACGCCTGCTGATCACGCTGGGCCTGTCGGGCTCGGGCAAATCCACGGTGGCGGCGCAATTGCTGCAAGCCACCGGGGCCGTGCGCCTGCGCTCGGACGTGGAGCGCAAGCGCTTGTTCGGCCTGCAGGCGCTGCAGCGTTCCGAGGCACTGGGGCTGTCGCTTTACACGCCTGAAGCCACACGCCGCACCTTTGACCGTCTGCTTGAGCAGGCCGACATGGCCTTGCGCGCGGGCTGGCCCGTGGTGGTGGATGCGGCCTTTTTGAGGCGCGGTGAACGCGACCGCTTCCAGGCCCTGGCCCGTTCGCTGGGCCGGCCTTTTGGAGTGCTGCACTGTCACTGCGACCCCGCGCTGATGCGCGCTCGCATCCAGGCGCGGCAGGCCCGCGGCGATGATGCCTCGGAGGCCACGCCCGAAGTGCTGCAAAGCCAGTTGAGGGGCCCCGGCGGGCCCGAGGCGGACGAGCTGCCCTGGGTGCTGTCGGTGGACACCACCGAGCCCCTGAGCCCGGCCGACATCGCCGCCCTGGCCCGGCGCTGGCTCGATCAGCGCTTTCATTGAACCAAGGACCTGCCACGATGGAATTTCTGTTCGAATTGGTGTTCGAGATCTTCGGCGAGGTGGTGCTGCAGGTGATGGGCGAACTGCTGGCGGAATGGGGCCTGCATCTGGTTCGCAAGCCCGAACGCCGGGCACCACCCCACCCGCTGGTGACCTTGCTGGGCTATGCCTTGCTGGGCCTGGCCGTGGGGGCCCTGAGCCTGCTGGTGCTGCCCCACTCGCTGCTGCCGGGCAAGGGCCTTCGCCTGGCGAATCTGGCACTGTCGCCCTTGTTGTCGGGTGGGATGCTGGCGTGGATCGGGCACTGGCGTGCCCAACGCGGCTCCCCGGTGCCAGTGCGCAACCGCTTCATGCAAGGGCTGGTGTTTGCCTTTGCCATGGCGGCAGTGCGCTACGTGGCCACGCTGTGAAGCACCAAGAGGGCCTGGGGCGCGGGGCCTTTCACACGAGCTTGCGGATCGGACGCCGCCGCCATACCAGCCGGTAGTACAGGCTCTGCAACAGCAGCATGGCGATGAAGGCCACGGGGTAGGCCACCCAAACGCCCTCCACGCCGATGTGGCGGCTCATGAGCACGGCCACAGGCACCTCGACCCCCAGGATGCAGAAGATCGAAATGGCGGTGGGCGCCAGCACCGAGCCACTGGCCCGCATCACGCCCGACAACACGCTGGCCATGCCGAAGATCACGCTGCTCCACAGCATGATGTGCAACAGGTTCTGGGCCAGCTCCAGCACCGGGGCGCTGGTGATGAAAAACCCGATCACGGCGCGCGAGAACAGATAGGCCACGGTGACCAGGGCCCCGGTGAGCACCAGGTTCATCAAGAGGCCCGTGCGCGCAATGTCGCCCAGGCGCTCGCTGCGCCCGGCCCCGATGGCCTGGGCGCCCAGGATGGAGGCCGTGATGGCGATCGAGATGGCCGGAAACTGCACATAGGCCACGATCTGGTTCACCGCACCATAGGCCGCCGTGGCGTCCGAGCCAAAGCCGTTGACCAGGGACAGCAGGGCCAGTTCGGCCAGCGAGATGACGATCATCTGCAGCCCCGTGGGCACACCGATGCGCAGCACCGTGGCCAGCAGTCGGGGCTCGATGCGCAGGTGGCGCAGCAAGGCGGCATCGGGTGCCAGGGGATGCAGGCGGCGGCGCAGGTGCCAGCCCAGCCACAGCAGCGCGCAGGCCGTGGACAAGACCGAGGCCAGGGCACCACTGGCCACCCCCATGCGCGGCAGACCCGCCCAGCCCAGGATGAAGGCCGGCGTGAACACCAGGCCCAGCGCGGTGGACAGCAGCAGCGCCTTGAGTGGCGTGACGGTGTCGCTGACGCCCCGCAGCATCGCGGTGATCAGCAGGAAGAGGAACATCATCGGCATGTTGAGCAGCACGATGCGGGCATAGGCCGTGGCCTCGTCCAGGATGTTGGCTGGGGTGCCCAGGGCACGCATCAGCGCCGGGGTGAAACTGCCCCCCACCAGCGCCACGATCAGGCCCAGCAGCAGGGCCACGCACAAGGCCGTGCCGGCCACGGCCTTGACGCGCCCGGTGTCGCGGGCCCCCCAGGCCTGCCCAATCAGCACCGACGAGCCCGCCCCCAGGCCGATGATGAAGGACACGCAAAAGAAGGCCACCGGAAAAAAGCCCGACACCGCAGCCATGGCCTGCACGCCCAGGATCTGGCCGATGTAGATGTTGTTGATGGTGCCCGACAGGGCTTGCAGGATGTTGCTCAGCAACATGGGCCCGAGAAAGCTCAGGAACACCCGCCACAGGGGCTTGGCAGGGCCCGGTGCCGGTGCGCCAGGGTGGCGTGGCGCGGCGGGAGCGGAGGAGGGGGCGGAGGCGCTGCGGTGTGCGGTCATGTGCGGTCAGATCAGATGCGGTCGGGTCAGGTGCGGTCGGGTCAAGGACGGCAGCCGGAATGGGCACCGCTTGAAGCGCAAAACTCTAACAGCCCGAGTCGATCCAGCGCTGTCGCCCCCTGCACAGGGTGGCGTCGGTTCAGCCCATTCACCCGGTCGGCTTGCTGCAAAATGAGTTGTCTCCCCTTTTTGCCCGGGCTTGCCCCGGCCGCTGTGCCCCATGTCTGCTCCCTACGCCAACCGGCCCGGCCGCTACGCCGACCTGCAACGCATCGCCACTGCCAGCATGACCGAGCGGGGCCTGCAGCCCGAATTCTCGCCTGCCGTGCAGCACCAGGTCGACGCGATCCGGCAGGCCCCGGCGGCGCCTGATGAGGCCTTGCCCGATCTGCGCAACTTGCTGTGGTGCTCGATCGACAACGACGATTCGCGCGACCTGGATCAGCTCACCGTGGCCGAGGCCCTGCCCGACGGCGCCACCCGCGTGTGGGTGGCGATTGCCGATGTCGACAGCGTGGTGCCTCAAGGTTCGGCGATCGACGAGCATGCCTGTTTCAACACCACCTCGGTCTACACCTCGGCGCGGATTTTTCCGATGTTGCCCGAGGCCCTGTGTTATGACCTCACCTCGCTCAACCCCGAGGTGGACCGGCTGGCCCTGGTGACCGAGATGGTGATCCATGCCGATGCCAGCGTGCACGCTGCGCGCCTGTACCGGGCCCGGGTGCACAACCAGGCCAAGCTGGCCTATGACTCGGTGGCCGCCTGGCTGGAGGGCCAGGGCCCGCTGCCCGAGGCCGCAGCCCGCGTGAGCGGCATGGACCAGCAACTGCGCCTGCAGGACCAGGTGGCCCAAACCCTGCGCCAAGCCCGGCATGCCCAGGGCTCGCTGGCGCTGGAGACCTTCCAGCCGCGGGCCGTGTTTGACGGCGGGCAACTGGTGGGCATCGAGCAGCAGGTGCAGAACCGCGCGCGCCAGTTGATCGAAGAGCTGATGATCGCCACCAACACCTGCACCGCCCACTTCCTGGCGCGGCACAGCGGGCGCTCGCTGCGCCGGGTGGTGCGTTCGCCCGAGCGCTGGATGCGCATCGTGGAGGTGGCGGCCCAGTATGGCGAAACCTTGCCCGGCAGCCCCGACTCGCGCGCGCTCGAAGCCTTTCTGGCGCGGCGGCACGCGGCCGACCCGCTGCGTTTCCCCGACCTGTCGCTGGTCATCGTGAAGCTGATGGGCTCGGGCGAATACGTGGTCGAGCAGGCGGGCCAGCGTCCGCTGGGCCACTTCGGGCTGGCACTGCGCGACTACACCCACTCCACCGCGCCGAACCGGCGCTTTCCGGACCTGATCACGCAGCGCATGGTGAAGGCCGCGCTGGCCGAGCAGCCCATGCCTTACAGCGATGCCGAACTGCAGGCGCTGGCACAGCACTGCACCCGCCAGGAAGACGCCTCGCGCAAGGTGGAGCGCAAGCTGCGCAAGTGCGAGGCCGCGCTGTACCTGGAGCGCTTTGTGGGGCAATCGTTCGACGCGCTGGTGACTGGCACCGAGGCCTCGGCCACCTGGGTGCGTCTGCTGGCGCCCCCGGTGGAGGGGCGGCTGATCGGGCACCTGCCGCCGCTGCGCGTGGGTCAGCTGCTGCGCGTGGAGCTCAAACACACCGACGTGGAACGCGGGTTCATCGACTTTGCGCTGCTGGAACCCGTGCATTCCTCCACGGCCGATGCCCGGCCTCGCGCCAGGCCCCGTCACGGGCATTGAGGCTGGGGGCCTAAACTATCGGGCTTTCATTGCTTCCCCGGATCACCCTACCATGAGTACCACCCCGCCCGCCTGCCCCCAATGCGGGCTTGAGAACACCTACGCCGATGGCGATCAGTTCATCTGCCCCGATTGCGCCTTCGAGTGGCCGGCCCAGGCCGAAACCAGCGATGAAGACACCGCCCCGGGCGACGGCGTGATCCGTGACGCCAATGGCCAGCCGCTGGCCGACGGCGACGCCGTGCTGCTGATCAAGGACCTGAAGGTCAAGGGCAGCTCCACCGTGCTGAAAAAGGGCACCAAGGTCAAAAGCATCCGCCTGGTGCATGACAACGGCGACCACGATGTGGACTGCAAGACCGACCAGGGTCAGTTCATGCTGAAGTCGGTCTTCCTCAAGAAGGCCTGAGCCCCGGCCCGTCCTCCGAACAACCCCAACGCTGCCACCATGACTGCCCACGTTCGCGCTTCGACCGCCTCGGCCGACCACACCCACGACACCACCCGCATCGACGACACCCGCATCCGTGCGGTGCGCCCGCTGATCACGCCCGCCTTGCTGCAGGAATGGCTGCCCACGCCCGCCTCGGCCCAGGCTCTGGTGGAACACAGCCGCAGCGCCATCTCGCGCGTGCTGCACGGTGCAGACGACCGGCTGGTGGTGGTGGTGGGCCCGTGCTCGATCCACGACCACGCGCAGGCCATGGCCTACGCCCGCCAGCTCAAGCAACAGGCCGATGCGCTGGCCGACGACCTGCTGATCGTGATGCGGGTGTACTTCGAGAAGCCCCGCACCACGGTGGGCTGGAAGGGCTACATCAACGACCCGCACCTGGATGGCAGCTTTGCCATCAACGAAGGGCTGGAGCTGGCCCGCCAGTTGCTGCTTGACGTGCTGGAGGTGGGCCTGCCGGTGGGCACCGAGTTCCTGGACCTGCTGAGCCCGCAGTTCATCAGCGACCTGGTGAGCTGGGGCGCCATCGGCGCGCGCACCACCGAGAGCCAGAGCCACCGCCAGTTGGCCAGCGGGCTCAGTTGCCCGGTGGGCTTCAAGAATGGCACCGACGGCGGGGTGAAGGTGGCGGCCGATGCGATCCAGGCCGCCCAGGCCTCACATGCCTTCATGGGCATGACCAAGATGGGTCAGTCGGCCATCTTCGAGACCCGTGGCAACCAGGACTGCCACGTGATCCTGCGCGGCGGCAAGCAGCCCAATTACAGTGCCGCCGACGTGGACGCGGCCTGCGCCATGCTCAAGTCGGCCGGCCTGCGCGAACAGGTGATGATCGATGTGTCGCATGCCAACAGCAGCAAGCAGCACCGCCGCCAGATCGAGGTGGCTGCCGACGTGGCGCGCCAGATCGCGGCCGGCGATGTGCGCATCACCGGCCTGATGATCGAAAGCCACCTGGAAGAAGGGCGCCAGGACATCGTGCCCGGCCAACCGCTGCAGCACGGCGTGTCGGTGACCGATGCCTGCATCAGCATGGCCCAGACGCTGCCGGTGCTGCAAGGCCTGGCCGAAGCGGTGCGGGCGCGGCGCGCCAGCGCACGCAAGGCCCACGACGCAGGCACAGCCGCCTGAAACGACGCTGTGTAGCCCGTCAACCAGGCTTCACATGGCCCCGCTAAACTGCCAGAACCGCATTTTCCAGGGACGCCACCCGCGTCCGACCCCACGCCCATGAGCCTCCTGACACCGACCGCTGCCGCCACTGATTTCGAGAGCATCTTCGAGCTGGCGCCGGTGTCGCTGTGGCTGGAAGACTTCAGCCAGCTCAAGCGCTTTTTCGAGCGCCTGCGCGACCAGGGCGTGCAAGACCTGGCCGCGCACCTGGCACAACACCCCGAGCTGGTGGCCGAGGGCACGGGCTGCATCCAGGTGTTGCGGGTGAATGGCAAGACCCTGAGCCTGTTCGGTGCCACCGATGCGACCCATCTGCTGGCCAACCTGGGCCAGGTGTTCCGCGACGACATGTTCCCGCAGGTGGTGGCCGAGTGGACGCAGCTGTGGAACGGCCAGCATGAGTTCGTGAACCAGACCGTCAACTACACGCTGGACGGGCGCCGCCTCGACGTGCTGGTACGGGCCCGCATCCTGCAGGGCCACGAGGCCGAATGGGACCGCGTGATGGTGTCGCTGGAAGACGTGACCGACACCACCCGCAACCTGCAGCGCCTGGCCAACAGCGAGCAGTACGCGCGCGATCTTTTCGAGCACTCGCCCGTGTCGCTGTGGGTGGAGGACTTCAGCGCCGTCAAGCAATTGCTGGACGAGGCGCGGCGCCAGGGCATCACCGACTTTCCCACCTTCATCCGGGTGCACCCCGAGTTTGTGACCCGTTGCATGCAGGAGATCCGGGTGGTGGACGTGAACCAGCTGACGCTGGACATGTTCGGTGCCCAGTCCAAGGGCGAGCTGCTGAGCCGGCTCGACCAGCTGTTCCGCGGCGAGATGGTGGATTCGTTCTCCGACCAGTTGATCGACCTGTGGCAGAACAAGCTGGTGCAACACCGCGAAGTAGCCAACTACACGCTCAACGGCGACAAGCTGCACATCCACATGCAGTTCTCGGTGCTGGAAGGCCATGAGAACGACTGGAGCCTGGTGCTGGTGTCGCTGGTGGACATCACCGCCCGCAAGAAGGCCGAAGCCTACCTGGAGTACCTGGGCAAGCACGACGTGCTGACCCGGCTGCGCAACCGCGCCTTCTATGCCGACGAGCTCAATCGACTGGCCCGGCGTGGCCCCTGGCCCGTCAGCCTGCTGATCGTCGACCTCAACGGGCTCAAGCGGGTCAACGACGAAGAAGGCCATGCCGCCGGCGACGCCATGTTGCGCCGCGCCGGTGAAGTGCTGGGCAAGGCGGTGGATGCACCGGCCTGTGCGGCCCGCATCGGGGGCGACGAATTTGCCCTGCTGCTGCCGGCCTCTGATGCACGGGCCGCAGCCGCGGTGCAGGAGCGCATCCAGTCGCTGCTCGAGATGAACAACCAGTTCTACCCGGGCCAGCCATTGACCCTGTCGATGGGGACGGCCACCTGTCAGGAGGGCGAGTCGCTTGATGCTGCCGTGTCACGGGCCGACCAGGCCATGTATGCGGCCAAGGCGCGTTACTACCAGAGCCAGGACTCCGATCGACGCCGCGACTGAGCTGCGCTCGTTCTGCAGCCGTGCCACCCGGGTCGATGCGACCCCTGACTTCCTCTGTTTTCGGCCCCATCCCATGTCCACCATTGCTGTCATCGACTTCGAAACCACGGGCATCTCACCCGAGCAAGGCGCACGTGCCACCGAGGTGGCCATCGTGCTGCTGGAGCAGGGGCGGGTGGTGGACCGTTTCCAGAGCCTGATGAATGCGGGGGTGCGCATCCCGTCCTTCATCACCCAGCTCACCGGCATCACCAATGCCATGGTGGCCGCCGCGCCGCCGGCCGAGCAGGTGATGGGCGAAGCCAGCCGCTTTGTGGGCGACGCGCCCATGGTGGCGCACAACGCGGCCTTTGACCGCAAGTTCTGGGTGGCCGAGCTGGCTCGGGCCGGCCTGAGCGCGCCGCAAGCCTTTGCCTGCACGGTGCTGCTGTCACGCCGGCTGATCCCGCAGGCCCCGAGCCACAAGCTGGGCTCGCTGATCTCCTTTCTGGGCCTGCCGCCCGCCGGCCGCGCCCACCGGGCGCTGGCCGATGCCGAGATGGCCGCATCGCTGCTGGCCCACCTGCAGCAGCAACTGCAGCAGCGCTGGCAACTGCAGGCCGACCACGGCTTGCTGAGCACCCTGCAACGTTGCAGCAAGGCCGCGGTGCCCGGGTGGCTGGCGCAGCAACGCGAGCGCCACGCTGCACGCTGAGCTCACTCAGGCCTTCGGGATGTTGAGCTTGGGCACCAGGTCTTTGTAGAAGGCCCGGTCCTTGTCGATGGCGGCCTGGAAGCTGGGCCCATCGGCATAGGCCCAGCCCAGGTTGGCCTTGAGCAGGGCCTCACGGAACACCGTGTCATCGGCGGCCTTGCGAGCCACGTCAGCCCACAGGTCGGCCAGGTCCTGCGGCAGGGCCTTGGGCGCCCCCAGGCCGCGCCAGACCTGCACCGACAGGTCCACCCCGCGTTCCTTGAGGGTGGGCACTTTCTCGAACAATGCCGAACCCAGGCGCTGCTCAGCCATCACGGCCAGCGTGCGCATCTTGCCGGCCGCCACATGCTGGGCTACCTCGCCCGGGCTGACCGTGAGCGCATCGACATGCCCCCCGAGCAAGGCCACGGCGGCCGGGGCCGCGCCCAGGAAGGGCACGTGGTTGAAAGCGATGCCGGTCTTGTCGCCGAGTGCGGCAGCCGCCATGTGCCAGATCGAACCCACCCCTGCGTTGCCGATGGCTACCGGGTCTTTGCGGCGACGTGCGTCAGCCAGGAACTCGTCCACGGTCTGCCAGGGGGCGTCGGCGCGCACGGTGATGGCCGACGGGTCGGCATTCAGGCGGGCGATGGGGCGCAGGTCGGAGGCCGTGTGCTTGGTGATGCCCAGGTTGGGGATGATGGTGAGCTCGCAGATGATGATGCCCAGCTTGTAGCCGTCGGGCTTGGCATTGATGAGTTCGGCGGTGCCGATGGCGCCGCTGGCCCCGGGCTTGTTGGTGACCACCACAGGTTGTTGC
Source organism: Curvibacter sp. EU05-FHT14A10 (assembly GCF_058791075.1). NCBI lineage: Bacteria > Pseudomonadati > Pseudomonadota > Betaproteobacteria > Burkholderiales > Comamonadaceae > Curvibacter > Curvibacter sp. EU05-FHT14A10. Next base: position 233,822 of record NZ_JBYTDE010000009.1, read on the forward strand.
GGCAGGTACTTCTTGACCGCCTCGGCAAAGGCGCGGCCCACCAGATCGGTGCCACCGCCGGCCGCCACAGGCACGATCAGCTCGATCGGTCTCGAAGGGTAGTCGCTGGCGGCGCGGGCCGACGAGAAAGGGCCTGCGATGCCCAGGGCACAGCTGGCGGCCAGAAAGCCGCGGCGAGGGATGGTCATGGTGTTGTCTCCTGTTGTCATGGCTGGAATCAGCGGGGGCACGCCGGGCGGGGCCGGTCTCGATGTCTCAAGGTCTCAAGGTCTCAATAGGTGGCGCGGCCGCCTGACAGATCGAACACGGCACCGGTGGTGAACGAGTTCTCGGCCGTCAGCAGCCAGGCCACCATGGCGGCAATCTCATCCACCTCGACGAAGCGGCCGCGCGGGATCTTGGACAGCATGTAATCGATGTGCTGCTGCGACATCTGCTCGAAGATTCGGGTGCGCGCGGCGGCCGGTGTGATGGCATTGACCGCGATGTTGTACTGCGCCGTTTCCTTGCCCAGGCTCTTGGTGAGGGCGATCACCCCCGCCTTGGAGGCACTGTAAGCCGCCGCGTTGGGGTTGCCCTCCTTGCCCGCGATCGAGGCGATGTTGACGATGCGGCCGTAGTTGCGCCGGATCATGCCCGCCACCACCGCCCGGTTGACATGGAAGGTGCCGTTGAGATTGACATCGAGCACGCGCAACCACTCGGCCGTGGGGTAATCCACCAAGGGGGCATTGGCCCCCGCGATGCCGGCACTGTGCACCAGCAGGGCCACGGGGCCGCACCGGGCCTCGGTCTCGCTCAGGGCCACCTCGACCTGGGCCGGATCGGTGATGTTGGCCTGCACCCGGTGCACGGGCAGATGGGCCTGCGCGGCCAGCGCCGAGGCATCGGCATCCCACAGGCTGACCCGGGCGCCACCGGCCAGCAGGCGCTGGGCAACAGCCAGGCCGATGCCCTGGGCGCCGCCCGTGATGACAGCGGTGCGGCCTTCAAATTCTTGCTGGTTCATGGTGTCGGCTCCTCTCAGGCGGCCACGGTGCGTTGTTGTTGTTCACCCAGGCCTTCGATGCCCAGGCGCAGGGTCTGTCCAGGGCGCAGGTAGACCGGCTCGGGCTTGCAGCCCATGCCGACGCCGGGTGGGGTGCCGGTCGAGATCACGTCACCGGGGTACAGGGTCATGAAGCGGCTCAGGTAAGCCACCAGCTGGGGCACCTTGAAGACCATGGTGCGGGTGTTGCCGTCCTGGTAGCGCTGGCCATCCACCTCCAGCCACAGGTGCAGCGCATGCGGGTCGGGCACCTCGTCGGCGGTGACCAGCCAGGGCCCGGTGGGGCCGAAGGTGTCGCAGCCCTTGCCTTTGTCCCAGGTGCCGCCTCGCTCCAGTTGGTAGCTGCGCTCCGACACGTCATTGACCACGCAGTAGCCAGCCACGTAGGCCATGGCCTCGGCCTCTTCCACGTAGCTGGCGACACGGCCGATGACCACCCCCAGTTCGACCTCCCAATCGGTTTTCATCGATCCACGCGGGATGCGCACATCATCGTTCGGCCCCACCACGGCCGAGGTCCATTTGTTGAACACCACGGGCTCGGTGGGCACGGCCATGCCCGATTCGGCCGCGTGATCGGCATAGTTCAGACCGATGCAGATGAACTTGCCGATGCGCCCCACGCAAGGCCCCAGACGAGGCGTACCGGCCACAAGAGGCAGGCTGAAGGGGTCGATGGCGCGCAGCCGATCGAGGGTGTTGGGGTCGAGGGTGCTGCCCTCGATGTCGACCACCTGGGCCGACAGATCCCTGAGTTGGCCAGCCCCATCCAGCAGGCCGGGTTTCTCCTGGCCCGGGGGGCCATAGCGAAGCAGTTTCATGCCTTGTCTCCTTGTGCTGCGGGATTCTGGGAGGGCCCCGCCATGCTGCATAGTGAGAGCTTTTGATCTGGCAATAACCTTTTGGAATCCCCATGGTCCCCAGCCTCACCTCGATCACCTCTCGCCTGCGCTTTCGCCAACTCACCCTGCTGGTGGCGCTCGACGAAGCGGGCTCGCTGCACCGGGCGGCCGATCGCCTGGGCATGACGCAGCCGGGGCTGACCAAGGCCTTGCGCGAGATCGAGTCGACCTTCGGCATGGCTTTGTTCGAGCGCTCGCCCAAGGGCGTGCTGGCCAATGAATTGGGGCGCTGCATCATCCGTTACGCCCGCGTGATCTCGTCCGACCTGGACCACCTGCGCGAAGAGATCGACGGGGTGCTGCGGGGCAGTGGCGGGCGGGTGGCCGTGGGCACCATCACCGGAGCGCTGCACTCGGTGCTGATCGGTGCGCTGGCCCAGTTGCGCGAGACCCAGCCGGCCTTGTCGATCGAGGTGCGCGAAGGCATCAGCAGCGAGCTGCTGAACCTGCTCAACGAGGGGCGGCTGGACCTGGCCATCTGCCGCACCACGGTGGCCAAACAGGCCGACCAGTTCGACTACGAAGCCTTGCAGGATGAGAGCGTGGCCGTGGCCGTCGGACCGCGCCACGCCCTGGCCAAGGCCCGACGGGTGACGCTGGCCCAACTGGCCTCGTGCCGCTGGATTCTCTACCCCGGCAACATGCCCCTGCGCACCCTGCTGGAGCGCGAGTTCCGCGAGGCAGGCCTGGGTCTGCCACCCTATCCGATCGAGACAGCCTCATCGCTGGCCACCATGCTGATGCTCAAGCAGGACCCGACCCTGGTGGCCTTGATGGCCGAGGGCACCATGGCCTTTTGCGAAGAGCACCGGATCGCACGCCGACTGCCACTGGCGATCCGCTCACGCCATGAGGCCTACGGCATCGTCACCCGCCGCGGCGCACGGCTGTCCCCGGCAGCCAGTCTGCTGGTGCAGTGTCTGCGCGACGCGGCCACCCCAGGCAAAGGAGTCGACCTTGTACACACCTGACATGCAAAGCCGCGCCAGGGCACCCATAATCAGCCAGTCGCCGGGTGGCGTGAGGAGGTGAATCCATGACATGGTTGGTGTTGGGCTTGATCTTGTTCCTGGGCGTCCATTCGGTGCGCATCGTGGCCGAAAGCTGGCGCACCCGCACGCGCACGCGACTGGGTGAGGGCGCCTGGAAAGGCCTTTACTCACTGCTGTCGCTGCTGGGCTTTGCCTTGATCGTGTGGGGCTACGGCCTGGCACGGCAAAACCCTGTGGTGCTGTGGGTCCCCCCGGTGGCCACTCGCCATGGCGCGGCCTTGCTGATGCTGATCTCGTTCGTGTTGCTGGCTGCGGCCTATGTGCCCCACAACGGATTCAAGGCCCGCTTGCACCACCCCATGGTGCTGGCGGTGAAGGTGTGGGCGCTGGCGCACCTGCTGGCCAATGGCAACCTGGCCGACGGGCTGCTGTTCGGCAGCTTTCTGGCCTGGGCCGTGCTGGATTTCCGCAGCGCCCGACAACGCGACCGGGCCTTGGGCACGGTCTACCCCGCAGCCCACAGTGGCAGCACCGCCATGACGGTGCTGGCCGGACTGCTGGCCTGGGCGGCCTTTGCCTTCTGGGGCCACCAGTGGCTGATCGGCGTGTCGCCCCTGGGCCTCTGACACCGCCCAGACCATGAGCGCCCATCTAACATCGCCTGCCAGCGGACTGCGCCACATCCCGGCAGGCATCTGGACCCTGGGCTTCGTGAGCCTGCTGATGGACATTTCGTCCGAGATGATCCACAGCCTGCTGCCCATGTTCATGGTGGGCACGCTGGGCATGAGCATGGCCACGGTCGGCCTGATCGAGGGCTTGGCCGAGGCCACGGCACTGATCGTGAAAGTGTTCTCGGGCGTGCTCAGCGATTACTGGGGCCGACGCAAATCGCTGGCCGTGCTGGGCTATGGCCTGGGGGCCTTGAGCAAGCCACTGTTCGCCCTTACCGGCGGCGCCAGCCTGATCGTGACAGCCCGCCTGCTGGACCGCGTGGGCAAGGGCATCCGCGGGGCCCCGCGCGATGCGCTGGTGGCCGACATCGCGCCGGCCCATCTGCGCGGCGCGGCCTTTGGCCTGCGCCAGTCGCTCGACACCGTGGGGGCCTTTGCCGGCCCGCTGATCGCTGCCGGCCTGATGCTGCTCTGGGCCAATGATTTCCGCGCCGTGTTCTGGGTGGCTACGGTGCCGGCCTGGCTGGCGGTAGCCTTGCTGGTACTGGGCTTGAAGGAACCCGCGCGGCCTGCTGGTACACCCCGCGAAAATCCGATCCAGCGCGCCAAGCTGCGCCGGCTGCCGGCAGCCTACTGGTGGGTAGTTTCTTTGGGTGCACTGTTCACGCTGGCCCGCTTCAGCGAAGCGTTTCTGGTGCTGCGCGCCCAACAAAGCGGCATCGCCATGGCCCTGGTGCCGCTGGTGATGGTGGCCATGAACGGGGTGTATTCGCTGCTGGCCTACCCCTTCGGCAAACTGTCGGATCGCATCGGGCACCGTGGCCTGCTGGCCGCCGGGGTGCTGGTGCTGCTGCTGGCCGACCTGTTGCTGGCCACCGAGACCGGGCCCGCCGGCCTGCTGGCCGGCGTGGCGCTGTGGGGCGTGCACATGGCCCTGACACAAGGCCTGCTGGCGGCCATGGTGGCCGACACCGCACCAGATGACCTGCGGGGCACGGCCTTCGGCTTCTTCAACCTGGTCAGCGGCCTGGCCATGCTGCTGGCCAGCACGGTGGCCGGCCTGCTGTGGGACAGCCAGGGCCCGGCCACGACTTTTGTGGCCGGCGCCGTGTTCTGCGGCCTGTCTCTGCTGGCCTTGATGTGGCCACGAGGCCAGCGCTGAAGCGGGCATCGACGCAGCCGACTCAAGCCCCGCATTCAGGCGGAGTCTGCAGCCGTTGCAACACGGACTGGTGCAGGCACAAACGGGCACGTGACGGGTCCTCAAGTCAGACCGTTTTATTTTTACCCGGGTATTATTGACCTGCGAATTTGATCCGGGTAAAATTTTCGACATGAACCAGCCCACGCCACTCACCTACACAGCCTTCCTCGAGGGACGGCGCCTCGCCAAGGGTCCTTTGCATGAGGTCGCCGTGGCCGTGCTGCGGGCCCAGCAGGCGCAACCCCAGAGGTATCCACTGGTCTTCAGCGATGCCAGTGGTCGGTCGGCTGACTTGGACTTGCGTGGCGGCGAGGAAGCCGTTGCGGCACGCTACACCGAGGTGCTGCCAACCCCGGCGCCCAAGGGCCGCGGCCGCCCCAAGCTCGGTGTGGTCGCGCGAGAAGTGACATTGCTACCGGAACACTGGGACTGGTTGGCCGCGCAACCGGGCGGGGCCTCCGTGGCCTTGCGCAAGCTTGTGCATGAAGCGCGGCGCAACGACGGCGACAAGAGCCGGACGCGCCAGGCGCGCGACCGCGCGTATCACGCCATGTCTACGCTGGCCGGCCATCTCGCGGGCTTCGAGGAAGCATCGCGGGCACTGTTCGCCGGCGACCACGAGCGGCTGGTGGCGCAGATGGCCGCTTGGCCGGAAGACGTGCAGACCTACGTGTTGGATCTCGCCGAACCTGCACCCGGCTGAGCCGGACTTCCTTCTTTTTTTGAAATCAGCGCGCGGCTCCGGGCTGCAGCGCTGCGGGCACACGCACGCCCGCGATTCACAAGGCCCCCCATGAACGAGCGAGAAATGCCAACCCCCGCCGGACCGACGCCGACACTGCGCACGCATTACCTTGCGCTGCTGACTCCCCTTATCCTGACGCATGCGCTGCAAAGCGCGGGCGGACTGCTCGATGGCTTCTGGCTCGGACACCTGCTGGGCGTGATCGGCATCGCGACGGCCGCCTCGTTCTTTCCCGTGTTCTTCCTACTGCTGTCGCTGATCATCGGGCTGAGCTCCGGCGCAACCATTCTTGCGGGACAAGCATGGGGCGCATGTGACGCAACGCAGGTGCGGCGCGTGGGTGCGACGGCCTTCGCGGCTGCGCTTGGGGTCGGGCTTGCGGTCGCGGTGGCGGGTGCGTGGTCTGCACCGTGGTTGATGCAGGCTCTCGGCACGCCGCCGGACATCTTGCCGGCCGCGATCCGCTATGCGCGCGCCATGTTGCTGGTGACGCCCTTCGTGTTCGTCGCATGGGCGGGCGTGTCACTGAGCCGCGGCACCGGCGACGCGCGCTCGCCGATGTGGTCCTTGCTGGGCGCGACGCTGGTGGGCGCGGTGTGCACGCCGCTGTTCGTTGCGGCCACGCCCTTGGGCGCTGCTGGCGTGGCTGTCTCGGTGCTCGTTGCACAGCTGGCTGCACTTGCCGTGTTGATCTGGCGCTGGTGCCGGGACGGCCATCCGCTAGCACCCGGCGCCGGATGGCAGCACTGCAAGCCAAGTGCGGTGATCGCCCGACGCATGCTGCACATCGGTCTGCCAGCCGCATTGCAGATGCTGGCGATGGCTTTTGCTGAGATCGTGTTGCTGGGCCTGGTGAACCGCCATGGTTCGACCGCTACCGCCGCCTATGGCGCGGCAACGCAGGTTCTGAGCTGGGTGCAGTTCCCGGCGATGAGCCTGGGCATTGCCGCGGCGATCTTCAGCGCGCACGCAGTCGGCGCGGGACGGCGCGAAAGGGTGTTGGCGATCGTGCGTACGGGGCTGCGTTTGAACGCCCTGGTCACCGCGCTGGTCGTTGGCGCTGCGCACCTGCTCGCGCCATTCGCGCTGCGCGTGTTCCTGGAGCCTGGAGCCGTGCTGGAACAGGCTCTCACCATCGTGCGCACCGTCGCCTGGAGCATGGTACTGCTCGGATGGAGCCACGTGCTGGTCGGCGCGATGCGCGCGAGCGGCGCGGCGCTGGTGCCGGCACTCCTGAGCCTGGCCGCGATCGTAGGCATCGAATGGCCCCTTGCCGTGGCGCTGGAAGCGCGCTTCGGCCTGGCAGGTGTGTTCTGGGCTTGTCCTGCCGCGTTCCTCGCCATGCTGGCGCTGCACGGCCTCTACTACCGTCACAAGGAGAAAAAAGATGGACTATTCCGCCAACCAGGCGTCGCGCTCGGCGCGACGGGCCGCCGCGCGCCAGGTGCGTGACAGCTTCCCGCCCATGGGCATCTACGCCATCCGCGACCGAGCGGGCGATCACCTGCTGCTCGGCGCCAGCCGTAACGTGTACGCGGCGCTGAATCGCGCTCGCTTCGAACTGCGCATGGGTCAGCACGCAGACCGCAAGCTGAGGTTGCCCTCGAATTTCGGAGTTCATAGCTCAGCCCGGAGAATGCCGGGAAAGGAGAGAAGAGATGAACGCTGG